>DATEHF010000055.1:0-33339 GCA_035279725.1 Candidatus Acidiferrum sp.
TGGGCGTACTTCGTGGGCACTTGCTTTATCGCCGCCGCGCTGAGCCTGGTGACCAAAATTCAGGTGCGCCTCTCGGCGAGCCTGCTGGCCCTGACGTTTTTCCTCGTCGTGCTGCTGATGGACGCCCCAGGTTATCTCCACCATCCGCAAAGCCGCATTCGGCTGGCGCTACTGTGTCGGGAACTAGCCTTCTGCGGCGGCCCTTTAGCGCTGGCCGCCAGCCTCACGGATGAGTGGCGCGAGCGCGGCACGCACGTTCTGGCGACGGTGGCGCGATACTTCGTTGGCATCCCCGTGCTGTTTTACAGCCTCGAGCAGTTCATGCATGGCGATCACGTTGCCGGCGTGCCCCTGGAACCGCTGACTCCCCAGTACGTTTTCGGGCACGCCATCTGGACCTACCTGGCGGCCGTCGTTTACTTGATCGGGGGAATCCTGCTGGTGGTCGGGAAGAAAACCCGCGCGGCGGCCACGTGGCTGGGATTGACCGTGCTGTTCGTAGTGCTGGTCGTCTACGTGCCGATCGGCGTCGTGGAGCGCGCCAGCCTCGACAATGGGCTTAACTACGTGTTTGATACGCTGATGTTTTGTGGCACCGTTCTGCTGCTCGCGGGCGCCATGCGGCGCGAAGCGTAGCGCCACACCAAGGCTTGCGGCAGCTTTTGGTTTTCGCAAGGCGCGTGTGCCCCTAAATATTCCTTGACACGTATATACGTGTAGGAGCATATTAATGGCATGCAGTCTGTATTCGACATCATTGCAGAGCCGAACCGCCGCGCGATCTTGAGCCTGCTGGTTTCGTCGCAACAGTCGGTGGGAGAGATTGAGCGCCGTCTTCGGATTCCGCAGCCGGCCGTCTCAAAACATCTTAGGGTGCTGCGCGAGGCCGGCTTCGTGGAGTTTACCGTGGACGCACAACGCCGTCTTTACCGTCTGAAACCTGGACCATTTCAAGAAATGGACGCCTGGCTGGCTCAGTTTCGGAGGTTTTGGTCCGCTCACGTGGATGCTCTCGAACGCTATCTTGACCGCATGGATGACGCAAAACTGACGAAAAGTAAGGCCAAAGAAGAACGGCGCGGCGAAAACCGCGAACCAAAAAAAGGAGAACGAAAATGAAAATCAAGCTGACCAGCGTGTACGTGGACAATCAGGAGAAGGCCCTGCGCTTTTATACAGAAGTGCTGGGTTTCGCCAAGAAAGCCGATTTCAGCCAGGGCCCATTTCGCTGGCTGACGGTGGGTTCGCCGGAAGAGCCGGAAGGGACGCAACTGCAATTGGCGCTGAACAACAATCCTGCCGCCAAAGCGTATCAGCAGGCACTATTTCAGCAAGGCCAGCCGGCAGCTATGTTTTACACTGACGACGTTAAGGCCGATTATGAGCGAATCAAGGCCCGCGGAGCAGAGTTCACGATGCCGCCCACCGATGTAACGGGCGCAACGATTACGATGCTGGATGACACCTGCGGGAACCGCATTCAACTCACTCAGTTGGCCCGTTGGTAGCGCAAAGCCACGAATGCCAGCCGACCGGCGGGCTTTGCTTAAGAATCGGCTTGAGAGAAGGAGCGGAAAATGGGCGAGCAAGAACTGTACACCCCGGGCCCGGCCTATGGTGCGCAAGTAGGGAAGAAGGAAGGAGAAAAGTGGACACTCATCCTGGTGCGAGAGTTGCGCCATCCCCCGGAAAAAGTTTGGGAGGCGCTAACCGATCCAGCGCACTTGCGCGAATGGGCGCCGTTTGAGGTTGATGGGAGTCTGGGTGCGGTCGGAACTGTGAAGCTCACCTGGGTTGGAACGCCCACTGCGCTCGAAACTAAAGTTACGAGAGCGGAAGCTCCGAGGGTCTTGGAATACGGAGACAATCGCTGGGAACTCGAAGCCATTGGAGTCGGCACGCGACTGACGTTGTGGTCCAATATCGATCGCCGCTTCATTTCGTGGGGCGCGGCGGGTTGGCACATCGCCTTCGATGTACTTGATCGCCTTCTCATTGGCCATCCTATCGGCCGGCTTGCCGGTGGTGACGCGATGAAGATGGCAGCCTGGCAGCGGTTAGTCGGGGAGTATGCCAAGCAGTTTGGAATCAAACCGCACTAATGGCCACTGCTAGCGCCGCGCTTTCTGCGGGTCGCGCCGACAAATAAAGAACTCCGCACAAGTGAAATCTTGCACGAGGCAAAGAATCTCAGTTGCAAACTTTTTGATGGGAAGGCAAGTTCTTCGGTTAAAGGCAAATATCGGAACCACACTTGGTTTGTGTGCTCAAGTAAATGCTCAAGAGACCACAAATTGCGAATTAAGCAGAGGAGGTTCTTGTGAACTGGAATAAATGGATGCGTCTGACGCACCGCTGGTTATCTATGGCATTTACGGCGGCTGTCATCGTAAACATTATTGCGATAGTTGAAAAAAAGTATACGGCCGCATTGGGCCTGTTGGCAGTGGTCCCACTCGCTCTGCAGTTTTTCACCGGCATGTATTTGTTCGTGCTTCCGTATGCCGTCAAATGGCGCAGCGCACAGCGCGCAGGAGAACCGGGGAGCTGACTTCAGGTGCATTTGGCGGCGATCAGAGTGATGTCATCGGACTGTTCGTGGGGACTGAATTTTCGAACTCGATCCGTAACTGCTCCGAGCAACTCCCGCGGGGATTGTTTGCCAGGCTGCTGAGCGGACTCCAGCAACCGCTCTTCGCCAAATTCTTCTCCCTCCTCATTCCTGGCTTCGGTCACTCCATCGGTGTAGATCAGGATGACGTCGCCGGCAGACAGTTCCCGCTCTGCCATCACGCAATCCCATTTATCGAACAAACCCACCACCGTGCACGTCGCCCCCAGTCGTTCCACACCACCGCCGCCGCGCAAGAGCAGGGAAGGGGGATGACCGCAGTTCGAGTAGCGCAACTTGCGGGTAGCGTCGTCGTACTCAGCGAAGAAGAGGGTAGCGTAATCTCCTTCGGCAGTATTTTCGTACAACAACCGATTCACAGATCGCAAGAATATTTCGGGCTCCTCCCATGCCGTTGCGCAATGGCTGCGCAAAACTGCCTGAAGATTGGCCATGAGCAGCGCGGCTCCAATGCCTTTGCCCGCTATGTCGGCTAATACCAGGCCGAGCCTGCCGCTGCCTAAATCGAGAAAGTCGTAATAATCTCCCCCGACGGTTCGAGCGGGATAGCAAACTCCCTCGTAGACAAGCGTTTGAATCGGCGGCTGGTTTTGGGGAAAGAGGCGAGTCTGCACTTGCTTCGCAATTGCCAGTTCGTGTGCTGATTGACGTTCCGCCTCGAGGCGTGCGGCCCGGGCGCGGCGTTCTGCTTCCAAAGTTCGCGTCGCTTCATCAAACTCGATGAGAGAAAACTTGTTTCCATCCACATCTTCGAAAAGGGCATACCTCGCTTGCCCAGTTCCCCATAATGGTTCCATCGGTGGAAGAGGGAACCGGACTCCGCGTCGCGACCATTCTTCGAACACGCGGCGCACATCTTCGGTGAGAAAGCTGAATCCGGTATTTTGACCGATGCGCTGAAGTTCGGAGGACCCTGCTGGAGGTACAACCAAGGCGATCCCGGGTAGACCTGCGCTAGCCGTTCCCGTGAGCCAACCAGCCGCGGGCGGAGCGACAATGATCCATCGGTCGCCCTCAGGAGTCGGCATGTCCAAGATGGTCTCAAAGCACAGCTTTTCCTCGAAGAATCGCCGGCTTTGCCCTTGATCGCGCACCCAGAGAGTCACGAAATTTAAACGGAGAAACGGCTGCGAGAGTGCCGCCCGAAGCGCTACTGCGTGAGGACCAAGTACTCCTTCGGTCAAAGCTGAGTGATCCATGCGAGTTGATTATTCCACAGAGTGTGGCGAGAAATCCCCTGAAGGCGTTCGGTCAGCAAGCGGGGCGAAGATCGTCTCCACGGCTCGAATAAGAGTACTCTATTGGCCTCGTTCTGCAGGAGGACGACGTGAAGATTGTGCCTGTGATCAAGTCCGCCGACTTATCGCGATCATTGCATTTCTATACGCAAATCCTGGACTTCGAGCGCAAATGGCCTGGCCACGAAGACCAGGAACTGGTTAACGGAGTGATTGATTTGCTGCGGGATGGCGCGGAACTGCAGCTCTCGCGGCATTCAGGCGACGGTGTGTTCGGCTCCGTCAATCGCGTGTTTGTGGAGGATGTAGATGAGCGTTACAAGACCTTTCGAGCCAGGGGACTGGACACAACGACGCGGCCTGAGTCTCCAATCCACACCGCACCAGTAGATCAGACCTGGGGACTCCGCGAATTTGCAGTGACGGATCCGGACGGGAACCATCTTTGTTTTTGTATGCGCATGAAGTAGTTTTCAAGAGCGAATTTCACCTGCAAAGTTTCCGGAATGCGCCGTGCTCAGCCGGAAGCATGTGCGAGAGCGGAGGTTATCATGAAAAAGGTTGACTCCATGGGATCCGCCTCCGCGTTAATTGATGCGCGGATCAAGGAACTGGGCGACTGGCGTGGCAAGACACTCTCCAAAGTCCGTGGAATCATTCATCAAGCAGACTCTGAGATCGTTGAGGAGTGGAAGTGGAGAACTCCCGTCTTTTCGCATGATGGGATCGTCTGTACGGGAGAGACGTACAAGAATCACGTCAAACTTACGTTTGCCAAGGGAGCTGTGTTGGAGGATCCCGCGCGTCTTTTCAATTCGAGCCTCGAAGGAAATATCCGGCGAGCCATTGACATTCATGAAAGCGAAAAAATCAATGAAGCCGCACTTAAGAACCTCATCCGCGCCGCGGTGGAGTTGAATCATCATTTGAAAACCAGGGCGAAGCCACGGCGAGTGAAACGTTAAAAGTCGAGACGGAATGGTGGCAGTGCACGGTGTCGCCATCTCACAACACTTTGAATGTCGGAGCGGTCTGCCTCAGCTTCGGTCTGGGAAAGAGTAGCGCACGATTTTTTGGTTGCTAGTGCATCCTGGGAGCGAGCGTTTTCAGCCAGAAAAGGATGGGAGTAGTCGTTACCCTTCCCGCTTTCTGGAGAATAAAGCGAAGCGCTGTACAAATGTCCATTCGGGGGTAAAATAAACCTCAGAGCGGGCGTCGTACAATGGCAGTATAGAAGCTTCCCAAGCTTCGGACGTGGGTTCGATTCCCATCGCCCGCTCCAGAAACCCATTTTCCAATCAATGATTAGCCGGTTCTCGCGGCGGCAAGCGGCAGGAATGAGGACAAGAGGAGCCTCCAGCATTGTATCGCTCGGCAGCCTCGATAACAACGTGAACCGAAATCTTTCGTGACCATCATGTTGTACTTATACCCCGCGCCGGGTTTGTCCCGGACTTAGCGTGCGAGCCACAACGCGAATCGAACCGCTTGGAACAGTGGCCAGTGATAGTGTGCCCGCAATATGTGAATCCAGCCCAAGACTGTAGGCGATACCGAAGCGGTCCTTTCGAGTTTTTCTTTATTGCGGAGCCCTCCATCTTGTAGCAGCCACGACGCAGTTCCCGCCTTTGAGGAGAGCAGAAGATCCACGCTCCACGGGTATACACCGATGGCTGACAGCAGGAAGGCCCCCGCAGAGCATACAAACACGGAATAGTTCAGCGGCGCCTTGACCCCGAGCGCAGTAACCATGGCCAACGCAAAGGCGAGTGTAAGAAAACCGCTGGCTAGTGCTGCGAGTCTGGTCCGGAAACCGAGGATCAGCGCGATTCCAAAAGCTACTTCGCAGATCGTAGCTGTCCAGCCGGCCAATGGAATCCATCTCGCGGGGAGCCATGGATTCAGGGTCGCTGTGTAATGCAAAAAATTCTGAAAGTTACCCCACGCCACGAACGGTGCACCTGCGCGTCCCCACAACCCGATCCGATCAGCTACAGCAGAAAGAAAGCCGATGCCGAGAGACAGTCTGAGATAGAGTGTGGCGTAAGCTTGCGAACGTTGTTTCATATTCCAATTTCTCCCACCAGGAATTCATGGCTAGTTCCTTGTGGTCGCAACGAAGGAACCGCCCGCTTCATTTGTTGTGCGCGAAACTCCTCAGATACTCGCCAGAACGTCGCTCGGATGGAGTCTGTACTTTTGCGTGAGATATCGTCGCAAATGGCGCTTTGCGTGGAATGTCCGGGCCTTGACGGCGGAGACTGTCAGACCGAGCCTTCGAGCAGTTTCGGCGCTCGTAAGGCCTTGCAATTCACGAAGTACTACCACCGATCGCAAGGTCCCGCGAAGGTGCGAAATTGCACGAATTAGGAAACGCCGGAGCTCATTTTGTGTAAGAGTCTGTTCGGGTGTCGGGCGCTCATCAGCTGTCTCTGGATCCCACGTTCCGTCTGCGCTATCGCTTTGCGGCTGCAACTCCGCGGAAAACATTTTTTGCCGCCGTAAGAGCATGAGGGCTTCGTTGATGGCGATGCGAGTTACCCAGGTAGAAAAGGACGAATCTTCGCGAAATCCACTTAGGTGTGTGAAAGCCCGTTGAAAAGCCCGCTGAACTGCGTCCTCCGCATCTTCTTGATTGTGAAGAATGCGGAAAGCAGAGCGACACAATTTGGAGTGATAGCGCTCATATAGCTCCCCGAATGCTTCGGAGCTTCCAGATTTTGCGAGCGCGACAAGCGATTGTTCGTCCGTCTGCGTGTTGCTGGCACTGGTACTGCGCGGATCTTCTACTCGAACCTCTTGATTATTCATGGCTGTTCCCTTTCACGTGGTTTGTGATTGCGGCGTGCGAGGTAGCTTTCATCCGCGTGCGAGCCATAGACCAAAGCGCAGACAATCAAACAGTCCGAAGCCCGTGTGATAACGCAAGACGCGATACCACTTCTTCCAATTCATCGTGAAAAGCAAAGTTGATCGCATGGTTCACTCCTTTCAGATTTGTGCGGCCTCACCACGAAAGACAGATTTGCCCCTCGACTTTGTGACACTCGCTCGTCGTTATTTTGCAGAGCGATTCTCGACTTGCAGCGAGACACGGCGTCCTGCCACAGCAAACGAGAGAGAGGACCTGCTTAATGACTTGAAGATCGTAGAGCTAACCATGTAACGCCTGTGGCAAGGCGCTCAGTTCAATATTCGCAGGGCGACTACGCTACAAAACCGAGACGTGGAATTAAGTAGGGCATGCGGCTAGATTGAGGAAAGTAAAATGGCATGAGCAAAAGCGGATTGGTTACAAATGCTGCTCTAATGGGCGGTTATCCCCGCCGCGCGACGATCCGCTCGAAAAAGTTGCTTTTAACTGGCTGCTCGAAGCTTGTGCCTACGCCGTTTGCTAGGCGTCGGCAACGCCCGCGGAATGCTCCGGCTTTGCATGCTCGTTTTGCGATCCACGTGGCCGTACCATTCGGATCTTTAGCGCGCGGAGGCGCGAAGCCAGGGTCGTCGGATTGATCCCAAGCAACTCTGCTGCGCCGCCCTGGCCATAGATGCGGCCATTGGCCCGCTGCAGCGCCCTCATCAGATTTGCGCGCTCGAACTCTCGGCATTCGCGGTCTGTGAAAATGATCTCTGGCGAATGGGACGGCGAAATCGTTTTATCTTGCGGTTCCGCTCGGAGGTTGTCGAGACGACTGGTCTCCAACGTCGAAAGTGGATTCGGAAGTATGCCATGGTCTGTCAGGATCACAGCGCGTTCAACTAAGTTCTGGAGCTCCCGCACATTTCCAGGCCAGTGGTAGTGTGATAGCGCATCCATTGTGGGCGGCGGGATCTGATCGATCTGCTTTCCCATGCGTCTTGAGAATTCTTCCACGAAGTGCATGATCAGATGGGGTATGTCATCACGGCGCTCGCGCAAAGGCGGCAGGCGGACAGGAAACACGTTCAGTCGATAATAAAGATCGCTTCGGAATTCGTTGCACGCGACCATGCAAGCCAGATCGCGATGGGTGGCGGCGACGAGACGCACGTTGATGCGATGCGTACGGACACCACCAAGTCGTTCGAACTCTTGTTCCTGCAAAACGCGCAATAGCTTAGGTTGGAGGGCCAGCGGTAAATCACCGATTTCGTCCAGGAAGAGAGTCCCGGTATGCGCCATTTCGAACCGGCCCACCTTCTGAGCTATAGCCCCGGTAAAGGCACCTCTTTCGTGTCCAAACAGCTCACTCTCCAACAAATCGAAAGGGATCGCCGCGCAGTTTAGCTTTACGAAGGGTTGTCCGCATCGCGGGCTGATATTGTGAATAGCGCGCGCAATCAATTCTTTTCCAGTGCCGGTTTCTCCCAGGATTAGTACGGTGGAATCTGTGGGGGCCACGCGCTCGACCTCGGCAAGCACACACTCCAGAGCAGCGCTTCTGCCCACGATTTGCGCAAATTCACGGTCTCTTTCATCTTGTTCGCCGTACGGAAACCTTTCGATGGAGCCCACAAAAACCCCCAACCGAGGCTGTGCCACGAGCTTCGAATCGGCCGGTGCGGCCAGAGCGCGCACAGGACTAAGGATCAGCACTCAACTTTTTAGCGCCACTCGCACCGCCTCAAGCAGAATTTCGCTGTCAAACGCCTTCGAGAGGAATTTCACGGCGCCGCCTCGCATGGCCTGCAGCCGCATGTTTTCGTCGCCGTGTGCGGTGATGAAGATGGTCGGGATACGACAATGATCGGAATTCAACTTGGACTGAAGCTCAAGCCCGGACATCCCGGGCATGCGGATATCGGCGATCAGACACCCGGTAGCGTGTTGCTGGCCAGAGTTTAGAAAATCCTCCGCGGACGCGAACGATAGAGCGAGAAAACCAGCTGACTTGAGCAATCGCTGTAACGCGGCGCGGAAAGGTTCATCGTCGTCAACTACGGCAACCAATTGTGAATTTCGTTCTCTAGCCATTTGAGTACAAGAATAATCTGATTCGCCAACAGTACAATTATGGCTTTCTATAGGTTCGGCAATGCCTTTGTATAACTGAGGGTTTACTGGGCTTGTGCGCTTAGGCAGAAGGTCAGCGCGAGTCAGGGACTAGTTGGCCGCCGGAAGCTTGAGTTTTTCCGCCATTCTGCCCAGCTCAGCGGGGGAATTGGCCTGCATCTTGTGCATGACCTGGCCACGATGGACTTGTGCGGTGATTTCGCTGGTTCCGAGACTCGCAGCGATCTGCTTCGTGAGCATGCCAGACACCAGGAGTCCCATCACCTCGCGCTCACGTGGAGTCAACGTTTGATAACGCTCCTCCAATTCCTGAATTTGGTGTTGTTGCTGCCGTGTTTCGCGTTCGCGCGCTAACGCCTGCTGAATGGCATCCAACAAATCTTGATCCCGAAATGGCTTCGTCAGAAACTCCACGGCTCCGGACTTCATGGCCTTCACCGTCATAGGAATGTCTCCGTGGCCGGTAATAAAGATTACCGGGATCTGCATGCCCGCTTCGATCATTTTACGCTGCACATCTAGTCCGCTCATTTCCGGGAGCCGTACATCCAGGACAAGACAACTCGGGCCTTCAGGGAGTCCGCGGGTAAGAAATTCTTTCGGTGCAGCAAACGTTTCGACACGCAAGCCGACGGATTTTAAGAGACGCTCTGTAGCTGCGCGCATACGGTCGTCATCATCAATGACAAACACTGTCGCTCCGTCCGGGGACTTCATGGGTGCGACGCCATATCCTGGGGTAAGGTGAAATGGAATGTTGTCCCTGGTCCAGAGTTCGCCGTGGCCCAGACTCGCCCGCCGTGCGACTCGACAATCGAACGCGTGATCGCTAATCCCAAACCCGTGCCCTGCGATTTTGTCGTAAAGAACGCATTGAATATCTCGGTGCCTTTTCCGGAAGGCAGGCCAACGCCTGTGTCGCTGACTGAAATCATCAGTTCACCATGCTCCGCAACGCGCGACTTGATGCTCAGTTCACCGCCCGCGTCCCGCATCGCTTCGATCCCGTTCATCATCAGGTTCATCAACACCTGCTGGAGTTGCACGCGATCCGCCATCACCCCGGGAAGCCCGTCTGCAAGGTCCGCGCGTATCACAACGAAATGACGATTCGCTTCATTCTGAAGCATCCCCATCATCCCCCAGATGACTTCGTTTACATCAACCACCTCGCGATGCGACGAATCCTTACGGTACAAGGAACGGACATGTTCAATAATGTCGGCCGCACGGCGGGCGTCTCTGGTCATCTCCAAGGCAGCCTCTCGTGCCTCCTTTAGATCCGGCTGCTCGCGGCCAAGAAACAGCAGGCACGCCTCGGCGTTGGTTACAGCGGCCCCGATCGGCTGTTTGATTTCATGGGCCAAGGAAGCCGTCAGCTCTCCCATTGTGCTGACTCGGTTCATATGCGCCAGCTCTTCATGGGCACGGCGAAGAAGCTCTTCGGCGCGATTGCGTTCGAGGTAGCGCTGCTCGACGCTGCGAACGCGAAGCCAGTAGAGCACCCAGATCAATACCAAGACAACAGCCAAGCAGAAGACACGGAACCAGGAGGTCTGATAGTAAGCAGCTGCGATCGAGAAATCGAATGAAGCGCCAGTGTTGTTCCATATCCCGTCGTTGTTGCACGCGATCACCCGAAAACGATACGTTCCTGGATCGAGGTTGGTGTAGAAAGCCTCCCGCCGCGTTCCCGCGTCCTGCCATTGCTTGTCTTGTCCTTCAAGAATATACCGGAAGCGAACGCGCTCGGGCACAGTCAGGCTTGTGGCCGTATAGATGATCTGCAAATTTGCGGTTCGGGGCGGCAGCTTCAAGCGTGCCAATTCGTTGTATTTCTTGCCGCTCGCCGCCACGGACTCAATTTCGACTGGTGGTGGCAACCTGTTGCGGATAATGCGCATTGGATTGATCCAGGCAACACCAGTTGTAGTGGCAAACCAAACGATGCCGTCCGATGTCTGCACTGCGGATGATGAAGCAAGTGGGCCTCTGAGCTCCGATGTCAGCCCATCTAGTAATCCGAAGCTCTCGAAGTCGACTTTCCCAGACTTCAGTTGGCGGATCTGAGATAGAAGAATGTGGATGATGCCCCGATTTTCGGAAAACCATAACCCGAGCTCGTGGTCGGCAACAATTGCCGACACTCCGCCAAAGTCACTGCCATCCGATGGCTTAACAGTCTGAAAACTATGGCCGTCAAAATATTCCAATCCAAATTCACCACCAATCCAGATCCGCTCTCCATCGTTATGGATAGATGTGACGGCTCCCACTTGGACGCCATCTTTGGCGGAAAAAGTTTTGACTGTGTCTCCATCCAACATCGCAATCGTATTCACGAATCCGAACCAAATGTGCCCTTGCGAATCAGTAAATTCCGCAGTCGCCTCGCCTTCAGGGCCGCCAAGGCTTTTGAGACTTGTCCAACTGGACTGCTCCAGTCGAAAAGTCCCTGACTCCATGGAAATCCACAATCTGCCCAAGCGGTCCTCGGTCATTGCGTTAACACGCGAGTGCGGACTTACCGCGACCCTAGCTGCAGATGGCAGATCGAGCTGGCGCAATGTCAACCCCTGCCCGAGAGTCTTTGCAGAGTTATAGACATAGGATACCGCTCCAGAACTTGATCGAAATGCATCCTGAGGCTCATGATCAAGACGAAAAATTGCCGACGGAGTCGCAAACCAGACCACGCCATTAGGATCACGATAGGCGCAGTCAACGGGCCGGTCCCGCAGTTGCGTCACAATTGTGTCGCCGTGAATCTTCAGCAGAACCTGGGGCCCAATCCCGGCAACCCACACCGCCCCTTGATCACCGGCCGCCAGCGCGCTTGTTGTAAACGAGTGCAACGCTGGGATCGGGAGGGCTCCGGGATACGAAATTGGCTGAAGGGGGACTGAGACCACAGGGCTCTCTCGGAATCGGTCGAGTCCGCCGCTCGTACCGAACCATATATTCCCCTCGCGGTCTTGTAGCACGCAATGTACGTAGTCATGTGTCAGACCGTTCTGCTGTGTGAATGCCTGCACGTCGGAATTATGGAATTTCCATGCAGACGGCCCTCTGATCTTCGGAGGCTGGAGGCGCTCGGGATAGGGAACGCGGCGAATTCCATCTCCAGCGGTCGTGATCCAAAGGCTTCCTTGACTGTCAAATGTAATTGCCGGCGCCCCGACAAGCACTGCTGGTCCCGACTTTTTGTTGTCTTTCACGGACAAGGGAACAGGGCGTACGCCGTAGCCGCCTTCCGCCATCCACATTCTGCCTTCGGGCGATTCCGCAATGCTTTGCACAATAGGCAGGAGATGCTGCGCGGCGATCTGAAATTGGTCACCTCCCTCCACGAGATATTCGACAGTGGTTGGCGTTCCCACCCAAATTGTGCCGGTGTGGTCAACAAAAACTGTGTCGGCCGGTCCTACGACTCCCCAATTCTTTCCGAGCTTTTTCCAGCGCGAACCTTCCAGTCGAGCTAGCCCTTCATCTCCTGCGGCTATCCAAATTGCGCCTTGGTGGTCAAGTGCAAATGCCAAGACTGCACTCGACGGAAGTCCCTGTTGTGGACCGTAGTCGGTCACGGCCCCATTTCGGATGAAGCTGACGCCACCGTACCGATAACCCACCCAAAGACCTCCGTTTGGAACGGCGAACAACGAGAACACAGCTCGTTGCGGAAAGGCTTGCCCGGACGGCGGTTTATAGGACAGAAATCGAATTCCATCGAATCGAAACAATCCGACGGAAGTTCCGAGCCACAGATAGCCGTCTGTGGTCTGGGCTAACGCATAGACTTCTCCAGGTGCGCCATCCTTGTAAGTCCAACTGGTGTGGGAGAGCTGGTCGAGACTTCGATCTCGATCGATGCCGTACAGGGGAACGGAGAGCAATAACAGCCACGAGCAGAGGCAAAAACCGAATGTCTTGTGACGGGCCCTTTTCCGGCGAAGAAACATTACCGCGGCGATCTGCTGTCCTGCCTTTCGTCGAACGCCCAGCGTGGCGGTTTGGGGAGCGCCGATTTCGACTCGATCCCTTGTAGCTGGTGCTGCAAAGCGTCCTAGATACAGATCGAGAGAAGTACCGTGTTAAACCCTAAAGGACAATCAGGTATTCACCTTAGCTGCAGGAAGGGGGCTAGGTCTCTGGGGAAAGGGCGCAATTTTGACGAGGGGCCGTTGGATTCGCCTCGGCTTGCCTAAACTAGAAGAATCGTGCCTGGTCTGCACAAGGCAACGCGAGTTGGGCACAGCAGCCGACCCAGGCCTCCGTCCCATTATGCCGCGACGTAAGTGTCCAGCGAGGTCCAAGGTTGTGCATCGTAGTACGGTCCTCCGACCGTCGAGCCAATCGGTAGGACCAACTCGCGCTTTCCAGCCGAGCCTTGGAGGTTTCTTTCGAAAAAGGACTCTAACTCTGCGAAAACTCCATTCTGGGAGGCCGCGGAGAACGCAGCAAGAAATTGTCTTCGCTCGGCTGAATTCACTGCCGTCCGCCGGTCGCCCGCGAGATGTCGCCGAGCCCGGGTCACGAGTTGACGAGTACTCGCTTCTTGGACGCGCAGGATGCTCGCAATCTCGCGATAGGAGTAATCGAATGCCTCTCGCAGGACGAACGCGGCGCGCTCTGCTGGTGAAAGCTTTTCCAAGAGAATGGTGACAGCACACTGAAGCGCTTCGCTTCGGCTCGCTTCTGCCTCAGAGCCGGCGTTGTTGGCAGCCGACTCCGGCAGCGACGAATCGAGGTTTGTTTCTCTCCGCCAACGAGCCGATTGGATGACATTGATCGACAAGCGAATCGTCGCCGTCGCAAGAAACGCCGCCGCGTCCCGAACCGTGCTGCGGTCAGTCGTCTGCCAACGCATCCAAACGTCTTGCACAACGTCCTCTGCTTCGGCGGCATTCTTCAGCACGCGATAGGCAATGCCGAACAAACGTCCCCGGCAATTCAGGAAGGCGGTACCGCCGTCTTCGTCAGTATCAATGTCATTGCAATTCGATCTTCCAAAATCTGCGCTCGAATCGCTGACAAGTTCGAATGGCTGGAACTGATCGCATACTTCAGACTGAGTTTGAATTTGCTGAGTCACGCACAGAGATAGGCAAAACTGTTGCCAATGCGGCGAGGCTAATAACGCGATTATTGCTTGAAAATGCGTCCGATTTTGTTAAGTCGCGGCGCGTTTGGAGCGTTTGCGCCATGAGATTTCATCGTTAGCTCATGACACCATGAGATTTCGTTGCCGGTACCCCAGCGCAGATTCGCTCACCGTGCGTGGGCAGACCAGTCTTCTTTGGCTCGCGCGGACAAGAGATGCTCCGATCTCGCAGAGCGCCGTCCATATTTTCGTTCTGGCGCCATCAGATAGTTCCGATTCTTGAGATGGAAATCTCGTACTCAAACTTCCCGGTGGCGCGCCACAGCTGTGGATCGCTTTTCGACGCAAGCACAAGCTTTGCGTCTGCGCACTAAACCTGAGCACATGCCTCGTAGCGCGCCATGCCGCCCACCTCCAATCAAGTCTTGTGAGATTCGCAACAGGATCTACACTCTTGTTTACGATTTGGCACCAATTCATGAATTGTGAGCGGCCGTGATGCAACCGGTTCCTTATAAGAAAGCGTCATTTCCAAAGGCGGGATCACCGCCTACAATAAATGACTATGACCGGACGAAAATTTCTTATTGCGGCCGCTTGCGCTGTCCTCTTTTTGCTCCCCTGCACCCTCCGCGGAGATGGCTCCAACTTTGATCTGGATGGTCCCGCGCTCAATGTGCGCGTGACACGCGGCAAGCTAACCCTTGACCTTTTTCAAGTCCCTAATTTGCTCGCGGGCGACAAACTCTGGATTCAGCCGGCGTTCCCTCCCAGCCAATCCGTGCGGTACCTATTGATAGTCAGCTTTTTGCGTGGCGCGACGAATCCGCCTCCCGAAGAATGGTTCACCAAGGCTGAAACGTGGAACGCCACGGTGCGGGCAAAGGGCGTCAGCGTCGCAGTCCCGCAGGGGGCGCAGCAAGCACTGCTGATGCTGGCTCCTGTGACTGGAGGCGATTTCACAACTTTGCGTGCGGCAGTTCGCGGCAGGCCTGGGATTTTTGTTCGCGCCGTCCAGGATTTGCAGCAAGCCGGCCTTCAGCGGACACGTCTGGACAAATACCTGCAAGGCGTTCAGGTCATCGCACAAACCGATCCGAGTGACCTGCAAAAGGAAGCGCCTCTGCTCGCGAAAAGCCTAAAAATCAAATTGGATTCTGACTGCTTCGAAAAGCCCCCGGATCAGCAGGCCGAGTGCCTCACGCAGAACTCGAACGATCTCGTTTTGGACGACGGCGGGGCGCAAACCATGGTCTCTGAGCTCGCCTCGGGAGCCAACACCGATCTCATTGGCCAAATCAGTTCCACCCACATGGCTGGCGGCGGAGCATATAGCCCGTATGTCGGCGCGGTCGTAGACATGGTCAAAATCTTCAGCAACCTGCACACAGCCAAATACCAGTACATTCCCGCGATCTCCGTCGTGAATGGCGAACGCCTCGGATTAAAACTGAACAATCCGCCTTCCTTTCACGATCCGAAATCGGTCATTGTTGTCGGATTGCCCCCGATCGGACCTACCCACGCTCCTGACCTCGTGGCCAGCGAGCCGGACAAGCTGCATTGTTTGCAGAACCCGGCGTTTGTCCTCCCCGTGGATGGCGGGCCGCTGTTATATTCCACCGGCTTTGGCCGCAATCTGAATCTGCAATGGAAGGACTCTGCTGGAAAGGAAATCGAAGTCCCCGTGACGAGCGATGCGAAGCGGGGAGGGTTGGTCCTCGCAGGCGCAAAAACTTTTCCTGCCGGCGCGGAAGGAAAAGCCAGGCTGAAAGGCTACTGGGGCTTCGATAGTTTTGCGGGGCCGGAATTTCAGCTGCTTAGTTCCTCGGAGAGCGCAGGTTGGAAGATGCTGCCGGAGGATGGCTCGCAATTGCTCACAGGAAAGATGGACACGATTCACCTTGTCTCGCGTGAGGCGGGCTGCAGTGAAAAGGTCACATTCACTTCGGATGCTTCTAAATCAATCGCCTGGAAGGTAACAAAAGCCAGCGAGATTGAGGCGCAATTACCGCTCGAAGATGCGAAACCCGGCCAAGTTGGGCTGCAAATCAAACAATTCGGAGTTGCCAAACCTGAGACACTTTCACTCCACGTTTATTCAAATGACGTGAAGCTCGCGGATTTTGATTATCACGCTGGAGATGCGACGCTCGACGTCAAGGGCGCGCACTTGGAGCAAGTTGCTTCACTGAATCTCGATGGCGTCCGCTTTGTTCCAGCGAAAGGGGCCTCTGATGGAGCGGGCGATTTAATTTTTAAGGCCGACGGGAATGCAACGACTCTGACTCCGGAGTCCTCTCAGATTGCCCGAGTCGCTCTGCGCGACGGCCGAACCTTGGATTTGAAGGGGCAGATTGACCCGCCTCGCCCGCGAGTCACCTTGCTGAATAAGGACGTCAATATGGTTTCAACCGGCGATCCTCTCGCATTTTTGCGATTGGGCAATCCGAACGACCTGCCGCTCAATGGGACACTCACCTTCTTCGTGAAAGATGCAGCAAAATTTAGCCCCTCAATGAAGCTGGAGATTGCGACGGAAGATGAATCATCCAGCGTACAATTGAGCTTTTCAGACGGCGGTTTGATTTTGCAGGATGCGACCACCGCCCGCGCTCAGTTGAATCCCGCGAAAAGTTTTGGGCCATCGGTCTTTGGCGAATTGCAATTCCGCGTTTTGGATGGCAAAGGTGGTGACAGCGATTGGCAACCTCTCACGCGCCTGGTTCGCCTCCCCAAGATTACACGCATCGTTTGTTCGGATGATGTCTCGAAGCCCTGCCGATTAGAAGGTTCCGACCTTTTTCTGATTGATTCGCTTTCCGTGGACGCGAATTTCACTTCACCCGTCGTTGTTTCTGAAGGATTCGCGGGCACTTCACTTTCAGTTCCTCGGCCCAATGGAACGCTTCTTTACGTGAAGTTGCGTGACGCTCCCGGATCCGTAAATCGACTGCTAGCCCCGGTTTTTCCGGAGCAATGAGCTTTTTTCGCGGGGCTTAATCAGAGAGCGGGCGCTCTACTTTTTCTTCCACAAATCCCAGAACAGCTGCACGGTCGCGGGCGCATGTCCAGCGTAGTGATTGTTCGCAAACGCGAACAATTTCAAATTCCGGGTGATAAATTCGCGGAACAATTCCACCCACTTTTCCATTTCGGATCGGCGGTCAATCACCGTTTTGTCCCACGTTTTCGTCTGTTCTTCGATTCCTTTGCGGTCTCCCAGCCAACGCACGTACGCAAAGTCCGCTGTTATCAAATCAAATTTGGCCTTCATCTCCCACGGCCTTGGCATCCACGATTGGTCTATCAGTGCGAGGGCCACGCCATTTTCCCGGAGCAAGTCCGCGAAGCGTTCGTCCAGCCAATATTTATTCCGGATCTCGAGCGCAAATTTGTAGTTTCTGGGCAGCTTTTGCAGGAAGGGCGTCAGCCGCGCAACAAAGTCCTTCCCGCTCCTGAACATCGTTTTGTTGAAATATCCGAATTGAAAAAGCAGGGGACCAAGCTTTTCCTGCAAGGCATCCATTGTCGCGAGGAACTGTTTTAGATCTTCCTGACAATCCACAAGTACTTTTTCGTGTGTGATGACTTGTGGCACTTTGGCGGCAAAGACAAATCCCGGCGGTGTCTTTGTGTACCAGCCCTTTACAGTGGAGAGTGCGGGCGTCCGGTAAAACGTGCTGTCCACTTCCACGGCGTCGAATTTCGTTGCGTAGTAGCTTAGATATTCGGCGGGCTGCATCCCTTTGGGATAGAAGCTCTGCTCCCATCCCGCGGCTGTAAACGCCGAAGTTCCCACGCGAATTTGCGATTGCTCCGCCATGCTGCTCCGGATTCTACACCACTCCTTACCTCGGATATCCTCAGCGCAGACTTCTGCTTCGAGTCGCCACTCCGTTCTCGCCGCGCTCACGTTCCGCGCGAAGCTTTCCGATTGACTCCTGGTTTCCGCAGGTGCACGATTTTAGTGCAGGGGCGAGCCCGCCTGAGCCCTCGCGAATTTGGAGCTGACTTCTCTGACAGGCGGCCCGCGATGCAAATTGCAAAAGTTCTTGGGTTTTTCGTTATTGCATCAACTTTCCTACCCCTTTCCACTACAGCTCAGTGCAACGACGCAGTCTGCCAGAACCTCAACAACATTCTCACCTCTGCGTCGACCGACTTTCGCGGTTATACCCGCAAGCTTGTCCGCCAGCCGAATCTGTCCATCCCGGGCGCTAGTATTCTCTGTCATCTGGATCAGTGGACTAATGCTGTGAATATGTACACCTGTTCGGGAATGGTTCCGGCTATGGAGGCAAGCGGCTGGTATCAAGACGCGTTGCGCGCCTTGGGACTCCTTCGCCCGTCGTGGTCCTTTCAAATTGATTCTCGCTCGAACGGCCACATCGTAGATGGCGGGCCGCCCGGTTGCGCGATTGGCCCCGCGGATGGCCCTTACTCCGGCGATTGTCCTGTGCATCTCCAGATTCTCAATCGAACGGACGGGACGTCAAAAGTCTTTTTCTGGATGAGCTCGCTCTCTTCCCCCTACCTGGTTGCCGCTCCCGCAGGGCTTGCCACCTCGCAAAGCGCGCCTGTGGTGGCCAATGCTTGCGACGAAATGTGCGGGGGATTAAAAGAAGCTTTGGAAGCGCGGCTGCACTCATTTTCTGCTATTCGTGTCATTGGCACGACGGCCAATGCTGCAAACACTGCCGTCACCGATAAATTGCCCGGTGCGCAACAGTGCTCGGTCCGGCCAGCATCTGCAGCCCGTCCCGGGAACTTTGGCTCCCAGTACGTTTGCTATTGGCCGGAGTCTTCGACCGTAGATGCAGCTTCGCGCTTCCGCGATCTCGTTACCCGGCTACAGGTTTTCGTTCCTTCAAATTGGAACGCGCACCAGGAGGACTCTCCAGATCCGGTTACGGGTGCGGACCGCACAGAGTGGATTGCGACTTCGCCCGGAAATTCGCAGCAAGTGGCCGTGTACATCCTTGGCAGATTCGTTGCTCTTCATATCAGCACCTGGGATGCGAACACAACCTCCGCGAAATCGCAAACGGGATTGAATGCAAACTCACGTTCGCTTTCGCGGGATAAGCCCCGATAAACCTCTCGCCTTCTTAATGGCACGCCGGAAAATGTGTGTCAGCAATTGTGGCCGGCCGATGCGATTCTCACCGCGCCCACATCTGCACAAGTATCTTCTCTGGTGGCGGGAAACACCGGCTTATTCTCCGGTGTACTTCTTCTTGGCAAGCTTCGCTTCCTGTTCAAGAAGCAGTAAAGTCGCGCCCAATTCGCTCGTCACTGCTCCGATGCGGTCGTGCAATTGCTCCTCGCCAATCAGCATCGCGGCGCCGTGCAGGGAAGTCTTTTGCAGATCAGTCAGTGGCGCGGTCGTCGCTCCCGATAGTTTCCTGTGAAAAACCGCGTGCGCCTCGGCTCTCAAATCCTCCAGCAAGGATCTCTCCGGCTTTGGAATGTTCGGCTGATCCGCCCGCGGAGTAAGCAGATTCAACGCGGCGCCCAAATCAGATGCCGCTTGCTGCCTTCTACCCAGTCTTCCCTTCGGCAAATCGAAACAATTCACGACTGTGCTGAGTACAGAAGTATGCTCCAGCACGGCATTCAGTCTCGTTTGCGGCGCCGTGTATGCCGAAACGATAATCGCCGGCACTCGCGGCCCCAGGCGGTCAAACTTGAATCCTGCGCCCCCTGGTTGTCCAGCCGGAATAATATGGTCGTCCGGCGCAATCGCTACGCCGCAATCGCGGGAAGTTGGCGGAGCCACGTGATCATGGCAGCCGCCATGCTCGTCAAACACGATGAGCAACAGAGTCGTTTCCCAGTCGGGCCCGTTTCTCACAGCATCGTAAATCTTCCAGACCAGCGCTTCCGCATGATGCACGCTCGATGGCCCATAAAACTCATACGGATTGCATTCCGGGTGCGCGTCGTTTCTCGGTCCCCAAACGATGGAATCAAAATAGATCGGCTCAATAAACGCATAGGATGGGAGGCTGCCCTTCTTCGTCGCTGCTAGAAAATCCTTGAAGTGTTGGAAGTGGTCGGATAGCGCATGTTTCCACAGGCGCTTTTGGGTGATCAAGGCGAAGGTTTCCAGTAGCCAGCTTCCACAGTAAATCTTCCAGCTTTTTCCAACTTCTTCTAGTATGTCGAATATCGTCGGCGTGTCGTTCACGAAACAGAACCCGGCCCCACCGTTGTTGACATACCCAGAAGAAGTGCCTGCGTGAACGAAGGAGCGATTGCAGAAGGTTTGTGTGGGCACGGACGCGAACCAGTGGTCACACAGCGCGTAGTTATGCGCCAGCGCCGAAAGTACGGGCACCGTCTTCGGCGTCAACGAGTTCATGATGCTGGTCGGATCGGCAGGCCTGTCCTTTTGCTCGGCGTAATTTCTAATGAACCCCTGCATGTTCGCGGCGGTCGTCGGATTCGGCGGCACATCCTTCAACGGCCGCAAGGGCACGTCGTAAATCTGGCTGTAAACGTCCTCGAATGGTTCTCCAGGGTTAGGTTGTGGACTTCTTGGATTCTCCGTTTTTCCGGCAGCGACCAGCGTTCCATCGGGAGTAGGATTTGTGCACCGCCTTCCCGACAGTCCCTCGAAATTCACCGGCACTTTGTCATAAGGCGGTTCGTTTGCCGGGTCGTAAAGCCAGCCGAGCACGTTATCGAACGATCGGTTTTCCAGCATCAGCACAACGATATGTTCGATCTTCTTTAGTGGGTCTTTTTGCGGAGGCAAGCCTGCACCTGGTGGCAGTTTCCCCGGGTTCCGAGCGGCCACCGCAACGGTACCCGAGGAAGGTTGCACGGTTCCTATTACCACATCGAGTTAGCGAAAGTAAGCCTAACACACGAACAAAAGCATGGAATTGCGACCCGAATCAACCATAAGCAAATGGCCTGTTTCTCTCGCCTCTCAAGCTGATTGGGCAAGTTGTCCCAGTGCCTTCATACGAGTCTCATCCACGTTCACGCCAGCAGCCGCGACATTCTCTCCCAGATGCTTCAGGCTGGAAGTTCCTGGTATGGGAAGCATGACCTTAGAGCGCCAGAGCAGCCAGGCGAGAGCCAGTTGCGAGGTCGTGATTTTCAACTCGCTGGCCACGCGAGAGAGCGGGCCTCCCGGCTCAGCCAATTTTCCGGCCGCAAGCGGAAACCACGGTATGAATCCAATGTTTTCCTGTTCGCACAACTCCAGAACATCCTCAGCCGCGCGATCGGTCACGCTATACCGGTTCTGCACGCTGACGATCGGCACGATTTTTCGCGCGTGCTGCAGTTGTGCGACGGTCACTTCGGATAGGCCGATATGGCGAATCTTGCCTTCGTGTTGCAGCTCTTTCAGGGTGCCCAACTGGTCCTCCGCCGGATAGTTCGGATCAATGCGGTGAAGTTGGTACAAATCAATTCGCTCCAGCTTGAGTCGCTGCAAGCTGCCCTCGCAGGCTTTTCGCAAGTGCGCCGGTTTGCCGTTCATCGTCCACTTGTCGGGGCCTGAGCGGTCGAAGCCTGCTTTGGTGGCGATAACCAGATCGGCCGGGTAGGGATGAAGCGCTTCGGCAATCAAGCGTTCGCTGACGTGCGGGCCATAGGAATCCGCTGTGTCAATTAGATTGATGCCCAGCTCGACTGACTTGCGCAGCACGCGGATTGCTTCGCCATGATCCTTCGGTTCGCCCCACACTCCCTTGCCGGTAATGCGCATGGCTCCAAAACCCATCCGGCGAACGGGCATGTCTCCGCCAATGTCGAAGGTCCCGCTTGCTGAGGCGGGCGCGTCTTTCGCCAGAATTCTAGTTTGATCCTTTGCACTTTTTTGTTCGCTCACGAGTGCTTCTCCCTTTGGTAGCGCAACTCTCCGCGGTGATTCGGCGCCCGGTTTCCATCCGCCCGGTTGGATGCGCGGAGCAGGTATTCGGGCATAAGAGTCCAGGCAATGCCAATTTTGGAACGAATTGGTTAGGGCAGGGAAGTAGATCTCATTCGTCTTGACTCCAAACCTGCGCTGCTGCTCCGGCGATGCCCGCGCAGGCACACTTCGCGAGCCACGCATTTTGGAAGCCGCCCGCGAATTCTGTATCATTTCTCTCTGTGAACATCATCCTCACTCCCGCGGAAGCGCGCGTACTGGGCTGCCTCATCGAGAAGGAAATCACCACGCCGGAATACTACCCGCTTTCTCTTAACGCGCTCGTTCACGCCTGCAATCAAAAATCAAATCGCGATCCAGTCATGAATTTTGACGAGCCCGCCGTTCAGCAAGCTTTGCGCGGACTTGGCGAACATGCACTGGCTCGTTCGGCCGGTGGCGACAGCCGCGTCGCGAAGTTCGAGCATCGCCTCGCGGAGCTTTTCAACTTCACGCGGCCGGAGATTGCCGTTCTCTGCGAACTTCTTCTTCGCGGCCCTCAGACTCCCGGCGAACTCCGCAGCCGCGCGGGCCGGATGCATCCTTTTGAAGATTTGAGCGTCGTCCACACCGCACTCAAGCACCTCATGGAACGCGAGCCGCCTCTCGTCGAGTTGCTTCCTCGCCAGCCGGGCACGAAAGAAGCGCGCTACGGCCATTTATTTTTTGGGCAAACTCCGTCCTCGCCTGACGACGTCATACAACCCGTCGCACAGCCCCCACAATCCAACGAGGTGGTGGATCCAGATCAACTAAGACGTCTCGAAGCGGAGGTTGCTGGTCTCCGTGATGAGGTCGACGACCTCAAGCGCCGCTTCGCCGACTTCCGGAAGCAGTTCGATTGAAGGTCATGGTCCGCCGCGAAGCCCCGCGTGCCCAAAATTTTTTTTGAACGAACGGTTGACACGCGGCTCTTCCAGTTCATAACATGATGCTTCATCGTTTCTGTTCGTAGCACCATCTGGCGGTTCAAGAGTTGTGCATCTTGTAGCAAGAAATAAAAATCAATGATCACTGTAAATGAGCTTACGAAGAGGTACGCACGCAACACGGCTGTCGATCACATCTCGTTCGACATTCAAAAAGGCCAAATCGTCGGCTTTCTGGGCCCAAACGGCGCCGGCAAGACGACGACCATGCGCATTTTGACCTGCTTCATGCCGCCGACCTCCGGCTCGGCGACTGTCGCGGGCTTCGACGTCCTCGAACAACCCATGGAAGTAAAAAAGCGGATCGGCTATTTGCCCGAAACTCCTCCGCTCTATCCCGAAATGCGCACCGGCGAATACCTTGAATTTGTCGGCAAGCTGAAGGGCCTGTCCAAGTCCGAGCTCGCCAAGCGCGTGGATTACGTCTCCGAACGCTGCGCCGTCGCCGACATGAAAGACCGTTTGATTAGCAAGCTTTCCAAAGGCTATCGCCAGCGCGTCGGCCTCGCCCAAGCCATCATTCACAATCCCGACGTGCTTATCCTCGACGAGCCCACCGCCGGCCTCGACCCCAAGCAAATCAATGAGACGCGCGACCTCATCAAGAGCCTTGCCGGCGATCACACCATCATCTTGAGCACGCACATTCTCCCCGAAGTTGAACAGACCTGCGAAAAAGTCATCATCATCAATAAAGGAAAGCTGATTGCCACGGACTCGGTCAGCAATTTGCAAAGCCGCGCGCGCGGCGCCGAATCGGTGCTCGTCGAAGTCGCCGGAAGAAACGGCTCGCTCGACTCCTCTTCCATCCAAACGCGCCTCGAAAAAGTCTCCGGCGTTAGCAAAGTGAATCTCAAGGATAAACGCGACGGTCGCAACATCTTCGAGGTCGAGAGTGGCAAAGGCAAGCTGATCCGTGGCGATCTGGCCCGTGCCATTGTCGAGGCAGGGTGGGACTTGAATGAGCTGCGCTCCGCTGCCATGAGTCTCGAAGAAGTGTTCTTGCAATTAACCGGTCAGGAGGACGGCGCACCGAAGGAACAGGCCGCGGCGAAGGGAGCGAGCAAGTGAGAAACGTTCTGACCATCTGGCGCAAAGAGCTGCACAGCTACTTTGTTTCTCCCATCGCCTACCTCCTTCTCGCAATGTTCGCGATTATCTTCGGATTCTTCTTCTGGAACATTCTGAACTACTTCGTGAACACCGTGATCGAATCGCAGATGCGCGGCGAAATGTTTCCCATGAACGTGAATGAACAGGTGATTCGCCCCCTGCTTTCCAACGTCGGCGTAATCGGTCTTTTCTTCATTCCCATGATTACTATGCGTCTTTTCGCCGAAGAGAAACGCAGCGGCACCATCGAGCTTCTCGTCACTTCTCCGGTTCGCGATGGTGAAATTATTTTCGGTAAGTGGCTTGCCGCGCTTACGTTGTACGCGGCCCTTCTTGCTCTCACCGCTTTGAACTTCATTTTCCTGTTCCGCTACGGCAGCCCGGACTGGAAGCCGCTTGCCATCGGTTATCTGGGCTTATTGCTGCAAGCTGGCGCGCTGCTCGCCGTCGGCATGTTCATTTCGACGCTCACAAAAAATCAGATTATCGCCGGAGCGGTCACTTTCGGCGTCTGCCTGCTTCTCTGGGTGATTGGCTGGGTCGGCGGCTATGAGACCGCCACGTGGGCCAATGTTCTTACTTACTTTTCCGTGGTCACGCACATTGAATCCTTCTCTAAGGGTCTTCTGGATTCCAAAGACGCTGTTTATTATGTCACTCTGATCTTCCTGGGGATTTTCTTTACGTCGCGTTCCCTGGAATCCCTGCGGTGGAGGTCGTAAGTGAATACCGGGATGCTGAAAGCGAGACAAACGAAATACGTTGCCTACGTGACGCTCTACATTCTGGTCACCCTCGCGGTCGTCACCGTGGCAAACGTACTGGCGGACCGCTACGACAAGTCTTACGACGCCACTGCCAACAAACGCTACAGCCTTTCCGACCAAACCATCAAAATCGTCAAAGGTCTGAAGCAGGATGCCTATCTCACGTATTTCGATCAGAGCAGCCGTATTCCTTCCGCGAAAGACAAGCTTGAGCTCTACTCCGATCTTTCTCATAAAGTTCATGTCGAATACGTTGATCCGGATAAGAAGCCGGAGTTGGCGCGCGAAGCGGGCGTCAAAAGCTACGGCACGACCATCGTCCAGATTGGCGAGCGAAAAAATGAAGCCAAAAGCACCAGCGAAGAGGACATCACCGGCGCGTTCATCCGCGACCTGAAACACACGACCAGAACCGTTTGTTTCGTCACTGGAAGCGGCGAGCACCAAATCGATGACTCTTCCCGGAACGGCTTTTCACGCTTCAAGGATCTGCTCGCAAAAGACGACTATCAGACCAAGTCGATTAGTTTGCTCGAGAAAGCTGAAGTTCCCAGCGACTGTACTGTCGTTGTCGTTGGCGGGCCTTCCGGCGACTACGCGCAACCCGAGGTAGACGCTCTGCAAAAGTATGTGGAAGCTGGCGGACGCGCCATGTTCCTGCTCGATCCGCCGCTCAAAATCGGCCGCGAGGAAATCGCCGACAACGATGCATTGTCCGCCGTTCTTACAGGCTGGGGGATCACTCCAAACAAGGACATGATTTTGGATTTGAACCCCATCGGACAGCTTGCTGGTTTGGGCCCGCAAGTGGCGCTCGTCACGAGCTATGATTCCCAACCAATCGTGAACGACATGAAGGGAACCGCCACCGGGTTTCCTCTGGCTCGGTCGCTCGATACGAAAAACGGCACCAAGACGAGCGTGGATAAATTGTTCGACACTTCAAGCACCAGTTTGGCCACGACGAAACTAAACTCGCCGAACATCAATCCCAACGACCCGAGCAACAAGCGCGGCCCACTCACCCTCGCCGCTGCCGGTACGTACAACACAGGAAAAGAAAATGTTCAGGGACGTTTTGTTGTCGTCGGCAGTTCCGATTGGGCTTCCAACTCCTTCATCAATTTCAACGGGAATCGCGACTTGGCGATGAACGCCATGGATTGGCTCTCTTCGGATGAGGACTTGATTTCCATCCGTCCGAAAGAGCAAGAGAATCGCCCGGTCACCATGACGCGGGCGCAGCAACGCTGGGTGATCATCACCAGTCAGTTCGTCTTTCCGCTGGCAGTCGTGTTTATCGGCTTTGCCGTCTGGTGGCGCAGAAGATAAGCCTTGCCGGGCGCGCGAAGTGTAGTCCAGAAAATTCCGGGGCATCGCAATGAAGATCAATAGTCTGCTTATCGCCGCAATTGTACTGGCCGCATTGTCCGGCGTTTTATACTGGTCAAACCACAAAAAGACCTCGGCGAACGACGTCAAGGTCTCCTCGGACGTCCCGCCCAAAATTCTCTCCCTGACGCAATCTGACATCACGAAGCTCGCCATCAAGCAAAAGGGCAAGGACGACATTGATCTAGACAAAAATGACGCAGGGAAATGGCAGATTGCTGGTGCAAAACCGCTCCGCGCCGATCAGGACACCGTTTCGGGCGTGCTCTCCACGCTTTCTTCTCTGGATTCCGAGCGCCTCATCGAGGCAAAAGCAGCCAACCTCTCAGAATTTGGATTGGCGCAACCGTCGGCGGAATTGGACGTCACGGAAAAAGATGACAAGACTCAAAAATTGTTGATAGGCGACAGCACACCCACGGGAAATGCGGTCTACGTCGCGCTCGCCGGCGATCCGCGCGTCTTTACGGTCGAAAACTACAACAAGACCAGCTTGGTCAAAAACGAAAATGATTTGCGCGATAAGCGTCTGCTCTTCTTTGATCAGGACAAACTGACCGGCGTGCAATTGCAAGCCAAGAAGGCGGACATCGAGTTCGCCCGCAACAAGGAGCAGTGGCAAATCGTCAAGCCCAAGCCTTACCGCGCCGAAGATTCCAATGTCCAGGATCTCATTCGCAAACTCGCCGATGCTCGCATGGATTTGACCGTGCCGGAAGATGTTCAAAAAAAGGCCGCCGCGAGTTTCGCCGCCGGCACTCCAGTTGCCGTCGCCAAGGTCACGGACAATTCCGGAACCGAAGAATTGCAGGTCCGCAAGAACAAAGACGACTATTACGCCAAGTCGAGCGCCGTGGATGGCGCATATAAAGTCGGCAGCGATCTTGGCCTCGCTCTGGACAAGGGCGTGGACGATTTCCGCACCAAGAAACTCTTCAATCTGGGATTTACCGACCCAGACAAGATTGAATTTCATGACGGCGCAAAAACCTACTTCTTGACCAAGGGCGGCATGGACTGGTGGCTGCCTGACGGCAAGAAAGCCGATGCGATTGACGCCGAATCTTTCGAAGAAAAAGTGCGCGACCTTTCGGCCAGCAAGTTTGTGGAGTCCGGTTTTACCACGCCCGCGATGGAATTGATCGCTACATCAAACAAAGGGAAAACGGTCGAGAAAGTTCTCATTTCAAAAAACGGTGACCGCTATATCGCCAAGCGTGACGATGGGTCCGCGCTTTACGAGATTAGTCCAAGCGATGTCACCAGCATGGAAAAAGCCGCCGTGGATATGAAGCCGGCTGTGGAACCAAAGCCGGCCACCAAGCCCAAGAAATAAATTGTCAGTCAGTTGGCGATTGGCGCGCATCCGCATACGCCTGAACATTCTCAACTGCGAGCGCCTTTGTCCATGGCCTGATCGAGCGCCAGCTTTTCCGCTCGTGTCAGCGGCCGCGTAGCTCCCTTTGGAAGCTCCCCAAGCGCAACCGGCCCAATGGCCACGCGAATCAACCGCAGAACTTCGATGTTGAGTCCTTCTAGAATGCGCCGGATCTGCCGGTTCTTTCCCTCGTCCAAAATAATCTCGATCCACGAATTGCGCTCGCCGCTCCGGAGCAGGGAAGCGCGCTTCACTTTCAGAATGTCCCCGTCAGAACTGCGAACTCCTTTCTGCATCGCGGCGAGCAACGCATCATCCGCCAGCACGCCGATTTGCACGTGGTAAGTTTTGTCGAGATGGGATTCTGGCGCAGTGATCCGCGCGGCCCATTTGGAGTCGTTCGTTAACAACAGCAGTCCTTCGCTCGCTCTGTCCAATCTGCCGACCGGCGCGAGCCACGGCATACCCGCGGGCAAAAATCCATAAACGGTCTCGCGTCCCTTTTCATCCGCCCTTGTTGTTACGATTCCGCGAGGTTTGTTGAGCAGCAGATAAATTCTTTCCGCCGCGCCGATCAACTGACCGTCAATCTCGATCCGGTCCTTGCCGGTGTGTACCGGTGTCTCCGGATCGCGCCGTAACGCTCCATTCAGGCAAACTCTCCCCGCGCGGACTAATTTCGTCGCCTGCGACCTCGAGCAACAACCAAGTTTCGATATGACCCGCGCAAGGCCACTCGTAGAAGAGAGTCTGCGGAAATTACTCTTTGTCGCCAAATGTGACCTGGATAAGTTTTCCCGGCTGTGCGCGCTCAACCGCGGTCAAGATTCGCGGCAAATCTTGCCGAATGATCCGCCAACGGTTCGATTCAAGTATCACGACGGCAATTCCGCGGCTTCTTAGATTTTGCTGCTGTGGGAGACTCTGATAAGTCGTAATAAAAACATCAAATCCTGCGGCTTCCGCGGCACGAAGGAGATCGCCGTTCCGCAGTCGGTCCCATCCCTGCGAACGACATTCCTTCACTTCGTGGCCCTGCAATGCCGGGATGACTCCTCTTGGAGTGCAGTTGTCCAGCAGAATGCGCATTTAGCGGCTGCTAACGGGGAGTTCAAGGCTGCGGGCGGCAAATTCGAGCACTGCTTTAATCTCTTCGCGAGAGACCGGGAATTGTTCTGCGATCTCCTCGATTGTCATTCCATCTTCCAGGTTTTCGAAAACCACAGAGACGGGAGTGCGCGTCCCCTTGAAGAGCCAGACGCCGCCCACCTTTCCGGGAATTCTTTCAACAGCCGAACATTGTGACCAGTCTAGAGCCATGATCCAAATCGTCCCTTCGTCTTGACTCGTCCACTTTTTTAGCACGGTCCATGCAGAGCTGTCATCGTGAAAATAATGTCGTCATGACCTAAAGGATGTCGGACAGGTCAAGCGTGAGCGCCCCTGAGATCTCATTTGGTTGCCGTTGCGGAATTGGGGGAACTGGCGGAAGCAGACTGGGATGCGGCAACATGTTTTACTTCGCCATACCGGGCGGCGAGCCAGGCGCGCACTTCCGCAGGTTCGTAATGAAATGGCCCCATTCCTCCGCGGTAGGCGATGCGTCCTTTTTCGTCAATGATGTAAAGTCGCTCCGGCCAGGCGGCATAGGCATCGTTGGCCGCGTTGCTCATATCGTCGATTCCAAAAGCGATTGGGTAGTGGTAGCGCTTCGTGAAATCGTTGGCGATCGCCACGCGCTGCGCCAGCGTCTTCGGCTGCGCGTAGCAAACGTCTTCCTTGATATTTGTTTTCATCTCCCATTCATCGGTCGGGTGGGCTTCACGAACATAAACCGTCAGAAAATCGGCGTGCTCTTTGTAGTCGTTGTAAATCTGGACCACGTCTCCGACGTGGCTTCGAAATGGCGGTCAAGTGTAGCTGCCGAAAATCACCACGAGCGGCCGCGCTCCCGTTTTCTCTCGCAGATGAAAATACGTCGAGCCGTCCAGCCCCAGCAGCCTTGCGTCCGGCGCCGCGTCGCCAACCTTCAAATTGCCGCGATGCATGTGGGGCAGGGCATAGCGAACCATGAAGTACGCATCGCGCGGGCTGCCCGCCATCATCGAAAGCAGCACAATGGCCGCGACCAGGAACACGACGAGGACTCCAATTGTCCACTTCCAAAAAAGACTCATCTTCTGAATCCTTGCAAACGAACTTCAGCGACTGGCAACTTAAATCCCCAGGCTAAATCGAGATCCGGTTTGACGCTAAATCCCTCGGACGTGACGGCGTAAGCTAGCAACAGAAAATCCAGAGGTGAATAGTGCCTTTGTATTAGCCGGCTTGCGCGGGCTGTTACTTTTGCCGCTCCTTGGCTAGAAGTTTTTCTCTCTCATCTTGATAGCGCGCCAAGGCTCGCTCAATTACCGTAAGCGCCGCATACGCCGGCCGAATCTCTTCCACCTCCACTTTTTTCCCTTCGAGCGATTTGTAGTCCTGGAAAAAGCGCCGCAGTACAAGTAAGCGGTGCGAGGGAAGATCTCGAGCTTCGAGATAATTGCTGAATTCCGGATCACCCGTCGCCACGGCGATGACTTTGTCGTCGCTTGCGCCCGAATCAATCATCGTCATCAATCCAATTGCGCGCGCCTTGATCAGCGCCAGCGGCTGCACCGCTTCCTGGCATAGCACTAGCACGTCCAGTGGATCGTTATCCTCGGCGTAAGTCTGCGGAATAAATCCGTAATTAGCGGGATAGAAAACCGCCGAATGAATGATGCGATCCACTTTCAGCAGCCCGGTCGTCTTGTCCAGTTCGTACTTGACGTTCGAGCCGAGCGGTATTTCAATCAGCGCCTGAAAATCCCGCGGCACCTCCTTTCCGGGAGATACGTCGTGCCAGGGATGAACCATCGGGAGCCGTCCTTCGTTGCGTGGGTTTGGGGTGGCCGAAATGCGCCCAATCATTATCGCGCGGAACTCTTCCGCTCGCCAGAAAGTTGCCCGCTACTAAGCGCGCGCTTTGTCAATCATCTCTTCCCAGATTCCTTTGGACTTCAGGATCAATTCGACAGCTTCGCGAACCGCGCCTTTGCCTGCGATCGCTTTCGTGACGTAGTGCGCCGCGAGTTTTACTTCGAGCACTGCGTCGCCGACAGCAACAGCGAGTCCAACGCGGCGCATCAAGGGAAGGTCCGGCAAGTCGTCTCCGACATAGGCCACTGCGGATTCTGGCACGCCCGTAGCTTTCAGAATGTCTTCATAGGCGGACGTTTTTGTCGGCTGCTTTTGGTAGACAAATTCCATTTTCACTTCGCGCGCGCGCCGAACGAGCGCCGGACTTTCTCGTCCGGTGATGCAGCCGGTGCGAAGTCCGGCAGTGTGCGCGAGACTCAGCCCTTGGCCGTCGTGAGCGTCGAATGTCTTGATTTCGAGCGCGGATCCGTCTGGCTGCGAAAGAAGCGTGACGGAGCCGTCCGTCAGCGTGCCGTCCACATCCATCAGCAGCACTTGAATTTGCGCGGCGCGTTTTTTCAGTGAAGGCGAAATTCTGGACAGGCGAGCCACTGGAACCCCCGGTTTTGTCAGATAGCTTTTGTTAAACGAGCTGCATGCTCCACAAATCGTGCAGGTGGAGAACGCCGAGCAATCGGCGCGATTCATCCACTACAACGATCGAAGTGATCTTTCGCTTTTCCATTAGCGTCAACGCTTCGCTTGCCAGAATTCCCGGCAGGACCACGAGTGGAATCGAGTTCATGCACTGCTCGGCCGTCATCGTCATCGTCGCGCCGCCATGCTTCTCCATCAAGCGCCGCAAGTCTCCGTCGGTGATGATGCCGGCAAGCGTGCCGTCGCCGTTTGCGACGGTTGTCATGCCGAGTTTCTTTGCGGACATTTCATGAAAGACGGCAGGCATGGAAGCGTCGAGAGAGACCTTGGGAATGGCATCGCCACTGTGCATGACCTTTTCCACGCGCAGGAGCCGCTTGCCGAGACTGCCTGCTGGATGCAACGCCGCGAAGTCGTCGCGGCGAAAATCGCGCCGCTCGAGCAGCGAAACGGCCAGCGCGTCGCCGACTGCCATCGCGACAGTGGTGCTCGCGGTCGGCGCGAGATTCAGGGGACATGCCTCTTCACTTACGTACACGTTAAGTACTATATCGCTTGCTTGCGCGATCGTGGATTTTGGATTGCCTGTCAGCGCCACAAGCTGAATTTCCAAACGCTTCAACGCGTCCAGTAACGCGATGATTTCCCGCGTCTCGCCCGCATACGAAACCGCGAGCATGGCGTCGCCTCGCGCGAGCATTCCCAAATCTCCGTGCAGGGCTTCTGCCGGATGCAAGAAAAATGACGGCGTACCCGTGCTCGAAAGCGTCGCGGAGATTTTTCGGCCGACGATCCCTGACTTGCCCATACCGGTGACGGCCACCCTCCCCCTACATGCAAATAATAGGTCCACGGCCTTTTCAAAGGTGGAATCCAGCCGCGCGAAGACTTCTTGGAGGGCTTGCGCCTCGATTTTGAGGACGCGGCGGGCGGTGTCGAGACTCAAAATGCACCCCCCCGGTTTTTTGTAAGTGTTGCAGATAAAGGAGTTAGCGTTTTTGTAAGTCTTTTAGATGCAACACTTACGGAGCGCCTTGCAAGTGTTGCATCTAAAGGGGTTAAGTTCACTGTGGGGGTGCACTCCAAATTCGGGGCCGGACAGCCCCTGGAATGGGCGTGGCGGCTCACTGGATGCTCCAGCGGCGGACGACTGTGGAGAGCTCTTTGAGGCGTCTGAGTAGCCCGGGAAGTTGCGAAAGGGGAAGGGCGTTGGGACCGTCGGAAAGGGCCTGGGAGGGGTTGTCGTGGGTCTCGAGGAAGATGCCGTCTACGCCGGCAGCGACGCCGGCGCGGGCGAGCGTGTCAATGAATTCGGGCTGGCCGCCGCTCGCATGACCCTGACCGCCGGGAAGCTGGATGGAATGGGTAACGTCGAAGACGACAGGGTAGCCTAGCTTTTGAAGGACGGGAAAAGAGCGCATATCCACGACGAGATTTTGGTAGCCGAAGGAAGCGCCGCGTTCGGTGAGAAGAATATTGCGGTTTCCGGTGCTGGCGATTTTCTCGACGACATTGGCCATATCCCAGGGCGAGAGGAATTGAGCTTTCTTGACGTTAACGATGCGGCCGGTTTTGGCGGCGGCGAGGAGGAGGTCGGTCTGGCGAGCGAGGAAAGCGGGGATTTGAAGAATGTCGCAGACCTCGGCGGCGGGTGCGGCGTGGGACGGCTCGTGAATGTCGGTAAGGATCGGGAGCTTCAGGTCTGACTTGATCTTGGCGAGGATGCGGAGGCCTTCGGAGAGGCCGGGGCCGCGAAACGCTTTTATGGAAGAACGGTTGGCTTTGTCGTAGGAAGCCTTGAAGATGTAGGGAACGGCGCAATCGGAAGCAATTTTAGCCACTTTTTCGGCTAGGGTGCGGGCGTGGGCTTCGGATTCGATGACGCAAGGCCCAGCGATGAGGAAAAGGGGATTGCCGCCGCCGAGGCGTAACTGGCCTAACTGAATTTCGTGAGCGCGAGGCATTGGGTGCATTGAAGATATCACACGACAAGGGGGAACTGCCTCAAGAGGTGCCGGCCAAGAAAAGCAGATGGGATAAATTCACGGCCTGCCGGCTGCTTGAGGAGTTGGCGGAGCGTCTGGAAGCGAGTGGTTACGACATTCCAGCGAGCGAGATCGAAGCCGGGATGGAACTCCATCTTCCCTGCCTGGTGAAAGTCGGTCAGGGCCACAACGGATACAAGAACATCGAAGAGTTCTTGCCCGAAGCTGCCGAATGACCGGCTCGCGCCATATCCACCTAGCCGAGTCAGAGAGGCGAAAGC
>DATEHF010000056.1:0-4802 GCA_035279725.1 Candidatus Acidiferrum sp.
CGCGCTCGACGGCGAGACCTTCCCCGTTTACAAGAACACGGGCAAAGGAAGTTTCACCGAAGTCACACGCGAGAGTGGCATGACCAAGCTAAGCCTTCCCATGGCAGGATATTCACCGACCATCGCCGACTTCGACAACGACGGATGGAAAGATATTTTTGTCTCGCGCGGACACGTGCAATCGCTGGCGTCGACGAACCTTGTGATCGAGCAGCCGAACACCGTCTTCCGCAATCTGGGTGGAATGAAGTTCGCGGCCTTAACCGGCGAAGCAGGATTCACGGCGCTGGCTCCATCGCGCCATCGCGGCTCGGCGGTGGGGGACCTTAATGGCGACGGCAAGCTGGATGTGGTTGTGAACGCTCTAAACGCGCCTGCGGAAATCTGGATGAACCAGAGCCCCGGCACAAATCACTGGATCGAGTTCAAGCTGGAAGGCACAAAGAGCAACCGCGACGGCATCGGAGCACGAATCAAGGTGGTCACGAAATCCGGCGCCCAGTACAACCACATGACCACCAGTTGCGGATATGCGTCGTCAAGCGCGGGACCCGTCCATTTCGGTCTGGGTGCCAATGCGTCGGCGGACCTTGTGGAGATTCATTGGCCCTCGGGACTCGTGCAGCAGATGAAGGATGTTGCGGGGGATCGAGTGGTCGTGGTGAAAGAAACGGCGAAGTGATGATTTTTGGGCAGGGCGCCGGCGTCTTAGCTGCCGCCAGCGACCGTAAACAACTTGGGCTTTGAAGCCCCAGCGCTTAAGAGTTTTGAGTGGCCCGGTCCGTCACTTGTGCTGGGAAGTCAGGGACTTTCAGTGGGGTCTAGACTATTTGATGTGATCGACACTCTCTCAAGAGGACGGTGGGCTTTGACGCCGGTTGGAGAAGAATCGCGAAATCGCTCATTGACCCCGAAATAGGCGAAGCAAAAGCGCACACTTGTGATAACGCCTGTTTTCGTCATTCTAGGTTTCATCATTGGCTAGGTTGAGCCTTATACTTTCCACGAAAATGAAACGAAGCCTTACGAGAAAACAAGCCGCTGAAGGCATCCTAGGCATTGGATTCCACGCTCTTGCTGGTACGATGGGTTCCTTTCTGCTGTCTTTTCTTCTCCGGGTAGTCGTCGGTCGTGTGCATCAATTCTCTTACGCTGAGTCTCTTGTAACGTTCATAATTTCGAGCGCTTTGCTTGGCTTATTTTTCACCCCAATATTACTCAGCAGGTCAGCTCCGTTCGTGGGCTTGCTCGGTCTGACTGCGCTGGGCATCGGCGCGCACGAACTATGGCATGGCTGGAATTCCACATGGTCACATCAAACGCCGACAGATTATCTGCTATCGCAATTGTTCTGCTTAGGCGCTGGCTGTCATGACAGCGAGGGCCTGTACGCACTCTTCTCTGGATGGCCATTCCTCGGTTTAACGAGCTACTCTATGGGAAGTTTGGTGGCACTCTTGGCCATGCGGTTCAAGAGTGCCAATGCTGCGCAATGAAATATCCTGCTCCATACTGTCGAAATATCTCCATTTCACTCATTGACCCTGAACGAGGCTTTCTGATGGGGCCGCCTCGATGTACATTCGCGGACAGGGAGTAGCATTTCTGCCATGAGAAGCTTCGAACGCCGTAATTTCCTAAAAGTAGCGGTGGCACTGCCTTTTGCCTCGCCGGGATCGTTCGCTGAAGTTGCAAGCCCGTTGGGAAGGCCAGTGTTTGTCGCCACGGGCGCGGACGCGACTGGGACAGAGCATCATGGGCCGCGCGCGGGCACGCACCTAGATTTCAAGGTCCTTACCAAAGACACCCGAGCCGGTTTCTTTCTGATAGAGCATCGCAATGTTCCGCAAGGCGGGCCGGTGCGCCATCTGCACTATGCACAAGAAGAATGGTTCTACCTCATTGAGGGCAACAAAGTGGTGATTGAGGTAGGCGGCGAGCGCTTCACGCTTCGGCCCGGCGATTCTATACTCGCGCCACGGAATGTACCCCATGTGTGGGCCTACGTCGGTGAGAAGCCAGGACGGATGCTGATGGGGTTCACGCCGGCTGGCCAGATGGAAGATTTCTTTACCCTCTCTAGCAGGCAGCCAGTGGATGCGAACATCGCCGAAGCACACGGCATGAAGTGGCTGGGGCCACCTCTCGACGTATCGAAGCTGTGAGCGAGCGGAGAACTATGTATCGGGGGCTGGCCCACCCTTCAAGAATTCCCAAAATGGGGTTGCCCCGCCCTTCCCGCGCTTTTTGCGGGAGGGTGGGCCTTCCGTGCGGACTACAATCTGCATGAATACGCGTCAAACCAGTCCGCTATCAAAACCAGCGCCAGCCCCCGGTTTCGCTGTTGGTGTGGTTCGCAAGGAAGCACCCGGTCCCTCCACTCTGGTCGGGATGACAAACAATATTAGTGGAACACAGCAAACGTGTAATTTCCTTCAGGTTATTGCCAGCTCAGGCGCATGGTGGAATCGTGCTATCCCAATGGACGCGCGGAGGGGAGAACGAATTGGTGTCGTGCTCCTGGCCAGAGCCCACCCTCCCGCCAAGAACGCGGGAAGGGTGGGGCAACCTTGTGAGGAGTCTTGATTCGAAAAAGGTCGGCTAGCCCCCCTCGGCTGATTTTCATGTGAGCTGTCGCAACGCCGGATAGACTTTCCGATAATTGTCGTAGGCATTCTGCATCGTTGCCGAATCTTTCCGATTCGGCGCAATCCGCTTCGCCACCCGCACGATCGCGTCGCAGGCCTGCTCCACCGACAACCACGCCCCTGCGCCCACGCCTGCCAGAATAGCTGCCCCGTAAGCCGCACCTTCTTCGGCCTCAACGATCTCCACTTCATGCGCGTAAACGTCAGCCTGAATCTGCCGCCACAACGGCGACCGCGCCCCGCCGCCGCCCAGCCGAATCGACGTCACCGGAATCTTCATCTCCTCGAAGATCGTGAAGGAATCTTTCAGGCTGAAGGCAACGCCTTCCAGAATGGCGCGAATCACATGCGCCCGGGTATGCGAAGCCGTCAGGCCCACCAAGGCTGCCCGCGCGTTGGGATCGAGATGTGGCGTCCGTTCGCCCATGAGATATGGCGCCCAGAGCGCCCCTTCCGAGCCCGCCGGCGCAGCAGCCGCTTCTTCGGCAAATACATCGTAAGGATCGCGTCCGTCCTTCTTCTGCACTCCCGGCGAAGCTGCTCCGAAGTTGTCGCGATACCAGCGCAGCGACAATCCCGCCGCCTGCGTCACGCCCATCACATGCCACCGGCCGGGAATCGCGTGGCAGAAGGTGTGCAGCCGTCCTGCAGGATCCATCGCCGGACGATCGGTCGAAGCAAACACAACACCCGATGTTCCGATCGTTGCGCTCACCGCGCCGACCCGGGCAATGCCCATTCCAACTGCGCCCGCCGCCTGATCTCCCGCACCTGCCACAACCGGTGTCCCGGCACGCAGGCCAGTGGCTTCCGCGCCCGCCGCCGAAACTTTGCCGCAGACTTGCGGCGATTCAAACAATGCCGGCAGCAGCTTCTGATCAATGCCGGTCTTGGCGAGAACTTCCGCCGACCATTTCCGGTTGGCGACATCGAGCAGCAGTGTGCCCGACGCGTCGGCCATGTCGATTGCGCGCTCGCCAGTCAGGCGAAATCGCACGTAATCTTTGGGCAGCATCACGTGCGCCACGCGGTCCCAATGCTTCGGCTCCGTCTCCCGCACCCAAAGAAATTTCGTCAGGGTGAAGTTCGTCAGCGGAGGATTGCAGGTCAACCGGATCAGCGCGTCGCGCCCAAAGAGTTTTTCCAGTTCAACGGACTGCGCCTCGCTCCGCTGATCGCACCAGATCAGCGCCGGCCGAACCACTTCATCGGCGGAATCGAGCAACACGGCGCCGTGCATTTGCCCGGAAAATCCGACGCACGCAATATCTGCGGCGCGAACCCCGGACGTTTCGAGCGCCTTCCGCACCGCCGCTCCACACGCCTGCCACCAGTCCCGCGGATCCTGCTCCGCCCAGCCGGGCTTGGGGCTGGCAAAGTGTTGATGTTCCGCCGATGCCGAAGCCACGACATTTCCCTGCGCATCAATTACCAGCGCCCGCGTCCCCCCCGTGCCCACATCGATGCCTAAATACGCCATGATTCCGTCTGGCCTTTCGTTGGCTTGATTAAACTGGCTAAGCGAGATCCTGCACCAGCCTGCGAGATTCCTGTCCGTTTTGCCCGTTCTTGCTTGCGGATTCCTGCGATTGCCGGCTGAGGAAGAAATCCAGATTCCCCCGCATCACCAGGTGGGGAGCCAGCGAAACTTGATTCGACCGGCGTCCGCCCTCGGCAAGAAACTCATGCAGCAGCCGGAGAGCCATCTGCCCCTGCGCCCGGGGGCGCTGGTAGATCGTGGCCGCCACCGCGCCCGAACGTATGTAAGGCACGAGGTCGGTGAACAAATCCGTGGTGATGATCGTCAGCCGCTCCAGCACATTCGCATCAACTGCCGCCCTCAGCACCGGCATCGACGCCTCGGTGGTCACATAAATTCCGGCGAGGTCAGTCCGCTCTTCAAACAGCTTGCGGCATTTTCGATACGCTTCGCGCTCCACATCGTGATCCTCAATCGGTTTGAGCAGTTCCAGGTGGGGATAAAACGGTTTCAGCGTGGATTCGAACGCGCCGTATTTCTCCGCGTGCTCGGTAATCCCCATATCGAACACCGTGATGCCGATCGACCCCGTCCGCCCGCCCAGGAACCTCCCCATCAGATCGGCGGCGATGGCACCGCTAGCCAGCGTATCGATCGCGACGATTCCCAATCGC
>DATEHF010000057.1:0-38047 GCA_035279725.1 Candidatus Acidiferrum sp.
CACCAAGTCAAATCGAGAAAAAAGGACCTGTTTTTGTCATGATTGACCTCGGGGCAGGGCCGCAATTAGGATTTGCGTGCACTTCTCTCCAATTCGCGGCACGGCCGGGGAAAGTTAATAGGAGACACCGTGTACTGTTCCAAGTGTGGCGCATTGATAGCCGCTAGCGCGGCCTTTTGCTCGAATTGCGGACAAGCGTTTCCGGTAGCGGTTGCCGTGCCGCGTCCCCCGAGCACAAGCGTTGCGGTTGCAGTCCCGGTTGCGGGAGGTATTCCGGCCATCCCGGCCTATGCGGTGTCGGGTTCCGTGCCGCGCGTGGAGTACGCGGGATTCTGGCTGCGTCTTGTAGCCCTTGTGATTGACAACGTCATACTGGGGTTTGGCTTTGTCCTGATTGTGATCCCCCTGATTTTTCTGACCGGATTCCGCAGATTTTTTGACCAGTTCCATCCCGACGAAGCCCTAAATGACGCCGGCATCTTCATGCTCATCGTATTCTTTTTTCTTGCCGCTACGGGCGCCCTGCTCTTCACCTGGCTCTATCACGCCCTTATGGAATGCTCAGAGTGGCAGGCCACCGTCGGGAAAAAGGCGCTCGGGATGGTCGTGACGGACTTGGCAGGTCAGCGTGTCAGCTTCGGCCGTGCAACGGCCAGGCACTTTGGCAAGATCATCACGAACCTCGTGTCGTTCGGCATCGGACTGGGATACTTGATGGCCGCCTTCACCGAGAAAAAGCAGGCGCTACACGACATGCTAGCAGGCTGCCTAGTCCTCCGTCGCAACGACTGAGGATCTGCCTCCCGCCCCGTGATTTCACCTAACGATTCCATATCTCCATATCAATTCCGGATTGCAAGAGACAAACCTGCGAAGCCAGCAACCCGCCTTTACAACCAGGTTCTAAGTACTTATTCCTGTTCAGATTAGACACATGACAAGAAAGTTTGTCTGGCCATAGCCTTGCACACGATACATGCTTGGTTTCCCCGAAATGATGTGCTTGGCGCCTAGAATTTTTGGCCAAGAACCTTAAAGGTTCCATCGCTTATGGTCTGCGGCCAAGTCTTCATGGAGAAACAGGGGTAGCAGTGGAGTTCATAAAGCATTAAGGAAAGGGGTGGTTCCGAATATGCGTAAGCTCGTCCTTGCTTCGTTCTTGACACTTCTGCTTTTATCTGCAACCCATGCCCAGGAGGTGTCGGGGGTAAAAGGGGTTGTTGTGGACAAGTCTAATGCGCCGATTGCTGGGGTGGATGTAGTCCTCGACAACGCAACGGTCGGCCTTCATCTCAAGGCAACCACTAATGATGTCGGTGAATACCAGTTTTTGCGTGTAGCCCCGGGCCCTGGCTATACACTCACGTTTCTAAAGGACGGATTTACCAAGCTCGAATTCACAGATGTTTATCTTGGTGTGAATTCCACAAGCACCCGCAATGCGATTCTTGAAATTGGAGCGATAACTCAATCGGTCGAAGTGAAGGCGACGGGCGAACAAACACTCGATACCACGGACGCCACCATCGGAAACGTATTCGGCACCGACTTGCTTCACTCACTTCCTATCCAGTTTCGCGATTCACCCGCGGCACTCCTCGGCTTGCAGCCCGGAGTGGTTCTTGCTGGCAGCAATGATCCAAGCGGAAACCGCGAAGGTTCGGTGACCGGGGCCCGCGCCGACCAGGGCAACATCACCGTGGACGGAATTGATGCCAACGATCAGGCCACCGGTCAGGCTTTTGCAACCGTCGGCAACGCTCCTATCGACGCGGTACAGGAGTTTCGAGGTATCACCGCCGGCGATACAGCTGACATGGGCAGAAGCAGCGGTGCGCAGATACAGTTGGTGACCAAGAGTGGCGGAAACGTTTGGCATGGCAATGCTTACGAATATCATCGGAATACCATCACTGCGGCGAACTCGTTCTTCAACAATGCCAGCGGAGTTCCCCGAGCTGCGCTAATCCGCAATCAGTTCGGCGGAAGTCTGGGCGGCCCCGTTAAGAAGAATAAGCTTTTCTTCTTCTTTAATTATGAGGGACGCCGGGACGCCAGCCAAGACAACATCTCTCGGACAGTACCTCTCGACCATATGCGGAACGGCCAGCTCGCTTACATCAACAACGGCGCTGGCTGTACGGCAGCGAGCAGGCTGGACACGACACCACAGTGCATCAGTTTTACTCCTGCCACTGGCCCCAATTCTTTAGCGTCGCTGGACCCAGCGGGTGTGGGTGTGGATGCTGCTTTGTCGACCTTTGTTGATGGCCGTTACCCTCACGCGAATGATCTTACCGGCGGGGATGGCATCAACACTGGGCTGGTGCGGTTCAACGCGCCTGTGCGTCTTGGTAACAACACTTACACCACCCGGATGGACTACAATTTGACCGATAAGCACAAAATATTTGGGCGATTTAATATCGTCAGATCTGCCCAAACTGACGATGTTAACTTTGCCGCCGTGCAGTTTCCGGGCGACCCTGCACCAGCCCACCAAATTACCGACCGGGACTACGCTTTCGCCATTGGTGAAACCTGGACAATTTCCAGCACCAAGATTAACCAGGCGATATTTGGCATTACAGCTTCCCGCTTGGGCTTCCCCAGTCTCGCGCAGACGACATTTCCAAATAGTTATGGGATCGGCGGGGTAGCGGGCAATGCCTTCATGTCTTCACCATTTTCCTCACTGGAAAGTCAGTTTCGTACCGTTCCGGTGCCGACGCTACGCGACGACTTTACATGGACGCGTGGAAAACACGTTATCCAATTTGGCGGGGCATTCAAACCTCAGCATCAAACTTCCCGCCAGATCAACGACTTTAATTTTGTGACTCTCGGATTGGGTGGGCTTACCACCAGCCTGGATTCCCCCTCCACAAACCTCAGACCGAGCGATATTCTCCAGGACCCTGCCGCCATCGGCGAATGGGATTCTACGTTTCCGTTCATCCTCGGCAGATTCGCTTCCGTCAACACGAATTTCAACTACACGAAAGATGGCAATTCTCAAAACCCCGGCTCCGGGAGAACGCGCAACTATCGCTACTTCGAATACGAGTTTTACGCACAAGACCAGTGGCGCCTGTCGAGCAGCTTGACCTTGACCTACGGTTTGCGCTGGCAGTATTACTCCGTGCCGTATGAAACCAGCGGTCTGCAGTCTGTCCCCACCGTTGATTTCACGAAAATATTTCCCGCCCGTGTGCAAGCTGGTGCGGCGGGAATTAGCGGGTCGGATGCCGTTCCCATCGTTCAATACGTGCTCGGTGGCAAAGCGAACAGCAATGGTCCCAGCATCTACAATCCCGATTACAGGAATTTCTCGCCCCGGTTTGCCCTGGCGTATAGCCCCGCATTTCGCGAAGGAGTTTTGGGGAGTGTGTTAGGCGATCGCAAGACCTCGATCCGTTTAGGAGGCACGATTGTCTATGACCGTGTCAACGCCAATACCATTAACTTCATCCAGGATCAGGTCTCCTATCTTTTTAACAATGGCGTGAATACATCGTTTGGTGGTGGCGATCCTGGCAGCACTCTCGCTACGGATCCTCGGTTCCAGGCCATCGGAACGCTTCCGGTGACCAATGTCGCCCCACCAATCACCACTCCGTTCACCCCCTTTGTGGATTCCGCCACGGGCTACCTGCTTGGGAATGCCCAGTCTCAATTTAACTACGCTATCGAAAAGAACTTCCGCACCCCCTATGCCTATGTTTATTCCTTAGGTGTTCAACGGGAACTCCCGGGAAACTTTCTCTTGGATGTTAACTACGTTGGCAGGCTTGGAAGGAAACTCTTTGCGCAGTCTGACGCTGCGCAGTTAGTTGATTTCATCGATCCTGCCTCGAAACAGGGCGTGACCGATGCATTCAATCAGTTGGCCACCCAGGTCCGGGCCGGTACTCCAGGATCGCTCATAACCACTCAGCCTTGGTTCGAAAATCAAATGAACTCAGCCATACAAACAAACTTTGGCTTGGCCGATTGCCAGCAGTTTACGGCGGCCGTATTCGGGGCAAACATCCCGACCTGTACGCGGTTGGTGCGCGCGCTGTTTAGCACTCTGCTCCGGCGAGGCGATCTAACCGACACATTGCAGGCCATGTATGGATTCTTCCCGGGCCCATTTGGAGGAATAATCCCGCAGAACGTCGGATTAGCGGGACAGTTTTCCGTGAATTCCTACATCAGCAACGCCGGTTCATCAAACTATAACGCGATGCTCGTCAGTCTGACGAAGCGGTACTCCAGCGGCTTGCAATTTCAGTTCAATTACACGTTCGGGCATTCCATCGACAACGTCTCCACCGTTGCCAATACCGTCATTGGGGGGCTCGTTTGTGACGTTCGGAATCTCCGGGTCTGCCGCGGCAACTCCGATTTCGATGTCACCCACTTGATCACTGCTGACGGCGTTTACGACCTGCCGTTTGGCAAGGGCAAGCGATTCGTTTCCAGTCCTCCTGGATGGCTAAATCAGATTATCGGGGGCTGGCAATTTGGAACGGTCGCTACTTGGCATACTGGGTTTGCCTTTAGCACCAGCACCGACTCCTTCCCTGTCAATTTCTTCGTGAATAGTCCGGCCCTAGTTACCGGAAGTGGATCGGCCCTCGCCTCGCATATTCATAGCGATACGAATGGTTCGATTCAAATGTTTTCCAATCCTACAGCTGCTCTAGGCTCATTCTCCTTCACGAATGGCGGCCAAGTAGGCAGCCGGAATACTCTCAGGGGCCCCGGCTTCTGGAACTTTGACACAAGGTTCTCGAAGACATTCGTCTTGCCTCGATCCGAATCACACAAACTGACGTTTCAGTGGGATTCCTTCAATACCTTCAACCATACGAACTTTGCTGATCCGGCGGCGGACATCAACAGCCCGGCCACTTTTGGCCAGATCACTGCCCAAGCCAATGCAAACCGCGTGATGCAGTTTGCTCTGCGTTACGATTTCTGATCAGGCGGTCCAGTAACTGAGAAAAGGGGAGGCTGGTTTCCTCAGCCTCCCCTTTTTTGTGGCAGAATTCTGTCTCGCTATTTGCAAGCGTCTAAGATTGTCGTTCCGGCGCAGGCCCGCTCTCGAGAGTACTTAACTGCCGGAATCAGAGTGTGGATCAAAAGTCACTGAAACTTCCAGAGCTGTCTCCGAGCTCCCCGGAGAAAATTTCCACTGCATCACCGATTTTTGCGCGCTTTCTGCCAGAATAGGGTTGCCGCCAACGACTTCCGTGTCTCTCACCGTGCCATCAGGCTTGACGTATACCCTTAGCTTGACAACCCCGCCGATACCTTTGCTTTTCAGAATGTACGGATAACCCACAGGCGCCTTCTTAAGCACCTTGCGCGCATTGTCCTGCGCCTGTCCGTGGGCTGTGCAGCAGAGTAATAGCACGCAAGCGCAAAGGGTTTCCAGGGACTTTTTGTATGGATGCTGTCTAGCCATGTTTTTCCCTTGAGAGATCGGATGGTGCGAGGCTTGGAGCGCAAAACACCCCGGGATCGCACAACAATATCCTTCTATATGGTGCAAGTTCTGGCCCATCGCCGCATCCCTTTGAGACTAACTTTCCCGAGAGTCAACTGCGAGTTGATCCATTCTAACTAGCTGAAAGGAATAGTGTTAGCGAATCACTCGAAGAGGCTGCAATCGTCGCCATCGTTCCCAAAGCCAAGCAGCGGTCCCCCTTCTCACTGATTCGTTGCAGATTGAGAATCTTTCTGGGATTTTGCCGGCCCTCTGCTGAGACATACCGGCTGGCGACAGCCCCGCAGACAAGAACAGCACACTCTGAAAGAAGCGTGCCGCTCTTGCTTAACTCTTAGTTTGGCAGCAACAACGTGAAATCACGTCATTCGCATTTCAGAGCTCAAGGTACTAGGCCGGGTTGCTGACTAAAAGTGTGCAAAAACGGGAAGGAATCTCCCACCCTTCCTTGACTTGCCGCGAAGCCGACTCAATAATGGTAAAGCATGAGCGTACGCGCCGGAGGCGCTGAAGACATGTTCCTTGACGTTAAGGAATTAGCCGTCCGTAAGCTGCGCATCCGGAAGAGCTATGCCCCGGGCAGCATCGATTTTCATTCGGCGGAAATCAAGCAGATTGAGCCGCTCGAAGTGACGGCCACGGCAGAGTTGCTGGAGTCGCAGATTCGCATCGAGGGCAACCTCGAAACGAAGATCGAACTGGTGTGCGCGCGCTGCCTCGAACCCGTCGTCGAAGACGTAAGCCGCACCTTCGACTTGTTTTACGCGCCTCTTCCGAAGGACGCCAAGCCGAAAGAAGACCGGTTGAAGGACGACGACACCGAGATTGGATTTTACGAAGGAGAAGGGCTCTTCTTGGCCGATGTAATCAAGGAGCAGGTGCTACTGGCATTACCCTTAAAAGTCATTTGCCAGAGCGACTGCCGGGGGCTGTGCCCGAATTGCGGTGCGAACCTGAACCACGAAGAGTGCCGCTGTGAGACCCACGCGACGGACCCCCGGATGGCCCCTCTCGCGCGCCTCAAGCAGGACTGGCTCAAGAAACAATAGTTTCCCAGGGCTAACAAGCCCGATATAATCCGCCCATTGCGGCGGCAAACGAGGTGTATTGCTATGCCTAACCCAAAACGACGGCATTCGAAGCGCAGGACCAGCACTCGGCGGGCCCACGACTTTTTGGCCAAGCCCGCTCTGGCCAAGTGTCCGAATTGCCATGAAATGAAGCAGCCGCACCAGGTCTGCCCGCACTGTGGCCATTACAAGGGCAAAGCGGCTCAAGAAGCGGCTTCGTAAGGATCTCGAGGTTTCTCTCGTTTAGCCTGCGGACAAAATCCCATGATCACCATCGCCGTTGACGCCATGGGCGGAGACCATGCGCCCCGCCCCGAGGTCGAAGGCAGCGTGCTGGCTGCACGCGAGTTTGGTGTTCGGATTTTGCTTGTCGGCCAGCCGCAGGTCGTTCGTGCTGAGCTTGCAAAACACGCGGCGCCCAATCTCCCGATCGAGATTGTGCCGGCTAGCGACGTGATCACCATGCAGGATCATCCGGCGCAGGCATTTCGCCGGAAGAAAGACAGTTCGGTGCATGTAGCCGCCCGCCTGGTGCGGGAGGCCAAGGCCGATGGCATGGTCAGCGCGGGCAACACTGGCGCAGTCATGACCGTCGCCAAGTTCTTGCTCGGAACGCTCGAGTCAGTGGACCGCGTCGCACTCGCGGCACCGTTTCCGAATGCCAAGGGCGGCGTTTCGGTGCTGCTGGACGTGGGCGCAAACGTGGATTCCCGCCCGGAGCACCTGGTGCAGTTCGCGGTGATGGGCGAGGTGTATTACCGCGCGACATTTGGCAGCAAGCGCCCTCGCGTTGGATTGCTTTCCGTCGGTGAAGAGGAAATCAAGGGCAACGAACTGACGCGCGAGGTTTACACGCGTCTGAAGAAGAGTCCGGTACACTTCGTGGGAAATGTGGAAGGCGGGGACCTTTTTTCGGGCAGCGTGGATGTGATCGTCAGCGACGGCTTTGTCGGCAACATCGCGCTGAAGATTTGCGAAGGCTTGGCGTTTCAGATTTTTGGGTTGCTACGGAAGTCGATCAATAGTTCATTCCTTTCGCAGGTCGGGGGAGTGCTTTCGAAGGGAGCTTTCAAGACTCTGAGGAAGACGATTGACTACACGGAGTACGGTGGCGCGCCGTTGTTGGGAGTGCGCGGCGTTTGCGTTATCGGCCACGGCCGTTCCAACGCCAACGCCGTGAAAAACGCCATTCGTGTGGCTGCGGGACTCGCCCGCGCACGCATGAACGAGAAAATCGAACAGGAGCTCTCCGCCGCCGCGGTCCTCGTGTGACGGTTCGAGACAAGGATTAACGATGGGCAAAGTCGCATTTGTTTTTCCGGGACAAGCTTCGCAATACCCGGGCATGGGCAAGGAACTGGCCGGAAAATATCCGGCAGCAAAGGCCGTTTTTGACGAGGCCGACAAAGCGCTGGGCTTCTCGATTTCGAAGATATGCTTCGAGGGCACCGAAGAAGAGCTCAAGCTGACGGCCAATACGCAGCCCGCTATCTTGACCTGCTCCGTGGCCGTGTGTCGCGTGCTCGCCGAGCGTGGCTTGACGCCGGACTTTGTAGCCGGCCACAGCCTTGGTGAGTATTCCGCCCTCGTTGCAGCAGGCGCGCTGAAGTTTGCCGATGCCGTGCAACTTGTTCGCAAGCGCGGTACCTACATGCAGGACGCGGTTCCCGCCGGGGTAGGCGCGATGGCCGCCATCATGGGGCTGTCCCCGGCAGTCGTAGCGGACGCATGCAAACGCGCCGCCGAAGGCGAGATTTGCGCGCCCGCCAACCTGAATTCCCCCGACCAGACGGTCATCTCTGGTCATGCCGGCGCGGTCAAACGCGCGGTAGAAATCGCCTCGCAGCTCGGCGCCAAGCGCGCCGTGATCCTGGCGGTTTCCGCACCCTTCCATTCCGCCCTAATGGCTCCCATGCAGGAAAGGCTGGAAAAAGACCTGCGTCAAGTCGAATTCTCGAATCTGCAAGTGCCGCTGGTAACCAATGTGGATGCCGACACGATTGAAACCAGCGCCGAAGCCCGTGAAGCCTTGATCCGGCAGGTCAGCATGCCGGTGCGATGGGAAGAATCTATCCGCCTGCTGATCGACGAGGGCGTGAACACTTTCGTGGAAGTTGGCCCCGGCCGCGTCCTGACCGGATTGCTCCGCCAAATCGAACGCAGCGTAGCAACCTTGAACGTCGAAGACGAAAAGAGTTTAGCCGCCACTGTCGAGAAAATCGCCGGTGCCCGCTCCGACGCCGCGTGAAGCCGCTGTAGCTCAGGCCTTCAGGCCTGAGGTTTTTCCGCAGCTTGACCCAGACTTATCGGGGCGGACGGACATCAACTTCATACGTACGTTTTTAGTTCTTAGTTTTAAGTTAGGAGCAGAGCAAGAACTTAGTCTCAAATCCAGTTCTTATTCTCTTTTCTTTACTTAGAACTGAAAACTTATAACTGAAAACTCTGAAAGAGGTTCGCAAACGTAATGTTCAGTTTGAAGGACAAAGTAGCCCTGATAACCGGTGCCTCCCAAGGCATCGGCCGCGACACCGCGCTAGCGCTTTCCGAAGTCGGAGCAAAAGTCGCCTTAGCCGCACGCAACGAAGAAAAACTAGCCGCGCTGGAAAGCGAAATTGCCGCAACCGGCGGCGAAGCCTTCGCCGTCAAAATGGACGTAGCCGACCCCGAACAAATCAAAGCCGGCTTCAAGCAAGTCCTCGAAAAATTCAACCGCCTCGATATTCTGGTCAACAACGCAGCCATCACTCGCGACGGCCTCGCCCTGCGTATGAAGCAGGAAGACTGGGACGCCGTCATTCGAACGAATCTGACAGGTGCCCACGTGTGCATTCAGCAAGCCATGCACACGATGATGCGCGCGCGCACCGGCCGCATCATCAATATTTCTTCCGTCGTCGCACAGACTGGCAACGCCGGCCAGGCCAACTACGTCGCCGCAAAAGCCGGGCTCATCGGCCTAACCAAAGCCATCGCCATGGAAATCGCTTCGCGCAACATCACCGTGAACGCCGTTGCCCCCGGCTTCATCAAAACACCCATGACCGACGTACTGCCCGACAAAGTGAAAGAAGAATTGAACACGCGCATCCCGCTAGGCCGTATGGGCACCGCCCGCGATGTAGCCGCCGCCATCGTCTTTCTGGCCAGCGACGAAGCCGGGTACATCACCGGCCATGTCTTGGACGTAAACGGCGGGATGTACTTGGCGTAGCGAGGGAATAGAGGTCACAGAATGGCCACGCGCAAACACATAAAGGATGCTCCCGATTGGCCAGCGGTAAGAAGGACTCTTTCGGAAGAGGTTGGGAAGACCGAAGCCGAAATTGATGAACTTGCCGAGACTTGGGATTCGCTTGACTTGGTCGAACTAGTGATGGCTCTTTAGGAAGCCTACGGCGTGGAAATCCACATCTAAGGGAAGTCAAGTTGACCTAGGGCGGCAGGCTAAATAGAATGGGCAGGTTGCTCACAGGGGCCCCAACGAACGATTTTGGCGCGGCTGTACTCCGCGCGCATAGTGCAGGCTGCTAAGCCTGGGTAAGAAGACACAAGTCGAAAGTTAGAGCGACTAAAGATCGCGGAGGAACAGGAATGGCCAGCGTAGAAGAACGCGTGAAGCAGATTATCGTCGAGCAGCTCGGCGTGGATGAGGCGGAAGTCACTCCCACGGCGTCGTTTGTGGACGACCTGGGAGCGGATTCCCTTGACCAGGTGGAATTGGTGATGGCGTTCGAAGAAGCCTTCGGCATCGAAGTGCCCGACGAAGACGCCGAAAAAATGACCACCGTCAAAGACGCCGTCGAATACATCGACAAACACGCCAAAGGTAAGTAAGCCACGGAATTCACACCTCAACAGGGAGCATCAAGGACTTGACTCGCCGGGTAGTCGTTACGGGCGTTGGATTGGTCTGCGCGCTGGGCATCGGCACGGAGGAAAGCTGGAAGAACCTCGTCGCCGGGCAGAGCGGCGTCGGACCAATTACGCAGTTCGATTCCACAGGATTCGATTGCAAAATCGCGGGCGAGATCAAGAGCTTCGACCCCTTCCAGTGGATTGAGAAAAAAGAACTGAAGAAGATGGGCCGCTTCATCCAGGTTGCACTGGCGGGCGCGGATTTTGCGGTGAAGTCCTCGAATTGGAAGCCGGAAGACTCGAACCTCGATGAAGTTGGCGTCTACGTTTCCTCTGGCATCGGTGGCTTCGATATCATCGAGCGCGAGCACTGGAAACTGGTGCAGGGCGGGCCCGGCAAGATTTCTCCTTTCTTCATTCCTTCTGCAATTGTGAATCTCGCTTCCGGGCATATTTCGATTCGCTACGGCGCGCGCGGGCCGAATTCCGCCACTGCCACGGCTTGCTCTGCTTCCGCACATGCCATCGGCGATTCTTTCAAAATCATTGAGCGCGGCGCGGCGGAGATGATGATTTGCGGCGGCACGGAAGCGACCATCACTCCAATGGGCGTCGGCGGATTTGCTGCCATGAAGGCCCTTTCCACCCGCAATGATGATCCGGCGCGCGCTAGCCGCCCCTGGGACGCGGGGCGCGATGGCTTCGTCGTCGGCGAAGGCGCCGGAATTCTCACGCTGGAATCGCTGGAACACGCTCAGAAGCGCAACGCGCCGATCCTCGCGGAAATTGTCGGCTACGGCATGTCCGGCGACGCCTACCACATCACGCAGCCCGCCGAAAATGGCGATGGCGCGTACCGCGTGATGAGAGCGGCCATCAAAGACGCCAAACTCTCTCCTGACGACATTGGCTACGTCAACGCGCACGGCACGTCGACGCCGATTGGCGATGTCCTCGAGACCATCGCGCTGAAGCGCGTTTTCGGCGAACGCGCAAAAAGCGTGCCCATCAGCTCGACAAAGTCCATGACCGGTCATCTACTTGGCGGTGCAGGCGGATTGGAAGCGGGTATCAGCGTTCTCGCCCTGCGCGATCAGATTTTGCCACCCACGATCAACCTGGAGAATCCCGATCCTGAGTGCGATCTGGATTACGTTCCAAATCATGCGCGCAAAGCATCGGTGGAGTACGCACTATCGAATTCGTTCGGTTTCGGCGGCACCAACGCCGCGCTGATTTTCAAGCGTTGGTCCGGCAAGTAGCAGTTTTCCGGCGCTGCTCTGTTCTTTGCTGTCAATCTGAGGCGAACCGATAAGGTCCGGTGTAAGGACTCCGGTAGAGTCAAGCCGGACTCCAGAAACCGGAGTTCGCCGAAGAATCTCAACGCATGCATAGGCAATCAAAGTTGGCGATTGAGATCCTTCGCTGCGTTCAAGATGAGAACCGTTCCCTTTGGGAAGCTCCAGTAGAAGGAAAAATCTCGTGAAAATCATCGTGTGCATCAAGCAGGTTCCCGCGAAAGACGCCCCGCTGGCGATTGCCGGAAACTGGATCAAGGAATCGGACATCGGTTTCGAAATGAACGAGCCAGACAGCTACGCGCTCGAAGAAGCCCTCCGTTTGAAGGAAAAGCACGGCGGGGAAGTGATCGCACTCTCCATGGGCCCGGAGCGCGTGAAGCAGACCATCAAAGAAGCGCTAGCGAAAGGCGCCGACCGTGGCATCCACATCGTAGACGATAATTTCGCGCAACTCGATCCGCTGGGCTCGGCAAAGAACCTGGCCGCCGCAATCCAGAAAGAAAAGGCCGATTTGGTTTTGACCGGCTTGCAGAGCGACGACCACGGCTTCGGCCAAACCGGTGTGCTTCTGGCTGGCCTCATGGATTTGCCGCACGCGACCATCATCATGGCCATCGAAGTCGCCGACGGAAAAATGAAACTAAAGCGCGAATTGGAAGCGGGTTGGTTCCAGCATTTGGAGTGTCCATTGCCGGCGGTGCTCTCGATTCAGTCCGGCATCAACAAAGTGCGCTACGCAACACTGAAGGGCATCATGGCCGCGAAGAAAAAAGAAATCGCGTCGGCCACGCGCGAGTCCCTCGGCGTTTCCAGCGAACCCACGCAAAAAATAGAGAAAATTTATGTGCCCACAAAAACCAAGAAAACCGAATTCCTTACTGGCACCCCAAAGGAAGTAGCCACGAAGCTGGTCGAAAAACTAAAGTTCGAAGCGCGGGTAATCTAGCCATGAAAATCCTCGTTATTACTGAGCTCCGGCAGGGGAAGTGGAACAACGCGAGTTTCGAGACGCTGGCCGCAGCCCAGCAAATCGCGAAAGACACATCGAGCACGGTTAGCGTGCTTGTAGTTGGGAGAGCCGTCGCGGCGTTCGCGGAAGAATTGGCGGCCAAGAATGTTGCCGAAGTCCTAACCGTCGAGCACGATTTGCTTGAAGCCTACACGCCGGATGGCTTCTGCATTGCGCTGAAACAGGTAATCGAAAGCGCCAAGCCCGATTTGGTCCTGTTCCCGCACACCTACCAGGTGCGTGACTTCGCCCCGAAACTAGCCGCCATGCTTGGCAAAGGCATGATCGGCGACTGCATCGGCTACCGCAACGAAGCCGGCAAACTCGTTTTCGTCCGTCAAATGTTTCAAGGCAAGACAGCTGCTGACGTAACGTTTGCCGGTGCCGCCCCTTGGTTTGCCTCTTTTCAATCCGGAGCGTTTCGCGCCGACTTGCTCGCTGCGCATCCTTCAGGAAAAGCGCCCATCAACGCAGTCACCGTCTCGCTAGGCGCAGACCAAATTCGCACCAAGCCCCTCGATCTTTTCAAGGAAGCAAAGTCCGCCGTCGATTTAACGCAAGCGCCTCTGATCGTCGCCATCGGCCGCGGCATTAAATCCCCCGAAAATATTCCGCAAGCCGAAGCGCTAGCTAAAGCTCTCGGCGGCGAAATCGCGGCGTCACGCCCCATTTGCGATGAAGGCTGGCTCCCCATGGAACGCCAGATCGGCAGCTCCGGCCAGACGGTCGCGCCAAAACTCTATCTCGCTCTGGGCATCAGCGGCGCCATCCAACACGTCGTCGGCATGAAAGGCGCGCGCACCATCGTCGCCATCAACAAGGATGCCAACGCCCCCATCTTCGAAATCGCCGACTACGGCGTAGTCGGCGACATCTTCGAACTCATGCCCGCCCTCACCGAAGCCCTGGAAAAAGCCAAATCTTCGTGACTGGCTCGAACATCCGTTTGCCGTATAATTTTCCTGCCCATGAAATTCGAAGAATTCACTCCCATCTACGGGCAGCAGGACAATGGCTCCTGGGTCGCCGAAATTGAGGAAATTTCCGGCTGTTTCGCTCTAATGCATTCGCGAGAAGCAGCAGCTGAAGAATTGAAACTCGTGTTCGCCATGATTGCCGAGGAAGAAGCCAAAAAATTTCATGGCTGAAGTCCAGCGCGAACAACTCGAAGCGGATGTCTTGATCGTTGGCGCAGGGCCAGCGGGGCTGGCTTGCGCCATGCATCTGGCGAATCTCATCAAGAAGCACACTGGGGCAGGCGGGAAGCCCGAACTTTCCGCGGAAAACATTTATGTGCTTGAAAAGGGCCGCGAAGTTGGAGCGCACCAGCTCTCCGGCGCCATCATGAATCCCAAGGCACTGGCCGAGCTCGTGCCCGATTTCGAAAAGACTGCACCCCTGGACACTCCGGTAACGGACGATGCGGCCTTGCTCTTCACAAAAGGCTCGTCGTTCCGGTTTCCCATCACGCCGCCGCCATTCAGGAACAAGGGCAACTACGTCATCTCGCTGAGCAAGGTCACAAAGTGGCTCGGCGGCCTGGTAGAAGCCGCAGGCGTCAACCTCTTCAAAGAATTTGGCGGCGCCGAACTGGTTTATGAAGGCGAAGGCATCGCCGGCGTCATCACCGAAGATAAGGGCCTCGACAAAAACGGCAAACCCAAAGACAACTACACCCCCGGCTACGAATTACGCGCGAAAGTCACAGTCCTGGCCGAAGGTACGCGCGGTTCCCTCACAAAAAAGCTTGTAGAGGGGAAAAAACTCGACAACATCAATCCGCAGAGCTACGGCATCGGCATCAAGGAATTGTGGGACGTGCAACCGGGCCGCATTGCGCCCGGCTACGTGGCGCACACGCTGGGCTGGCCGGTTTCCACTGACATGTATGGCGGTGGCTGGATCTACGGGCTCTCAAACAATCGCGTGTCAATCGGCCTCGTGATCGCGCTCGAATACGCCAATCCGCAATTCGATCCTCACGAAGCGTTTCAGAAGTGGAAGACGCATCCTTTTCTCAAGAACCTGCTTGATGGCGGAAAGCTCGTTCGTTACGGCGCAAAGTCGCTTCCGTACGGCGGCTGGTACGCGATGCCGCGAAATTACGTCGACGGCGGATTGATCATCGGGGATTCGGGAAGCTTTCTGGATTCGCAGCGTCTGAAAGGCATTCACCTTGCAATGAAGAGCGGCATGCTGGCCGCGGAAACAATTTTCGAAGCGCTCAAGGCCGGCGACACCAGCTCAAAAACGCTGAGCGTCTTCCCGAAAAAAATCGAGCAAAGTTACATCAAAAAAGAACTCTGGCAAGTGCGCAATTTTCACCAGTCGTTCCAGCACGGAATGCTCGGCGGCTTTTTTCACACCGCGTTTCAGCAAATCACCGGCGGCCGCGGTTTGATTGATCCCATGCGCGCCCACGCCGGCAACGAAGCCTACCAAAAAATCAACGGTCGCTCAGCCCCCGAGCAATTCAAAGGCGACGGCAAGCTGACTTTTGACCGGCTCACCGACGTCTATCACTCCGGAACGCGCCACGAAGAAGACCAGCCCTGCCATCTTCACGTCGCCGACACCAACATTTGCGCGACAAAGTGCGTCGAAGAGTACGGCAATCCCTGCCAGTACTTTTGTCCCGCAGCCGTCTACGAAATGTCCAAGGAACCGAATGGCAGCCTGAAGCTGAAGATCAACGCCGCGAATTGCGTCCACTGCAAAACCTGCGACATCGCCGACCCCTACCAGATTATTGACTGGGTTGTTCCAGAAGGCGGCGGTGGCCCCAACTACGAAGGCATGTAGCGCCGCCCACGCGCTCCTCGTCCGCCAGCGCTCTCAGCTGCTGGGCCACAATTTACGCACGAAATTGCGCACGCGATCAGAAAAGGAAGCGCTGGTGGCCGGAGTACTTGGTTTCGGACTTTTCGCCGTTGTGGCCGGATTAGGCGCGGCAGGAGGTGCCGTCGGAGCGGCAGCGACTGCTGCGCCTTCCACGCGCCCCTGGAAAATCAGCGTCGGGCGCACTCGCACACGCCGCACCAGAATGATCATCCTGGGATCAAACTCCGGTTGGACTTTGGTGTTCGCATCGTAGACCAATGGCGGCATAAGGACTTGGTAGACGGGTTCTTCCTTGGCGGGTGGCGGATCGGCCGCGGCAGGCTGCGCATTCGGCTTGGCTTCAGCTGCTTGCTTGCGCAGTTCCTCCGCCGTCGCGGGACGGCTGACCTCGGGTTCCGGCGGCGGAGCTACTTTTGTGGATTGCAGTTCGCATGCGCAGTGGCCGGCACTGGTTCGCAAGCCGTCAAGCTGGCCATTGAATAGCAGTACGTCGCCCGCTTGAGGGATCAGCACGCTTTGCCCCGTCAGTTGCTGCTCCAGGCGAACGGCGCCACGATTGGCCCGCAGGCACATGGCGCCTGCGGCGTCGAAACCCATGAGCAGGTCACGCGGCCCTTCACCGATAGAAACAGTTTGTGCCTGGAGCTGTGGAGTATAAACGTTCACCGGGACCTGATCCTCGACGTGCAGGTGGATCGTGCCGGTGTCGAGGGCGATGGTCAGCGAGCCCCCGGACTTGAGGACAGAGAAATGCGCGGGGCCGCATATACTGATCAGGCCGCCTTCCACGAGATCGATCCGCGCCGTTCCTGATTTGACGCGCACGTCGCTCCCGCTGCGCAGCAAAGTCTTCGCTTGGCCGTGGACGACCTCGACACTCATGGGGCCATTGACGCTGATGGCTTCGCCGTCGATGATGCCCACGGAATCGGTAAGCGGTTCATCAGGACGTGCAACAGCCACAGTGATCAGCGCGGCGCACAGAATTGAAATGCAAGCTGCCGAGAACGCGCCAAGGCGCCGTCGTACCTTCGAATTGGAAACAGCCAGCACTCAATCAAGCTCCCGGCCGCAGGGGCAGAAACTCTCGCCTATACTATACGTCGGGTGATTTGCAGCCGCCTAGAGGGATGATGACCACGCCAGACGCAGCCGTCGAGGCCTCGAAGAAATTCGAGCAGGAACCGGTGAACGTGCACTACGATACGCGGCTTCCTGATTTGCCTTGGTCGCGGCGCGTGCAGATTCCGTTTATCGCGGCGGCGGTGTTCAGCGTGATTCGAATGCTCGGTCCCACGTTGCGCTATGAAGTCCTGGGTTGGCACCACGCGGAGCAGGTGTACGCGGCGAAGAAGCAGTGCATTTGGGCATTCTGGCACCGCGTGATTATTCCGATTGTGTGGTGGTATCGAAATCACGGCGTGGTGGTGATGAACACCACGGCTTTCGACGGTCAATGGACGCGAAAAGTAATCGAATGGCTGGGATTTGGCACAGCGCAAGGAAGTTCTTCGCGCGGCGGCCTTCGGGGACTCGCGGTGATGGCGCGCCGTTTGGAAGAAGGCCTCGATTGCGCGTTTACAATTGACGGACCGCGCGGGCCGCGATACATCGCCAAACCTGGCCCGGTAATGCTGGCGCGCAAATCGGGATGCCCGATCATGGTTTTTCACATCGGAGTCGAACGTGGCAAGACCTTTGAGAAAACGTGGGACCATTTTTTGCTGCCGAAACCGTTCTCACGATGCATGATCCTATTTGCACCGCCGATTTATGTTCCCAATGATGTGAGTGTGGAAGTAATGGAAGCCAAGCACGCCGAAATGCAGCGCGAACTGGAACGCGTGCGCGACATCGCCGAATCTTGGTTTTCGCTAAGCGATTCCGAGCGAGAAAAACACCGCGCTGAGTTTAACCGTTAGAAAATCTACGACCACCTTGCGCACGCGCTGTTTCTTTGTAGTGGCGCAGCATGCTGCGCTCTGGCTTGCAATGAATCTAATTGCCAGTTCGTTCGCCGAGTTTGACAGGGACGTCCATTTTCTTTCCGCCACGATAGAGGGTCACAGTGATGCCGTCCCCAGGACGTTTGTGGTTGAGCGCAAGATTGACGTCGAGCTGACTCGCCACTTTTTGATTGTCGATGGCCACGATCACATCGCCGCCGATCGCGATCCGCCGCATGCCGGCTTCTGCGACACGATTGCCGCCCTGAATCCCGGCTGCCGCTGCCGGACCGCCCTTCGTGGCGCGCTCCACCAGCAAGCCTTCTTTCACAGGCAAATCCAGCGCTTCGCTCAGCCACCCCCCAATCGGCAATGTTTCGACGCCAAGGAAAGCACGGTGCACGCGGCCATCGGTTATCAGATCGGTAGCAATATTTTTTGCTGTGTTGATGGGAATTGCGAAGCCGATGCCTGCCGTTGTGCCGCTGGGCGTGTAAATTGCGGAGTTGATGCCGATGACTTCGCCGCGCGTATTGATCAGCGGCCCGCCGGAATTTCCTCGGTTGATGGCCGCATCGGTCTGGATCGCTTCATCAATGAACGTGGTCTGACTAGTTTGCACGGTGCGTCCAAGCGCGCTCACCACTCCAGTGGTGAGCGTGGACTGAAACCCGAATGGATTGCCAATCGCAAGAACTTTCTGGCCCACTTGAAGCTGGCCGGAATCTCCAAGATGTAGCGCGACAAGGTTTTTTCCTTTAGGATCGATTTTCACCAGAGCAACATCGTTGCGCTGGTCCGCGCCGATGAATTTCGCCGGGTAGCGTGATTGGTCGCCAAGCACGACTTCGATGGACTGCGCCCCTTCGACCACGTGATAATTCGTCAGGATGTAGCCGCGCGCGTCAATCACAAAACCGGAGCCCGCGCCTTCCACGGGAACGGGGTCCATGAAGAAATCGTATTCCGTAGCTTTGGTGAGAATATTGGCCACCGCCGGTGATGCTTGCCGGTAGATGCGCACATTGATGGATTCGTCGTCCGTGAGAGCGATATCACGCTGCGATGCCGCGCTTGCGCGGAGAGGCAAGGCCTCCACTTTGGTGGGTTCGCGCGTGCCGTAGCGCGCGCCGGCCCAGTACGCCCCGAGAATGAGCACCAGCGCTGCAAGAGCAATGCGCGCGCGGTGCGAAGTATTTACTGCGGTCATGGCTGTCGTCCCTTCCTTCTGGTCCACTCGTTGACAATAGTATAGAGAGAATTCAAGACAGATTCATCGCCTTGCTCGGAATGGCAGACTTAGGGCCGCACCGTCTGAGGCGTCGTCTGAACGCGGCGGAGCTTGAATGCGAGCGCTTCGACTTGGCGGCGGGTCGCTTCGATCGAGCCGGTGCAGTCGATTTTTTCAGTGGCGAGGATAAGTTTTTCTTCCACGGGAAGCTGTGAAGCGATGCGGCGCCGCGCTTCGGTTTCAGTGAGCCCCCGCGTGAGAAGTCTCTGAACCTGCTGTTCGGGCGTGCACCAGGCGACCACTAGTCCATCGAGACTTTTGTGGATACCGGATTCGATCAGCAGCGCGGCTTCGACGAAGACTGCGTCGCGAATCCCCGCACGCTTCCAGGCCTCGAACTGGCTGAAGATCACCTCCGCGACGCGCGGATGGACTATGGCGTTGAGGCGGTCGAGCTTGGCGCGATCGTTGAAGACAACGGCGCTGAGCTTTACACGATCCACGCGGCCGCCAGTCGCGAGAATCGATCCGCCAAATTCCTCAACCACTTCGCCGTAGGCGGGTTGGCCGGGCTCGATCAGTTTGTGCGCGAGTGAGTCGGCATCGAGGACGGCGAAGCCCATTTCGCGCAGCATCGCAGCGACGGCACTTTTGCCGCTGGCAATTCCACCAGTAAGGCCGAGTCGGAGCATGGCGTCCTGATTATCGCGCGCCTGCAGTCGATTGGGTTGCGGAAAATTTTGGCGAAGCGCGGCGGAGGCGGGCGGCTTTCACGGTGTTGCTCATGAGCATGGTGATGGTCATGGGACCGACGCCGCCGGGGACGGGCGTGAGCGCGCCGGCGACATGGATGGCGTCCGGATGAACGTCGCCGATAAGCGCGTTGCCTTTGGCGCGGAATTTTTCGAGGCGGTCCGGGAAATTCTTAAAGAGGCGCTCGGCTTCCTTGGGATCATTGACGCGATTGGTGCCGACATCAATCACCGTTGCACCTGATTTCACCCAGCTAGCTTCCACGTAACCGGCTTTGCCCATCGCCGCTACGATGATGTCGGCCCGGCGGACGACTTCCGGCAAATCGCGCGTCTTGGAATGGCAAATGGTGACGGTGGCGTTGGCGTGCATCAGCAGCAGCGCCATGGGCTTGCCGACGATGTCGCTGCGGCCCAGGACCACGGCGTTGGCGCCTTCGATCGGGATTTCGTTGCGGCGCAGAATTTCCATGCACCCGGCGGGAGTGCAGGCGACCAAGCCGGGGCGTCCACTGACGAGCCGGCCAAGATTGACGGGGTGAAAGCCGTCCACGTCCTTGGCGGGATCGACGGCTTCCAGGATGCGCTTGGTATCCACCTGCGGAGGAAGCGGAAGCTGCACGAGGATGCCGTCTACATCATTGTCGCGATTCAGGTCTTCGATGACGCCAAGCAGTTCCAGCGTGGTGGCAGTCGCCAGAGGCGTCAGGAGCGCGCTGGAGAGGCCAATCTCATCGCAAGCCGCGATCTTGCTCTTGACGTAGAGCTGCGAAGCCGGATTCTCGCCGACGAGCATGGCGGCCAGTCCGGGCCGCACTCGCGCGGCCGTCAGCAGACGGACTTCATCTTTCAGCTCGGCGAACATCTGGTCGCGGATAATCTTGCCGTCAAGGATGCGCGCGGTCATTCCCGGCTCGCTTTCTCGTCTGAAGCGGTGGCAGCAAAACCGATGATAGCACACGGTTACGCGCAGCTTGGATGGCGTGGGGGGGTGCCCATCGCACAGAGCGCTCAGGGTGGACCAAAATGGGAAGAATACTCCTATATCCCCGGTGTTTTCGTATCCCTCGGCTCCGCTCGGGACAAGAGAGTGGCAAACGAAGGACTTGCGGGATACGGAACTTGGAAATGAGTACTGAGAATGGAAGGCGGGTCAGCCAAAGAGCCACAGAGGCGCAGAGAAGAGGAAGAAAGAGGGTGGCTTGTTTCTCTAACAAATGGTTAACCATAGTCACCACCCCCTCCCTGTTTTTTAAAAGTGTTGATTTCAAAGGGTTTTAAGTTCTTTGGAATGAACACTTGTAGAAGTGTTGATTCTAAATTGGTTATGGGAGAGACGTGTCTTGAGAAGGGTAATTGCTGTGGGTCGGCGGGGAAGGAGGGAAGGATCACCTAGCCCTTCGCGGCTCAGCGTAAACGGGCGGGGATGGGATTCGACACTTCGGAGCTTAGTGTGAATAAACACGGGGGCGAATAGCACATCTTAATTAAGATGTTAAGTGTTTTACAACTAACAGTCGAAAATGAGGGTCGAACAGCCATTAGGGTTGCTGAATGGTTCCTGTGGGAGCGAGACGAACAAGAAAAAAAACAACCGAGGGGTGCGGCCACCCTCATCGAGCCTACCTCTAAGCCTGCCACGCGCCCAACGTCCATAACGCAAAATCCAAAGATTCTGAGAACTAAGTTCTGCCCTGCCGCAGCCTACCCTGGCCTACCGCCTTACCATGGTTTGTTAAAGGGATAGTTCCGACACATACTCATTCATAACGCAGGGCGACCAGGGGATCGACGTGCATGGCCTTTCGAGCGGGGATGCAACACGCCGCCGCGGCGACCACAGCAAACACCAGCGGAGCGACAATGAAGGTCAGCGGATCGTTTGGGGTGACCTTGTAGAGCACCGTCGCAAGCGATCTGGTCGCGCCCAAGGCCCCAATCATTCCGACGGCAATGCCAATCAACGCCAGCTTCAGTCCCTGGCTCATGATCAAACCCATCACTTGCGGCCGGCTTGCGCCGAGGGCTGCCCGGATGCCGATTTCGTGGGTGCGCTGCGAGACCAGATGGGCCATAACGCCGTAGATCCCGATCATTCCCAAAAACGTGGCCAGCGCTCCGAAGAAAACCATCAGCTTGGTCAGCACGCGGTTGCCCGTATCCTGTATGACCATCAGTGTTTCGAGCGGTTCCACCGAAGAGACTGGCTGGTCGCGGTCCACGGCCCAAATCGAGTCGCGTATGGCCGTCGCCATGGCCGGGGAATCGCCAGCCGTGCGAACCACGAATCCGAGAGTCCCGGACGGAAATTGTGCCAAAGGAACGTACATCTGCCGTTCGGGGCGGGAGCGCAATTGGTACATCTTCAAGTCGTTCACTATGCCCACAATGGTGCACACCGTGTTCTGCTCGCCAAACCGAAGTTTTTGCCCGATGGGATCTTCATCCGGCCAAAGCTGCCGAGCGAGTGTTTGATTGATAATCACAGACGACGAAGTGCCCGGTGCGTCGGCGGAATTGAAAACGCGGCCTTTGATCAGGCCAATTTGCATTGCCGAAAAATAGTCGGTCGACGCGGCCGTGAGGCGCGCACCAAGTTTCTCCCCGGGTTGTGGCGCCGGTTTCCCGACCGCTTCGACCACGGCCGCCTGGCCGAAGCCGCCGTATGGCACGGAACTCGCTGCGCCCACGGAAACGACTTTTGGCAGTGCATGGATGCGGGCCAGCACTTCCTCGCTGAAATTCCGCAACTGCGATTCTTGCTTGTACTTCGTGCGGGGCAGCGCCAGTTGCGCCACCATTAGGTTCGCTGGATTGTATCCGGGGCTGGAGCGCACGGAAATGATAAAACTCTTGACGAGCAGCGATGTCGAAATGATTACCAACACGGCCAGGGCAATCTCGGCGGCAACGAATATGCGCCGCAGCCGCGCGCTCCGTTTGCTGCCCGACGCTTGCCCCGTGGCTTCCTTGAGCGTGAGGTTCAGATCAAGCTTTGAATTCTCGAACACCGGAGCCAAACCAAAGACCAAGCCGCAAAGTAAGGAAATTCCCAACGTGAACGCCAGCGTCGTTAAATCCAGATCGACGTGCCCGTAATTCATCAGGTAGCCCCGAATGTGATAGGGAATCTGGGATTCAATCCAGCCCATTCCCCAAAAGCCAAAGAGTGCGCCGGCCACACCTCCGAAGAAAAAAAGCAACAGCGATTCCGTCAGAAGCTGGCGCGCCAGGCGGCCGCCCGTTGCCCCGAGCGCACCTCGAACGGCAAACTCCTTTACGCGGCTGGTCGCGCGGGCCAGCATCAAATTGGCAACGTTTGCGCAGGCAATCAGCAAGATTAGCCCCACAAGCCAGAAGCAGATCATCACTTGGGGCGCGCCTTCTTCCCGGCCAATTTCCTCCGCCATAGAGTTGACAAGCAGAGTTACGTTCGTATTCGTCTGGGGAAATTGCCCTTCGAAACGACCAAAAATCGCGTCGCTCTCTCCTCGGGCTTGCTCCTGAGTAACGCTGGGTTTTAGTTTGCCGAACGCGGAGAACCATGAACTGCCGCGGTCAACGCGTTGCTTGTCCGTGAGCGCCAGGGGCGTCCACAGATTAGCGATGCCCATCAGAGGAAACTGAAACGTACCGGGCATTACGCCGACCACCGTATAAGGCTCGCGGTCAATGGTGATGGTCCGTCCGATAATTTTTTGTTCACCGGCGAAGCGGCTCTGCCAAAGACCCTGGCTGATAATAGCGACGTGTGGAGCGCCGGATTGATCCTCGTCGGGTGTGAAGGTTCGCCCGAGAATTGGTTTGGCACCCAGAGCAGCAAAATAATTCCAGCTTACTCGTCCGCCCTCGACCAGTTCGGGAACGCCATCGCCGGTGAGATTGAAATTCCAGCCCGCCCACGCGGCAGTTTGCTCGAACGAGGCGTTCTGCTTCTGAAAATCCAGGAAGTCCGCTGTGGAGGTCACGCTATTTCTTGTCCAACCCTTTTTCTTGTCATGCGCCTCAAGCACCATGAGCCGGTCGGCCTGGGGGTAGGGCAAGGGCTTGATGATCCAGGCATTGATGTAACTGAAGATGGCGGTGTTAGCTCCGATACCGAGCGCGAGGGTGAGGACGGCGACGGTTGTGAATCCAGGACTCTTGCTGAGCATGCGTGCGCCGTAGTGAATGTCCGTGAGAAGGTCTTCGAGGGAGGGCCAGCGCCAGACGGTGCGGCTGTCTTGTTCGGTGAGGGTGAGATTGCCAAATTCGCGGCGAGCGGCGGAGGTGGCTTCTTTTCGGGGCATGCCCGCAGCGACGAGCTCCTCGATTTTTTCTTCGAGATGGGAGCGAATCTCTTCGGAAAGGTCGTTGTAGAGGCGACGGCGGGAGAATAGTTGTTTGAGCCAATTCATAGATCACCGATGTTGAGACTGATGAAATCCTTTCGACCGTGCGTTCGAAACCGTCATTCGTAGCGCAATGCGACCATGGGATCGACGCGCATGGCGCGGCGTGCGGGAATGTAGCACGCGAGGAGAGCGACCAGGATCAGCAGTGCGACGACGGCGGCAAACGTCAGTGGATCGTGCGCGGTCACCCCAAAGAGCAGGCTGGTCATTAACCGCGCCAATACGAAGGCAGCGGCCACTCCGATACCGACGCCTAAAATCGCCAGCTTTGCTCCCTGCCGCAGAACCATGCCAACCACGTCTCCGCCCTGGGCGCCAAGAGCCAAACGAATTCCAATTTCGCGCTTGCGCTGCGACACGGTGTACGAAATCACGCCGTAGATGCCGATGAGACCGAGCGCCATCGCCATCGCTCCGGCGATCCCCAACATCACCAGGGTGAAGGAAGTTCGCGCGACCGATTTGTCATACACTTCCTGCATGGTGCGTACCGAGGCCAGCGGTAAATTGGAATTCACCGACCACACCGCTTGCCGGACTTCGTTCAGAAAAGTTTCGGAGCCCGCGCGGTCGCTGCGAATCACGAAGGTCACCGTTCTTACCGTCTCTGGAGCCTTAGCCGCATATAGATACTGCATCATGGGCGGCCAATAGATGATGGCCGGGGCGTTTTCCTGGACGCCTCGCTCGCGAACGTCCTGTATTACGCCGATCACCTCATGCCAGGGCATCGCGGAAAACTCGCGCAATTGTTTGCCAATCGCTGCAGCCGGCGTGCCCCACATCTCTTTCGCCAAATTCTCAGAAATCATCACCACGGGCTGGAGCCCGTATACTTCATTCCAAGTGAATTCACGCCCGGCAATCAAACGCGTCCCGGCGGTACGCAAGAAGCCGGGGGAAATGTGCTTGTACAAACGCAGCGGGGGAATCACGTCGTCGGGGTAGGTCTTGTCCTGAGCGAAAATGCAATCCCAACCCGAGTCCATTCCCTCCATGGGCATCTCGCTGACAAAACCAGCGGAATGCACTCCAGGAATGGCCGACAACTTGCCGAGAATTTCGTTTTGTGTCCGCGCGACACGGTCTGCTTCCGGGATCAATAAATCGGGAATCGAAATTCTCATTGCCTGCAAATGCCGCGCATCTGTAAAGCCCGGATCAACCGTTCGCAAAGCCCGGAAAGTGCGAATCATCAAACCCGCGCTGACGAGCAGCACCAGCGCCATCGCTACTTGACCTACGACGAGCAGGCTGCGCGTGCGGTGCCGCTCCCGGCTCACACTGATAGTCCGCCCCGCGCTGCGAAGAGCTAACGAAGTCCGCGGCCCTGCGTATTTTAGCGCCGGGATCAAACCGAAAAACAAACCGGAGAGCACCGAAAGCAACAGAGCGAATCCCAGCGTCCGCGCGTCCAACGAAATCTCGCTCAAGCGAGGCAGATTCGCCGGGCCGACCGCCACAAGAAATCGCACGCCAGCGTAAGCCAGAGCGACGCCCAGTACGCCGCCAAGCAGCCCAAGCATCACGCTTTCCACGAGAAGCCCTCGCACCATGCGTCCCCAGCCCGCACCGAGCGCCGCGCGGACGGCTAGCTCCTGCTGGCGCGACTCGACTCTTACCAGCAACAAGTTGGTTACGTTGGCGCAAGCAACCAGCATCACCAAGCCAATTGTTCCCATCACGACCCACAATACTTCGCTCACGTTGCCAATTACTTCCTGCTTCAGCGGCCGGATCAACGGCGTAATTTTCCACTTCTCGTAAATATGAGGGTTTGACCCCGGCCCGTTCGAGAAGGAATCCATCCACATCGGCAACATTCGGGTCATGTCCGCATTGGCTTCTGCAATCGTGACGCCGAGCTTGAGCCGAGCGATTCCGTGATACCCGAATCCCGCCAGAATGAGCTTCCCGCGATCGAATTTGAAAGGGACAATCACATCGAAGTCGGCATCGACGAATCGAAACCCCTGCGGCATCACGCCGACGATTTCGCGAGGCCGAGAATCGATAGTAATGTCTCGCCCCACCACGGTGCGGTCTCCGCCGAACTGCCGCTGCCAGTATCCGTAGCTCAGCATGACTCGTTCCGGCCCGCGCGGAACTTGGTCCATTTGAGAGAGCCACCGACCGGCTGCTGGCGCAACGTTAAGTGCCTGGAGTACGCCATCGCTGACGGCGGCAACGCGCACTTGCTCCGGCTCGGCCAAGCCCGTCACATTGGCGGTGTCCGTGGTCCACACTCCCAGTGATTGAAACGTCCGGTTTTGCTCGGAGTACGTGAAATACATCGAGGGAGAGAGGAGCAGACCGTTCTCGAAATCCGCGAGCCCTGCCGCGCCCGGAGCCGTTTGGTGGAGCGAAACGAGTTCCTCTGCCTTTGGGTAATTCAGCGGCTTTAACAGCACGCTATTCACAACGCTGAACACCGCCGCGTTAGCGCCGATTCCGATCGCGATGGTCAACAAGCTGACAATGGTGAACACCGGGTTGCGGCCCAGCGTCCGCAGGCCATAGCGGGCATCCGCGAAAAGATCTTCGATAGACATCCAGCGCCAGACCTCGCGGCTATCTTCTTCGGTTAAGGCGAGATTGCCGAATTCGCGGCGAGCGGCGGCGGCGGCTTCTTTTCTGGAAATGCCGCTGGCGACAAGTTCTTCAATTTTTTCGTCGATGTGGGCCTGAATCTCTTCGGAGAGATCGTTGTAGAGGCGGCGACGGGAAAACAATTGTTTGAGCCAGTTCATGACGACTCACTTGGCGCCAGGACGCGTGTGATGCCTTCGAGCATTTTTTCGAAACGCGAAACCTCGTGCTCCAGATGCTTTACGCCTTTTGCGGTTAGCTTGTAAGTGCGAACCCGACGATTGGTGGAGGAGATGCTCCATTCGGCCTTTACTAACTCTTCCTTGAGGAGGCGCTGAAGGGCAGGATAGAGGGAGCCTTCTTCGATTTGCAACAGGTCGTTGGAGGTGCGCTTAATGTGCTGAACAAGGGCGTAGCCGTGGAGGGGTTGGCGTTTGAGGGTGCGGAGAATCATCATTTCCAGGGCACCGGGGAAGAGATCGCGTTGTTGGGTTTTTTTCATGGGGCAGAAGCCTTGCTCCAAGCGTTTCGAATAGAGGCCATTTCGCTCAAGGCCTAGAGCAAAATAGTATAGGAAAAATTGGGAGTCAAGAGGTATTTAGAAGCCTAATCGGGCAGAAACTTCTGGGGCGGGTGAGAATCTAAGCTTGCGGGGGAACACAATGGCATTGTTTGGTGGGGATGGCGGGCGGAGGGAGTTGGAGAAGAAGGCGAAGGAGGAGGGGCGGCTGCCGCCGGGGCAGTCGCTGACGTTGAAGTGGCCGGTGCTGCACTACGGGAGCGTGCCGGGGTTCGACCCGGCGAAATGGGATTTCAAAATTTCCGGGTTGGTCGAAGAGCCGGTGCGGCTGAGTTGGGAAGAGTTTCGGACGCTGCCGCAGACGGAGGTGACTTCGGATTTTCATTGCGTGACGCGCTGGAGCCGACTGGACAACCGGTGGAAGGGCGTGCTGTTTACGGATGTGATGAAACTGGTGAAGATGAGGCCGGGTGCGAAATTTGTATTGGTGTTGGCGGAAGAAGGATACACGGCGAATGTGCCGCTGAAGGATTTACTGCGGCCGGATGTGTTGTTCACGTTTGAACATGATGGCGAACCGCTAGAGGCGGAACATGGCGGGCCGCTGCGGCTGATCGTGCCGCACTTGTACGCCTGGAAGAGTGTGAAGTGGGTGCGTGGGTTTATGCTGCTGGACCACGACCGGCTGGGATTCTGGGAACGGAACGGGTATCACGCGTATGGGGATCCGTGGAAAGAGCAACGCTACTCATCCCAATGAGAGGATGTTTGCGCTCAGCGGCACTTCGCCAGGTTCTAATTTGACGCGAATCTTCTCTTGGGTTGTGTTTGTCAGTTCGCCAAGTCCAATCAACTTCTTATTGTGCAGTGTTGATGGCCACCGCAAGATGGCTGCATGCCTACTGATCCGGCGCGGCGGTTCCTGTGGCTCTTCTTGCCGGTTGTCGCAGCCGTGGTGGTCATCGGGGGCTTCTGGTTTATGGGGCGCTCGCCGCACGCGCGCGACCGGAGCTACGCCAAAGATCATCCCATTGGATTTTTGGCGGCGAATTCCGCAGGCGAGGCCATTCTGCAGCTCGATGTTTGTTTGCTGCAGTATGCGCTAGTCAAGGGAGACGATGCGTTCCCGGACGATCTCGCCGACATTGGGCCGGACGGGATCCGGTGCGCCAGCGCGGATATTTCCGGAGGCGCGAGCCGATTGAATTATCGCTTCGCGTACTATCCAACCACCACAGATGCCAAGGGCAAGGCACGCGGATTCCTGCTGTATGCGTATCCATTGCTGATGCCGAACGGACAGCCGCCCTCGGATTCGACTGTTGCAGAATATTTTGCGAGTGAAGAGGGATTGGTGCTGGTGCGCAAAGACTTCGGCACGGCCAAGGAGCATATTGAGCCGTTTCTCGGAATGCCGAAGACGCTGCAGGTCTTGAGCGCGCGCCTGGTTGCTGGCAGCCGGCTGCCGACGGATCAGCCGGGAATCCTTACAGCGCTTGGTCCTCAAGGATCGCCCGGATATTCCACAGTGCCGAAAGGGTATCAGGGGCTGTGGACTCCGGAAGACAACGATGCAGTGGTGGTGTGGACGAACCTCAGCGAGGGATATCTTTATTCGTACCACCCGGAGCATAGCGCTGCACCGGCTCACTTCACCCTGTTGGCGCGGCCGGTGCACTTGGGAATCGCCGGAGTGGACGCGCCCATTCGCCGCATACGGCACTATTTTTTGAACGAAGCCGGCGGCGTGCACACGACATTTCTGGGCCGCGAAGCGACAGCGCTTGACCCGGAGGTTGCCAGTTGTGAGAGGTCGGGCGAAAATTGCGAGCAAGTGTGGGTCGCGGCGCCGACTGGCTCGAGGCCTTGACGGGCGGAAGTGAAATCGGTCAGTAGAACCATCAGATCCAAGCAGTCCGGAATTAATGTGAGAGGGCAAAAAGCGGCCCGCCTCCCCGACCCGGTCGGGGTAAACTCCAGGCGGGCCCTACAAAGGCGACTCCCTCCAACTAACCGGCCGCGGCTTGGGATTTTGCGGGGTCGATTTCAATTCGGCCCTTGAAGTGGGCGCCGTCTTCGATGCTGATACGGGCGGAGGAAATATCGCCGATGATTGAGCCGTCTTTTTTGATGTCGACGCGCCCGCGAGCGTAGACGTTGCCGACAACCTTACCCGAGACGGTGACTTCGCCAGCGTGAATTTCGGAATGGAGCACCGCCGTGGAGCCCACGGTGAGTTCGTAGCCTTGAAGTGAGACGGGACCGTCCACCTTGCCGTCAATCTGCAGGTCTTCCTTGCCTATGATTTCACCCTTGATTTCGAGGCCGGCCCCCAGGCGCGCCGAGTTGCGCGTGCCAGGGCTGCCCGAACGGGATGCCGAGGGTGCGGCAAAAGGAACCGGTGCTGCGGGGTTCTGAAATGGCGGAACGGCGGGGGCTTCAGGTTGCGTTTGCTGCTTGGTCCACATAATTCCTCCCATGAATGGCGCAAAAATGCGATTCGGCCCCGGGTGGGAGGGAGCAGCGTGGTTTCACTTTAGTTGCGTGGGGAACAAGAAGCAACGACAAAAGGAAGTGGGTTGCGTATTTGAAAACTGCCCCTGCGGACGGGCCTGGGAGGGAGGGGAGCGGCAGCGGCCCTACGGTAGAATTGACAGGTTCATCTCGCCGAAAGACAGGTGTATGATGTCCGCTGTTCCCACCTCCTTCCAGGAATCGGAGTTGGATGTGGTCTTGCACTTCTTACGAGTTATCGCCTATAGCCTTTTGTTTTCTACCTGCTGGTGTCTGGCGAATGTTGCCGGTGCGCAACTGCCCATGGGATCGGCGGGAGCCGGCCCAACCTCATTGATCGAGTTGACAGGCACATCAAACCTGGAAGTTCGCACCAAGGGTCCGGACGGGAACCCCCTAAAGGGAGAGGTGAAGTTGACGCTAGTTACCCTGGCAGGACAGATCTATCGACAGGAAACCACGAAGAACGGCATTGCAAGATTTAGTGACGTACTCGCAAAACAGTACACGGTCTTGGTGGTCGCTCCCGGTTTTGAACAAGAGATGCGGCAGGTTGACATACGAGGGGCGGGTTCGACCACCCTAACCGTTCAATTGCGCGCGATGTCCGCCGAAGAAGCTTCGCTTTCCGCGGGCCTCGCAGCGCTTCCTCAAAAGGCGCAGAGGGAATTAGGAAAAGTGCTAGCCGCGTTGCACGCCAACAAGCCGGCCGACGCGCGCATTCACCTCGACGCCGCAAATAAGATCGCTCCCAACCGCGCCGAAGTAAATTACTTGTTCGGCCAATATTCCGTTCAATCTAAAAACGCCACGGCAGCCAAGTCGTACTGGGCCAAGGCGGTGGAACTGAATCCCACCTACCTTCTGGCGCTGCTTTCCTTGGGCGAGGCTTATCTCCAGGATGAAAAAGCCGGCGAGGCACTGCCGTATTTGAAGCGTGCTATTGAAGCAGGGCCTACGTCCTGGCGGGCCTATGCATTCCTGGCTGATGCCGAGTTGCGCCAGGGCTCAACGGACGACGCCATTCAACATGCCGAACGCGCGATGGAATTGGGGCACGGCCAAGCGGAAAATGTTCAACCATTTCTTGCAGGCGCGCTGGTACGACGAGGGGAGAAGGACCGAGCTATCTCGCTGCTCCAGTCTTACGTGAAAAATCATCCTGCCGACGCTACGGCCGCTAAACAGTTGCAGAGACTACTGAGCATCGGGGCAGACAGACCACAGGATGCCAGCGAAGGAGTTGAAGATGCCGCGATGGTGGAAGCAGCTTCGCGGACGGAAATATCCAACTGGCTTCCTCCCGATGTCGATGAGAGGGTGCCGCCAGTGGAGACCGGGGCAAGCTGCAAGCTCGACGAAGTCCTGCGGGAAACCGGGAAGCGCATCCAAGAATTTGTCAGAAACGCTGACCGATTCACTGCGACCGAATTTCTGACTCACGAAACGGTCAACAAGTGGGGAATCGTCTCATCGCCGGAACAGAGGAAATTTGACTATCTGGTTTCTGTGGAAGAAGTGGCCCCAGGGGCCTTGAACGTCGATGAGTACCGGGCCAGCAAGGATTCCCGTGTGGAATTCCCCGGCGGCGTGGAGACGCGTGGTCTGCCCGCACTGGTGCTCATCTTCCACCCGTACAACACTGGAAGTTTCGAAATATCCTGTGAAGGCCTTACCCGATCAAATGGGGGTCGCGCTTGGCAGGTGCACTTCCGCCAGCGGAACGATAAGCCAAACCGGATTCGCGCCTACAGAATGGGGTTGACGGGCCCGTCTTATCCAATTGCCCTGAAAGGGCGAGCCTGGATTGCGGCGGACAGCTTCCAAATCACGCGTCTGGAGACGGATTTGATCGCCCCCGTGCCCGAAATACGCCTGGTTGCGGACCATACGGCCGTTGAATACGGGCCGGTACATTTTAAGAATCGCAAAGTGGACATGTGGCTGCCGCAGACCGCGGAAGTCTATTACGACTGGAGAGGGAAGCGCACTTACCGTCGGCACAGTTTCAATAATTATTTGCTCTTCTCGGTGGACGACAAACAGAAAATCTCCGAACCGAAAGCAGCGCAGGAAGCGCCTGCCAATCCTCCCATTGCGCCAGAAACGGCGCGGCCTTAAACATAAGCAGTTTCCAAGTTGTGCGACAGCTCTAGCGCCCGCAGCTTTACGCAATTTCCTGAACTCGATTGAGGAATCCCACCAGGTATTTCCAGGCGAAGTAGTAGACGATGAGCGCGACGGGCGCCGCGATTGGCCAGACGTGCGAGATGAGCGTGGGGGCCGGAAAATGCAGAAGGCCCGCGACCACTAATCCAAGCGGGGCAAGCAAAATCGGCAGAAGCGCACCATGGAGACCGAGATGAAGCGGCAGGCGCTGGCGGAGCGCGATGAAAAGGACGTTCCACAGACCCCACAAATTCGGGACAACCGCCATGGGGAAGACGATCACGCGTTCGACAGGGACGGGGAAGTTGTAGGCATACCGCAGAACACAATAACCGGTCATGACGATCAACAGAAACACCGTAGGGACGGCGATTCCTGCCAGATAGGCGCGAACATAAGGATGCTGGTTCATAAGCTCTCCTGAATTACAAGTGATAGAGCAATGCCGGAATGGCTCCGGGGAAAAAGAAAAGTGTGGCGCTCAGAATTGCGGCAAGGGCCCAATCGAACCACTGGACATTGCTCCCAGGGAGCGGGTGCCCATCGAGTTTGCGCAGCATTTGCGGCCATAGATCGCGCCGGAGTTCGGTGTCCTTCACCGGAGAGATCGCTGCCTTGAGGAACGCTTTGACTTCCTTGCTGTTTTCTTGTTTATTCATTTCACCGCGGCCTCGGCAACCAACGAATTCAGTTTTTTACGCAAGATGCGCACAGCTCGAAACACACGCATCTTGACCAGAGCTTCGGAGATTCCCATTGCTTCAGCAATGTTGGTGTATGGTTCTTCTTCGATCAGCGCCAAAGTGGCTATCAGGCGGTACTTTGCGGGCAGCTGGAAGAAGGCTAGTTTGATGCATTCGCGCGTTTCCCTCTGGACCGCGGGATCGGCGACAGCCGGGCCAGCTAGATCTTCCGGCAGTTCGGTTTCGCGGCGCGCCCGCTTCAGATGGTCGAGTGCTGCGTTGGTGGCGATTCTCCGGGCCCAGGCGCGAAAATTGCCAGCCGCCTGGTCGAAGCGCGCTCGAGACTTGTAAATGCGCCAGAACGTTTCCACCGTAAGATCCTCAGCAATTCCGTGGTCTCGGACGATACGAACGACCCAGGCATAGACTTCCTTCTGGTGCGCTCGAAATAGCGATTCGAAGGCTTCTAGATCGCCCGCCGCGAACCGTTCCAGCAATTCCATTTATTACTCTCTATACCTACTTACTGGCTTTTATTCGGTTTGGTTACAACTTTATTTAAGTCGAGCCCTTTCCATACAAAAGAGGAAACTCAAACTGATAGCTGGCGGAAGGTGGAGGAAAAGCAAAGGGCCCGGACAGTGAGCGCGCCCGGGCCCTTTGTGAGAGCTGTGCCGAGAAGGGCGAAGCATGCTACGCCCCTACGGAAAAAGACTAGTAGATGTCGTACTGCTCCCAGTGAAGGGTGGCGTCGGACTGGATGATGACGTGTTTGTGCGAGGTTTGCTCGAGTTCGTCGATGAGCATGGACTCGCGGGTCTTGAGAGCTTTGGCGATTTCCGGGTTCACGCGGATCGTGAGGTTCGGGCCTTCGTGATCCGCCGTGGCCATTTTGCGGGCTTCGGCCTGGATTTCGTAGCAGAGCGTGGGGACGGACTTGACCATGCCGGAGCCGGTGCAATAAGGGCACGGTTGGCAGAGGACGCGTTCCAGTGCCTGCTTAGTCCGCTTGCGGGTAATACAGACGAGGCCGAATTCGTTGAAACTCAGGGCCTTTGACGGAGCCTTGTCTTCCTCGAGCGCTTGCTGAAGCGCGGCCAAGACTTTTTCCCGGTTGCGCCGCTCCTCCATGTCGATGAAGTCGACGACGATGATGCCGCCGAGGTCGCGCAGGCGAATCTGACGGACGATTTCCTTGACGGCTTCGAGGTTGGTCTTGACGATGGTATCTTCGAGGCGCGTTGAGCCCTTGCCCACGAATTTGCCGGTGTTGACATCAATGGCCACGAGAGCTTCAGTGTGGTTGATAACGATGTAGCCGCCGGACTTCAGCCAGACCTTGGCACGAAGCGCTTTGTCGAGTTCGTGCTGGATGCCGAATTCCTCGAAAATCGGGGTTTCCTTGGTGTAAAGCTTGACCTTGTTGACGAGCTTGGGCTGAAAGCGGCTGACAAACTCCACGATCTTGCCGTACTCCTCTTCGTTGTCGATCCAGATGCCTGTGAAATCGTCGCTGACGTAATCGCGGAGGATGCGCTCGACGAGGTTGAGGTCGCGGTGGAGCAGAGCGGGAGCTTTGCGCTGCTCGCTGCGTTCCTTGATTTCGTTCCAGGTTCGGCCGAGGAACTCAATATCGGTACGAATTTCGTCATCGGTGGCGCCGCCTGCGGCGGTTCGAACGATGAAGCCGCCGGGATAGGCGTTCCCGGCTTCGCTGACGAGTCGGCGCAAGCGTGAGCGATTATCCGCAGAAATAATTTTGCGCGAAACGCCAGTGTGATGGACCGTGGGCATGTAGACCAAAAAGCGGCCGGGGAGAGCGACGTGACTGGTGATGCGCGCGCCCTTCTTGCCTAGAGGTTCCTTGGCGATTTGGATGACGACATCCTGGCCAGCCTTCAACATTTCGGAAATAAGTTGCGGCCGGCGCGGCGGGCCGGAACGGCCTCCCTGATAACCACGGTCATGCCTCGGGCCACCTGGGCCGCGGCGTTCGAATCGCGGGCCACCGCCAGGGCGGCCACCGCGATCGGGACGTCCTCCACGGCTGTCGGGACGGCCACCGCGATCGGGGCGACCACCACGGCCGCGGTCGCGTCCGCCGCTTCGGAACGGCCGCTGGAAGCGCGAGCGAGGATTGCCGCCGATGCGCGCGGAATCGCGCGGGAAATCTTCGAGTGGAGCCGCCGCGCCGCCGACGCGAGGAGCACGAGTTTCGCCTGGGAGGAGAATCACGTCGTCTTCGATGATCGATGCGCTTTCGACGGCGGTTTCACCAGCGGAAGCAGAGACTATTTCTTCTTCAATATGCCCGGTCTCGGCGTGTACCTCATGCTCTACGTGGTCGTGCTCGATATGTTCGTTTTCGTCGTGCCCGCCATGAGCGGCATGGTGTTCGGCGTGCTCTTGAGCAACGTCGGCGGCGAATTCGGCGCGGTTGGCAGCGCGCCCGGCTTCGACTTCCGCGGCTTCCTCTTCTGAGAGTTCTGAGACTCGAGCCGTAGGAATTTCTTCTGCTTCCTCGGCTCCTTCATCAGCTTGTTCTTCCGAGTCCTCTTCTTCAAATTCGGCGCCGCCGACGATGGCATCGACCTGCGCTGCTTCCGAAGTCTCTTCTTGCTTCGCTTCGACGAAGCCAGACGCGAGCGCGGCGACTTGATCTTCGTTTAGCTCGGTTTCACTTCGACCAACTTCTGATCCGTTAGCAACAGTCTCGTGCAAGGGCTCAACGACCTCGCTGCCTGCGGCAGATGCTTCCTCCGCAGGCCCAGCAGGTTCTCCCGACCGTGCCGCTTCTGCTTCAGCGCCGGCATCGGCCAAGAGCCAGCGGGGCAATCCGCCGGAAAACCGGCGAGGAACACCGCTGTTGCTCGGAGCAGTAGGCGGCAGATTGCTGGCAGCGCGGGGCATGATTTCTTCCGCAGTGCGCTGCTCTTCGTGAGTTTCGTGTTCAACACTGGGAGTCTGTGGAGGCGCGGCGGCCGGCTTGCCGCGGTATTTTGCGAGAGATTCACCGGGAAGAATGATCTCGTCTTCGGTGGCGCCTGGCACGGAAGGCGCCGAACTGCGCGGAGCTTCCGGACGACGATTGTCGTAACCGCGCGATTGTCCACCGCGATTGTCATAACCGCGGGACTCGCCGCCTTGCGGAGAAGCATATTTTGAGGGAGGCAGATTGCGCCCTCCACCAGGGCCCCCCTGCGGGCGTCCACCGCGATGGCGTCCGCCACGGCGTCCCCAACGGCCACCGCGGCCGCGATCACCGCCACGGTCTCCCCCTCGGTCGCGGTCACCGCCGCGGCCAAAGTTTTGTCCGGGACGATCGTTGCCCCCGCGAGCAGGATAGTTCTGGGTGGGGTTGTAGTGGGGCGCAAAGTTTTGCGGCGCGGAAGCGTTCGAATCCGGCTGACGTTCTTCAGGCGCTTCGGCATGAAGATCCTCGACGGGAGCGGACTGAACCTCGTCGTGATGCTCCTCGAGATGTTCGCCCTCGGAGGCGTGCACTTCCTCGTGGGAAGCGTGCAGTTCCTCCGCGTGGTGAACTTCTTCCGGATGGAACTCTTCGTGATGTGCTTCCTCGTGATGCTCAGCGGCACGGGCCAGGGACTCACCTGGGAGCAGTTCGACGGGAGAGCCATTTGCGGGAGCCAGCGATGGAGCCGCAGCTTGCGGCGCCTCGTGCGGATGCCCGTGATCGTAGTCCTCGAGATTCTCGAAAACGTCGCTGACGTACAGGAAGGCATCGCCATCCAGGCCAATATCCACAAATGCGGACTGCATGCCGGGGAGGACGCGGGTGACTTTTCCTTTGTAGATGCTGCCGACGAGGGCGAATTCTTTTTCGCGCTCGATGTAGATTTCGACTAACTGACCTTCTTCAAGAATCGCAACCCGCCGTTCGTGGGAGGCCGCGGAAATAACCAATTCTTTCGACATGAAAACTCCTTATGCGTGACTCCGGCCGAGCCGGAATCACCCTTCTGTGCGGGCCCGGATTGGCCGGGACCGACAGGACGCATCGCCGCGAGCTTCTGCCCAGCGGAGTTTCCGAAAATCGGCGCCGCTCCCGGCAATGCCGGGAAACACGTTGGCCACACTTGTAGGGAAGTGGCTTGTCGTTCGAAGCCAGAGGGAAGAAAATTCCTCAGTCTTTCGAGGCTGGTCCGTCGCCGGAAAGTAGCCGGGCGATCGGCGGACGATGCTGTCCTCACTCTAAAATCCTTCTTACTTGCGACCCCGGCCGAGCCGGGATGCACAAATCCAATTTCGATTCCGGTGCGTTCCGAGGAATCGGAAACGTCACACGGCACTGGCGCTCAGTCAGTTGACGAAGCGGCGAAGCCGGACATTCATCACCAGGCCAATCGCCAGGAAAACAAACAACGTAGCAGAGCCCCCATAACTCATCAAAGGCAACGGGATGCCGGTAACCGGCATAGCGCCGATGACCATCGCCACGTTTACCAGTACATGGAACCCAAGCGCCGCTGCGACGCCCATGACCAGAAACATCCCCGCGCGATCTTTCGCGCGTTGAGCATTCTGCACTAAACGCAACAGAAGCGCCATATACAACCCGAGGGCCAAAAGCACGCCCTTGAAACCCTGTTCTTCAGCCCACGCCGACATGATGAAATCCGAATACCGGACGGGGATGTAGCCCAGTTGATTCTGACTGCCATTACTAAACCCCTTGCCCCAAAAACCGCCGGAGCCGACGGCAATTTTCGATTGCAAAAGCTGGTAGCCGTGACCCTTGGCATCTTCTTCGGGGTGCAGGAAAGACGTAATTCGTTCACGCTGATATGGCTTGAGGATGCGCTTGCTAACAGGAGGATAGAAAACCGCGCCCACGAGCAAAATCCCCGCCAAAGAAAACACCGCTGCATGTTGCCACTGCAAGCCCGCCAGAAAAGCACCAACGACAAGCATGGGGATCAGCACGAGCGCTGTTCCCAAATCGGGTTGCTTCAGGATCAAGACCAGCGGAACACCTACCAACAATCCTGCCTTAATCAGATCACGAAGATCAAGCTGATCGGAGCGCACTTCAGCAAAGAAGCGCGCCAGCACAATGATTATAATCAATTTGACCAGTTCTGACACCTGGACAAGCTCGCCAAGGGCGGGGATGGAAATCCAGCGCTTGGCGCCGAAGTGGGTGCGTCCGATGAGAAGGACGGCGACAAGAGCGGCGAGGCCAATCAGATAGAGAATGGGAGCCTGGTCGAGAATCAGATGATAGTCCAAGCGGGAAAGCGCGAACATCAAGACGAATCCGATGACCAGCCAACGAACCTGCTTCATGTGCATGCCGGCAAGGGAGCTGCCGTGCGTGGCGGAATAGATTTCAATCACGCCGAGTGCGCAAATCGCTGCGAGGATGGCCAGGAGCCACCAGTCGTAATCGCGAGTTCCGGGTGCGTCTTTCATGAGGAAAGCTGAAAGTTCAAAGTTAAAAATTGAAAGCCAAGATCCAAACCTGCGAGGGTGTAGATGCCGGTTTCAAGCGTTCGCTCTTTACAAAACCGAATCATAGAATCCTTTAGTGCTGCGGATCCGCGATCGTGCGTACCGGCACAACCGCCGCGCTTTCGTCCGGCTTCGCCGCCGCGCGAGTAGCGCGCGCTGCCGTTGGCGCGGAATCTTTCCTGCGCTCTGGACTCTTATTTT
>DATEHF010000058.1:0-435248 GCA_035279725.1 Candidatus Acidiferrum sp.
CTCTTATTTTCGACGGTAACCTGACCTTGCGTCTTTTTATTCTTCTTATCGTAGTAGGCCTTGATAATGTCTTTCACTACCGGTCCGGCAGCCTCGCCGCCGTGCTGGCCGCTTTCCTGCACAAGAACCGCGACGCAGATTTCTGGATTCCGCTTCGGCGCGTATCCCACGAACCAGGCGTTGTCTTCAAATTTTTTCGATTTGCCCACGCGCGCGCGGGTGTCATAGCCAATGACCTGTGCGGTTCCGGACTTGCCGCTCAGTTCGATCCCCGCCAGTTTCAATTGCCCGCCGGTCCCACCCGGTTCATTGATCACGCCATACATTCCATCGGTGATGCCTTCGATTGTGTGTTCTGAGAGCGGGAAGCGCTCTTCACCGACATGCTGCGCATCCTTCAACATATGCGGCTGCTTAAAAACACCGCCGGAAGCGATACCGCCGATCATGCGTGCAAGTTGCACGGGAGTGGTGGTGACGGCACCCTGACCGATAGCGACGGAGATGGTTTCGCCGGCATACCATTTGCGGTGAAAGGCTCGCTCCACCCACTGTTCAGAAGGCATGAGGCCGGTTTCTTCCGAGGGCAGGTCGATGCCGGTCTTGTGGCCGAGGCCGAGCTTGTCGCCGTAGAAGGAGAGGCGGTCGATGCCCAGGCGCATTCCGACGGTATAGAAAAAGACGTCGCACGATTTCAGAATGGCTTCGTGCAAATTTGTGGTGCCGTGGGAGGTAGGACCCTTCTTCGACGAATACACCCAACACTTGAACTGGCGGCCGTAGAACGTGCCGTAGCCGGGACAGTAGGTGGTGAGACTCTCGGGTGGATTGTGATCTTCCAACATGGCAAGGGCGGTAACGATTTTGAAGACCGAGCCGGGAGCCAGTTGCGCTTGAATCGCGCGATTGAGGAGCGGATGCAGAGGATCATCGTTCAGCTGTTTCCACTCTTCTGCGGAGATGCGCACGGCAAAATCGTTGGGATCAGGAGTCGGGCGGCTCACCATGGCAAGCACTTCGCCGTTCCGCGGATCTAGCGCTACAACAGCGCCGGGCCGTTGACCCAAAGATTGTTCTGAAATCTGCTGTAAATCGTAGTCGATGGTCAGGGTAATCTGTTTGCCGGGAATGGCTTCCTGGGTTGCAAGGCGATCCACTTCTTTACCGATGCTGTTTACTACCACGCGCCGCATCCCGTCGGTGCCTTGGAGCAGGTCGTTGTACTGGCGCTCCAGGCCGGTTTTCCCAGCAAAGTCACCGGGGCGAAGCTTGCCATTGCTCGATTCGATCTGCTGCTCGCTGACTTCGCCGACATACCCCGCAGCATGAGAAAGGATGCCGCCCGGCAAATACCGCCGCCGGGAGACGGAAATCATTTCCAGTACGGGAATGTCCGAGCGATGCGATTCGATGAAGGCAATGTCCGCGGGTGAGGCGTCGGGTTTGATGATGATGGGCTGAAATTTCGGGAGATTCTTGGTGTTGGCAAGCTGGTCGCGCAGATCATCAACCGGAATTCCGAGACCGTCGGAAATACCGGCCAGATGCTTTTCCACTTGGGGGGGATCATCACGAAGGAGGAGCACGCTGAAGGACGGCCGATTGTCAACCAGCACGCGTCCATCGCGGTCCAGCATACGACCGCGCGGCGCAATCACGGGAATGTAGCGCACGCGATTGCGCTCGGCCAACGAGCTGTACTTATCAGCGTCGATGACCTGCAGCTTCCAGAAGCCGAGCAGCAACACGCCGATCATTCCCACGATGACGTAGGAAGCCACGGCCAGCCGCGCTTGCGGCAATCGATTGTCGTTGCGGAACCAGTACGACACGAAAACCCCGCGCGCGAGTACTTTTTCTCAGGGCTGCTCGCCCGGTCTGGCGCAGTTTGATTCGACTGGCCGGACTAAACTCGCGTCACGAAAAAATCTACAGCGTGGGTTTCGAGTGGACCCTGACTAACAAGCAAGGTCTCTCTGAAAATGTCCGTCGAAAATTTCCTCGAACCTGGGAACCGAAAAAATCTCCCGGAACGCCCGAATCACCGCCGGACTCAGGCTGCGCAAAGCAGCAGAAGTCTTTTCAAACGTACCACCTGCATGAGTGGGCCGCAAGCCGTCCGGGAGGACAGGTTCCAGAAGTGCATTGGTTTTCACGCGAGCGGGCGGCGTCGCGCTTGTTGCCGTGGTTGCGGGTATCACGCTATCGTAGGCAGTTCACTTATGAGCGCTGAAACAAACAGGGAGAAGCCGCTACGGCTGGCACTGATTGGGATGTCGGGCGCCGGGAAGACGTTCTGGACAAAGAAGTTAGCGGCGAGCCAGTATCCCGCGATCTCCTGCGACGACCACATCGAGCAAAAGCTGGTGCCGCGCCTTGCTGCCGGGGGATACGCGGGCATCAACGGCGTCGCGGCCTGGATGGGCTGGCCCGATTCCGCGTCATACATCGAACGGGAGTCTGAGTATCTGGCCGAAGAGATTCATACCCTGGATGAAATTTTGACGGAGCTTGAGAAGCAGCCGGAGAAATCCCTGGTGCTCGATACCACCGGAAGCGTCATTTATACCGGGAACAATTTGCTGATGCGCTTGCGGCGCCAGATGATCGTCGTGCATCTGGCGGCTTCCGCGCAGGAGCAGCAGTTGTTGATCGAGAGATATTTGAACGATCCCAAGCCGGTGTTGTGGCGCGGCGCCTTTCAGGCTAAGGCGGGAGAAAAACCTCGCGATACCGTGGCGCGTTGTTATCCGGCGCTGATTGCGGCGCGGCGGCAGAGTTATGAAGCGCTCGCGCATTGCACGCTGCAGGTCGCGGCGTTGCGCGACGGCTCGCTGGATGCGGCCGCGTTTTTGAAAATGATTCAAGACAAAACGGGGAGCGCGCGATGAGTGTGGCTCCTTGAGATACCGGAGCACATCGCGGAAGGCGCCGCTCACGTCGCTTCGCGGGGCAGTGCTGCGCGGGCTCGCGCCCGACGGCGGGTTGTACTTGCCGGTGGAGATTGCGCGGCACTCGCCGGAAGAGCTTGAGGAATTTCGCGCGTTGCCGTTCACGGAAGTGTGCTTCCGGGTGGTGCGGCCGTTTGCCACGCCGGATGTTCCGGAAGAAGTGCTGTGGCAAATCGTCAGCGAAGCGATCAATTTTCCAGTGAAGCTGGTTTCGCTCTCACCCGGCTTGCACATCCTGGAGCTTTTTCATGGGCCGACGCTGGCGTTCAAGGATTTTGGCGCGCGCTTCATGGCGCGGCTGATGGGCTATTTTGTGCGTGGCGAAACGAGGCCGCTGACCGTGCTGGTGGCGACCTCCGGGGATACCGGCAGCGCCGTGGCGCATGGTTTTCTCCAGGTGCCTGGCATTCGCGTGGTGATCCTCTATCCTTCGAAGCGTATTAGCGAGGCTCAGGAGAAGCAGTTCACCACGCTTGGTGAAAACATCACCGCGTTGGAAGTGGAGGGCACCTTTGACGATTGCCAGCGGTTAGTGAAGCAAGCCTTTTCTGACGAGGAACTGAACAAGCGCACCTGGCTGACTTCCGCGAACTCCATCAACATCGGGAGGCTGCTGCCGCAGATGTTCTATCACGTGGCGGCTTACCGTCAGTTGCCGGTGGCTTCAGTGCCGCTGATTGTTTCTGTGCCCAGCGGAAATTTTGGCAACCTGACGGCGGGAATCTTCGCCAAGCGCATCGGCTTGCCCGTAGCCAAATACGTGGCTTCTACGAATGCCAACGATGTAGTGCCGGAATATTTGCGGACGGGAGCATTTCATCCCCGCGCGGCACAGGCGACTTATTCGAATGCCATGGACGTTGGCAATCCAAACAACTTTCCGCGCTTGCTCGACTTGTGCCGTAACCGGCTGGAATACTTGCAGAAAGAAATCTGGGGCCACGGCGCGACCGATGAAGAAACGCTAGCCGCGATGAAAATGCTTCACGAAAAGTTTGGCTATATTTCCGATCCGCACACCGCCGTCGGCGTACTCGGTTGGGAAGCATACAAGCGCGAACACCCCGAGCCGGCGCAGGGCTTGGTCCTGGCCACAGCTCATCCTGCGAAATTCGCTGACGTTGTAATGAAAGCCATCGGTACGGCGCCGCCCCTGCCCGATCGCCTCGCCGCCTACTTGAAGCGCGAGCGGCTATCTCTACCCATCTCGAGTTCCTACGACGAGTTTAAGCAGTTCCTAATCGCCCACTAAAAGACAAAGAAGTTCATCGTGATCCGCTGAAGAGCTACGGGACGAATGGCTAGTTTTTGCGGAGGCGGTCAAGCAGAAGGAAGAGGAACACTGCAACAAGGGCGTTGATAAGAGCCGCGGCGATGAGGTGCATGTTGAACCACGGCTCTGGTTGGGCGAGGAGAATGCGGCGCGTGATGACGATCAAGCCCTGATGAGTAATGAAGAACGCGAAGGTTAAGGCGAAGCGAGCGGCGGGATGCTCGGTATCGAGCCTCGCACCGATGGACGAAGCGAGATACCCGATGATGGTTTTCGCGATGCCGTAGAGACCGAGCGGAACGGTAGGGCCACTCAAGCTGTCCTGCAGAAGGCCGATAAACATTCCCAGCAGAAGTCCCGTGGAGGGATTGCGCCGGCTTAGGCCGAAATAAATGGTCACGAGTAGCGGCAAATCGAGGACCGCGGCCTTTGCAAAATGAATCGGAAAGGAAGACTGGATGACCAGCGCCAGCAGCGTGGCGATGATGATCGCGCCGGCGCGAAACTTGTGAACTTCGACGTGCGATTCGCCGCGAATGTCGAAAGCGTCGTTCATCGCCGTGCCGCCGGAGGAGGAGCAGCCGTGCTGGGTGTTGAGGGTTTCGCCTCAGCAGGATTCTCTTCCGTTTTCGTTTCGAGGGGGCGAAGCGTTTTAAGAACCAGAACTTCCTCGAGGCGCTCGAGATTGGCTGCCGGCTTGACGCGAATCTGTTTGAAGGGATTGCCGGACTTGATTTCCGCTACTGTTCCCACGGGAAGATCGCGCGGAAAGATGCGATCCATGCCGCTGGTAATGACGCGTTCGCCGACAGTTACCGTGTCGTCGTTCGGAACATACTTCATTGCCAGCAGGGGCTCGCCCTGCCCGCCAACCGGGCTCTGGATGCGGGAATCGGCCAGCATCGCGCCGACGCCGCTTTCCTTGTCGGTCAGCAAAAGCACCTGCGCTGCATTTGGATAGGTTTCCACGACTTTGCCGACCACGCCATCGGGGGTGATCACTCCCATATTTTTTCGAATGCCGTCGCGCTCGCCGCGGTCCAGCTGAATCGTCAGGCTTGCCGTTCCGGCGCTCACGCCAATTACGCGAGCGGCAATCATGGGGACTTCCGCATGCGATTGCCGGAAATTCAACAGAGCCGCCAGGCGGTCCGCTTCCGCGGCTTTGCCCTGTAGCTGAGAGAGTTGCATTTTCAGTGCGTCGTTCTCGCGCCGAATTTCTTCGTTTTCCTTGGTCGTGTTTTGCAGCGCGAAGTAGTGGCGCCAGGTGTTGCGAATCCAGCCAAAGCCGTTGGAGCCGGCGCGCTCAAAAGGAGAAACCGCGCCAACTGTCCAGACACGAATAAGCCTTCCTTGCGAGTCGCGCTTGATCTGAACCGCCAGCAGGAGGATCTGGAGCACGAGGACCCCGGCGAGCAGGACCAGCGATTTGTGTCGAGAGGGTAGAGCTACCATGTGGAGTCCGAAATCTGAAATTCGAAATTGGAAAATCGAAACGCGAAACCTGATTTCATCGCCACAAGCACTCTAGAGCGCGGCATGTTGTGTGCCCCGGCAGACGGAAAGTCTCAATCGATACAAACTTGGCGCAGCAATTTGAAATCGCTGAGCATTTTTCCCGTTCCGAGTACGACCGACGCTAGCGGATCATCCGCGATTGAAACCGGCAAGCCGGTCTCTTCGCGAATCCGTTTGTCGAGATTCTTCAGCAGCGCGCCGCCGCCCGTCAGGACGATACCGCGGTCGCTGATGTCCGCGGAAAGCTCGGGAGGTGTGCGCTCGAGAGCCACACGCACGGCATTCAGAATGGTCGCGACGCATTCGCTCAAGGCCTCGCGAATCTCGCTGTCGTCAATGGTCACCGTCCGCGGCACGCCTTCAATAAGGTTGCGGCCCTTCACTTCCATCGTGAGTGGTTTTTCCAGCGGGTACGCGGAGCCAATTTCCATCTTGATTTGCTCAGCCGTGCGTTCGCCGACGAGCAGGTTGTACTTGCGCTTCAAATACTGCATGACGGCTTCGTCCATCTCGTTGCCCGCTACGCGGACCGACCGCGAGTAAACGATGCCGCTCATGGAGATGACCGCGATGTCCGTCGTGCCGCCGCCGATGTCCACCACCATGTTGCCCGACGGCTCTTCAATCGGCAGCCCGGCGCCAATCGCCGCAGCCATGGCCTGCTCGACGAGAAACACTTCGCTGGCTCGCGCGCGATAAGCAGAGTCCTGCACGGCGCGCTTTTCCACCGGGGTGATCTCGCTGGGAACTCCAATGACGATACGAGGATGCACCAGCACGCGGCGGTTGTGCGCCTTCTGAATGAAATAGGTCAGCATCTTTTCGGTGACTTTGAAGTCCGCGATGACCCCGTCTTTCATCGGCTTGATGGCGACCACGTTGCCCGGAGTGCGCCCGAGCATTTCCTTTGCTTCGCGGCCCACCGCCACGACTTCTCCACTGGATTTGTTGATAGCCACGATCGAGGGCTCGTTGACCACAATGCCTTTGCCGTGGGCGAAGACCAGCGTATTGGCGGTGCCCAGATCGATTGCCAGGTCGGAAGAAAACAGACTGAACACCGACCTCATGTTGTAACCGTTTTTATTCATCCCTACATCCCCCCGCGGAGAAAGACTCTCCGCTGCCCGGCCGACGATGGCGCTGACCTAGAACTCGGTCAGCCCCACCAACCATTGTCTCCGGACACCGCGACCAGCGCAAAGCGCTTCGGTCTTTCTTCGGAACTTTTACTTCGGAACGACGATGGACACTTGCTTCATCGCTGTTCCGCCCCGCCGATTCGAGCCAATAATCGAGATCGTGTGCTGACCCGGCTCGAGCGGCTCGGTGAAGTGCCGGAATGCACCGTCCGGCGAAACGTTCGGCACGGATTGGCCGTTTACAATCAGCGCCGCCCCCGGTTCGGTCCTACCGACGATTTCCGCCACCCGCCCATGCAACTGCGTCGCGTCAATCTCCAGAAGCATCGATTGCGACTTGCCTTGTGCCACGAGCGTAAACTTGAAAATCTCGCCGACTTCACTTGTCTGTTTCTTTCCATCCGTCGCCGTGACATTCCAGAAGTAGTCGCCGGGATCGAGTCCGGTGATCTCCACGGCTGTCCCGTGCACCGAGGCTTCCTTCACGGTCTTCGTGAACATCGAAGTGGTGCTAATCCGCATTGTATAGGATACGGCATCCTGAACGGGCTTCCATTCGAAGTGAATGGGCGAGTTCCTGGGGTCCTCGGAAATAATAGGCGCCAGGTTGATTGGCGCGACCAAATCAGGCGGCGCCAGCACGTTCGATTTCTGAATTGCTCCGCCACTCGGAATAGTGGCCTTCTCGAATGCTACGAGGTCGATTTTTTCTGCGCCGCGCTGCACTTGAGCGCTACCACTGGAAACCACGATCTCGCTTTCTTTCTTCTCCGGGTCGTTTTTAACCGCCATGCGGCTGTTCGAATGCAATTGCGCATTGGCGTCCTCGGTGCGTACCGCAGCTTTGGAATCCGGCGAGTTCAAGGTCGACGTTGTTAGGTCCACCGAACCGTGGCTGATGCCGATGCCTACGCTGGTCGGCCGGTCATTTTCCGTGGAGTTTTCTTCGATGGTGACGAGTGTATCGGGCTTCACTGTGTAAATCGTGCCGTCCGCAAAGGTGATGCGCGCGTTGGCATCCGGCCCGGTTTTTACTTGATCGCCCTTGTCGAGCGACGTGCGGAAGTCCGCTTCGACCCATTGGACGGAATTAACGTGCTTGACTTCGATCTTGCCGTCAAGGTTGACGAACTTAGCGTGTTTTTGATCGGCAGTGAGCGGTTCTACTTCGGGGTCGCCCACCTTCTCGCTAATTTTCTGGATCACCACTTTATACAAATCGGGCTTGGCAAGGTAAATTCCGCCGGAAATGATCGCTACTGCCAGGAGCCCGTAACCGATCACCGTTTTATAGGTAACGGCCCTCCAATAGACCTCGACGTGCGGCCCTTTTGGTTGGGACTGCGTGGCTTTCGGATCGATGGGTGTTAGTGTCGTCACGGTTGAATGTGCCTTAGAGGCTCCAATTTTTCAATCTAGCACAGCAGGTTCCTTATGGCTGAATTGCCGAGCTGCGCGTAGTCAAATTGCAAATAGCAACGCCGCACCCGGCCCAATTGCCACTGGCCTGTTCTGGAGTTCAGGTCGCCTGGGCGATTGTGTTTGAGACGCGCGCCCATATCTCCTATAATCTTAAGTTTGTCTACTGACGTGGGAGACTCATCGGATGGCTGGCGCAAACGATAAAAGCAAACTCGGATACCGCATCCTTCTCGGGGTCGTTGTTCTGGTCCTGGGTGGGAGCATGCTGCTGTACCTCGTACCACAATCGCCGGTCAGCGGAGAAGTCTCTACAGACACCGTGGCGAAGGTCGGGGACGAGTCGGTCAGCGTGCAGGATGTGCGCCTGCAACTCAACCAGATCGAACAACGCAGCCCCAACATGAAACCGCTGGAAGGCTTCTACGCACAGCAGATCATGAAGCAGTTGGTGTTTGAAAAAGAGATCGAGTACGAAGCCAAGCGCCTGGGCATCACCGTTTCCGACCAGGAACGCGCCGATCGCATTCGCCAGTACGTTCCCACAGCCTTCAAGGGTGGCACGTTTGTCGGCATGGACCAGTATTCGGCCGAAGTCCAGGCGCGCTTTCAATTGACTGTGCCGGTCTTCGAAGAGCTCCTCCGCCAGGGATTGCTGGAGGAAAAATTCCGTAAGTTGGTGACCGACGGGATCAGCGTGGGCCCCCCCGAACTCCAGGATGAATTCCGCTACAAGAATGAAAAAGTGAAGCTCGACTACGCGATGATCAAGCCGGAAGATCTGGAAGCCAAGATTTCGCCGGATGACGCGGAGATCCGCGCGGCCTACGAAAAGAACAAGTCGAAATACCAGGTCCCCGAACGGCGCGTGGTGCGCTACGCGCTCGTGGACGTCAACCAACTCCGGCAGAACGTGCAAGTTTCCGATGACATGCTCAAGCTGCAATATCAGGCCAACATTCAGCAGTATCAAATGCCGAACCGCGTGCACGTCGAGCACATTCTCTTTATGACCGTCGGAAAGACCGACGCTGAAGTCGAAGAAATCAAGAAGCGGGCGGAAGACGTCCTAAAGCAGGTCAAGAAGGGCGGCAGGTTCGAGGACTTGGCCAAGAAATACTCCGAAGACCCCGGTTCGAAGGACAAAGGGGGCGACCTGAGCTGGGTAACCCAGGGGCAGACTGTGCCGGAGTTTGAGAAGACGGCATTCAGCCTCGCGGTCGGCCAGGTTTCGGATCTGGTCAAAACCCAATACGGCTACCACATCATCAAGGTGCTCGAAAAAGAGACCGCTCATACCAAGCCATTCGAAGAAGTTAAGGACTCCCTGCGCGCCCCTCTCCTTCTCTCTCAGGCCGATAAGATGGCTAGCGACACCGCGGGCAAGCTGTCCGCCGCCATCCGCCAATCCAACAAAATTTCCTTGGACGATCTGGCCAACCAGTACCATCTGACTGTGAACGAGACTCGGCCCATCAGCGCCACTGACCCATTGCTGGAACTCGCCAATTCGCAGGAGGCCAAAGACGCTATCTTCCGCTTGAAGCCGCAGGAATTGAGCCTGCCGGTTCGAACCGATCGTGGCTATGTTGTCCTCTCGTTGAAGTCAAAGCAAGAAGCCCACGCGGGTTCGCTCGAAGAGGTCCGTGACCGCGTAATCACTGACCTGAAGCGCGAAAAGTCCACGCAGTTGGCCAAGAGCAAGGCGGAAGAGCTCGCCAAGCGCGTTCATTCGGGTGAAAAGTTCGATGCTGCGGCCCGTGCCCTCGGTCTCGAACCGAAAACGAGCGATCCTATCGCGCGGGACGGCTCCATCCCCGGCGGCGTCGCGAGCGGCAAGCAGCTTGGAGCGGCCTTCAACCTGAAGGCAGGAGATGTTGGAGCACCATTGAGCATGGGCCAGAACTGGCTGGTCTACCGAGTTGCGGAGAAAACAGAACCAAACCCGGCCGATTTCGACAAACAGAAAACCCAATTGACCAAAGATCTTCTCGATTCCAAGCGAAACTTGGCCTTTGAAGCCTTCCGCACGGCGCTGGACTCGCGCCTGAAACAGGAAGGGAAGGTCAAGCTCATGCCGGAGAAACTAAAGAGTTTCGGCACGTTCGGCTAGTCTAAGTCATACAAAATAAATAGGTTGCTCTTATGGAACGGTGGACTTGTGTTTCCTCTCGCGTCCCGATACCCTATTGGTGTCTCCTTTAGACCGAATTCAAGCCCAAACACCGGTTCGCCGGAGTTGGGTTCCGGGGGAAGAAAAGAATTCGGAATTAAGATGCACTCATGGCCGCCCAGCGCCAGCACTCCAAGGATCGGTGATGCCAACATGGCCGCCCGCACTTCCGTTGTTCACAACGATTACCGTTGCAGCATCGACCGCAACCAGTCGGGGAAATACTGTGTCCGCATCCAAGTGCATTATCCCCGCCATGCGTGGACTCTCAGCGTCTATTTTCTGGCCTCCTCCTTTGACCGGGCAATGAAGAAGCTCGAAGAGTCCCTGGATTTCCTCCAGCGTCAGGAAGAAAAGCTCTGGTTTTGGGGCGTGGACCGCGCCGAAGACATGGGGTTTTCGGCTGAGTTTCTGAAAGATGTGGGATTGCGTCTGGACCGCCGCATGGAATTCCCGCGAAAGGCCACCAATGTGTCGCTGACACCGGAGCGCGAAGTGCCTGCATTTGTTCTTGGTCCAATGCGAAGAGGCTTGGCGGAGTCCGTGGAGTTGTCCCGCCCCGCTGCCGCTGGCGATTAGTCCTAATTCTATTGTTTTGAATCACTTCTCAGCCGACTGATGTTTGCGACGTTGTGTTAGTCCGCAGCCTTGTCAGCTGGCGTTGGCACAGCTTCGCGGATCAGCAGGGGAATTCTAGGGAAGGAAAAACTACCCGCCACGTCGTCAATCACGTTCACCTGGCAAAGATAAAACCCTGGCTTCAATGACTGCAACGGCAAATCCATCTGGAAAATGACCGCTTTGCGCTCCGGAGCCGTCACTTCGTTCGCAACTACCGGTCTTGACTCGTAGATTTTCGTGGTGCCTTGCAGGAACTCGATGCTGGTAAAGATCCGGATGCTATCCTTCGGAGCCTTGGGTGTCGGCGTATCCTTGGCAGCCCCGTTCTGGCCGGCACTTTGGGTACTGATCGGCGCGGGCGCGGGATTCTTCCCCTTGGCCGCGTCGTACACCTCATATTGCAAATAGAGGTGCTGGTCGGGCGCGAAGACGTGCGTAATGTTGGGAACCAGCTCCATCTGGTCCCGGACCAGCGGGTTGGCGCCGCTTTTCTTGTTCGTGATGGGTGCGCGCAAGCTGCTCAGCACCACCGAACTCATCTTCAGCGGCGTCTTGCGAAGGTCGGGGATTTGCACGTCGGTTTCGAAGGAACCGATGCGGCCGGTCTGGTTCTCCCGGACGACAAACTTCAGGTGGTAGCTGCCGGGAGCAAGCACGAAGCCGGTGTTGTACTGCACATTCTTGCGGCGGACCTGTCGGGTGCTCTCGACCGCCAGCTTTACCGTGTCTCGCAACTGACCGACCGGGAATTTTCCGCCCTCGCGAACTTCACCGATGATATCGATCGTGGCGCTGTCCTTTTCCTTCTCCGTCACAAACGGAATCTGCGAACCCGGTACCACTAATGAAACCGCCAAGTAGTAGTGCGAGTCGTCCTGACGAAAGAACGCCGCTCCGGCGTAAAGAGGTACGTCCACGCGAGGCAGTTGCGTGGCCAGTTCGTCCTCGAGCTGCTGCTCGCGGTCGGCGCGATTCAAGTGCTCGAAATCCCGCCCCGCGTAATAGCCCGCGCGGAAATCCAGCTTCAGGTCGGCGCGGTTTACCTGCACTTTCAATCGCCGGAATTTTCCATCCTTCAGTGAGTTATTGCTCGTGAATCCCAGAACGTAATAGGCCGAGCTGTCTTTCTGAACCTGCGAAAACACCGTGCCGAAGTCATTGGAATCGAAAAACGCTTTGCCGCCGGTATCCGACGAGAGCGTCGCCAGCGTGTCTTGCGAAGAAGCGTTTCCATTCAGGTCGTTCAGGATGGACGCGCCCGAATAAGCCGATTGCCCGTGCAAACTAGCGTTCTGCGCTTCGCCCCCCGGTGGAAATGCCTGCAAGCCCCGGATATCCATCGAATAGATCGATACGTTGGCTTTCACCGCCGCGGCGGTGGCAGCGCGTAGCGCCGATTGGTTGTCCGCGCCGGACTGCGTAATTCCATTGCTGAAATAGATGAGACTCTTTTTCTGCGGCAACTTGCCAAGCGCCTGCATTAGCGATTGCAGCGCCAGCAGTTTGCGATCGGCGTTAAACGTGTTGAAATCCGTATCGTCGGCGGCGAAGGCTCCGCCCGTTTCGGCGCCCCCTTCCGAGCTGCCCGTGCTTCCGTTGTCGAAACCCTGGCCTTGCCCGGAATTGTATGAGGTCAGCGCCGCCAGGAGCTTGTCCTTATCGTCCGTGAAGTCCAAGTCCACATGCATGTTTGTGGCTAGCGACACCAGGGCCATCAAATCGGCAGGCTGCATCTTCGCGCCGACGAATTTCTTCGCGGCATCTACGGACCGGTCAATCTGCTCCGGGTCCATCGCCGAGAAATCAAAAAACAAGAGCATCAGGCGGCGGTCACGCGCGTCCAGGGATGGCGGCGCTTTCTTTCCGGAGCGCAGCAGGGTTCCCGCTCCGCTCACTCCCGAGACGGTGGCTTCTGCCGCTCCGGCCGTCGCCAGTTCGTCGACATTCTCGAAATCGAAAGTAGAAATCTCCTGCTTCTTGCCATCTTCGAAGAGCGTGAAGTCGCTCTTTTTCAGGTCGCGAACCAGGTTCCCTTTTTTATCGTGGGCGACCACATTCACCAGCACCAGTTCGCTCGTAACCTGAATACGCGCTTCGCTCACTTTGGTCTGTTCCGCTTGTTGCGCGATCGCAGGGGCTGCCGCTTGCAGGAGCAGCGCTGCCGCGGAAAAGATTGACAAAAGTTTTCTGGTCATCTGCATATTCATCTCTCGTCAGAAACGAAAGCGCGCTTGCATTGTCACGCGCCGCATGCTGCCTGTCGCGGTGACTTCACCGAAGGTGAAGGAATTCACGACCGTATTGATGGAAGTGAAGTGCACAGTATTAAAGACATTGTTCGCCGTAATGCGCAGATCCAGCGCGCGGGACTCTTTGATGGTGATCGTTTTGTTGAGAGACATGTTCATCGCAAACTGCCCCGGGCCTTCGATGATGTTTCTTCCCGCGTCGCCGAAACTGGAACTACTCGGATTAACGCACAAAGGCCCTGGGGCGCAAAACGCAGCAGTATTGAACCATTTCAACGTGGTCGGATCACTGATCGATATAGGCTGCCCGGCCACGACATTCGCGCGAAGCGACCCGCTCACACCGCGGCCGATGTCCAGCGCGCCTCCCAGCACTCGCGGCGTGAAGTACAGCCCGGAACCAATCGTGAAGTCACCGCTCCACTGCCAGCCGCCCAGGATGTGGCTCGCTGCGCCCTTGGAAACAAATCGCCGGTTGTCTCCAAACGGCAAATCGTAAATCCAGTTTCCTGTGAATTTGTGCCGCTGATCGAAACTCGAGAGCCCGCGGTCCGCCGAAATGTCGAAAGGATCTTGCGCCACTACGCTTCCTCCGCCGCTGATCGAGGACGCGTCATCGATGGACTTGGAATAGATATATTGAGCGCTCAGCGCCAGTCCCTTAGCCATGCGCTTGCGCACGCGCACGGAAGCCGCATGCAAAACGGAGTTTCCTTCCGAAGATTCGTAGATGAAGGGTTGATTGCCGGCAGTGACCAGCGCGCGCTCCGTGTCCAGTCGCGTGCCCTTCGCGCCGTTATAGCCCACGTTCAGCATCACGGTACCTGGCAAACTCTCCTGTATATCAAGATTCCAGATTTGCACGTAGCCCAGGCGATAGTTCGGGTTGACGGCGAAGTTGTTGGTTACCGTGTTTCCACTGGCGGCGGGGAATCCGTTGGTCAGAGTCAACGGGTTCCCGCCAATCAAGGTGGTGACGTCGCTGGTATTCGTTCCCACGATTGCGAAAGGCGGCTGGAACGCGAAGTTCTGGATCATCGTGCCGTACTGCGCCAAGTTGTAGTTGACTCCATATCCCGTCCTCACCACCAGTTGCTTTTGCGGCTTCCAGGCAATCCCGACGCGCGGCGCAAAATTGTTGCGATCCGGCCGGACGAGCGATACCGGGAAAGCTCCATCGAAAGGCCCGCTCTGTCCCGGCAGCACAACAGCAGCCGATGTGAAGCCCGGAGCCACGTCCAGATTAGCGATTTGATTCTTCGCTTCGGTGTAGGGCCCGTTGTACTCGTAGCGCAATCCCAGGTTGAACGACAGATTCGGACGGAACCTCCAATCGTCCTGCACAAAGAAGTCATAGGAGTTGGCGCGGAAGTTGTAGGAAGTCGCACCGGACTGCAACGAGGTTTGCTGCGGGAAACCCAGCAGGAAATCGGCGAAATCGTAGCCCGTATCGGTTACCGGCTGTGTGCTTCCAGTGGTGTATTGCGACGTCGCGAACCCGGTAAAAACAAAACTGCCCTCCGCATTTCTAGCCGAACGAAAGCTCTGCAAGATACGTCGGTAGTCTCCGCCGAAACGCCAGTTGTGCTTTCCGCGATTCCACGAAACTGTCTCCGAGATGGTGTATGTCTGGTCAAGCTCCCGTCGCGGTGTCGGGCCGCTCAGCCCGCCGAATGACGTGAAGCTGATTCCCGGCAGGCCCCAATCAAAAGGATCATTCGAGATTCCGCCAATTCCCGCGCCACCCGGTCCAGCAACATCCGTAACGTTGGAATAAAGATTCGTCGTGGACACATGATTGTGGTTGTAGTTTACGCGGAAAATATTCGTGACGCGGCCCTTGCCGTAGGTCCATCCCGCGCTGGCATTCAGTCCTTGCGTTCCCGTTCCCCCGGCAAGGGAAGGGAATTGATTCACAATGTTGTTTGAGCTGCGAGACCAGTTCATTCCGAAATTGATATTGTTCTGCGAGCGGCGTCTGCCTCCACCACCACCACCTCCACCCCCTCCGATCAAGACTGGGCCGAATCCAGGACCGCTGTTGGTCCCGAAATTGTGGACTAGCCGCAGAATCACTGAATCGGAACTACTCGCCGCCGACGTTATGTAATGAAAGTTCTGGCCAGAAGCGGTTGTCGTTATGTTTGGCAGCGGAATGTAGTTGAGGAGGGCTGTGGCAGACGAACTGATCAACGACGGATCGATTGCATTCTGCACGCCATTAAATTGATACGGCTGGCCGGTCTTGGGATTGAAGATTTGAACGGGCTTGCCGTTGTTGTACGTCGCGGCGGAGAAATTCCCTGCGCGTTCGTCCAACGTCGGCACGGTCGAAAACGAATCGTAGGGCGAACTTCCGCGCGACCCATTCCATCCAGCAAAAAAGAACCATTTGTTTCCGCCATTAAAAATCTTGGGGATATTCAGTGGCCCGCCAACGTTAGCCCCAAACCGGGACTGGTTGTAATCGGCCTTCGGCAACTCGATTCCAGTCAGTGAATACGACTTCGCATCGAGAGCGGATGTATCGTCGGAAAAATAGAGGATGCCGTGCGGCTGATTGATGTTGAATCCCTTGGGCATCCGGCCCATGGCGATTACCCCGCCAGGGACGCCAAAGCCGCCTCCACCCCCACCGAACCCACCACCGCCTTCGCGTTGCATACGATCGCGAAATTCCTGGATCCGATCCTGCAAATCCTGCTCGCTCCCGCCACCAAAATCCTGAGTGCGTCCTTGCGCGCCGCTAATGCTCACCGACTCGGTTGGTCCTTCTGCTCCGGCCCCATTCAGGGGCAGGCTTGAAAGATCGCTGTTTCCCTGGCTTCCCCCGCCTGCACCGCCGAAGCCAGAACTACCGCCGGCCAGGGCAGAGAGAGCGCTATCCATTGCCACGCTCTGAAAGCCACGGCCTGCTGCCGCCATCGCGGCGATGGCGCTGTTCGATTGTTCCTGCTGGCGGGATGCAAGAATTAGTTCGGCGTCCACTTTCGCGGACGGGTTTTCCGGATTCAGCACGACTTCCTGCGTAAAGACAGCAAATCCCATGAACTCGACGCGCACCACATACCTTCCGCGCGTCACTCCAGACAACGCAAATTTGCCATCGGAATTCGTTGCCACTGAATATTTTTTCCCCGTCAACGTATTGGCTGCCGTCACGCTCACGCCGGGCAGTGGAGTCTTACCGCTGCGCGCCGAACCATTGATTTCATAGGTTGGCGGTGCGGCTGGTGCGCTTGCGGGCTGCGCCGTCTGTGCTTGTGGAGGCGGGACCGTGTCTTGCGCAAGCAAGATTGGCGCAAGAAGAAGGACAATGATCTGAGCTAAGAGGATGGCACGAGCAAAAGACTTCAAATCTAGGTCTCCGTGAACGAACTAGGATTGCGGCGGATTACTCTGTGGCGCAGGCGCTGGTTTTTTTCCTGCCGGCACATTTCCGGATGGCCCGATCCCGTTCGCCTTCCGTATTTCCTCCATGCGCTGCCATTGCTCAGGAGAAAGGACCATCACGTTCTTTGGCACAAACGCATTGTTCTGCACCGCTCCGCGGATCACCACGTGATCCCCCGGCTGGATATCGGCCATGGTGACGCTTTCACGCCCTCGGCGCAGCGACGTTTCCTCGTTCAGCTCCAGCGTCTGGGTGACATTATCGGGCCGTAACACCGTGAGGCTTGGCGCGTCGATGGATTTCACTTCCCCTACGACGAAATCTTTTCCGAGTTCGCCGAACCCGCCGCCAGCGCCAAATCCTTTGCCGCCATCGGGCCCACCACCGGAGCGCCCGCCGATCAACTGGGCCGTAACGCTATGGTCCGCGTTTTCGTCGCCTCGAACGAACACCAGGTCGCCGACTTTGAAATCCGCCAGCTTCGCGTTTCGCCGATCCCTGTGGTATTCCGTCTTATCCGTGAGTTTCACGGTAGCCGTCGACCCGTCCGGCTTGGCCAATTCCATGGATCCCTTGCTGATCGCTGTAATTTTCCCAATGAGCGGCAGGCCCCGGCCGTCCTCGGGCCTTTGTGTCAGCCTTTCTGTCACTACTGGCCCCCGGCCTTGACCCGGCGATGAAGATGCGGGGCCTTCCGCCCGGCCAGCTCCCGCAAAAAGAAGTACTAGCAAGCCCAATCGGCTGAATTGCTCCCTGTACCCGGTCATGAATGTCCCCTTGCAAATACCCGCTTGTGTCCGCTCATGTTAAAGACGCGGACTCAAGCTTCAAAGTAACGCGCTCAAAGGTTCCTGACTAGCGCAAATTTCCCTACCTCATAGTTTCCTTAGATTTAGGGCTAAAGTTCCCGGTTAACTCTTGTGCGGACACACCCTTGACGCCCGGCGCAAATGACGCCAATGTACTGTATATTTTATTAACTCCTGATATACTTCTGCGCATGATGAGCTGTTCCCGCGAGCGGCTTTTGAGGCGCCCCCTGGAACGCCCAGACCGCGACCAACGCATTCGATTCGAAAGAACTTCTCCGATAGGTCAGCCGCCGAAAAAGGAAGGATATTCTAAAAATGAAAAGGCTTACGAAAACCTGCATTGTGTTCGCGGGCTTGCTTCTCATCGCCGGTAACACTGCCGCTCGCGCACAGTCGGTCCAGCAAACTGCAGATCAAATCAAAACCGACTCGAACGCAAACAAATCGGCGGAGAAAAGGAGCGCTGATGGTGCGCCCGCAACCAAGAAGAACAATTCAAATGATTGGCCTGCCGCAGGTATATCAAACGCAGCGCCATCACACGGTGGTACTGCGAAGCCACCCTCCTCAACGACGGCGCCTACTCAGAAATCTTCGCCAGGAAAAAACGCTGCCATGGTCTGGGTGAATACCGAGTCCGGCGTGTATCATAAGCTCGGTACACGCTGGTATGGCAGAACCAAGCAGGGCAGATACATGACAGAAACCGATGCCATCAAAGCAGGCTATAAGGCTTCCGCAAGAAGTTAGAAACCTTGATTCTTGCTTTTACTCGAAGGAGCGCAGGAAATGAAAAAACAATTCATTCAGAAGTCTCTGGCGGCGTTCGTATTGTTATTTGCCGTCTCGGTTGCGATCGCGCGTCCTCAGGCGACCCCGCCGCCCGCGAAACCCGATGCGCAGGCAGCGCAAGCCGCTGCTCCCAAGTCAGGGGATTTGCTGGACATCAATAGCGCCACCGCCGACCAACTAGACGCGTTACCGGGTATCGGCAAAGCCTACTCCGCTAAAATCATTGCTGGCCGTCCCTACCGGGTCAAGACTGACCTGGTGACGAAGAAAATTATTCCACAAGCGACCTACGACAAGATCAAGGGCATGATTATCGCCAAGCAGGCTAAGGCAACTGCAACCAACCCCAAGTAGTGCTGGAATTGAGAATTCAATAGCGGCGGCACGTCCGCCACCTTTTTCTTAGTATAAGTGAGCTATTTTTCGCGTAGTATGACTTCACCGTGGCCCACGAGTTGGTCGTTCAGCCATAGGCGGTATTTGTAGGTGGCCGCTTTGCTGCCGGGGCGCGGCGGGCCGCTGAGCAGGCGCATACCGGCCGGCGCTTGAAAGACGTTTGACGAAAACGGGCAGCGGTTCACGTCGAATTCCACGCGCAAATTGCCCGCGTCGGAGATCCAGGAAACCTGGTCGCCTTCATCAATCACCACAACTTGCGGGATAAGTCCAACGAGTACGGGACGTTCAGCCATTTTTCCGTGTGGCCCTTGTGCCAATTCAGGGCCGTTACTCCTGATTTTATCGGTGCACAGCGACGATAGCACACTCTTCGCACAGAATTCTCGTGCCCCTCGTTACGCAGGCCCCGGGGGCTTTCTTCGATATATTCGTGAATTTTCGCAACGAACCTGTACTCTTGGGCATCCAAGTGGTTGTAACCTGTACTTCGTTGCGCTTGACCCTTCTTCTGCGCGACCGTACACTGAAAAAGTTGGTTCGTGGCGCGAAGTTCCGGCTGGATCTCTTGCGCTCGCGGAAAGAATGCATTCATTAGCGTCGCAACCCTGGACGCGGAGGATTTTGCCGGATGGCTTCAGCTTCTCGCTATTTATCAATACCGCTGCCGAATGGCTCGCGGATTTCCCTGATTCTCTCCTTGCCTTTTGCGCTGGTACACCTCGCCTCACTGCTGATTTTCTTCATGCCCTTTCACTGGTATTACGTGGTGGCGTGCTTGGGCCTGCTGGTCGTGAGAATGTTCTTCGTCACCGCGGGCTATCACCGTTATTTTTCGCACCGCTCTTTCAAGACCAGCCGCTTGTTCCAGTTTGTGATCGCGTTCATGGCCATGACCTCTTCGCAGAAGGGCGTATTGTGGTGGGCGGCGCATCACCGCCATCATCACCGGCATTCGGACCAGGAACTGGACCTGCATTCGCCCACGCTATTCGGGTTTTTCTGGTCGCACGTCGGCTGGATCATTTCCGATAAATACAATGATACGCGGCTTGAATACATCGGCGACTTCGCCAAGTTTCCCGAACTACGCTGGCTGAACAAGTACCACATGATCCCGCCGGTGACGCTTGCAGTCGTGCTCTGGCTGATCGGCGGATGGCCGCTGTTCATCTGGGGCTTCTGCCTCAGTACAGTGCTGCTCTGGCATGACACGTTTACCATCAATTCGCTGTCGCACCTTTTCGGTTCACGCCGCTACGAAACCACGGACACCAGCCGCAACAACTGGCTCCTCGCATTGCTCACCCTGGGCGAAGGCTGGCACAACAATCATCATCACTTCATGGCTTCGGCGCGGCAAGGCTTCTTCTGGTGGGAAATTGACATCACCTATTACACGCTGAAGGTCATGTCTTGGCTCGGAATCGTTTGGGATCTCCGCAAAGTCCCTGCGCACCTGCTCACCCAACAAACCATCGCCGCTTAACTTACAGTATTGAGAAGTGCCTGGGACAGACGGGAATGTCTGTCCTATTTTTTTTACTGCACCCGCGGACGTCTCCGCTAAACTTGTGTCGAATGTTGCAGGAGGCAAACAGCCATGGCACGGATCGACGGGGCTGACCCGAGTAAGCAGGGACTGCTACAGGGGCTCTTCACGCGCACTCTTTATTCGATGGTGAAACGCAAAATCGGGCGGCTGGTGATGCCCGTGAAGATCGCCGCACATCACGGGAGGATTCTTTGGGGCTACGGACAGATGGAACAATCGCTGCTCTCCAGCCATCTTGTGGACGAGGCACTGAAGAACCTGGGGCAATTGAGGGTGGCCACGCTCGTCGGTTGTCCGTTTTGAATTGATATTGGTTCTGCGGTCAGCAGAACCAGCGGCGTCTCCGCAGAAAAGATTGCAGCCCTGCCTAGCTACCGGACCAGCGAACTGTTTTCCGAGACAGAAAAGCTGGTGCTGGAATATGCCGACGCCATGACGCAAACTCCCGTCGAAGTTCCCGACATGCTCTTTACGAGACTGCGGGAGAAGTTCACAGAGGTGCAGATGGTGGAACTCACCTCGACACTGGCATGGGAAAACTACCGCGCGCGGTTCGACCACGCGTTCGGCGTGGAAGCGGAAGGTTTTGCGGAGGGCAGCTTCTGCGCATTGCCCGCGCGGGCGGCGAAGGCTTAGATTTTAGATAACGTCTCACCGGCTCGATGTATTCAAAGCTTTGTTAACACCGGCGGGCCAGTTCGCGTCTTGGCTGGATGTAAACGGAACACCGAACGCCAACGGCGTCAGGAAGGCCGGCCATGTCACGAAAGCCATTGCTCTTAGCGGTCTACGTTTTGTTGGCTTGTGGTCTCACATTTGCGAACAACACGACGAGCGGGTCTGAAGACCCGCCACTACATAACCCGCAGCCCCGTTCGTTGGGCAGGGATGCCAGACCGGTCTACTCCGGCCTTACTGCCCACGAATGGGGCACCTTCACTTCGATTGCCGGAAGCGACGGACAGGCTGTCGAATGGTCACCGCTGATCGGGTCTACAGACTTACCCTCCTTCGTCGAGCACTTTCGCGATCCGGGTTTCAAACTCGGGCTGCGCGGCACGGTGCGAATGGAAACGCCAGTCCTGTATTTTTATAGTTCAAAAGAGGAGACGGTATCCGTGAACGTGAGTTTCGCCAAGGGTGTGATCACGGAATGGTATCCACATGCCAGCCGTGTCGAACCGACGGGAAATTTTTATAGTGAATATCTTCATAACGCAGGCGCCAGCGGAAGCATCTCCTGGGATTCCGTCACGCTTGCGCCATCTGGGAGACCGGAATTCCCTGGCGAAGATCGAAACAATCACTATTTCGCTGCGCGAATGACTTCATCAACCCCCTTGCGCGTGAAGGCCCCGGCAGGCGAGCAACAGGAAAAATTTCTTTTTTATCGCGGTGTCGCCACGTTTTCCGTACCGCTTTCGGCGACGCCGGAGACGACCGGGAAGCTGCGGGTCAAGAATCTTGGCGATCAAGAGATTCCGAGGACGGTCCTCTTCGAGCGTCGGGGCGAGAGAGTGGGCTACCGTATCGGCGACGTACTCACTGAAGAAGCGATCCTGGATCAGCCAGAACTGAACGCCAACATTGATGATCTGGCTCGGGATCTGGCAGGAATCTTAGTGGCGCAGGGTCTCTACCAGGACGAAGCTCAGGCCATGGTCGAAACCTGGAGGAGTTCCTGGTTCGAGGAAGGCAGCCGGCTGCTGTATATCGTTCCGTCTGCATTTGTGAATGAGGTGCTGCCGCTTTCGATCAAGCCCGCGCCTGCGCAAACGGTGCGGGTCTTTGTGGGCCGGTTGGAACTCATTACGCCGGCGACGGTGAAAGAAGTCGAGAAGGCATTCGCGGAGCAAGACACCGCAACCTTGAAAGCTTACGGCCGGTTTTTGGAGCCCATTCTTGCCACGATGATCCAGAGAGAAAAGAATCCGTCGCAGGCCCGACAACTCCAAAGCTATCTGAGTCTGGTCTACAGCCGGTTGGTAAATCAGAACCTCGGCCGACATTAGTAAGGTCCTGTCTGCTGCATGCACATCGCGAAACCTGCAGAGTACCTCTAACTAAACGCATCTTTTGAAACCAGCCGTGCACGGCTTTACAGCCAAATTGTCGGTTGCGCGGGTGTTGGGATTGCGCGAAAATTAGGTTTCCCGCCGTGGCAGGAAATGTCCCTGAGAGCGTTTTCGCGGCCGGTCCGAATTTCAAACGCGCGAATCATGCGCCAGAAAACGAAGGTCAAAACGTCATGACGCAACACGTTGGTGAACTCAATCCTCCAGTGCGGTTGATGCTGACTCCCGGGCCGTCTTCCATTGATCCGCGCGTCTATCGCGCGATGGCCACGCCGCTGGTGGGGCACATGGACCCATGGTTCAAGGGCTGCATGGACGAGACGCAAATCCTGCTGCGCCAGATTTTCCAGACGGAAAACCGCATCACCATGCCGCTTTCAGCGTCGGGCTCAGGCGGGATTGAAGCGTCGGTCTTGAACACGCTGGAAGAAGGCGACGAAGCCATCGTCGCAGTCAACGGCGTTTTCTCGGAACGCATGTTCGAGATTGCTATGCGGGCATCGTCCAAAGTCATCAAGGTCGAGGCGCCGTACGGCAAGCCGGTGGATGCGGAAGACATACGCCGTGCGGGCAAGGGCAAGCAGATCAAGATTATCGGTTTCGCGCAGGGCGAAACATCGACTGGCGTGCTCACCGGCGTCGATGCCTACCGCAAGGTCGCGGACGAATTCGGTGCGTTGCTGGTTGTGGATACCGTCGCGTCACTCGCCGCGGTCCCGCTTGATGTAGACAAGCAGCGGATTGATATTTGCTTCAGTGGCTCGCAAAAAGCAATCAGCGCGCCGCCGGGGATGTCTCCGATTACGGTGAGCCCTGCTGCCGAAGAGGTGTTTCGCAAGCGCAAGACGAAAGTGCAGAGCTGGTATTTCGACCTGACGACGGCGATGAATTATTGGGGCAAAGACCGGCTGTACCATCACACGCCGCCGATTTCGCTGATTTTCGCGTTGCGCGAAGCCATGCGCCTGGTGATGGAAGAAGGCCTCGAGGCGCGTTGGGAGCGCCATCGTCTGAATCAGCTTGCGCTGATCGCGGGCCTCGAAGCCATGGGGCTGGATCTGCTGGTGAAGAATCCCGCAGATCGTTTGCCAACGGTGACGGCGGTCATGATTCCCGCCGGAATTGACGACAACAAGATCCGTAACCAGCTGCTGGACGAATTCAATATTGAAATCGCCGGCGGATTTGGCCCGGTGAAAGGCAAGATCTGGCGCGTGGGCTTGATGGGCTACTGCAGCCAGAAGCCCTTCGTTCTGCTGTTCCTGGCGGCGCTGGAAAAGTGCTTGCTCGATCAAGGCTTCCGTGTGCCCAGCGGGGCAGGAGTGGGGGCGGCAATTCGCAGCTACAGTCAGGTGGAAACTGCCGCCGCCGTCAGCCGATAGGAAACTGGAAAATCGAAAATTGAAATTGGGAAGAAGAACAGCCAAGAGGGAGATTGCGTGACCACTCGCCCAGTACTCGCAAACACCGGCGCCATGAGCCAGTTCATCGGCGCCTTCGAAGTGAGTTCCAAATTGAGCGGCGAGACCTATCAGTGCCGCTTCTCGCATATGTGGAACGGCATCGCCACGCGCCACTCGGACACGATTGACACCAAGTTTTTTGTCGATGGCCAGGCCCACGTAGTGGGACTGGCACACACCGCATTCGTCAAATTTCGCGAGAAGTCCGGGCGCGATTTGACCGATCGCGAAGCCAGCTTTGTCGCCGCCGAGTATTTGCGCGAACGCCTCGAAGAGGCCGATGTGCGACCGCTCTACGACGTGGCCCATGACGATGTCTTACGCCTCATCGCCCAGGTCGGCATCAAGTAGGGATCATCGACAATTGAATTGAACGCGATTTGGCGAGCCTCGGCTCGCCTTTTTTTTGACGGATCAGTCGCCGGGCTCGGCGTGGAACGCATCGAGGGTGGGATGGCGGATGCCGTCGCGGCGAATAAAGTGAATGACGAGCAGCATCAGCAGCGCGCCGCAAACCAGAACCGCAACCGCGATTTGCAATCCCAGTTGCAGATCGTGAAGGTCGGAAATTCTCCCCACTACTAGTGGGCCGAGGCCGCCGATCAATTGCGTGGCAAACATGTACACGCCGACGGAAGTAGCATGCGCACGCCGCGGCATCATGTCATGCAGAACGGCGGTAACCGGTCCGTGATACCAGGACATGAAAAAGAACGCAATCGAAAGACTGATGAGCACAGTGGATTTTTCTTCCGATTGAATGGCCAGCAACAGGCATGGGGCCGCGAGCAGGAACGCAGCCACGACGGCGATAATCCGCCCATAGGAAAAACTGCGATGCAGACGATCCGCCACGAACCCGCCCGTCAACACGCCGAGCAATGCCGACAGTAGACCGATGATCGCAAGCGAAACTGAAGCTTCGCGCAAACTGAAGTCCTTGTAGTTCACCGCGAAGTCCGTGCTCCACGTTAGAAGCGAAACACTCGAAAAAGTGATGCAAATCCCGGCACAAATCATCGCGACAAACGCAGGAACCTGAAGAAGCCGCGCGATAGGCACAACTTCTGTGCGCGGGCCGCGGGGCGGATCGTCAATCCAGAAAAGGGCAATCCCCGGGACGATACCGGCGAAAGCCACGATGAAAAGTGCTTCCTGCCAGCCGCACCGCGGACCGACGATTCCGCCAAGAGCATGGCCGGCAGCTCCTCCCAGCAACATTCCCACAGCGAAAATGGCTTGTGCGACGGCGCGGCGTTCCTGGGGAAAGGCCCCGGAAATCATGGATTGGGCCGCGGGAGCGTAAGCCGCTTCGCCAAGTCCGACGACCGACCTGGCGATCAAGAAAAAGAAAAAACTGGAGGCGAGCCCGCCAGCAAAAGTCGCCGCGCTCCAGAATAGGACCCCTATAGCGATAATGCTCTTGCGGCTGAAACGGTCGGCGAAGAATCCGAAAGGGATGCTCCCCCCGGCAAGCACCACCAGCAGAAACATCTGCAGCGAGCCAAGCTGTGCATCGGTAGCGTGGAGATGCTCGCGCAACAACGGAATCAGCGGAACAAAGACCTGCCGTGCGGCGAAGTTGACAAAATTGATTAAAGCAAGTACAGCAAGGAGGCGTATCTGGTAGGAACTAAGGGGGATGGACTTAGTAGACATGAGAATTTGGCTCGGTGATCCGCACGCGACCCGGTGGAGCTTGCACAAAAAACTATCAATCTTCGCTCGCCCTATCAACAGTATAGTACGTCCATGAACTCTGCTCCTTCCACGAACAGCACCACGAGTGACCGTTTGACCACGGTTCTTTCCTACGGCGTGTTGCTCCTGCTCATCTATTTTGTCTACAGGATCTACGAGCCTTTCCTCGCGGCGCTGGGCTGGGCGGCCATCCTGGTGATTTTCTTCTACCCGATGCACCACTGGCTGCTGCGGCGTTTCTCCGCGAAGAAAGCCGCCGTCTTAAGCACACTGGTCGTGACCCTCGTCTTGATCGTCCCGGTGATTCTCCTGACCACTCTGTTCATTCGCGAAGCTCTTTCCATTTCCCGCGGAGTGCAGCATTCACTTCAGGTGCAGCAAGCTCCCGTGTTGGCAAAAACCTGGTCCTGGCTCGCGCATCACGTTCCCGGCCTCGATCCCAACGCCGATGTGCTGGAAATGTTATCCCAGGGTATTCAGAAAGAAGCGGGCTTCCTCGCGGAACGCCTCGGCACCATCCTGGCTAATATCGCGGCTTTTATTTTCGACCTCTTCGTCATGATCTTTGCGATGTTCTATTTTTTCCGCGATGCGGATCAGTTCATCCGCGGAATCCGGAGCATTCTTCCCTTTGACGCCGATCATCGTGAAGCGATGATGTCGCAAACGCGAGATCTCATCTCCGCGAGCGTGACCACTAGCTTGAGCCTGGCCGCCATTCAAGGAGCTATTGGGGGCCTTGGCTTTGTGAGTGTCGGTTTGCGTGCGCCGCTCTTCTGGGGCGTAGCTATGGCCTTTTTCTCACTTGTGCCGGTGGTCGGTTCTGGCCTGATCTTCGTCCCTGCGGCCCTGTGGCTGGGGTTCACGGGCCATTGGGGCCGCGCTATTGTGCTGCTCGCGATTTGTGCCGGTGTCTCCGCAATCGTCGACAACGTTCTTCGGCCATTGTTGCTGGGCGGCCGCACTGAACTCAGCGCCTTGGTGATTTTCATCAGCGTTCTTGGTGGTGTCGGCCTGTTTGGGATGCTCGGCCTGGTCCTTGGCCCGGTCCTGGTGGCCACCGCCGCGGGAGTCCTGGCGGTCTATATGGAGCGGCCCGAGAGCCCTCCGATAACGGCTCGATAACACTTGCCTAGTCTCGCCGTTGGAGCGCCACTTGAGTGTGCTAGAGTAACGCGCTCGAAGGTATTTCATGACGACCAAACCTGCCCCGAAACCTACAGAGCTGCCGGCAGCGAAACTGCGCTGGAGGTGCGAACTTTCGCGCATCCCCTTCGAAACCACCGCGCAAGCCGAGTTGCGCGAAGGCTTCATCGGACAAGAACGTGCCCTGCGCGCCTTGAAGATGGGTGCGGAACTTTCCGCCCCCGGTTACAACGTTTTCGTCTGCGGATTGGCCGGCACGAGCCGCGGCGGCACGATCGCGCGCATGATCGAAGAGCTTCACCCTCCCACGAAAGAATCCCTGGACCGGTGCTACGTCAACAATTTCAAATTAACGGACCGTCCCCGGTTGCTGGCACTCCCTCGCGGGCAAGCCAATGCCTTCAAAAAAGACATGCAGGCGGGCATCGACTTTCTGCGCCGCCGCATTCCACAAGTGTTTGAGGGCGAGCCTTTCCAGCGCCAAAAGGGACGCATCGTCGAACGCTTTACCGTGCGTGAAAAAGAATTGATGGACGACTTCACCCGTCGGATCGCGCGCGAACAATTCGCGCTCGGCCACATGCAGGTCGGTGCCGTGGCGCTGCCGGAAATTTTCCCAGTGCTTGAAGGCCAGATGGTGCCCATCGAGGACATCTCCAAAATGGTGCACGAAGGCAAACTCGAAAGCCCCGTGGCGGAGGACATCGAGCGCAAGTACGAACAGTTCCGCCAGGAATTCACGGTCGTCTACCGCAAGACGCTGACGCTCTCTCGCGAATTGGCTAGCGAATTAAGCTATCTCGAGCAGGAGGCCGCGTCCGTGCTGGTCGACGGCGTGATCGAGGAACTCAAGGAGAAATATCCTGGTAACAGCGTCGCAGAATATTTGGAGGAAGTGCGTCATCATCTCCTCGACAATCTTGACCCTTTCAAGGAGCGCGAGGGCGAAGGTGAACACGACGAAGAGACTCCCGACGGCCTGCCTAAGGCGCCAGCTGGTCCGGAGCGCGATCCCTTCCGCGTATACGGCGTCAACGTGATTCTCGCGCACGACAACGATGACAAATCACCGGTCATTTTCGAGACGACGCCAACCTACGCCAATCTGTTCGGCACCATTCAGCGCGCCTATGACACGCGCGGCGGCTGGACCAGCGACTTTATGGACCTGCGCGCCGGCTCGCTCCTTCGCGCTGATGGCGGGTTCTTGATCATGTATTCGCTGGAAGCCCTGTCGGAAGTCGGTGTGTGGCGAGCGCTAAAGCGCACGCTCAACCACAACCGCCTGGAGATTCAGCCGCTCGAAATGTTTTATCCCTTCGGTGGCAGCGCACAGAAGCCCGAAGCCATCGACATCAATGTAAAAGTGATCCTCATCGGCGACCGGTCCTTGTACGAGCTGCTTTACGAATACGAAGAAGACTTCCGCAAAATCTTCAAGGTCCGCGTCGAGTTCGACGAAGAAATGGCCATGAGCGACGGTGTCATCGCCGAATATGCCGGACGCCTGCGTGCGCTCTCCGAAAAAGAAAGTCTTTATCCCTTCGACCGCGGCGCCTTCGCCGCCATGCTCGAATATGGCGTCCGCCAAGCCGGCCGAAGAAACAAGGTGACCGCGCGCTTCATCGACATTGCCGATCTCGCGCGTGAAGCCCACTACAACGCGGCAGCGGCCGGAGAATCCGTGGTTCGCGCGGCCCACGTGCGCGGTGCTTTGTCCTCGAAAATGGAACGCCACAACCTCATCGAGACGCGCATCCGCGAAATGATCCAGGAAGGAACCTTGCTTGTAGACGTGGAAGGCTCAAGAGTCGGCCAAGTGAATGGCCTCAGTGTCCTCGAAATCGGCGGCTATTCCTTCGGCAAACCTGTGCGCATCACCGCGACTGCCGCCCTTGGCAAAACCGGCCTCATCAACATCGAGCGCGAAGCCAATCTCAGCGGCCGCTTCCACGACAAAGGCATGCACATCATCGCGGGTTACCTGCGCAGCCAATTCGCTCAGGACAAGCCTCTCTCTTTGGCTGCCAGCATCTGCTTCGAGCAATCGTACTCAGGAGTCGACGGCGACAGCGCTAGTTCCACGGAAATCTACGCGCTCGCCTCCGCGCTATCCGGATTGCCGCTCCGTCAGGATATCGCCGTGACCGGCTCGATCAACCAACAAGGCGCTATCCAGGCCATCGGTGGCATCAATGAAAAAATCGAAGGCTTCTTCGACGTCTGCCGCATTAAGGGGCTCACCGGCACGCAGGGCGTGATGATGCCGGAATCCAACGTGGAAGATTTGATGCTCCGCGAAGATATTCTCGAAGCCGTCGCCGGCGGAAAGTTTCACATCTGGCCCGTGGGGCGGGTCGAACAAGGTATCGAAATTCTGACCGGCTACACCGCAGGCAGCAAAAATGGCAACGGCACGTTTGAACCTGGCACGGTCTTCGCCTTGATGGACGATCGCCTCAGCAGCATGGCCAAAACACTGAAGGATTTCGAGTAGCACCCAGCGCTTTCACTCAATTTCTCTACGCCGCTTTCTCTATACAAAAAAATGGTGCTGCGGCATTGAACTTTTCCGCGACTGCGTTCATAGTGCTCCGCGGCAGTTGGTTGCCGCCGGGGAGTCTTAAATCTTCTGAGGTGTCAAATGATGCGATGGAACCGTCTCCTGAAAGTTGTGCTCGTCCTCATGTGCGTTTTTCCATGCGCACAGTTCAGCAAGGCGCAACAGTTCCCAGAGAGCACCTACCAGGAGATGCGCTGGCGCATGATCGGGCCGACCCGTGGAGGCCGAACTCGGGCGGCTTGCGGCGTGGCGAGCCAGCCCAATGTTTTCTACATGGGCGCTGTCAATGGCGGCGTCTGGAAGACGGACGATTTTGGCCGCACGTGGACTCCCATTTTTGATGCGCAGCCGACACAGTCTATCGGCGCAATCGCCGTAGCTCCTTCCGATCCCAACATTATTTACGTCTCGAGTGGCGAAGGACTCGCGCGCCCCGATCTTTCCGTCGGCGACGGCATTTACAAATCAACCGACGCCGGAAAAACGTGGGCACATCTTGGACTGCGCAACGGCCAGGGAATTCCCGGTTTGGCCGTCGATCCGCGCGACCCCAACCATGTTCTCGCCGCCGTTCTCGGTCATCCCTATGGCCCAAACGACGAGCGCGGCATCTTTCTCTCCACCGACGGTGGCCAGAATTGGCAAAAAGTCCTTTACAAGAACGAAAACATCGGCGGTTCGGACGTGGAAATCGATCCCTCCAATCCCGAGGTGGTCTACGCCTCGTTGTGGGAAGTTCGTCTCGGTCCTTGGGAAGACGGCAACCAGTACCAATCCAGCGGCGGCGGGCTTTTCAAGTCCACCGACGGTGGGAAAACGTGGCGTCCCTTAACAAACGGTCTGCCGAAGGGCATCATCCAAATTGACGTTGCTATCGCCGCCAGCCAGACAAGCCGTCTCTACGCCACCGTTGCCAGCGAGCACGCCGACAATTCTCCCGGTTCCGATCTCGGTATCTATCGTTCCGAAGACGCGGGAGAAAACTGGCAACGCATCACCACCGATACTCGGCCCGCCCTTCGCATTGGGGGCGGCGATCTCCCAGTCCCCAAAGTGGATCCAAAGAATCCCGATGTCCTCTACACCGCAAGCATCGTCACAATGAAATCGTCTGACGGCGGCAAGACCTGGATGAGCCTTCGTGGCGCGCCCGGCGGCGACGACTATCAAAATCTTTGGATCAACCCGAACGTCCCGAGCATCATTCTTCTGGTTAGCGATCAAGGCGCGCTTGTAACCGCCAATGGCGGCAAAACGTGGAGCTCTTGGTACAACCAGGCTTCCGGCCAGCTGTATCACGTCCAGACCAGCTACTCATTTCCCTATCTCGTTTGCAGCGGTCAGCAGGACAGCGGCTCCGTTTGCGTTTCCAGCCGTGGCAACGACGGCGAAATCACGTTTCGTGACTGGCATCCCGTCGGAGTGATCGAATACGGCTACGCCGCGCCTGATCCTCTGAATCCAGACAGTATTTACGGCGCCGGCCGCCGCGAGGTCTCGCGCTACTCGCTCAGCACCGGCCAGGTGCAAAACGTTTCGCCAATTCCTGTAGCTGATCCCAAGTACCGCGCGGATCGTACCCAGCCCATCCTGTTTTCTCCCGTCGATCCGCACGTCCTCTATTACGCGGCAAACTATCTCTTCAAAACCACCGACAGAGGTCAGACCTGGCAAACCATCAGCGGTGATCTCTCGCGGGAACACTCCGGAATCCCTGCGAGTGTAGGCAACACCGCCAGTAAGGACGCCAACGCTGACAAGCAACGCGGTGTCATTTACGCCCTATCTCCGTCGTTCAAAAACTTGAACACGCTGTGGGCGGGGACCGACGACGGCCTAATCTGGACCACCCGCGACGGCGGCGCCAATTGGAAAAATATCACCCCACCCGAGTTGACTCCGTGGAGCAAAGTCACGCAAATCGTTGCTTCCCATTTCGATGACGAATCCGCCTACACCTCCGTCAGCCGCTTCCGCATCGATGATCTTCATCCCTACATCTATCGCACTCATGATGGCGGCAAGACCTGGCGCCTCATCACCGCTGGCTTGCCGGATGACGCTCCCGTCGACACCGTCCGCGAAGACGGCATCCGCAAAGGCCTGCTCTTCGCCGGCACCGAAAAAAGCGTCTGGGTTTCCTTCGATGACGGCGACCACTGGCAGTCTCTGCAGCTCAATCTGCCCCACACCGCCATGCGCGATCTTTGGATTCATGACGATGACCTGGTCGTTGCCACTCACGGGCGTTCCTTCTGGATCCTCGACGACATCACGCCGCTCCGCCAAATCAGCGCAACCATGCAGAGCGCTGAAGCCTTCCTCTTTAAGCCCGGCGCCGCTTATCGCGTCCGCCGCAGCACGAATCCGGACACGCCCATCCCGCCGGATGAACCCACCGCCCAGAATCCCCCCGATGGAGCCGTCTTGGATTATTTCCTTGCCCAACCGGCTTCCGGCCTGGTGACCCTCAAGATTCTCGACGCCGCGGGCAAACTCGTCCGCCGCTACACAAGCACCGACAAGCCGGGGCCGACCGAGGAAGAGCTTGCCAAGCAGCTGATTCCCACGTATTGGATTCGCAAAACCGGCGTGCTCCCCGCAAGCGCCGGAATGCATCGATGGGTTTGGGATCTCCACTACACCGCGCCCAACTCACCGCGCTACGACTATCCCATCTCCGCGATCCCCGGCGACACGCCGCTTACTCCGCAGGGTCCCCTGGCTCTGCCGGCGCAATACACCGTCAAACTCACCGTAAACGGCCACGCATATTCCGAGCCGCTCACCGTCAAGATGGATCCGCGCGTGAAGACCCCCGCCGCGGGCCTCGCGCAGATGTTCCAAATGCAGTCGCGCCTTGCCGCCATGATGAGCGAGAGTTCGCGAGCGCTGGCAGAAGCTCGCTCGGCCCGCGAACAATTGCAAAAGCTAACCAAACAAACGACTGGTCCGCTAGCCGACGCGATTTCCGCGCTCGATAAAAAGGCAGCCGGCCTTCTTGGCGGTGGCGGCGGTCCGCGCGGAGCGGCAGCACCCACTCCAACTCTCAGCAGCGTGAGCGGCGAAATCGGCGCACTCTACGGAGAAGTCGACCGCGCCGACGCGACCCCAACCCTCGCGCAATCCAACGCCTTGAAACAAACAGAGAAGGGTCTTTCAGAAGTCATGAAACAGTGGGCCGCTCTCAAGGCAACCGATTTGCCCGCACTGAACCAGCAGCTTCGCTCAGCGAATCTCCCTGAAATCCATCTCGAATCCACCGCGCCAACGCCCGGCGCGTCGGAAGACATCGAGTGAACCTACATTCCAAAGTCTTGAGGCTGGCTCGAAGTCGGCCCGCTACCTGGTCGCAGGCGCGATGTAGGCTTGGCGGTGATCGACACGATAGCCAGCGGCCTGCTTGCTAGACGCCGGGGTTTGTGGAGCGTTAACTCGGATTTCTATGGAGTGAATCTGAGCGTCACGAATGGTCGGCGCGAACGCCAAGCTATACTCATGACGGATTAGCTGCGCGATCTCCGCGTACACGGAGTCGAATTCTTTTGCGCTAGCGGGAAAGTAGGCTCGGCCTCCTGTCGATTCCGCTATCTGTCTCAAGAGCAGTCCAGCTTGCTCGAGCTGCTGCGCCGTCTCTCCTGAGTCTTTTGTTGCCGATTTCTTTTTGCTGCGGGACTGAGTGTTCTGTAAGCCGCCCGCCAGCGAAACAGCCAATAGGCGAACGTCACTGACTTTGAGCTGTTGCATCAACAGCGCCGCCTCGTTCGATGAAGAAGTATCTACTCCCGTCGAGAGCAAAACAATGGTCTTCTTGCCAGTAACATTCGCAAGCCACTCCAGCACCTTCGAAACGCTCGATGATAGATTCAGCGAGCCAAAACCTAGATTGAAACGCAATTGCCCGAAGGCCGCATCCACAGCCCGCTTGTCCGCAGTGAAATCAAGGAGTGTCGCGGGCGAATCCGCATATTTCACCACCGCAACGCGATCGTCCGCTGCCAATCCATCGAGCAACGTATTGGCGGCCCACACGTGGCCGCTTTCCAGCAGATAAACGGCCGGACCAGCTTCAATGAGCAGCAATACCTGTCCCGGTTCCTCAATCGCGGTAAATCCATTGATCGGCTGCTCGATCCCGTTGTCGAGTACCCGGAAGTCCTCGCGCCGCAGCCCTTCGACGAAGTGCCCGTTGCGATCGGTGACAACTACTCCTACGTTGACGCGCTCGACCGCGACCTCAATCGGTGTCTTTTTCCCCTCTTGATTTTCCTGAGCTTCTGCCGAAGAACTCGCGCAGAGTGCTGCGGCCAATAGCAGCGCAATTGTAGGAAAGGAAAAAACACTCATCGCAACGCTATTCCACCCACTGGTCCCAGTGGATCCCCTTCGCATCTTTCCACGAGACACTGGAAGAGAAGTGCAGATGCCGCGCGAAGACCTGTGGTTTCATCAGCGAGAGCCAATCGGCAGCCGTGGACGGCCCACCGTCTTTCTCAAAGCTCACCGCTTTTGCGGTTGGGCTTTTCTTCGCCTCCTCGATCCAGCGGTCCTTCATCCCCTGCCAGTCGATTTTTTGGAAATCCAGATAGCTTAGGCTATTCAGATTCTCCGGATACTTCGCGCGATTCGCCTTAAACTGCGGCACTGTCGCAATACCTCCGTCCGCTGTCCCATTCGCCCGAGTTGCAAGCACTTCCTTCAACGTCTCACTCCGGCTCGCGGCGATGATCATGTCTGGCGTGACCGCCAAATGAAAAAAATTCCATTGTGCGCTGCCTGCCGTGCCTTGCTTTCCACCCATCGAAAGCTTCAAGAAAGTGACGTCGCCTTCATTACGCTCTGACCCAAGCTGCTCGCCGGCAATTGTTCGAATCAGTTTCAGTGCCTCCGCCTTCTTCCGAATCCCAAAAAAATACACTTGCTTCGCCGTGTCCATCATTGGACTCGTTTGCAGCGTTGCGACCTCTCCCGTCAGCAACGCAATCGCTTCCGCCGGTGGCCTTCCCAGCTTTTGCTGTCCAATCGCTTCAAACATGTCCACGTTCCCTTGCTGCGCTTGCGGAAATGCTGCCTTCGCTACGCGCTTCACCGTCGCGTAGATCCCCGAAAAGTTAAATTGCGTCGAATTGTAGAAAACCGCATCTGCCGGAACCAGCGCGAGCGAAACCGGGGTAGACTTTCCCGCCGACCAGATATCAAACGGCGTCCCCTCCACTGCGTCTCCGAGGACCGCTGCCTGCACGTGCGTCCTCGCTCCTTCGAACGTCACTCGCCCGCCAATCGAGTGCACCGCATCAATTCGCGCGGCCTGCAGCAACGGACTCGTCTGAAACATTCCCGCCTTCGAATCCGCTGCGAGCTCCTTGATGTCCGGAACTCGCAAGAAAAATTCCAGCAGCCCGCCTCCGAGATTACTTTGTGCTTCCTGATATGCCGCCGACTGTGCCAGTGTTGCTGTTCCCGACGCTTTCTTATCCAGCCGCCCCAAAAGTTCTTCCATCACCGTCGGCTCACCGGTCGCAATCGCGTACTTGCCATGGTCCGCCCAATAACTCACTCCGCCTTTGCCTTCCGACTTCAACACCTGTGCCCCACCGATAGTGACTTGCGAAAGTGTCGGCGCTTCCTTGTCCGCCGCCCGCAAACGCAGCATCGTTTTCGCCAGCAACAACTCTTTTCCCGCGCGGTCATACACAAAAAACATTCCGTTCCACGCCGGTAATCTCGAATCCGCCGAGACCGCCCCATTCGAAAGATTTCGCCTAACCGGCTCGCTTACATATCCCATCGTGAATGAATTCTCCAGCAGCCCCGCAAGTTCCTGCACTTGCTCCGGTGTCAGTTTCGTCTGCGCTGATTTTTCTCCCGATTTCTCCGTTGCGGAATTCAGCAGCCCCGCCGCCATCGCCGACCGCACCGGCGCAAAATCCGCGTCATCCCACAGCGCCAGCAGGGAATTCGCTTTCCTCGCGTCCGCGCCCGGCACCCCCCGCCAAATCACGTAAAACAAAGTCCGCGGCGACATTTGCGTCGCCTCCAGCGGAGCCTGCGCGCGCGCCGGAATCGTCCCGGCCATCAATAACAGCGCCGCAATCGGCAATATTATTCGAACGTTCAGCGTTTTCATCGGAGGTCTCCGTGCCTACAGGGTAGAAAGGGCCAACCCTTTAATGCTAGCGTGCCGCCCTAAACGACAGAAGCCCTGCGCCGCGCTAAGTTTCCAGAACGCGGAACAGGGCTCACATGAATCCAGCAAAAGCTTTGGTTAAACGATTACGGCTTTGTTGCAGCCGCCGTCGGCGTAGTCGCAGCAGCAGCGGGGGGAGCCGCCGCCGGAGCCGCCGAAGCGCCGCCCTCCTTTGGCGTCGCCAGGTACCCGGTAATCTGATTCTTCCCCACGTCGAACACGACAATCTCGTATGGCGCCATTCGCGAGCTGCCCTTCACATAAAACTGTACCGGCTCGCCCGAAGTCTTATCCTTTTTCTCGATGGTCTTGTCGTCCGCCACCACCGTAATCGTGTACTTCGCTTTTTTCGGATCGGTCTTGTTCAGCGACATCTGCACCGGTCCGACGCGCTGTGCCGTTTTCGATCTCTGCAGTGTGAATTCGAAATAGTTCCGGTCGCCTCGTCTCTTTAAGTCTTCCAGATCGTCGCGGCTGTGAGCGATCAGTCCGCTCATCACGTTCATGTCGCCCAAGCTGCGCTCCAGCTTGCCTTTTGTCGCTTCCAGGTCGCTCTTCGTGTCGGCAATGTCTTTCTTCGCGCCGCCCACTTCCGTGGCCACTGCGCCGATTTTTTCTTCGTTCTCTTTCTGTACTTGCCCGAGTTGCGCCGACAGCTTTTGGTCGGAAGCTTGCTGATCTTTTCGGATCGATTCCGCGCGGCTCTTGGCTTGTGCCAACTCAGACTGCGTCAAGCCCACTCGCTGCGTGGTGATTTCCATCTGGCTCTTCAAATCCGCGATGCGCGAATTTGCCTGGTCGAGCTCCGCGGTCAAGACCTTATTTTGCTTTTGCTGCTCTGCCAGGTCGGTGCTCATGCGCGACTGCGTCGAATAGCCGGCATAGCCCAGCACCGCCAGCCCGGCAATCACCACGCCAAATAGCACGGCGATCCACCTCGGTGTCCCCGTCGATTCGTAGCGATACGACTCCTCCGGGCTCGGTACGTTTGGCGAAATGCTCATCGACTTCCTCCTCTGAGATAACTCCGGCCCCTGCCATGCGGCCCTGCCAATAATGTTGACTTGAAATTATCCCCTGCCTTCGCCCATCTGTCCACCCGCGTAGGCTCCCGGAAGCTCAAGCTGAATTCGGTAGATGTTGAAGCCGCCGCGGGAGAGCTTGACCAGTAGCGACCCATCTGGACCAACCCCTCAAACCCACGTCGCACTACATCCGTTTGCAGAAGGTCCTCAAAGCTATAGAACTTCTCTTTGGCAGGATGCTCCGTAACAGTATGCCTTTGGCCTTGTGATCAATGAGGTGTCTTTCCGCAATTTTTATCATCACCCGTCAAATTTCCAACAAAATCGTTATCTGGTGCGGCTTTTAAAGCCTTCCCTCTTGTGTTGAGGTGTGTTTTATGGCAGCTTTTAGGGCGCATATTTACGGTTAGGCCGCATCTCTCCACCCACATCGGAGGTTCCGTGAAGCGAGTCACAGGCATTGGCGGCGTCTTCTTCAAAGCCAAAGACGCTCCGGCGCTACAGGCTTGGTATAAGCGGCACCTGGGAATCGATGTCCAAGAATGGGGCGGCGCGGCGTTCACGTGGGTCGACGGTGAAGGTAAGCCGCTTGCCGGAACAACCGCTTGGTTGATTGCTTCGTCGCAAAGCAAACAATTTGCACCCAGCGAAGCCACTTTCATGGTCAATTACCGCGTGGACGATCTCCACGCGCTGGTTAAAGTCTTGCGGGAAGAAGGTTGCAACGTGCTCGAAAAGATTGACGAATCCGAGTACGGGAAGTTTGCCTGGGTCATCGATCCAGAGGGAAACAAGGTAGAGCTCTGGCAACCGCTTGCTGGCCAATGAGCCAATGTTGCAGCCCGCGACAGCAATCTGTGGCCTAACCCGCTGGTCAACCGGACCTGCATTCGGCAGACCGGTTACCAGCAACGTTAAGCGATTTGGGGATTGTGTTTTTTGCGTATCGATTCTCCGCGCATCTCGGCGAGGCCCTAGGAAGTCGCGGCTATCTGAACCTTACGCTTTTTCCTCAAGGTCCCAGCAGAGATCAGCGTGATCAGTAGTCCTACCGGGAAAGGCTCCAGGAATGTGAGTGCCGAATTGTAGAGGGGATTCTTGTAGTTTTCCTTGAGCTGGTTTAGTTCGTTGATCTTTGCTTGAATCACTTCTGCTGTCGCCCCGGCCGCTCTCAATTTTTCTATCGCCTGCGAGCCATAGTTATTCATAAAGTCTGGCATAAACTTGAAGTAAATGATTTCCCAGGTAGCTACATAGAAGGCGCACGAAATCAACGTGATGCCAATTCCCACCAAAAATGCACTTCCGAAGGTGATCTCACCATTCCCAACATTTTCTCGATAGGACCGGATTCCGAAAAACACGAGCATGAACGAGAGCACGATGGACGTATAGCCAACAATCGCCCCTCTGGTGGTTCCTATTTTGTGGAGGAACGGTAGCGTCGACACCATCATCAGCGACGAAACTGCTCCCGATATAAGTCCAAAGATGAGAACGGTTCGTTTCATTGCTTGCCTCCTTTAAGTCGGTGGTATGCATGAATTCAGGCGCACCATACCGCATCAGGAGAGGGGCTTGTCGTCACCCTTTTGGGTGATTTTGCCATTTGCAGCGAAAAATCACTCTTTCGTAGGAAATGATCTAGGGCAATAGCCCGAATTCCTTGCCTAACTGAACCGCCTGTGTCCGCCGTCTTGCTCCCAATTTATCGAAAACCCGGCTCGAATGGGTCTTCACCGTGTTCTCGCTTACAAACAGCTTCTCTGCAATCTCCCGATTGCTCATCCCCCGCGCGATCAGCTCCAAGATTTCCATTTCCCTTGGAGTAATCGCCAATTCTTCCCTTTTCGCTTCATTGGGGCAAAATTGCTCGGCCTTAGGCACCGGCACCGTACCAGGCACTTCCTTCACCACAATCCTTTCCTGTTTCTGCGTCAGCTTCAGCCCCAGCCAGATCCCCACCGCGGCAAACGTCGCGGCGATTAGCCCGCTATAGATTTCGATAGAATGGTCAATGACCAGGAATCGGTATTCGCTCCATTTGAGCGCCGCAATCAGAATTCCACCGATTATCCCGTACAAGAAAATATGTTTCGCCGTCGCTTTGGACATCACCTGTCACCACTGCCACGCCGAAGAGTATCCCGCTCAATCGCCATCGGCAAGCAGCTTCTCTTCATTAGTGCCGGTTCGCTTTGCCACCGCAATGATGCGAAGCGCCGGAAATTCCCGCAGCAGCAAATCGCACAACGGCGGACGCCGCAGCGGCTCGTCCAGCGCAATCAGCAGAAAATCCGGTTTCGTCTCCGCCACCAGGGAAGGCACATCCCGCTCATTGTCCGTTTCTCCGACCACACTGATCCCGGCTTGTTCGGAAAGCGTGGAAAGCACCAATTCGCGCAGGAGCCTCGGACGATTGGCCACTAGAACTCGGATGCTTGTGTCCATGTGCTCCTCCGGGGAGAGGTAGGAGCGTAGCGGGAAAGGAAAAAGGTGAACAGGCTGGAAAGGGTACGGAGAAGGGGTACTACGGAATTGGAGAATTGTACCGACAGTGCGGGGACTTACTTGGTACTTTTTTGGTACTTTTCGGTACTCGCTTCCCGCAAACTGCAGATATCGCGCTACTTACTCTTGCGACGTCTTTCAGAATCGCCCTGACTACGCCTTGTGGATATCCTCCACGACCCAGCTGCTCCGCACGGGTGCCGGCACCTATCGCGCTATTTGATTGGCGCGGCCGCTGCGCTGCGTTCTTCGTGACGCAAGGGGCGCACCGAAAAAAACTTGTGACGGCAAGGTTGGCAGCGCAGCGCGGGGAGCCCCAGGATACGGCCTAGGAATGCGGTCATACCGGGAACGTGGTCGGCGGAAATGCGCTGCAATTCCAGGTTGCCGCAAATTCCGCAGTGCGCGTACAAAAACGTGCGAAACGGCATCAGGCGCGCATAAAACCGCAAGGCGCAGGCCTCGCAGCGCCACGGCAGAAGGCCCGCAACGCCGAAGAGATAATCGGGCATCGACCGGCGTCTGGATCGCCGGGTATTCGCACTGTGACAAACCGGGCAGCTTGTCGGGCTGGTTCCGATCGCTTCTCTCCTCGCAAAGCATAGGCGAACGCGCTGCTGACAGCAAGAGCTTGTATTCCATCTGACAATTCCCTCCCGGTGCAAGCGGGGCCGCAGCCGGAACGCCTCGCATCCGGTCACAGCGCCTCCTGGATTCGCAGCGCCATGGAACGATTCGCGAAACAAGCTCCTTTCAACAGCACCTTGCCTGGCCGCGATACAATGTCTTCCGAACGTTCAGGAGCCGCCATGCCCGACTACACCGAAGAGCACGCCCGCGCCGGCATCGACACCAAATTGCCCGCGCTCGAAACGTGGCCGAATCAATTTCCGGGCTACATTATTACTACGCGCTTTCCCGAGTACTCCTCAGTCTGCCCCAAGACCGGTCTCCCCGACTTCGGCACCATCACCATTCAATACATGCCGAAGAAAGACTGCATCGAGCTGAAAGCTCTAAAAATGTATCTGCTCGCCTACCGCAGCCTTGGCATCTTCTACGAAAATGCTGTCAACAAAATACTGCGCGACATCGTCGCCGCCGTGAAGCCTGAATGGTGCATCGTGCGCGGCGAATTCACTCCCCGCGGCGGCCTGACCACTTCCGTCTTCGCCCGCTGGCCGGAGATCCGGTCAAAGGGCAAGAAGTAACGAGGCGCAAATAGTTCGGTGACTAGCGGCAACAACGGCATCTGGTCTGGAGAAGTGCCTTCTTCCGCGCTCGGACCGGGAGATGTCCTTGTGGTTCCCGAGAAGACAGCGTCGGTGGTTCTGGCGGCAGCCGTAGCCATTCCTTAGAACACGATGGTAGCCCGGACGGGAATCGAACCCGTAGTCTCCGCCTTGAGAGGGCGGCGTGTTAAACCGATTACACTACCGGGCCACTAAGGTCATTCTATCGCGCTTCAGTGTCTTTGAGCAATCTCGCGCGGCATAATGCCACATCTTCGAAATGCAGATGCCAAAATAACCAGGACCCGCAAGAAGCACACAAAACGTGAAATGTAATTTTTTTGATTCTATGCATCAGGTCTTTTGATTGACGGTCGGAAGGCCTGCGCGATACCCTAATGCCCGGTTTGGCGTGTCCCTTGCTGGCCAAGAGTTCGCCCCGAAGGTTAACTTATTCCACTTTGAGGAGATTCATGTCGAACGAATTGCGTAATTTTCTAGCCCTTTCCTACGACGAGTTGGAGCAGTTGAATCTGAATGCTAAGGAACAGCGCAAGAATCGCGTTGCCGCGCACAAGGTCCAGGAAGAGCGCATCAAGTATTTGACGGATGAAAAGCGCATCAAGGCCGTAACCGTCCTGTTCAGCGACCTGGAAGGCCGCTTGCACATGCTCGACTATGACAAAAAGTTTTTAATCAAGAGCTGGGACAATTTGACTTTCGACGGCTCCTCGATTCGCGGGTTCACAGCGCAGCGCGAAAGCGACTTGCGGCTGACGATGGATTGGGGAGCGTTTTACTGGGCGCCTTCGGACGTGTTTGGGTCTGGCAAGGTTCTAGTCTTTGGCCACGTGATCGACAAGGACGGTTCGCCGTACTCCGCGGACATCCGCGGCGTGCTGAAAGGCTACGCCGACGGCCTCAACGAAAAGAAGGGCTATACACTCAACGCTGCAAACGAGATCGAAGGTTTTTTATTCGCTGGGCCGGACGCCGAGCGTCGTTACCACGAAACCGGAAAATTCGACTACGTCAATACCGGCGGCTACTACCATTCGCTCCCCGGCGATCCGCTCCGCACTTTCATTGACACCACCGCCGAAGTGCAGCGCTCCATGGGTTTTCAGAACGAAAAAGATCACCCGGAAGTTGCGCCCTCGCAATTCGAAATCAACTACGGTTACGGCGAAGTGGTTTCCGCGGCCGACCAGATCCAGCTTTACAAACTGATCTGCCGGCAGGTCGCCACCAATATGGGCTTCACCGCGAGCTTTCTGCCGAAGCCGGTGGTCGGCGTCAACGGCAGCGGCATGCACACTAACGTATCCGTCAGCAAGGACAGCAAAAATCTTTTCTGGGATCCCAAGGGCGAGGAAAAGCTCAGCAAGTTCGGCTGGGAATTTGTCGATCGCATTCTCACCCACGGCAACGACATTTGCCTGCTGATCAATTCCAGCGTCAACGCCTATCGGCGGCTCGATCCGCACTTTGAAGCGCCAAACCAACTCAATGCTTCACCAACCAATCGTGGCGCCATGGTACGCATCCCCATCGGCAATGAGAAGAGCATGCGCACGGAAGTGCGTGCGGTCGCTCCCGATTCGAATCCTTACATGGTCATGTATTCCATCTTCAAGACGGGCCTCGACGGGGAAACGGCCAAGATCAAGGATCTGCGTTCGGCTAAGCGCTTCTTGCCGGACAATATCTACACGGCCATTGAAAACTTCGAGAAAGCGGAGTGGACCACCAAGCTCTTCGGCGCCGATGTCAAAGGCCGCTATGCCGAGCTGAAGCGCGCAGCCGCTGACCGCTGCCCGCGCAACCTTGGTACCATCGTCAAGGCCCAGGAAGTCCAGTTCCACCACGAGGTCTACAACCAGTTCCTCTGGAACCAGTTCTAGAAATGCTTCAATAAATTGCGGTGAAGACGCCCCCGGATGTTCCGGGGGCGTCTTCTTTTTAACCGATCCTTTTGAATTCGGCAAGCCGCGGGGAAAACGCGGACGCGATGCCACTCCGTCTTGGAGGCCGTGGTTTAAGGCAGGAAACCCAATGGCAGAACCGGGAAAGCAGTTCGAGTCGGCTTCGCTGAAGAGGGGAAGAACTTCTACTAACAGTATACAGCACACCAGGGGACTTGCTTCAAGACCCGGGTCGTGCCGCACAATCGCCGCCCAGTCAGAACCTACGAATGGGAGGCGCAAAATGAAAAATCATTCTGTGGTAATCGCCGGAGGAGGTCCGACCGGCCTGATGTTGGCGGGCGAGCTGGCGTTGGCGGGGGTGGACGTCGCGATTGTCGAGCGGCGCGCCAGCCAAGACCTTGCCGGCTTGCGCGCAGGCGGCCTGCACTGCCGCACGACCGAGGTGCTCGATCAGCGGGGGATCGCCGATCGCTTCGTTTCGCAAGGGCAGAAAATTCAGAGAGCACCGTTCGCGGGCGCTACGCTCGACATCAGCGACCTTCCAACTCGCCACAACTACTTTGTCGCGCTCTGGCAGACCCGCATCGAACGCATCCTGGACGACTGGGTCGGCGAGTTGGCGGTGCCGATCTACCGCGGACATGAGGTGACGGGTTTCGCACAGGACGACACCGGCGTCGACGTCGAGCTCTCCGACGGTCGATCATTGCGAGCGAAGTATCTCGTCGGGTGCGACGGGGGGCGCAGCCTGATCCGCAAGAAATCAGGTATCGACTTCCCAGGGTGGGATCCGTCAACCAGCTACTTGATTGCCGAGGTCGAGATGGCCGAAGAGCCGGAATGGGGCATCCGCCGTAGTGAAAAGGGCATCAATGCTTTCGCCAAACTCGAGGAGGGCGTGCGCCTCGTGGTGAATCAACATCACTTTGAGCAGCGCGACGAGCCGACCCTACGCGACCTCCGCGAGGCGCTCATCGCCGTCTACGGGACGGATTATGGTCTTCGCAGCGCCACCTATATCTCCAGGTTTACCGATATGGCCCGGCAGGCAGCGTCCTACCGGGACAGGCGCGTGCTCCTGGCCGGCGATGCCGCACACGTGCATCCCCCGATGGGTGGACAGGGCCTAAACATCGGTGTGCAGGATGCGGTGAATCTGGGATGGAAGCTAGCCCAGGTGGTTCATGGGACATCGCCGGAGAGCTTACTGGATACGTACCATGCCGAGCGGCACCCAGTTGGTGCCCGCGTGTTGCGCAACACCATGGCGCTCAGCACGCTCGAGCGCAGTGACGATCGTATCGGGGCCATGCGCGAGATGCTGTCCGAGCTTCTCCAGATGGGCGCGGCTCGCAAGCAATACTTCGCGATGATGTCTGGTCTGGACATTCACTACGACTTTGGTAAGGGACACCCGCTGGTCGGACGCCGCATGCCCGATCTGGATCTGGTAACCGCTAGAGGCGAGATGCGGGTTTTCACCCTGCTTCATCATGCCCGGCCGGTGCTCCTCAACTTCGCTGAGCCCTGCGGCTTCGACATCACCCCATGGGCGGACCGGGTTCAGCGGATCGACGCCAAATACGATGGCACGTGGGAGCTTCCGGCACTCGGGGCGATCACTGCCCCCACCGCCGCGTTGATTCGGCCCGATGGATACGTGGCCTGGGTGGGAGACCTGACCCAGATGGGACTCACCGACGCCGTGACCACTTGGTTCGGACCGCCTGCAGCGTCGTAGCGCATCGCACCGGCTTCCAAAATCATTCTGCTAGCAGTCTTAGCTCTGGTCAACGACTATAGAAATTCCTTTGCCGGCTGGAAGCCGGCGATACAAAAAAGCGACGCTGGGCTGAAAGCCAGGTGCTACAGGCACGGACGTGCGGTAGATTGCTTTTCGCGCAAGGGCGGGAAGCAGTGATGCATTTGGCGTCGGCGAGGCTAGGGAGGTGCGGGAGGGGTAGTTCCGGCGGCGGCGCGCGCGGGCAAGAGCAGTCGTACTGAACTAAAATGGGTTGGAATTCGTACGGTATGGTAAGACGACGGTTGGGGTCTGTTCGTCAGTACAGATAAAGGTGGGCGGCCTTCGTTCGCTCAGAAGGAGACAAACAAGATGAGATACATGAAAGATTCCGCAGGGAAGTGGATAACGGGAGCGATTTGTCTCGCCATGGTCTCAGCGCTGTGCGCTGCCCCCGCATTGGCTCAGGGCGAGAAGCGGACCGTCTACACCGAGCACGATTTTCGCTGGCAGGGACATTTGAAGGCCGGACAAACGCTCGAGGTAATCAATACAAATGGGCAGATTGAAGCGACGAGCGCCGCGGGCGATGAAGCGCGGACTGAAGGGAACTGGAAAGGAGACGACGAACGCGAGTTGTTCATCGAAGTTGTCGAATATTCGGACGGTGTGACGATTTGTGCGGTGCATGCGAAGGACAAGACGCCCGGACGCTGCCATCGCGGCGGAGTCTCGTCAGAGTCCTGGTCCTGGAGCTGGCACGGGAACCGGGCGAGGATTAACTTCGACGTGCAAGTGCCGCGAGGCGTGAACTTCCATGCGCTGACGACCAACGGAAGCGTAGTGGGCCGGAACCTGGCAAGCGTAGTCGAAGCAATGACGACCAACGGCAACGTGGAAGTTTCGACGAGCGAGTGGGCCTCCGCAACAACCACGAACGGGCAAATCCGCGTGTCTATGGGCGGCGCGAAATGGACTGGCGAACTGAAGATGACAACCACGAACGGCGGCGTGGAAGTGACCATGCCCGCTGCGGCAGAATTCAGAGTCAATGCGGCCACCACGAATGGAGGGATTCAAACCGATTTTCCGGTTACGGTACAGGGAAGCTTCAGCTCGAAGGAGCTTTCCGGAACCGTGGGAAGCGGCGGACGGGAATTAAAAGTCGCAACGACGAACGGCACGATTCGGCTGATGAAGAGCTGAGGAGTCAGAGCTTGGCGTACGGTCGGGTTGAGGTGATGCCTTTCGCTTCGCTGGCGGTGATGGTGGCGCCGGCGGGGACGCTTGAGAGGCGGTCGATCTGGCCGCTGGGCCAGCGAATTTCGATGGTGTCGGCTTTTTCGTTGTGGCCGAGGCCGAAGGTCAAGACGAGTTCGCTGGCGGAGAGGTAGCTGGAGCCGCTGCGAAGCATTTGGGTCTGCGTTTCACCGCCGGCGCTCAAACGTACAGTTGCGCCGATGCCATCACGATTGGATTTCGTGCCGATCAACTTGATGCGCAAGCTCCTGTTCGATGCGGCGGCGCCCTGGGCTTCATTGCGGAACAAATAGACGGGACCGCCGTTAGTGGAGAGCAGGAGACCGAGGCGGCCGTCGTTATCAAAATCCGCGTAGGCGGCGCCGCGTCCCACTCGGGGTGAGGCAAACGCTTGCCCAAGTGACTTCGTGACTTCTTCGAATTTCCCTTTGCCTGAATTGCGGAACAGATGCGGCGGCATGGCGTATTTGACGTTGGCCTGGACGCGTTGGATATCGGCGTCGATGTGGCCATTCGCAACCAAAACATCCGGCCAGCCATCGAGGTCGTAATCGAAGAAAAAGCAGCCGAAGCCGAGCGTCAGGAGAGAATTGCGGCCGATTTCGGAGCGGGGAGCTTCGTCGACGAAGAGGCCTTTTCCTTCGTTGTGGTAGAGGGAAAGCATCTGGTTGGAGAAATTGGTGATCAGCAGGCTCGGAACGCCGGAATGATCGTAGTCGGCGGCATCCACGCCCATGCCGGCGCGAGCCACGCCGTCCTCGCTAAATGCGATTCCCGCGACGACAGCTTTTTCGGTGAAAGTGCCGTTGCCGTTGTTGCGGTAGAGCTTGTTCGGCTGCGTGTCATTCGAAAACAAGAGATCGGGCCAGCCGTCATTGTCGAAATCGAGAATCGCGACGCCAAGAGTCTTCGATGTGGGTTCGCCAAGGCCGGCCTTCTGGGTTACGTCTTCGAACGTGCCGTTGCCGCGATTGTGCCACAGGCGAACGGAAGTGCCCTTGTAGGATTCCGGCGTGCAATACGATTTGCTTTTGCCGTCCAGCGTGCAATAGAGATCGGTCTCCGGAGTCCATTGGACGTAGTTGCCGACCACGAGGTCGAGATTTCCATCCTTGTCATAGTCGACCCACGCGGCACTGGAACTGAATTCCTTCGGGCCTTGCAGACCGGCTTTTTGCGTGGCATCCGTGAAAGTGCCGTTTCCATTGTTGTGAAAAAGGTGGCTCTGGCCATAGGCGGTGACGAAAAGATCGTCGTAGCCGTCGTTGTCGTAGTCGCCGACGGCTACACCCATTCCAAATATTTCGACGTCGAGTCCCGCCTTGTGCGTCACGTCGGTAAACGTGCCGTCGTGATTGTTGTGATAGAGCTTGGGCGTAGAGTGCTTCTGAACATGGCCCGGCCAGTCCATGCCGTTCACGAGGAAAATGTCGGGCCAGCCGTCGTTGTCATAGTCGATGAAAGCCACACCCGGTCCCATGGTTTCCGGCAGGAACTTTTTTCCGAACGCGGCATTGTTGTGAGTGAAGTGAATCCCGGCCGTTTGCGTGACATCGCGAAACTGAATTGTGGAAGTATCCGGCGTCGCTCCAGTTCCCGTTTTTCCAACGAAGGTTACAGCTAGGCCAAGAAATAGTATGATTGCCGGCGCTCGCTTCACCATTCCCCCAAGTGTCAGTCGCGGCCAACGCCGAGTGCATCGGCTGCGCGATTAATGTAATTAAACCAGGATGCGATCAGTGTGATCTGCAGGATGCCGCGATCGTCGAAGCCCACAGCGCGCAGCTTGGCATGATCTTCCGGGCCGCATTTCGTGGCATCTTTCGTCAGCTTCACGACGTAGTCCAACATTGTGCGATCCTGCTCGCTGATAGGCGCAGTTCGATAATCGCCCTGCAGCGCTTTGACCATCGTTTCATCCAGCGTGACCCTACGCAGAAACTCTGCGTGTGATTCGATTCAATAGTGGCAGCGATTCGTCACTGAAACCATGGTGGCGATCATTTCGTGCTGATGGCGCTTGAGGGGCAAGTCCGGCGACATGAGCGCTCCGAATGTGCTGAACGCGTGAAAGAGGACGTCGGGAAGGAGCGAGTGGCTCGCCACGATGTCCGAGGTTGCGCCGTCATTCACGGGATGGACGGGAGTGGCGTATTCGATGGGATAGAGCTTGCGCTGCGCTTCCATAGCGCTCTTGACGCGATCGTCTTCATCCATTGAAACGGTTTTGATCCAGGTCACGAGGAAGACTCCTTACGAAGGGATTGGATGCGATCGCTGAAAAGAAAACAGTGAGCGTTCAGGGAAGCGAGCGTTTTGCGTTCCGCGGATCGACGGGTGGGGCAAGTCCCACCCCTACGGGTAATGCAGCCAAATACAGGGAGAAGTTGCGCGTCAGTCTTTGCCACTGGGCGCAGCCCCCTTCAGCGGCGTGTGGGCCGCGGATGATTTCGACTTCAGTTTTGTCTGCTGGTTGGTCGCGAGGGCGACGCTGACGTGCTCGTGAATGGCTTGCCGCTCGTTGTTGTCCTCGGGATGAGTCTGGCGGTACGGCCCGGTGATGGCTTGGGCCGACTCGTCAGCCTTGAAGCGCAGGTAGCGCACCTTGTGCTCGTTAGCTTTGGTATCGTCGCCGAGGCCGTTGTAGCACAGCATCAAGTTATAGTGCGCCTGTAAGTCTTCAGGATCGATCGAAAGCGTCTGCTCAAATTCTCTCACCGCGTCCGCATAGCGCTTCTGCAAGAACAGGACTCGGCCCAACTCGTTGCGCACAACACGGTCGCGCGGGAATTGCTCCAGCACGGTGCGCAAGTGCGTTATCGCGGCGTCGTATTCGCCGTCCTCCTTGAGCGCGCGCGCGTAGAAATAATTTGTCCGCCCCAGCCGCGGGTCGATCGCCAGGGCCTTTTCCAGTACTTTTCGCGCGCCGGCCGTATCGCCTTCCTGCACCAGGACTCGGCCGATGTTGGTCCAGCCGTCGGGATTCTGCGGATCGGCTTCCGTGATTTTCTGGAATGCTGCCGCCGCCGCTTTCAAATCGCCCTGGAGAAATAGCCCGATGCCGTAATCGTTCCATCGAGTCCAATCTTCCTTGGAGCTGATTGTCTTTGGTTCAGGAACGGCGGCGCCGCGAGGAATAACGCGCAGCGTCTTAGTGTCTTCCGCAATTGTGGTGATGGGAAGATCGGGAATCGTCTTGAGATTGCCAGATACCTTCGAGGTGTCTCCGTTGAACGCCCACTTGCGGTCGTCATAGTCCGGTGTGGTCGTGGCCGTCGTTGCGCCTGAAGCTGACGTACTTACCGAAGCCGTTTGCGTTTTATCTTGGGCTTCCACTCCAGCGAACGAAAAATGCGTATTGAACCACGTGAACTTGCGATAGTTCAGCTTGGCGTGCAGAGTAATCTTGTCGCCCGCATTTTCTGGGATATGCAAACGGAAATGTGCAGTGTCCGCCGCGCCCGGCGGAATCAGGTGCACATACACCACCGAGCGCGTCGCCCAGGCATTCCTTTTGTTGATTGCATTGCCGTGCGCATCAATTTGAAGTGAACGATAGAAGTGCGCACTTGGCTCGACCGGGCCTTTGCCGTCGTACTCCACTTTACCGCTCCAGAAAATCGTCTGGCCTTTTTCATCGGTAGCTTGCAGTTCGAGCCACACATCGAAAGCGTCCACTGTGCCACCGGGGAAGAAGTGTCCAACCTTGCGCGTGCGCACAACTACATCGACACGAACGTCATCGTCCCGCCTCACAGCCGCGTCCGTGCGATCGATAGGAGCCGTTATGGGGCGGACTTCTCCCGCAGGGCCTTTCGGCAGCGATAGATCAGACTCTTCGCCGACCGCAAAGGTCGTCGAAAGTTCAGTCTTGCCCATTTCATTTCGCGCCAGCGCGGTCGTTTCTTTCCCCGCCGGAGAAATCGCGAAGATATCCACGCTCAGTTGTTTGTCCTGCAAGAACTTCTTGGCGAATTCATACTGCGCCTGGTCCTGATTCGCGGTCGGCACGGCCGTATTCGCCCCCGGGAAGCGATGCGAATGCACCAGCCCATCGACATTGCCGTCGTCGTTCGAGGGCACCTGTGGCATGTGACAATCCGCGCAATTCATTGGCGATTTCGGATAGTAAAAAGCGCGCGCGCCTTGCCCGGAAACGCCGCTGGCTTGCCAGTTATCGTATTCATTGAAGCCGCGAATCCACCGGTAACGATTCACCGGCACATCCAGGTGCACCTTGTGGCACGAAGAACAGAACTCCGCGGTGTCCGCCCGCATGAACGGCTTCAGGAAAGTGCGGCGGTGCGGCTCGGGATTCAGGCGAACCACAAAGTCGTGCAGCTTGCGAACTAGCGGACTCTCGCTGGCCGCCATCTCATGGAGCTTCGGATATTCCAGGAAAAAATCGCCCTGGCCCATGGTGCTCTTCACTTCCACAATGCTGTGGCACATCATGCAGCCGAGGCCCGCGCGCGCTTCCGGCCGGTCCACGATTTGCTTGATCGGCGTATCAAACAAGCCGCTGTAAAGCAGCGCGGGATCGTGGCAGCCCGCGCACCACTTTGACGAACGCACGCCCGCGACTTCCTGCATGTACTCGATGCTCTTGCGGTACCACTGATTGTTAAACGAAGAGAAGTGGTGCATCGAGCTGTCCCACTGCTTATAGATATCCGCGTGGCAGCGCTGGCAGGCATCCGATTTCATGAAGTATTGCGATGGAATATTGATGTCTTGCTTGGTTTGTGCGGAGCTGGGAAAGAATTTGCCTTGTGATCCGTCGCCTTCCGCATCCATGGTTTCCGGCGGCATCTGGGGATTGGAGATGTGATTCTTGTTCTTCCAAGCGACTGTCCGCGTCCACCACGCTCCCGCCGCAATACCAACCGTCAGCAAGGCCAATGCGGCAAATCCCAATCCACCCCGAAGGACGCTATCACCTAGTCGCCCCGTTGCGATGAGCCGGGATGTTGCTAGAAAAAGTATGCCGATGACGCACAACACAATGTGCGCGTACAGCCACGCTTTCAACCGCAGCGGCGTGCCAATTTTGATCAACACGATTCCAAGAATCGCTCCCGATGCCAGGGCGAGCCATCCCAAGCGAGTTAGTAGAGATTCGTTGCGGACAAATCTGCCCGCAAAAAAAAGAAGCAGAATCGTCAGAACAATCCCGATTCCGACATGTAGCAAATCCGCGACAAAGTAAGGAATGGTAGCCGAAGGATACGCGTACAGGTAAACCGCGCTGAGCGTCAACACCACCAGGATTCGCGCTAGCCACCGTTTTGCAAATTCAGCCTGCATCATCTCCACCTGAATGCGGGGGTTGTGTTTATAAAAACAGCGGCCGGATGTCTAGGTAGCATCCGGCCGCAATTCAGTTTGGGGTGCCCCGAAGCGAGCCGAGAATTGGCCGTGCTAGAGGCGATGTAGCTTGTGGGCATATTTATATGTTTTGGCGTAGAGGCTGACAATACTGCAAATGCATTAGAAACTCGCTGATAATGCAAAAGGATTAGAGAACTCGCAATACTGCAAAAACACTAGAAACCATTTTGCGACTCTATCCCTCTTGTTTCCAAACACTTATAAGCTTTCCCCGCGCGAAGGTCCTTGTACTCTTCCGTGCGTCCGCTCGGCCAGTCGATCACCAAGCGATCGATTTTTTCGCGCTTGCCCAGTCCGAATGTAACTGGCAATTCCGACTGAGATAAATAGCTGGAGCCAGCCCGGACCATTCTCGATTGCGTTTGTCCTTCGTGAAAAATGCGCACTGACGCCCCAATGGCGTCTCGATTCGACTTCGTTCCTGTTAAATGAAACCGAATGCTCCGAGAATTTGATGTTTGGTCGTTGCGGTATAAATACGCCGGACCATTGTTGGTGGTCATCAACAAATCGAGATCACCGTCACGATCGAAATCGCCGTAAGCCAGTCCCCGTCCAACCTTGGGCGTCTCAAATCCTCCGCCGACTGCATCCGCGACGTCGCGAAATTTTCCGTTTCCCTGATTCAGGAAGAGTTGTGGCGCTTGCGCGTATCCCGTGTTGCCGCGGATATTTCGAACCGTTTCGTCGATGTGGCCGTTGGCGACCGCCAGGTCCAGCGCGCCATCGAGGTCGACATCAACAAATATGCATCCAAAGCCCAGGGTGTTCCTCGATGCCACTCCGATTCCGGATGGAATGGACACATCGTCGAATACTCCCGGAGCCGTCGCGCGATACAAGCCGATCATCTCGTTGTCGAAGTTGGTGATGGCCACGCCGGGCTTGCCCGAGCCGTCGAAATCTCCGGTGTCGACGCCCATGCCGGCTCGCGCTTTTCCTTCCGTGCTGAACGCCAGGCCCGCCTCCACAGCGAGATCCTTGAATCTTCCGTTCCGCAAATTGCGGTAAAGCTTGTTCGGCTGCGTGTCGTTGGCTACCAGCAAGTCCGGCCAGCCGTCCTGGTCGTAATCGAACATCGCCACGCCGAGAGATTTCGAGCTGCTGTCGAAGATGCCGCTGGTCGCTGTGACGTCTTCGAAAGTTCCGTTGCCGCGATTGTGGAAGAGCCAGCACGTATCACCGCGATACGCTTCCGGCGTGCAATACGATTTATGCGTGCCGTCGAGGCTGCAGAAGACATCGTGCTCCGGCGACCACCGCACGTAGTTGCACACGAAAAGATCGAGCAGTCCATCGCGGTCATAGTCGAACCACACCGCAGAAGTGCTGAAGCCTTGATGACCAAAGAGGCCGCTCGTGCGTGTGACATCAACAAATGTTCCTTTGCCGGTGTTGCGAAAAAGCCGGCTTTGCCCGACGCAAGTGATGAAAACATCGGGAAAGCCGTCGTTGTTGTAATCGCCGACGGCTACCCCCATTCCATACATCTCGATGTCGAGGCCCGCGTTCTTCGTCACATCTGTAAAAGTGCCATTGCGATTGTTGTGGTAGAGCCGCAGAGTGGAACGCTGGTGCCTGCTCGCACTGAGTGGAGCAAGCGTGTGGCCCGGCCAGTCCAGGCCATTGATCAGCAGGATGTCCTGCCAGCCGTCGCTGTCGTAATCAAGGAATGCGCATCCCGAGCCCAGAGTTTCCGGAAGCAACTTGCCGCCGTAAGCGCCGGTATTGTGTTGAAATTGGATCCCCGCCGCGTTCGTGACATCCGTCAGATGGAATCCGAGTGCGGCGGCGGGAGTCGCGTGCGCCCACTCGGGCGCTGCCGCAGCTGCTATTCCTGCACCCAATGCTGTGAAAAGAAAGTCTCGCCGCTTCACGGCAGATTCACCAGCCCATTGCGAATCGCGTAAACCACCAGCTCTGCCGTTTTGTGAATCCCCAGCGTGTCCATGATATTGGCGCGGTGGACCGCAACGGTATTCACGCTGAGGTGCAAATCCGCCGCGATTTCCTTGTTCGACTGTCCGGCGACGATATGCGACAGAATTTCCAGTTCGCGCGGTGTCAATCCTCCACCACGTTCTCCTTTGAGTGAGTCTGGGGGTGACACTTGCGGGTCGATCACGGTTTTTCCCGCCGCGATGCTCTTCACCGCAGTAACCAAGTCGAGGTCCATGGCGTTTTTCAGGACGTACCCGCGCGCGCCTGCTTCAAGCGCCTGGCTCACCAGCGTTTCCTCGGAATGCATGCTGAGCATCAGGATTCCCGCCTCCGGGAATTTATCCAGAATCTTTCGTGTCGCTTCGAGGCCACTCAGCTCTGGCATCGCGCAGTCCATCACGGTCACTTTGGGACGCAATTCGCAGGCCAGGCGCACGGCTTCTTTGCCGTCACTGGCTTCTCCGACGACGCAAATTTCCGGATCGTCTTCGAGCATGCGGCGAAATCCGCGGCGCACCAGCGCGTGATCGTCAGCCAGCAGAACCGTGATTTTAGGCGCCGTTGGCATCTATTTTGCCCCTGGGAATCTCGAGACGGACCTTTATTCCGCCTTGTGGCCTCGGCGAGATCTCCAGCGTGCCACCAATCAATTCGGCGCGTTCCCGCATAGCCACCAAGCCGATCCCGCGTTGCATTTTTTCCGCGACGAATCCCGTCCCGTGGTCTTCCACTTCGAGTTCCAGTGAATCCGGCGAAAATTTCAGCCTGATCCAGGCATCAGTCGCTCCGGAATGCCGGCTCACATTGTTTAGCGCTTCCTGCAGTACGCGGTAAATATGCACGCCGGCGCTCGTCTCCACCGCAAACGGCTGACCCGTCTTTTCGTAATGCAGCGCAATGCCGGTTTGCCGCCCCACCGTGGGAATATACCAGTCCAGCGTACTTTCCAAGCCTGCTTCTTCGAGCAGCACCGGATGAAGGGCTTGGGATAGTGTCCTGATATTGCTCAGTGTCGATTGCGCGATCTCCTGCACTTCCTTCAAATCTTCGCGCAGCGGCGACCCTTCCGGAGCATGTTTTCCCGCGCGGCCCAGCATCGACCCGATCGCCGTCAACACTTGCCCGAACTCATCGTGCAACTCACGGGAAATGTGGCGCAGCGTCGACTCTTGCGTGGAGATGAGCTTCTGCGCCAGGTCGCTGCGTTGCTCGGAAAGTTCCGCGAGCCGCGCAAAGATCCGGCGGTTGCTGCGAATCAGATACAAACTTGTCAGGACAATGGCGATCAGCGTGGCTGCCAGGAAAAGGTAAAGCTGCCGCTGCACGCCATCGTAAATCTGCGCGATGCGGGCGGCGGCCTGCTCCTCCCCTTCGTTATTTCCAACTAAGAGACGCGACACCGCCGTGCTAAGTGCCTGCTGACGCGCTTGTAGCGACAAGCGAATCTGTTCCCGAGCTTCCGCGTCCTTGCCGCTCTGCGCCAGCACAAACATGCGATTCACCGCGTCCCAAAATTGGGAGACCGATTGCGTAAGATACAGCTGCTGTTCCGGCGTGCGGCTCGCTCCGGCCAGGCTCGCTTCCAGCTTCAAACCAGTATCAAGATCCTGGTGAATGCGCTCGAACTGCGCGGTCCAAGCTGTCAGCGGATAAGGTTCCGTGGTGTCCAGCATGTCGCGCATGGCCAGCGCGATGGAATTGAGGTCGTTCTGCACGCGCAACAATTGCAGCGAGTCTTTGCGGTTGCGATCCACCATCTCGCTTTGCAGTTTTCGCAGGCCGGCCAGTTGCACGGTGATGTAGAAAGCGTAAGCCAGCACCGCTGCCAGCGTGATCACCAGCCCTAGCAGCAGTCCGTTCGTGGGAGAGCGTTGCGAGGATGCGGCATTCGGCACGGCCTAAGAATACCTCACGCCGTGGTTTGCTTGCGTAGTAACTGGATCAAGCCAATCATGATCAGGACGCTGATCATTGGGACCAGCAATCCAATTCGCAAACTGCCAGAAAGTTGCGAAACAGTTCCCACGAGCCATGGCCCGAGGGATCCTCCTAGGGATGCCAGCGCAAAGAGAACACCCCCGATTTTCTTTGCACGCGCTCCGTACCATCTTGAGAGCCAGGCAATGTAAATCGGGTAGACGCTGGCGCAACCGAGGCCCGCAAGAAAGACCGCAGCGATGGCCACATATAGACTGGGCGACATGATGAGTAGAGTGTTTCCCGCGGCAGTTAGTGCCAACGCACCAAGCACTAGAGTTTTTTCCTTCAGGTGGCGTAATGCCAGAGGTGCACAAGCGCGGCCAAGGGTCAGTCCGCCGTAGAAAAATGTCGGAGCGAGCGTAGTCAAGCCAGTGATGCCATTCGCGAGGCGTCTGGAAAATTCAGCCGCCCAGATTCCAATGCCGTTCTCCGCCGACACATAAATAAAAAACAGACAAGCAAGGACGAAACCGATGTGGAATGCAGGCGCCGCGTTTCTCGTCTCGGCTACCCTTGCCTCGTGAGGCCTTTCGTCTGCGCCAAATGAGGCAAAGAGCAGACCAACGACCATCACAACACCAAACGCCGAGCACCCCCAAAGAGTGAGGCTGATTTGGTTGTGTTTCAGCGCGAACGCGATTAGCAGCGGACAGGTCATCGCGCCAACGCCCCACATGAAATTGAGCAAGCTCACCAGAGAAGCGCTTCGCACGCCCCCTAGCTCGGCTACCAGCAAATTCGTTCCCGCGGTGAGCAAGCCATAGCCAAATCCGAATGTGGCGGTGGCTGTCAGAGCAAGGATGTGCGTATCCGCATTCAGAAACGCCAATCCGCCGCCCATCATCGCATAGCCCAATACCAAAGCAGGGCGGTAGCCGCGCCACGTAGCAATAGCACTGGACGCCAGCGTCCCGATCCACGCGGCCATGAATTGCACCGTGGAGAAAAGGCCGGCCTGGCTGTCATTGAGAGACCATCGGCGGATAAAGACGGGCAGCATAGGACCGACGATGACCGTCGCGATTCCGCTCAGCACGAAGCCGGCGAAAAGCAGGACGAGCAAGTTGCGATGGCTCTGCCAGCGAGTGCTAGCTGAGTTTTGTTCGCTCATGGCAGTCTGCCATTCTGAAGGACACTGCCTCTGCAAGCAACTTCGCGCCTCTGAAAAATCTCTCTGTCTGGAATTCAAAAGTCCGATACTCTTAGCGTTCGCATTTCAGGAAAGATAAGTACCCATGATTGAAGTCGGCCTTGTCGGATTCGGTCTCGCTGGCCGCGCGTTCCATGCGCCGGTGATTCGAGCCGTGCCTGGTCTGCATCTCGCTGCCATCTTGCAGCGTAGCGGCAACGAAGCGGCGGAAAAATATCCTGATGTGCGAATCGTCAGAAGCATGGACGAATTGCTTGCGATTCCAGAGATTCGCCTGGTCGTGATTGCCACTCCCAACGAAACCCACTATCCGTTCGCGATGCAATGCCTGGAAGCTGGCCGCGATGTCGTGGTCGATAAGCCGTTCACGACAACTTTCGAAGAGGCTGTTTCACTCGTGCAGTTTGCGAAGATCCGCAATCGTCTCCTCACCGTCTATCAAAATCGTCGCTACGACGGTGATTTTCAAGCCATCCGGCAACTGGTTGCGACTGGCACACTGGGCCGCATCGTGCGTTTCGAAACCACCTACGACCGCTTCCGCCCACAGCTCAAACCCGGCGCTTGGCGTGAAACCACCCGCCCCGGCAGCGGGATCCTCTTCGATATTGCCCCGCATCTGATTGACCACGCTTTGGTCCTATTCGGCTTGCCGGAAGCAGTGACCGCCGACGTTCGAAACGAACGCGAGAACGCGCTTGTGGACGACGCCTTCGATATCACCCTTCACTATCCGAAAGGCATGCGCGCCGTCCTTCGTTCCAGCATCCTCGCGGCGGCGCCGCGCCCCCGTTTTGTTTTGCTTGGTGCACAAGGCAGTTTCGTGAAGCAAGCTTTCGACCCGCAAGAAATGAATCTCCGCCGCGGCTTCATTCCCGAAGACAAACCTTGGGGATTTGAACCGGAGGAAAATTGGGGCGTGTTGACCGTCCCTGCGGGAGAAATATTCGAACAGCGGCGGATTCCTTCGGCAAACTGCGACTACCGCGACTATTACGCAAACGTCCGCGATGCAATGCTCGGGCGGACGAAACTTGCAGTGACTCCTCATTACGCACTGCACGTGATGCGAATTCTCGATATGGCTCGTGAAAGTAGTCTCCAACGCTTTACCATCCCATGGTCTCCGGAGTTTGGCGATTCACTTTCGTGAAGTGTCGCGATTGTGAAGGGGCGCAGCGGATCAGCTCATTAGTGGATCGTCATAGTTACATTGAAGGTGGCGTTGCAATTGGTAGAGGGATCGTCCGTGACGGTGGTGGACACGTCGCCGCTCTTAATGGAGAACTCCAGCGGCTTCTTGGGCAAATTGGGCAGCCCGGTGACGCGGGCTTTGCCATCACTGTTGGTGCCAATTTCAACCTCCGACTTGCGCTTGCCCAGGAATCCATACTTGATCGTGAGATTGATCTTGGCGTTAAAAAGTGGTTTGTCTGAACCACCTTTTACAACGAAATCCGCGCGGCAGGAGCCCAGGCCGGCGTCCACTACAGGAACTTCAGGCGAGTCAGCGGTGATGTTCCCTTCGCAAAAAAGAAGAATGAGGAATGCGAAAACCGCTAGAAACATCCGAGCTCGCCATATCCGCATTTTTGCCATAACGCCTCCGCTCACAAAATCTACGCCGGTATCCGCACTCTTGCAATTCCCTTGTTCTAGTTCTGTTCGCGACCGACCCTTCAACTCACACTTTTCACTAAGCATGGAAGAACTTCCGCGTATAATCTGTTTTCTCTGAAGAGCGAAGGAGCCCCACGCCGGATATGGCCGTCGAACTAGCACCATCCATCTTGTCGGCAAATTTCGCGCGGCTTGGCGAAGAGGTAAAGGCTGCGCTCGACGGCGGCGGCACTATCCTCCATTGCGATGTGATGGACGGACACTTTGTGCCGAATATTACCATTGGCCCGCTCGTCGTGGCCGCGCTGCGAAGAGCGCTTCCCAATGCTGTTCTGGATTGCCACTTGATGATTGAAAATCCCGACGATTACATTCCCGCGTTTGCGGAGGCCGGAGCCAGTTGGATTTCCGTGCACCAGGAGGCTTGTGTGCATCTTCACCGCACACTGCAACTGATCGAGTCGCACGGCTGCAAGTCAGGCGTGGTGCTGAATCCCGCCACGCCGGTGCATATGGTTGACGAAGTTTTGGACATGGTGCATCACGTGCTGATCATGTCCGTGAATCCGGGATTCGGAGCGCAAAAATTTATTCCCGGCGCGCTCCATAAAGTGAAGACGCTCGTCGAGGTCCGCGAGTCGCTCGGCTTGTCTTTCCGAATCGAAATCGATGGCGGCGTGGCACTCGATACGGTAGGCGAAATTGTGCGTGCGGGCGCGGAATTGCTTGTTGCGGGCAACGCCGTCTTCAGCAAAGGCGACATCCGCGAAAACGCCAAAACATTATTGGAAGCGGCGCGCGCAGCGACACTTACGCGCGCCTGAATCTATCTGTCTGGAAGTAGTTTCAGCGAAAACACTAACTCTGCTTTTTCCCTCACTGCTCCTGATAGTTCCAGGTCAGCCCGCCATCCACGAAAAACGTTGTCCCCGTGACGTAGTCGGATTCGGAACTCGCAAGGAACACAGCCATCGACGCCACATCTTCCGGTTTCCCGAGCCGCTTCAAGGGAATGTTTCCAAGCAGCGCGTTTAGCTTGACTGGGTCATTCAAGAGTTTTGTGTTGATGGGAGTCTCGATCGCTCCCGGCGCGATGTTGTTGATAGTGATGCCCAGAGGAGCAAGTTCAATAGAGAGGTTTCGCGTCAGCATCTTCACGCCGCCTTTGCTGGCGCAATACGAAGTGAAATGCGGGAAGGGAAGCTCCTCATGAACGGAGCTGATGTTGATGATTTTCCCGCCAGCTTTTGCCTGCATGCGGTGTTTCACAAACGCCTGGGTGATGAAGAAAACTCCTTTCAAATTGACGTTTAGAACCGCATCGTAATCGGCTTCTGATGCGTCCCAGAAATCCGCATGCCGTTCGAGTCCTGCGTTGTTCACCAGAATGTCGATCTTCCCGAATTGCGTCACGGAGTCGGCGATGAATTTCTGCCCGTCCGCAACGACCCCCACGTCACATTGGAATCCCACCGCTTTTCGTCCCAGCTTGCGAATTCCCGCTGCCACTTCCTGCGCTCCCGCGGAGTTGGAGCGGTAGCAAAACGCCACGTCTGCGCCTTCCCGTGCGAAGCGCTCGGCGATTGCCAATCCGATTCCCTGGCTTCCACCGGTAATTGCCGCCACCTTGCCGCTCAATCGGTTTGCCATGACGTTCTCCTATTCGCGTTGGAAGGCGAGGTTGTCGAAGTGGAGGCCTTGGGGATTGGTGAGGTCGAAGAAGACCTTGGAACTGGGTGTTTGCCACTCGGTACGGAGGCGGCGGAGTTCATCTGGTTCGATGATGATGACGACCGGTTGCGTTTCCGGTGAAGAAATCTTGAGCGTTGCCTCGGAGGGACCCCCATTGTAGACGTCGACACCCAGGAAGACGCGCGGAGCAAGAAATCGAAACTCGGCCTGCGCGGGAGCGTTCGCTAGAGCCAAGTGAAACGTGCCGAACTTGCCGGAAGGCGGCGCGATTTTCCAGACGCCACTGCCCCAGTCGAACTGGTTGGAAGGATAGGCGCCAGAGAGAATCGTGCCTGCGGGCAAATGCGGATCGTCAAAGGTGACGAGCGCAAGTGGGATGACGTCGCCCTTGCCTTGAATGTCCACATCGCGTGAATCGACATGATGAACGCGGAGGACATGCGTGGAATCGTCGAAAGAGTAGCCCGCGACGCCTGGTTCTTGCAGTTTGCTGCGGCGAAGCTCGCGTCCGCCGGACGTCACGGATTCAGGGACGAACGCCAGACGCAGAACTTCCGTGGAATCGGCGTCGAAGGTCGAGTACGTGACGGAGCCGCGGCGATAAGAGATCTTCGTCACGGGAGAAAGGCCGCCGAGCAGGTGCGACTCCGCGGAAGGAGCCCACTCCGGCACGGCCCAGAAGGCGTCCATTAAACGGCGCGGTCCATCGGCGAACTGATCGGTCCACCACCACTGGCCAGTGAAGGGCGCGTGCGCGCCTCCGGGCAATCCCTGAAAATACGTGACCCAGTTATAGGAGCGATAAGCCGCTTCCTTATACGCAGGATCGCCTGTCTTGGCAAAGTAAAAGGCTTCGACGGCGGCGAGTCGCGCGGTGTGGCTGTCGCAACATTGATTCGGAAGATTGCAGCAAAAATCCTTGCCGCCGCTGCCTTGTTCGGTGGTGACTGTTGCGCCGTGAACGATGTACTTCGGCCAGCGGGGCGTGGTCTTGACCCAGTCGATCAGTTTGCGAGCGTGTTCGCGCCAGTCAGGATCTTTTTCCGGGTGCAGAAGAACGTAGCGGGCGAACTCGAGCGGAATGACGTTATTCATGTTTTCCATGTTGGGGCCGACATCCTCGAAGTAGCCGACCCAAACATTGTTCTTCATGGGGTATTTCATCAGCCAGGCCCAGGCGCCTTCGCGAACTTGTTTGTAGGAAGCAACGTCGCCCTGGCCGATGCGAATGAGCTCATCAAATAGCATGATGGGCTCGACGACATTCGCGGAGTAAGGGCTCATGCCTTTGCCGGGAGCGAGCGCGCCGTTGCGCGCGAGGCAGCGGAAAGGCCAGGGAGAATTTTTCTCGTCGCCAGGCTTGAAATTTTTCACCAGCGCGGCAGCGCAACGAATGGCGGCGCGCAAATATTTTGCGTTGCCAGTCATTTCGTAGAGGCGCAAGTAAGCGTAGCCGTCTTCGCCTACCACGTGAGGCTCGACGAAATCCTCGCCGTGATTGCTCCAGCCAGTATATTTGCGCACGCCGGGATTCGCGGAAGGGTAGGGAACTTGCGACCACGCGTAATTTTCCGGCGTGGTGCCATTTTCCAGTTCGTAGTCCACGAAATTCTGCAGGAATTCGAGCGTGTGAGGATCGCCAGTGTAGGGATAGAGGCGCTCAATAAAGCCTTGCATCATCGCGCGCAAATAGCCCGTGGAGTTGACCCAGTTGGGATCGGGGGAAAGCTCGTATGTGGTGCGGTCAAAATCGAAGCAACAATAGAAGTAGGGAAGTCGCTGGCGATTGAACTGGTCCCAAACAATGGTCCACTGCGAAAGAAAATGCGAGGAGTAGGAGTAGCCCGTGTCATCGGGCATGGGCCAGGGAAGGAGCTTGTGCTGAGCGTCAAGCGCAACGGATCGGCCCGCGATGGTTGGCTCGTCCACTGTGGAAATGACAGGAAGAGATTGTTGCGGCGAAAGAATAGCCGGAAAAATAAGAGATGCGGCCAATAAGGTAGCAAGGGATCTGTTCATGTGAGTTGGGCCTTTGCCTGGCTTCGCGCGCGGAAGAATAACATTCTCCAGGCTTGCGGGATACTCGCGAGCGAGAACGGGCGGGCCCTTCGCCAAGCTCATGGTAAACAAAGCCCCGCCCCTACCAGGGGATTGAGAGAACCGTCGATGCGAGTGGCCAATTATGAGAAGAGATATCTATAGGCAGAGTTATCTGACGTGGGGCGAAGCCGCTTGCTGAGGGGGTGGGGAATGTCGAAAATGATTTGGCCGGACTTGTTGGCGGTTTGCTGCTAGATGGCGGGTAGAGTGCGGAGGAGAATAGAGGGCTAGAAGGCCGAAACTAGAAACCGAAAAAAAGGGCTAGGCCTGTTGACAGTCACACGGATCAAAGTCAAAAGCGCGCCCGCAGAGGCAGCGTATGGGTCATGCGGTGGCCATCACGCACATGGCAGTAGCAAACGACCTTGGGTGGTGAAGGTCGGGAGTAAATCTGCTATAGTCTGCTGCCGTGTTTGACACGTCTGCTACCGGAATTGCCGCGTTAATAGCTCAGGGAGAAACTCCTTACGTCGAATTCAAGGCGCGGTTATTTGACCGCTCTAGTATTAGACGTTACCTTGCGCTATTTGCTGAGACTGGCGGCATCATTCTTTTTGGGGTCAAGGACAGTGGACGAGTAGTAGGACTCCCCGAAGATCTAGTGGACGTCACCATGTCACGGCTTGGAAGAATCGCCCGAGCCATCCTGCCGTTGGACCGATGCAACATGGGAAAGGTATCCATCGACGACAAACACGTGGTCTTCTTGGAAGTGTCCCCTCAAGGTGGTTTATTGGGTTATTCACCGGGGACGATTCGGGCTGGAATCAGGCTTCAGAGGTTCGCGGTCGAATCGATTTTAATTCTGGTTGGCTACTCATGTCTTTGGTATGTCTTGTGGTCAACAGCGGCATCCAATAGCGCACTGACCCACTTCTTACGGGGTCTATTCCTTCCGTTCTCATTGCAGACCATGCTGTGGATAGATCTCACAATCTTTTCCTTCTTCGGCCTTGTGTTTTATGGAACAGCCTCTGAAATTACGCCTCTGCGGCTGCTCAGCGTTATTTTTCAGCCGTTAGTTAGCTTCTACCGGAGGCGTTCTTTAAGGATTGTTACGGGAGTCGATGTCGGAAGTAGCGAAGACTGTCCCACCGCCGAACGTTCTGATGGTCCGAAGCTGACTGCGGCTCAGGCAACCGAAACGGCGGTAGTTGAGTTTGAGGAGAAAGGGAGCGAGAACGCAATTCCAGCCATGGACGTGCTGCCGGCAAGGGTTGGTAGCGATGAGGAAGAACAACCCGATGACTTGTTCAAAGAAGTCTCAGTTAGAGCCAGTTTTTTGGCTACAAGGATGGAGAAACGAACGAACACATACATATATGTTAAGTGGAATAGCTTCGGGGCTGAGGTTTGCGCGCCGCCGGTTCCGACATTAGAGCATAGTTTGTCCTGCACTGGCCACTCCCGGAACGAAGGCCTGCGACGCCGCAGGCGGCGCGTTTAGGCCGCAGTGGAGGGAAGGGCCAGTGCGCCGCTGATACGCCTCGCCGTTCTTCCAGCCCTTGCCGGAGCACTCGATTGCAGCGAGCCCTCGGATAGAGAATTTCCATTGTTGAAGTCCAGAGGACACGCCGGCGACATCCGACCACTTGACGACCAAAGGAAGGGATTTCAATAGACTCAAGATCACTACGGGTGCGCCTTTGGAAGCATCGGAAGTGGCGGCGGGGGTGGAGGAGTACGCGAAAACGCCGGGCGCTCACTGGGTACGTCGGCCGGCGGCAGGAGATCTGGCGGTTTATCAAATAGGATAGCCAGTCTGCGTTGCAGCTCGTTCCCGTAGCGCGTTCCGTCCAACTGCGAACGACGATATTCGGTCACCGTGATCGTATCCCGCGGTCCCAAATATAAATACGCGTCAGCCATTTGTCCCCAGGTTCCCGGAGGAGCTTCGCCCCTCGGGTTCTGCGCTCGAATGGTGCCAACCCAGCCTGTCTTCATATCAATTAGAGAGGGCGCCGAAAGTTGATCGAAGCGCGGGTCAAGATCGTCGTACCCGCCAACCATGTTGCTTCCCGGGATGATTACGTAAGGTTGGACGAACGCGGTGAGCAATTCTCGCTCAATGAATCCTGGGCGTCCCGCATTACGTCGAAAGTGCCCTTCACCCATGATCAACAGTGCTTTCTGTCTCCTCGCTAAGACCTGATAGCGAAGCACGGACGCATAGAACTCATCGCGGAAAGGTAGGAAAAGTCCGACGTATTCCCTGTCAGCCGCTGTGTGCACTTGCCCCCAGTCCATCGGCGGATCGCCCAAAAGCATACGAATCCGTCGCTCCTTGGGAAGTTTTCGATTCGCGGCTCGCACGGCGCCGTAAAATTCTCCGTAGAGCGGCGATGCCGGACCGAATGCTCCAACCGTGTCCTGCCAGGCTTTCTCCACTTGCTCGATGGGAACGTTATCACCCGCGATGTAGCGGTCCACAACGTCCTGATAACGCGCGTTGCCGAATTCCATCACGATGTCGTTTACGCGGTCCGCGAATCCCGGCGCCGCCACAAGCTGGTCGAGCAACTTCCACTCCTGCGTACATCCGTGGATTTCACCCACCATAACGATTCGGTATGTATCGAACAGCTTCACAATCCCCGCCACTGGATCTTGCGCAGGCGTCGATTGTGCATGACTTTGAATGCAGCTCATCAAAAGGATCGCAAGCAACAGAGCAATTCTTCTCATCGTTCATCCTCCTCGAAGCGCTTGATCTGCCAGCTGATTCGCGAGCCGCCCGGCGATGTCCGTGTTAAGGTTTGCGAGAACGGCAACCACGAGTTGGCGCAGTTCCCGATACTGAAGAAAGCTGCTGAACCCTTCCATTCCCCCGCCGTGATCGATAATGCGACCGTCCGGTCCATTCCGAATCTCCAAACCATAGCCATAGTTGTGAAACGTCGGTGTGGTCATACGCCGATACAGATTGGGGCCGACAACGCGATTGTGATGGAGAGCCAACGTCCAACGCCGAAGATCGCCGACCGTGGAATAAAGCGATCCACCACCAGTCGCAATTGACATATCAATGTAGTCGGCGTTGCCCAGGCCGGCGCGGAAGTGTGTATAGCCGCGGGCGCGGTGCCATAGAATCACTCGACATGTGTCGGTTCCCGTATCGTTCAGACCAAGCGGCCGAAACAGTCGGTCTGTTAGGAACGGCGAAAATGACACGCCTGAGACATTTTCGACAATGCAGGTCAATGCGACGTAACCGGAGTTGCTGTAACGTCCCTCTGTCCCCGGTGCAAACTCCAGTGGCCGATCACGAAACCGCAGCAAAGTTTCGTGTGGCGAGGAAGGAAGTGTCTTTGCAGCCTGGAAGCCGGGGAATCCGAGGAAATCAGGTATGCCGGATGTGTGGGTCAGGAGGTTATGAATTGTGATGGGCCTCCAAGCATCCGGGGCATTCGGAATGTACTTCGTCACTGACTGATCGAGATCAAGCTTTCTGTCTTGAGCCAAAAGCAAAACCGACGCGGCTGTGAATTGTTTCGAGATCGAGCCGATGCGGAATTTCGCATCAACCGTATTCGGTATGTCCCATTCAAGATCAGCGTATCCGTAAGCCTTTTCAAACAGCACCCTATCGCCGCTGCTCACCAAGACTGTACCGGTGAACTCTCTTCGATCAGCGAACGGCCTCACCAGTTCGTCGAAGTCCGCTTTGTCCGACTCTGGTGAGACTGGCTTCGTGGCCAAGATATCGTGTGCGGTCCCGCCGCATACAAAGCGGCCGATGAGTGCTCCCCCAGTCAAGGACAGGACACCGCGTCTCGTGAAATGGGAGAGCCCTGCACTCATGAATACGTGCCCTCCCAGAAGGCTCCCAGTAACGGAATCTCCAGAATCGCGCCGTGGCCTTCGTTACAGAGATATCCGTGACCGCTCGGGTCCAGCAGGCACCTTCCAGGGAGGCCGATCGAGGCTGGCGTTCTCCACACGCGATAGCATGTGCGGCAACGACGACGCGCCTCCCAACGAAACCACCATGAAGCGACTAGGCCAGCGCATGCGGGTAGGGCATACAAAGCCCAATCCCACCCTGCGGGAGCTCCCGCAGTCTCCGTGATTGGCGCTCGAGCTATCAGCTCAATCCAGCACACCGCAATGATCGAAAAACACAGCCCTATTTCCGCGAGAGCCCAGGGCCATGCTGGCATTCGGAAGTGGCGGAGAGGCAGCGCACTGAGCAACATCCATGCAAGAAGCACGGATCCAATTGGAACCAAGGGCGCACGGCGAATCTCGTATATGGGAATGACGGCGGGACGTTGCCATCCTTTATGCAGACGGGCGACTTGCGCCAACTCCTCCGCGGCTTGCGCAGTCGCCCCTTTCCGCAACCGAGCCACCACACCCACAAACGCGGGCGCCTCGACGCCCATCGGCTCGATCCGGTCGAATCGAGGCCTTATCTCCGCTTCTGAGAATAGATCGATTGCATTGGCGTCTGCTTTCAGAACGCGCTCATGGTGCCCAGATGTCCTCTCTTCTTGTACGAGCCACCTTCCCAGGTCGATCGTTGCTCTGCTGCGCTGCGCCCACGCTTCTGCCTCCGCGGACGGAATCAACGAATTTCCACCCATGAAAGGATTCGGTTGAGCGACCAGGACAACAGCATTTTGCTCATCGTGAAAGAGAATGGTGCGGGCCTCTCTGAAACCTCCCGTTGCCAAAGCCATCGAGATCAGCACAACAATCATCACCACTATTGGAGCAAGGCGGGACTCGATCACGTCGCGCATTCGTCGGCGAACGCCATAATCCAATTGAAGGAGTGTCCAGGCATCCGCGAACGCGCCAAGTGCGCGCAGCCGCATGTGATGACGCACTAGCGATTGCTCCTGATGACCCGCGAACGAATGCCAGAATTCCGCGCGCCACTCCCGCATCCACTCGCCACGCAGGCATGAGGGCAATAAGGATCCCGCGAATGCCAGAGTGATCCGGACTTCGATTGGGAGATCGCGAGGTTTCGTCCGGGACAGCACTCTAGCGCTCCATTTTTGCGAGCAGTGGATACCGTTCTCGCAGCTTGTTCTGATGAGCGTGCCCCGCAGCGGTCAAGCGATAGTGCTTGCGGGCTGGACCGCCCGATGTTTCGGCCTTACAGGAATCCCACACTGATCGGATCAAACCTGCCGATTCTAGCCGCCGCAGGGCGGGATAGACTGTCCCGCTGGGTAGCCCAGTTTCGTCGATGATTTGAAACCCATACGATGCCCCTTGAGCGACCGCTTCAAGAACGATCCCGCTCGTATAGGTTAGGTTGAGATGCTTGGGCATGGCCTTGGTAGAATACTACATAGTTCGCAGATTGCAAGCCCTCCGCAACACAAGCTCTAGCCACGGACCCGCGCTGCGCGCTCGGCGAAAAGGACAGGCCACTCCGACCTTGTCCTCGCAGCCTGTGGTGTCCTGCTTCTGCCAGCTCCACGATTTTGCCGAGTTCAATGAGCCATCCCTTTTTCTACCGCTTATTTTCCAGGGCACTGCTTCAGGCTAATTCCTGCGTCCGGCAGCTTCGCGGCTTCTGCTTTCCCGGTTCCGCCCTTACACCATTGGGTGACCTCCCACGTCCCAACTGCATCCTGGCGAATGCCGGCGCCTCCGCCGTTTGCATTAATTCAGATTTGCCCATCATCCATTAACAACCGGCGAAGGTCTCCCACTCCAGTTGAAATCGCAGCAGATTTCGTGAGGGCTGTAGAATGGACCGCTTGTCGCCCGTCATTAGGATAGGCGCTGGTAAAGTGGACGGAGTTGCGCCAAAAGGAGAAAACCGATGCAGTTTGCTCTGATGATCTACCATACGCCGGAAGAGTTCGCCATTCGGAAAAACGACTATAACGACTCTCATCTCGGCGCATGGCGGGCTTACTACAAGGCGCTCGTCGGAGCCGGCGTCTATGTCGGCGCCAATGCACTGGAAGTGCCCGAGACCGGAACGACGGTGCGTGTCAAGGAAGGAAAGCGCCGCGTGCAAGATGGGCCCTATGCCGATACCAAGGAGCAACTCGCAGGATTCATCATCCTGGAACTCCCTTCCATTGACGCCGCCCTTGAATGGGCTGCGCGATGCCCGGGAGCATCCATCGGCGCAGTGGAAGTCCGGCCGCTCGCGCCTGAAGCCATGCGACGAGGATTCACGGGTGAATGAAATCAATCAGGACGACACCCACCGGACCATAGAGCGAGTGGCCCGAGAAACCTACGGCCGCCTGGTGGCCTATCTCTCCGTGCAGACGCACGATTTGGCCAGTGCGGAGGACGCTCTCAGCAACGCGTTAGTGTCCGCGCTCAGTCATTGGCCGCAGAACGGCGTGCCGCAAAACCCCGAGGCGTGGTTGCTCACAACGGCACGCCATTCGCTGATCGACGCAATTCGTCATCAACGCGTGGTTTTGGAGAGCGAGCCGACGCTGAAATTCCTCGCGGAGAACTCCACAGAGACAGGCATGTCGACGCAATTCCCCGATGAACGGCTCAAATTGCTTTTCGTGTGCGCTCACCCGGCGATCGACCCGGCGATGCACACACCCCTGATGTTGCAAACGGTATTGGGCCTGGACGCCGCGCGCATTGCCCAGGCTTTTCTCATCGCACCAAAAACCATGGGACAGCGCCTGTTCCGCGCGAAGACAAAAATCCGCAGTGGTGGCATCCCGTTCGAAATCCCGGAAGAGCATGATCTGCCGGAGCGCCTGGACGCCGTGCTGGAAGCGATTTACGCGGCCTTCGGCATCGGCTGGGACGACATGGCGGGCTCTGACCAGCGCGGCCGCGATCTGGCCGAGGAAGCCTTGTGGCTCGCCCGCGTCCTTTTGCAGTTGATGACAGGCGAAGCCGAGGTTCAAGGTTTGTTAGCTCTCATGCTCCACTGCGAAGCGCGCCGCGCCGCGCGAAGAGGGCCTGACGGCCAATATATTCCTCTTTCCGAGCAGGATCCGAAGCAGTGGTCCCTTCCGTTGATCGAAGAGGCGGAACGCCATCTCAACGAAGCGTTCAAACGCGGACGCTACGGTAGGTTTCAACTAGAAGCTGCCATTCAGTCTGCACACGCGGAGCGTGCGCGCACCGACCGGACTGACTGGTCGGCGATCGTACTGTTCTACGAACAATTGATCAGGCTATCGCCGACGTTCGGCACGCGAGCCGGATACGCCGCCGCGCTTGCAGAAGCAAAAGGACCGGCAGCAGGACTCGCCAGAGGGATACCCCCAGACTGCGCCGTACAAGTGGTGGAACTGGCACGACAACTACGATGTGGAGCCCACACCTCACCCGAAGTGGCTCGACATTATTAGTGACCCTGAAGGTGCTGCCCGACGGCGCGCGGAAGAGGAGAAAGGATGTACCTGCTCATGAGCGCGACATCTCCAAGCGGAGCCCGTGCAGCAAAGAAAGGAACGATCAAAGGCATCATGACAAACGAACTCACCGTATATGTCTTAAATCCTGACAAGGGCTTTGAAGTCGCCCGGAAGGGAACGAATGGATTTCACACCTTTGTTGCTCGAACCGGCGACGATACGTTCAGAGGTTCCTGGCCGCTGAAGCAATATCGAGACGACATACTGTACCCGATTTCTTTCGACGAAGCCTCTTCAATGAAAGGCGCGCTCGCGAACAATCCTCCGGCACACCGCCAACAACCGAGAAACCAGCTGACGCCAACCGCGACCGGCCGGAGCCTAAACTCCGGCCCGAAAACCCCACCCATGCCGATCTCCGCACATGAGACACACCACTGCCACCGAGTCCCCCCTACGCGGGGATTGCGGCGTTTTGGTCAATACTGACCGTTAGGCCAGTAGATTCTTCGCAAGCGACGCGACTAGAGTGGCTTGTGGCCCGGCTTTTCTCTAGTTAAGGATCTCCATGAACATCGTATCCGTAAAGCAAGATGCCGCAGCCGCTGCTGAGCTCAATCCCATGAATGAGTTCAAGGCAGGCGTTGAGCTACTCAAGAACGAATACCCTCAAAAGGCCCTGGTGAGGTTCAAGCGCGCGTACGAATGCGACAAGCACAATCCCTACTTCATGTCGTTTCTCGGATTGTCGATCGCGCGCGCACAAAGGAAGTGGGAACAGGCTTCGGAACTCTGTGAAATGGCCGTGCAACTGAAGCCCAAAGAGATCCAGTTTTACTTGAATCTCGGAGAAGTGTACGCCGCTTCAGGGCTGCGCGAGAGAGCGCTGGATAAGCTGGATGGAGCATTGGAACTGTTCGGCAACGATGCACGATTGAGGCAAGCCCGCAGCAGAGTGCAGAACCGCCGCAATCCTATATTGCCGTTCTTCGGGCGGGAACACTTTTTGAATCGGGAACTCGGCAGATTGCGGCACCGCGCAATGAAGTACATCGTAAAAGACGGCAAGTAAGACCGTCTTTCGCCGTAGTTTTAGAGATCATCGATTAAATGGAATGCCGGACCGTGAGGTCCGGCATTCGTCGTTTGTTGTCATCGCTAGTGCCCCGGAGGGCGACCGCCCTTCGGCTCTTTATTCTGTTGTTTTTGCGTTTCCCGCTGCTGGTGATCTTGCAGCCGCTGTGCTTGCTGAGCGTGTTTCTGCTGCATTTGGTCCACTTGCTGTTGCTGGCGGCGCTGGAGCTGCTCGTGTTGCCGCTGATCGTTCGGCCTCTGTCGTTCCAGTCTCTGCTGCTCCTGGACGTGCCGCTGTTCAACCTTCTGGCGCTCGGCATCCTGCTGCTGGCGCATCTTTTCTAGTTGCCGTTGTTGTTTCTGCTCCAGCGCCGGATTGCTGTGCGGAGCATTCGAGGGGCGCGAGGAGGGTGCACGGTCTTCAAAGGTACGTCCATTATTCGCCGGTGGTTTCCCCGGGCGACCTGCTTCTCTCGGATTCTCGGGAGGACGATTTTCGATGGAGCGCCCGTTCTCAGGCGGTCTGCCTGGACGGTTCGCCTCTCTCGAGTTTTCGACGGGGCGATTCGGGTTGCCAGGCCTGCCAGTTTCAACTGCGCCGCGCCCGTGGAATTCGCCAGGCCGGGGAGTGGCGGCAACGTCTGGACGACCATGGTTCACCGAAGCCAGCAAAGTGCGGTTGCTGCTGGCGGCTTGCTGATGATGTGTTTGCTCGGAGGTCATTGCAAAGTGACGCTCGCGGCCCGCTCCCATTTCCCGAGAAGACGGACTAGCGTTGATTCCGCCCCGGCCGTTGAAGCTGACGCGGCTGACGTTGTTGTTGACGACCGTCGTGTTGTAAGTATTGTGAACGATGCTGACGTCGACGTTAGTCACATTGCGGTTGTAGTAGTAGTTTCCGCCTCTCCAGTAGCCACCGAAAAAGCCAACACCGGTGTAGCCGAAACCATAGTTGATTCCACCGTAGAAGCCGACTTCAGGTCCCCAATAGCCCGGAGACCAAACGTAGAGGCCGTCTTCAAAGGCCCAATATCCTGGAGTCCAGAGTACGCCGACTTCCGGAGGCTCCACCCAGGTGCCCGGAACCCAGAAGTAGCCATCCGGTCCATAAGCCCAGTAGCCAGGAACCCAGATATAGCCCGGCCCCGGGCAGATGGGTTGCACGTAAACCGGCAACACCGGAGGCCCAATGCGGACGGATATGCCTACGTCAACGTGAGCCTGGGATTGTGCCGGGATGGCCAGGAGTCCAACGGCGAGGAACAACGAACTGATGAAGCGAGCGATACGCATGATGCACACCTTTCTGGCGTTCGCTGGGCGGTGTAGGTCTTTAACAAGGAGCGGCCGAATCGCCTTCGGCGGCCCCTATGGATTAGAACCCGATTTGGCAAGGAGGGTTGCGTGAGTATCTGTTAACATATTTAAAATGAATAGCTTAGGATAGGGATAAGCGGGGCGAAGTAAGGGTCCAGACGTAAAACGGGAAGGTCCCTTCGAGTCCTCAGGGTAAACAAGCCTCCGAAAACAAAAGGCGAAGAGGCCGGCCTGAAGGCGGCCACTACGACAGTGTGGGTGGCGTGCAAAAAAAAAGGCGCAGCATGCTGCGCCCCTACAAAGATAAAAGCTTGGGATTAGGCGACGGTGACTTCGGGGCTTAGGTAGACGTCTTGGATGGTGTTGAGGAGCTGGACGCCTTCGTTCATGGGGCGCTGGAAGGCTTTGCGGCCGGAGATGAGACCGGTGCCGCCAGCGCGCTTGTTGATGACGGCAGTGGCTACGGCTTCTTCGAAGTCGTTGGCCCCGGAGGCGCCGCCGCTGTTGATGAGGCCGGAGCGGCCCATGTAGCAGTTGGCGACCTGATAGCGAGTCAAGTCGATGGGATGATCGCTGTTGAGCTCGGTGTAGATGCGCTTGTCGAATTTGCCGTAGCTGGAATCGCCGATGTTGAGAGCCGCATAGCCGCCGTTATTTTCCGGAAGCTTTTGCTTGATGATGTCGGCTTCGATGGTGACGCCGAGATGATTGGCCTGGCCGGTGAGGTCCGAGGAGAGGTGATAGTCCTTGTCCTTCTTGAAAGCGTTGTTGCGGAGATAGCACCAGAGGACGGTGGCCATGCCGAGTTGGTGAGCGTACGCGAAAGCCTGGCTGATTTCGACGATCTGGCGGCTGCTTTGGTCGGAGCCGAAATAGATGGTGGCGCCGACGGCGGCTGCGCCCATGTCGTAGGCTTGCTGGACGGTGCCGAAGAGAATTTGATCGGCTTTATTGGGGAAGGTGAGGAGTTCGTTGTGATTGATCTTCACAATGAACGGAATTCTGTGGGCATACTTGCGAGCGACGGAGCCGAGCACGCCGAAAGTGGAGGCGACGGCGTTGCAGCCGCCCTCGATGGCGAGTTTGACGATGTTGCCGCCGTCGAAATAATCGGGATTCTTGGCGAAGCTGGCGCCGCCGGAATGTTCGATGCCTTGGTCGACAGGCAGGATGGAGAGATAGCCGGTGCCGCTGAGGCGGCCGTGGCTGAACAGGCGCTGGAGATTGGTGAGCACGCGCACGTTGCGATCGGTGGCAGCGTAGATGCGATCGACAAAATCGGGGCCCGGAAGGTGCAGGCGTTCTTTGGAGATTTTTGGCGATTTGAATCCCAACAGGGATTCGGCTTTTGCGCCGAGGTAGGTTTCGATTTTTCCTGATGTCAATGTTGTTGCCATTTCGCTCTCCTCATTTCCTTCGCGGTGTAATGGTCCACTATTGTACTGTGACTGCGAGGCAGTCCGCTAATCTCGAATTCCTGTGGTGAGCATGCTGCCGGCGGCAGTGTCTACCAGCCAAAGCAACTTTCCGTTCTTTGGCTGAAGCGATTGCGCGGGCAGCTGGTCTGGTTCGAACGGCCCTTCCAGAACGGCTTTTAACGCCGGGGCTTTGTCCGCGCCCGTGACCATGAAAAGGATCTCCGCGGAATTGCTGGCGGCCGGCGCGGTAAGAGTAATGCGGTCGGTGTAGAGCTTGCCGACCCAATTTCGTACCGCGATGCGCCCATCGGCGTGCAAGGCTTTGGTTCCCGGAAAAAGCGAGAGCGTGTGACCTTCGTTGCCCATTCCGACGAGAACTAGATCAAAGTGCGGATAGTCTCCAGGCTTCAGATGGAAATAATCGCGCAGAGACTTTTCGTATTCGAGCGCGGCTTGATCGGCGTCCGGATATTCGCCCTTGATGCGCGTGACCTGCCAAGGCTTCAGCGGTGACTTGGAAATCATCGTTTCGCTGGCCATGCGGAAGTTGCTATCCGGATGGTCGGGCGGGACGTGGCGTTCGTCGCCGAAGAACAAATGTGTTTTGTCCCAAGGAACTTGCGAACGCAGCGCGGGCTCGTTCACCAGAAGGCTGTAGAGTGCTTTCGGAGTCGAGCCGCCGGCGAGCGCTACGTTGAAAGAACCTTTTGCGCGAACCGCCGTAGCTGCGGCTTGAACGAACTCCTGCGCTGCGCGCCCGGCGATGGCCGCGCCGTCGGCAAAGATTCGAATCTCGCGCTCCACTCTCGTCCCCCTCAGGTGATGATTCCTGTTCTATCCGGGACAGCAATGCGGCCGCGCTTGTCCACTTCTTCTTCGCCGATGCGACGCCAGGAACGGCCATCGCGTTCCAGCAAATCGTCCGCTTCAATCGGCCCCCACGAGCCGGCGGCATAGTTGGGGAAACCGCGCGCGGGAAGGGCGTGCCACACGTCGAGAATAGGCTGAATGACATTCCATCCAGCCTCGACCATGTCAGCTCGCTGGAAGAGAGTGGCATCGCCGGCCATGCAATCGCGCAGGAGGCGTTCGTAGCCGGTGCTGTGCTCCAGGCCGAAATAGGTGCCGTAGTCGAAATCCATGTTCACGAGGCCAAGCTTCATGATCGAGCCGGGAACTTTTGCGCCGAAGCTGAGGGAGATGCCTTCTTCTGGCTGGATGTGGATGACGAGGCGGTTGGTTTCCAGATTCTTGACCGAGGTGTTGCGGAAGAGGACAAAAGGCGTGCGGCGAAACTGGATGACGATTTCCGTCGTGCGTTGCGCCAAGCGCTTGCCGGTTCGCAGATAAAACGGAACGCCGGCCCAGCGCCAGTTGTCAATTTGCAATTTCAGGGCGACAAGAGTTTCCGTGTTGGAATCGGGCGCGACATCCGGTTCACTGCGGTAGCCAGCGACCCGCTGTCCCTCGACGGTGCCCGCGCCGTACTGGCCGCGCACCATGTTTTTCAGCACGTCTTCGGGACTGAGCGGCTGGATCGCGTGCAGGACTTCGGCTTGTTTATTGCGGACTTGATCGGCATCGAAGGAAATCGGCGGCTCCATCGCGGTCATGGTGAGGAGTTGAAAGAGATGGTTGGGAACCATGTCGCGCAGGGCGCCGGCAGTTTCGTAGAAGCCGCCGCGATGCTCGACGCCGACGGTTTCCGCGGCCGTAATCTGAACGTGATCGACGTAATTGCGATTCCACAACGGCTCGATGATGTTGTTGGAAAAACGGAAGACCATCACGTTTTGGACGGTTTCTTTGCCCAAGTAGTGGTCGATACGGTAGATCTGCTGTTCGGTCAGGACCTGCTTCAAGTCGGCGTTGAGCTGTTTGGCCGATTCCAGGTCGTGGCCGAACGGTTTTTCGACGATCACCCGGGCCCAATGGCCCTTTTCTTCTTTGGTCAAGCAGCAATCACCAAGCATTTTGGCGATGGGAGAAAAAAATCGCGGGGCGACTGCCAAATAAAAGAATCTGTTTCCCTGTGTGCCATGAAGTTTGTCAGCCTGGTCGATTTGGTCCTTGAGGCGCTTGTAGGCTTCGGCGTCCTGAAAGTCGCCGCGGACGTAATAGATTCGCTCGGCGATCTCGTGCCAGAACTTCAGGTCGACCGGCGATGGAGCATATTTAGGAATTTCTTCCGTCAACATTTTGCGAAAACTGTCGGTGGTGAAGTCGTTGGTGGCAAATCCGACGATGGCGAACTGCTCCGGAAGAAGGTTGTCCTGCGCGAGATTGCAAAGCGCAGGGATGAGTTTGCGCTTGGTGAGGTCGCCGGTAGCGCCGAAAATCACCATCACGCAGGGTGACGCGGTGGGGTTCATGTCCAGATGGTTCAAGCTCATGAGAGGGCTTCCTGCCTTCGTGTGTCAAAGGGCTTGTAAAATCTCTAGTGGCCAGACTTCTTTTCGATGTGACCGCCGAACTGGAAACGCATCGCGGACAAAACTTTTGCCGCAAAGTCATCTTCGCCACGGGACGTAAACCGCTGAAACAGGGAAGCGGTCAGCACGGGCGCGGGGGCAGTGGACTCGATGGCGGCGAGTATGGTCCAGCGGCCCTCGCCGGAGTCGGAGACGCGGCCGGAGAAACGTTCGAGAGTAGGCTGGTCGAGCAGGGAGATGGCGGTCAGGTCGAGCAGCCAGGAGGCGACGACGCTGCCGCGGCGCCAGACTTCGGTGACGTCCGCGAGATTGAAATCGTATTGATAGTGTTCGGGATTGCGGAGCGGAGTGGTTTCCGCATCGGCTTCGCGATGGGACTTGCCCGCGTTTGCGTGCTTGAGAATATTTAAGCCTTCAGCGTAGGCCGCCATCAAGCCGTACTCAATGCCGTTGTGCACCATTTTGACGAAGTGGCCGGCGCCGGAAGGGCCGCAGTGGAGGTAGCCTTCTTCGGCGGTGCCGGGAACTTTGTCGCGGCCGGGCGTGCGATCGACGTTGCCGCGACCGGGGGCGAGCGTTTTGAAAATGGGATCGAGATGCTTCACGACTTCGGTTTCGCCGCCGATCATCTGGCAATAGCCGCGTTCGAGGCCCCAGACGCCGCCGCTGGTGCCGACATCGCAATAGTGGATGCTCTTGGAGGAAAGTTCCTTGGCGCGGCGGATGTCGTCGATGTAGTAAGAATTTCCGCCGTCAATCACAATGTCATCCGCTTCGAGCTTGTTCACTAGATCTTTGAGCGAGGCATCAACCACCGCAGCAGGCACCATGAGCCAGATGGCGCGAGGCTTCTGGAGTTTCTTGACGAAATCGTCGAGGGAGGTCGCGCCGGTGGCGCCTTCGCCTTCGAGTTGCTTGACCGAGTCGGCGCTGCGGTCGTAGACGACGCACTTGTGGCCGTTTTTTTGCAGGCGCCGCACCATGTTGGCGCCCATTCTTCCCAAGCCGATCATCCCCAGTTGCATCGTCAGAGCTCCCGTTTAGAGTCGTTAGTTCTTAGTTTTTGGTTGTTAGTCGGAATCGCAAACTAATCCAGAATCTCTTTCCTTCAATTTCATTAGGCGACGGATTTTTGTACGGCTTTGGTCAGAGCGGCGAGCCCCGACTTCAGATTTTTTCCAAGATGGACGCGCAGAGCGCGGCGGCCGCGTTCAGCGAGAACGGCAAAATCGCCGCGAGCCTGTGCTGCCTTCACGATACCGAAGGTGTACTTTTGCCCGGGTACCGGAAAATCCTTGGCATCGTCGCAAGTAATCTGAAGGAACACGCCGCTGTTGGGGCCGCCTTTGTAGGCTTGCCCGGTGGAGTGAAGGAAGCGCGGGCCAAAGCCGAGAACGGTGGCGACTTTTTTCTTGTCGCGCACGGCGTGGCGAATGCCCTGCAAAAGCTTTTCGTTTTCGGGATTCATGGTGATATAGCCGAGGACGCCAAAATAGTCGCCTGCCTTGAGCCGCGACAGATGGGCCTTCAGAACGTGAGCAAGGGTCGGGCCGTGCACAGCAGCTACGTTTTTTTCGTCGGCAAAGAGCTTGATGCCGCTGGCTTCGAAGAACGGCACTTCTGGCGGAAGGCTGCCGGTCGATTCATATTGACTTGTCAGCTTGCGCGTCTCGATCTTGCTGGCTTCAACGTCGGGCTGGTTGAAGGCATTGATACCGATGATGGAGCCGGCGACGGCCGTGGCGATTTCCCAGCGGAAAAATTCCTGGCCAAGATTGTGAGTGTTCGCTACGGTGATGCGAACGACGGGGTGCCCGGCTTTTTCGAGGGCCGCGACCGCGACATCCTGAGCCTTGTTGGGCTTCGACGCCAGGCGGAGATAGGCGAAGACGCGATCATTGCCGTAAGTCGCCGGCTTGGCGAGGCGCTCACGATCTACAGGAATGATGCCTTTACCGATTTTTCCGGTGGATTCGGCAATCAATTGTTCGAGCCAAGCGCCGAGATCGGAGATTCCCGGCGAAGTGATGAAAGTGATCTTGTCGCGGCCGTGATTTGCAGCGACGCCCAGAATTGTTCCAAGCAGCACGCCTGGATTCGAATCGGCCGCAGAAGATGCGCCGCAGTCTTTGACCATTTCCTCGGTGTTTTTCAGGAATTTGGCGACATCCAGACCCATAACGGCCGCGGGAACCATGCCGAAATTGGAAATTGCAGAATAACGGCCACCAATGCTTGGAACGCCGATAAAGATCTTGCGGAATTTGTCCCCTTCGGCTACCTGCTGCATTTTGGAGCCCGGATCGGTGATTGCGATGAAGCGATTGCCAACTTCTTTTTCGCCCACTCTAGCCTTCACCTGCTCGAAAAAATATTGCTTGTAAATGTTAGGCTCGAGCGTGCTGCCAGATTTACTGGAAACGATGCAGATGGTGCTCTTGAGGTCCACTTTCGCTTCGATTGCCTTGATTTGCGCGGGATCGGTGGAATCCAGAACGTGCAACTCGGGAAATCCTTTGATTTTCCCAAAAGTCAGGCGCAAGACTTCCGGACAAAGGCTGGAGCCGCCCATGCCCAGCAAGAGAGCATGCTTGAAGCGCGCCTTCTTTATGTCGGCTGCGATTTGTTTGAAAGTAGCAATGTTTGCGAGCTGCTCTTCGGTGATGGTGAGCCAGCCGAGCCAATTGCTCTCGTCGGTGCCGCTCCAAAGCGAAGCATCTTTTTGCCACAAACGCGCAACTTTGTTATTTGTTTTCCAGTCATCAAGAGAGGCGGCCACCGCCCCAGCAAGTTCTTTCGCTAATTTGTAGGTTTGTTTGTTGACGCTCACGCGCGCACCCCGGCGCTTTTTCCGGTCGCGGCTAGCAGCGTGGTGAAGGCGTCGGCGAAGAGTTTGACACCGTCCGCCAGCAGTTTGTCTGTCACTTCCTTCATGGAGATTCCTGCTTTCGCGAGGTCAGCCATGGTCTGCGCGGCTCCGTCAACGTTTTCGGTGAGGCTCGGGCGCAGCTTGCCGTGATCGCGGAAAGCGTCAAACGTGGCTGGCGGAATGGTGTCGACAGTATCCGCACCAATCAGCTCTTCGACGTAAATTACATCGCGATACTTCGGATTCTTGGTGCTGGTGCTGGCCCACAGCAGGCGCTGCGTTTGCGCGCCTTTGCCCGCGAGCGCCTTCCAGCGCGGCGCGCCGAAGAGTTCCTGGTACTTCTTGTAGGTAAGCCGGGCGTTGGCGATGGCCACCTTGCCGCGGATGCTTTCGAGCAAAGCAGTTTGCCCAGCGTCCGCTCCAGCTTTGAGTTTGTCATCGATTTTGCTGTCCACGAGCGAGTCGATGCGGCTGACGAAGAAACTGGCGACGCTGGCGACATGACTGATGTCCTGGCCCTTGGCGGCGCGAGCTTCAAGAGCGGCGAGGAAGGCTTCAGCAACTTGTTCGTAGGCAGACTGCGCAAAAAGCAGCGTGATATTGATGTTGATGCCGTCTTCAAGAGCTTGACGAATGGCAGGGAGACCTTCGGGCGTGCCGGGGATCTTGATCATGACATTCGGGCGATCTACGGCTTTCCACAAACGGCGAGCCTCCGCGAGTGAAGCTTTGGTATCGAAGCCAAGAAACGGTGAGACCTCCAGGCTGACATAGCCATCGCGGCGCTTGGAGTCCGTGTAGACGGGCTTGAAAATGTCGCAAGCGTCTTGCACATCGCGAATGGCGATTTTCTCGAAGACGCCGTTGGCGTCCAAATTCTTTGCGTCAGGTGAGCTAAGCACATCGTTGTACAGATTGCTGCCGGTGATGGCTTTCTCGAAAATGGCAGGGTTGGAGGTCATCCCGCGCAGGCCATCGTTATCAATATACTTTTTCAATCCGCCGCCGGTCAGCAGGTCTCGCCGGATGTAATCCATCCAGGGGGATTGTCCGTAGGTGAGCAGCGCTTTCAGCGGATTGGTTCCTTGGCCGGTAGCGATATTCGGAATTGTCGTTGTCGTGGTCATGGTGGTTCTCCTTCACTTTCAAATTCTATTGTACGCCCCGGAGGGTTGGGGCGCTTCAAGCTCAGCAAATGCTAATTGTCCTTCAAGCCTCGTATTCAGCGGCCGAATTTTGCCTCCATGGCTTTGATCTTGCCTAGCCGCCGTACGTGCCGCTCTTCATTGGTGAATTTTGCGCCGAGGAAAGCTTTTACCAGATCCTCCGCCAGCTTTACGCCAATGACGCGCTCGCCCAGCACGAGGACGTTGATGTCGTCGTGTTCCACTCCTTGATGCGCCGAATAGGTGTCATGGCACATTCCAGCGCGGATTCCCGGCAGCTTGTTCGCCGCTACGCTCGCGCCCACGCCGCTACCGCAAATCAAAACGCCGCGCTCGGCTTTGTGATCCAGCACCGCACGGCCCACGGCTTCGGCAAAGTCCGGATAGTCGGAAGGGTTTTCATTGAAAGCACCGACATCCAAGACATCGTGTCCCAAGGAGCGCAGCAAATCGCCCATGGCTACCTTCAACTTAAACCCGGCGTGGTCTGAACCAACGACAATTTTCATTTGCCGGCTCACTTTCCGAGAACTTCTTTGGCTGTGGCCACCACGTTATCCACCTGGATGCCGAATTTCTTCAAGAGGTCCTTCAATGGAGCCGATGCGCCGAAGCTGCGCATCCCGATCATTTTGCCTTTGAGTCCGACGTAGCGCTCCCAACCAAATGTCGAAGCCATTTCCACTGAAACTCTTGCGCTCACGCTTGAAGGTAAAACGCTTTCCTTATAGGCGGCGTCCTGACGCTCGAAAAGTTCCCACGAAGGCATGCTGACCACTCGTGTTTTGATGCCGGCGGCATTCAATTTCTCAGAGGCTTCCACGCAGAGAGACAGTTCGCTTCCGCTGCCCATCAGAATCAGATCGGGTTTCCCGCCGGGAGCTTCGGCGAGAATGTATGCCCCTTTGGCGACTCCTGCTGCCGAAGCATATTTCGTGCGATCGAGCGTTGGCATAGCCTGGCGGGTAAAAACTAGTGTTGTGGGGCCATGCGTGTGTTGCAGCGCCACCTTGTACGCTTCCACCACCTCATTGGCATCGCCCGGCCGTAGAACCAGCATGTTCGGCATCGCACGCAAGGAAGCCAGTTGTTCGATGGGTTGGTGCGTAGGCCCGTCTTCGCCAACGCCAATGGAGTCGTGCGTGAAAATGTAAAGCGAGGGGATCTCCATCAACGCGCCAAGCCGCATGCTCGCGCGCATGTAATCGCTGAAATTGAAAAATGTGGCGCTGAATGCCCGGAGTTTCGACAGCGTCATGCCGTTGACGATCGCGCCCATGGCATGTTCCCGCACGCCGAAGTGAACATTGCGCCCACGATACTGATTCGGATAAAAGTCGCCAGCGCCATCAAAAGTCAAATTCGTCTTGTTTGATTTGGCGAGGTCCGCTGAGCCGCCGACAATCCAGGGGATATTCTTTGCCAATGCGTTGAGAGTTTTTCCCGAGGATTCACGCGTGGCCATGCCTTTCGGGTCAGCAGGGAAGGTCGGCAAATCCTTGTCCCAACCGTCAGGCAACTGGCCGCTCTGCATTCTGGTTAGTTGATCGGCGAGCTGCGGGAACTGCTTCTTGTATTCTTCGAATTTCGCTTTCCACGCCGAGCGGGCCTCAGCGCCGCGCTTACCAACACCATTCTTGAATTGGTCGTAGACGCCATCGGGAACGAGAAACTTGGCATCTTCGGGCCATCCGTAGTTCTTCTTCACCAGCTTGACTTCCGCCTCGCCCAAGGGTTCGCCATGAGCTTCGTAGGAATCCTGTTTGTGCGGAGAACCATATCCAATGTGGCTATCCACGACGATGAGCGTCGGGCAGTCCTTAGTATTGAGAAAATTCTTGTAGCCGCCGGCCAGCATCTCCAAATTGTTTGCGTCCGTCACGTGCGTGACGTTCCAGCCATAGCCCTTGAAGCGCATCATCACATCTTCGCTGTACGACCATTCCGCTGGGCCGTCCAGCGTCACGCGGTTGTTGTCGTAAATCCAGCAGAGGTTCGAGAGCTTCAGGTGTCCGGCGAGAGAAGCGGCTTCGCAACAGACGCCTTCCATCAGATCGCCGTCCCCGCAGACGGCGTACACATTGAAATTGAAAATGTCGAAGCCGGGTTTGTTGAAGTTTTCCCCCAGCCATTTGCCGGCAATCGCCATCCCCACGCTGTTGCCGGCACCTTGTCCCAGCGGACCGGTCGTGGTCTCTACTCCCGTCGTCAGATGCGATTCCGGATGTCCAGGAGTCCGGCTATCGATTTGGCGAAAACGTTTGATTTCCTCCATCGGCACGGAAAGCGCATCGGTTACTTCACCTTTCGCATTGACGGCACGTACTCCCGCGAGGTGCAGCGTGGCGTAGAGCAGCATCGAAGCGTGGCCAGCCGACAAAACAAAGCGGTCACGATTCATCCAGGTGGGATCCGCAGGATCGTAGCGCAAGAATTTTTGCCACAACTGGTAGACCACGGGCGCGAGACCCATTGGCGCGCCGGGATGGCCCGAATTGGCTTGCTGCACCGCATCGATTGCCAGAGTTCGGATGGTATTGATGCTCAACTGGTCGATGGCCCCGACCTTGCCGGGGTCACTCAGAACAACGTTGGGCTGGCTCACTCTCGCTCCTGCTGCGGGCAGGAGGGCTCCCGCAGATCGTAGTCAGATTTTAGATGCACGGCGGACCACAACGGCTCCAGAGATTTTACGCCAAAATCAAACGGCTCGCTCGTTTTGACTGGGAAGCGGGCAGCGGTCACGCAGGCGGATTGGTCAGATCAAAAGAGAGCGACTTTTGAGACGCTGGTTGGCGGGACGCCATCCACATGAGAAAACCGCCCAGATTCTCCACCCGAAATTTGCGGCAAATCTAAACGCTTCAAAGCATCGCGGATGCTTGTCACGATGTTACGGAATTTTAAAGTAGTCCGAAGTTGTCGCCACACAAGGCTTCGTGCGGTGCCCAGTCAAGGCAGTATCAATCCGATTGCGATTTCTCTGGAAAAAGCCGGTGGACTTCCTGCATCAGAGTTTCGGGCATGTGGCTCTTTTCCACAAAACCATGGGCGCCCCATCTCAAGCATTCTTCCCGGAGCGCCAGTCCGCTCAACTGAGAGTAGACGAGCACACGCATCTCGGGAAATGCTTTTCGTAATTCCTTGGTCGCTTCCAAGCCATTCTTTTGAGGCATGCTGAGGTCGACGAGCACTAAATCCGGGCGGATGCGCTCAGCCTGGTGCAAGAGGTGTTGACCGTCGTACGCAGTCCCCGCAAGCTCAAACTCCCCCTGAAATTGCAGGAATTTGCAAACGGAACGCAAGGCGGTCGGCGAATCATCAGCCACCAGCACCCGAATACGGCGATTTCGAACTGTCACAGCACACCCTCTAGGAATCCAGCCGTTCCATTTCCGTGCATGAGTGTGCCTTAGGAGGGCCTCCGCTGAAATTCAGCGGATTCCCTAGGGAATTCTCTGTAGATGTGGACAGCGAATTAGCTCTGGATGATATTGTTGCGCACTGCGTAGCGAACGAGATCCGCCAGGGAGTGAAAGTCCAGCTTCAGCATGATATTCGCGCGATGAGTTTCCGCTGTCTTCACACTGATGCCCAGATAACCGGCAATTTCCTTATTACTCTTTCCTTCCGCAAGAAGCTGTACGATTTCCCGTTCCCGAGGAGTCAAGCGGCTGCGCGATGACTGGCTGAACTTTGAGCCGTCTTCCGAACTTCCTACGTTGGAGACAGCCTCCGAGAGGCGCGAAGACAAGTAAGGTTTATGGCGGCGAAGGGCGTCCACGGCCGCGATCAAATTGCGGTCCGCGTCGTCCTTTAATATGTAGCCGTGGGCCCCCGCGGCCAAGACTTCCTGCACCAATTGTTCGGAGTCGTGCATCGTCAAAATGAGGATTTCTGTCTGGGGAGAAAGTTTCCGGATCTGCCGCGTTGCTTCGACGCCGTTCAGCAGAGGCATACCGATATCAAGAACCGCGACGTCGGGCTTGAGTTGGCCTGCTTTTTCCACAGCTTCCCGGCCATTGGAGGCTTCCGCACAAACTTGCCAGCCCGTCTTGGATTCCAGTAGAGCGCGGAGTCCTGTCCGTACCACTTGATGGTCATCGGCTACGAGAATGCGAACTGGCATCAGGTACCTCGGTTCTTAAAGGGATGGAAACCCGCACCGTGGTTCCAGACGGGCTGGATTCTATCTCAAGTTTCCCGCCAAGCTGCGTCATTCGTTCTCGCATACCGAGGATTCCCACGCCCAAACGGGTTCCTGAGCCGCTTCCTCTCTCGATGGCCTTTCCGTTCATTCCGCGGCCCCGGTCCCTGATTTCTAGATCGACGCTGGCGCCATCGCCGCGCAAGTGAATCTCGGCTGTCTGGCTGCCGGAGTGCCGTTGAATGTTTGCCAGGCTTTCCTGAACGATGCGGAACAATGCCGTCTCCGCTTCCTGCGGCAAGCGGCCGAATCCTGACTGAATCTCCAGATCAAGTTTGATTCCGCTGCGCTCGCCGAATCCCTCGGCATACTCTCTCAGTGCCGAAGCCAATCCCAGTTCATCGAGCAGTGGCGGATGCAGCAGATAAGAAAGCGTGCGAATCTCCCGCGACATTTCCGACAGCACTCGTCTCGCTTCCGCCAGCGCGCTGCGCGCGGATTCATCTTTGGACGTCATGGAACGCGTCGCTTGCGCCAGATTCAGATTCACCGCCAGAACGCTTTGCGCCAGGCTATCGTGCAGCTCCCGCCCGAGGCGTCGGCGCTCTTCGTCCTGAAGTTGGAGCAATCGTGTCGAAAGCTGGTGTAGCGCTTCTTCCGCTTGTTTGCGCTCGGTGATATTTATGAACGTATTGATCGACGCCGCAACGGAACCATCCTGTGCGAACTGTGGCACCACGTTTCCCATCGTCCACAGAATTTCGCTCGATCCCCGGCGCCGCCATCCAATCACTTCGTTCCTGAACGTCTGCCCGGTCTTCACGGCCAGGGGCCCGGGCCGCATTGCATAAGGGACTTCAGTTCCATCCTCGCGGATGGATGTCAAGCTCAATTGGGAAGTGTCTTTTCCACGTGCTTCCGCAAGCGTTATTCCGAACATTTCTTCTGCCGCCTGATTCGCAAACTGCACTCTGGCATCGGGCCCAAGCACAACTACACCCACGTTGAAATCCCGTACGAGCGTCCGAAAACGCTCTTCACTGCTGCGTAGCGCCTCTTCCGCCTGCTTCCAAAGGGTTACATCTGAGATAGACAGAATGACGTTGGCTACTTTTCCGTCGGACGTTAGATGGGGCACGGCATCCACCAAGGTCCACAGGACCTCATCGGTGCTCTCCCGGCGCCATCCCACCATTTCATTTCTGATCGGTTTCTTGGTGGCAATCGCCCTGGGCCCAGGACGCCTTTCGAATGGAATCTCCGTTCCGTCCTCGCGAATTGCGACCATCTCGAAACCCGCCGTGCTCTTCCCGCGAGCCTCTTCCTCTCTCAATCCGAACATTTCCAATGCGGCGCGATTCGCGAATTTCGTTTCCGCATCGTGTCCTAGCAAGACCACGCCGACATGCAAGTCCCGGACGAGATTGCGAAAGCGTTCTTCGCTGGCCCGCAATGCTTCTTCTGCTAGCTTGCGCTCGGTGATGTCTCTTACGATGGCAAGGGCGCAGGGCCTTCCATCCAACTGAATCAGCGTCCCCGAGAATTGGGTGATGCGCGTTTCTCCCGCCTTCGTAATGCAAACAAACTCTTGATCCCGGACCTCGGATTTGTCCAGAAGCTTGGCGAACACCTCAGCCCGGCGCGTTGGGTCCTTCCAAAGATTTAATTCGCCTGCCGTTTTCCCTAAAACTTCCTCGCGCAAATAGCCGGTAAGGCGCGTGAAGCCGTCATTGACTTCCAGAAACTGCCCTCCCGGCATCGTGCTGATTCCGACCGCATCGGGGCTGGAACGGAATGCCGTAAGGAAAATGTGCTCTGAACGGGCCAGCGCCTGCTTTGTCTGAAATAAGTCTTCCGCAATCCGGCGTTGCTTCTCATTCGTAAGCACAAGGCGTGCGCCAGAAAGAACGAACGAGGCGGTGACGGCGATCCAGGCAATGGTGATCTGTTCCGCCGCGATACGCCGGCCCATGAAAAGGACTAGCAGAGGTATGAGAATTGGCAACGCTTGGGAAACCATGATCGTGCGAACTCGAGAACGCGGTGGGGTGAGTACGGGCTCCTGTTCGCGATTCCACCCGGCTGCGACAAGCGCGACAAACAGGAATGGCATGCAGAAAATGATGTCCGTCCATCTCGCTCCGCTTCGGGATGTGTAAGGAGCAAGGAGATGCAAGACTCCGGAAGTAGTGGCCAACACGAAAAAACCGGCCATCCTCCGAAAAAAACTCCTGACGGCGCCTTCAGCGGCCGTAATTACTCGGATCACAAATCCGCCCGCTAGTGCCGCGTCCCGAAGCATCTGCAGACGCATGATCTTCACGACCATCTGCGGCCCCTCGGCTTCCCAGCGCGATGGGATATAGAAAAAATAGAGATACGCGGTGAGGGCCACCACTCCGATCTGGGCAAAATCCAACACCTGTAGCCAATCGACGGTTCCCGAATCCTTCTCTGGACGCGGCAGCAACATCATGGCTGCGGGCGTGACCCATAACATGAAAAGAATGTCGGAGGGCCAGGGAGTCAAGCTTGGCGCGTGAGCAAAACTCTGGTAGTAAGTCTCCAATGCTTGCGCAGCACCACCCAAGAAGAGCGCCGCAGCGAGAAGCAGCCAGAGCTGGCGTAAGTAAGCTGAGGATTTCCTGGCCACATGAAGCGAACACAGAGCGGCCCATAAGACGATTGCAGTCTGTGTGAGGTTCGATATCAACAGGCTTGTCGCGGGCCGTTGAACTTCTTCAATCGCGAGGAAGAGCAGTGCGGTCAGCAGACCGGCGACAGCGACAATAATCCAGAAGAACTTGCCAGAGGGACGCAAACGAGAGACTCCGCACGCTGTAATCAGTCTATGTCGAGTCCATTTTGCGAACAATCGCTACGACGGCCAATGATGCGAATAGGCAACTCTCCAGGTTTGAGTGCTTCCCTGGCGCCTGAAGCTGGGAAGCGAATCGGGATCAGCGAGTATGTTGAAGTCAGAAGGATGCCGTAACTAGGCGCATTGCTGTTGCAGTAGGTCTCCCCGTCCGTTAGATTTGTATCTGCCCATGCCCGGGTGGCGGAATGGCAGACGCTGAGGACTTAAAATCCTCCGGGGATTTTTCCTCATGTGGGTTCGACTCCCACCCCGGGCACCATTTTTCTCTTTTTCTCCGAGTTATTGCACACTTTTTTCGCTCGTCTCAGTACCAAACCACAGATTTAGTAGTACTGAATCATGCCCGCGTTTTTCCTGCGTTCGATTTTCTTGACACCCGCATGGCTCGTGGTTACCATACGCGGCAATCTGAGGATAAATCTTCGAGAGCTTGACTTCCGCATACTGACAACACTCGGGTTTTCCCACTCTGAAAGGTCAAACAGGTCCTTTGATCGAGTAAGCGAGCATTATCGAGCGGCTGGTTCAAAATGTGGAGTTTTATCGATTTCCGTTCCCTCGTCCCCGACAGACGGAAATCATCGAGCGTTTGACATGCCCGAAACCTCAAATTGCCGTTCTTTCTCAAAACGGCCCTGTGCGTGCTCCGTAGGGACCAATCTGCTTTCAGACTGGCAAGACCCCGCTCGTACCAAGGCACTTTCGAATGAGGCATCTTGGCCCGGATTTCACGCAGCATTTGACCGCTCAGGAGATGCTCGCATGTTGAACAGGTTCTGCCGTGCCGGGTCTTGTGTAACTCGCGCCTCATTCCGCTGCGCTCTCCGACTCTCGCTTTTGCTGCTATTTGCCTGCTTTATTTCTGTGTCCGCGCATGCTGGCATCGTTCTGCTGCAGCACGCCAGCAAGGATGCGGGTGTTACGAGTTCCTCCTCGCTGACATTCCCAGCGAACAATACGGCAGGAAACTGGATTGGCGTGGTGATCCGTGCCGGGCACTCGGGACAAACACTAACGGTCAGCGACACAACCGGGAACACTTACCGGCCAGCCTTCCAATTCAATCAAACGCTCGATGGACCGAACGGAGAAACTTTAGCGATTTACTACGCAGAGAACATCACCGGCGGGGCCAACATCGTCACAGTGACGGAATCGCTTGCGAAGAATACGTTGCGTTTTGCGATCTTTGAATATTCAGGCATTGCCACGACGAATTCCCTGGACGTGACTGCTGCAGGGCAGTCCTCGGGGACCACGTTTACCAGCGGGAACGCCACCACTACGGTCGGCGGAGACCTGATTCTGGGCGAGGTTACGAGTGCCGACGGCGTGACCTTTACTGCGGGGAGCGGCTACGCCATCGAAGAGCGTGTTCCCGCTGCGCCCAACACGAAATTGATTGTTGAGGATGCGGTTCAGTTGACGGCAGGGACTATTTCCGTTAGCGCCACAGTTTCCATCTCCAACAACGGTGGCGCAGTGTTGGCGGCGTTTAAGGCCGCAAGCGGAACGCTTTCCCCCAGCATCACCAGCTTGACTCCTCCTTCCGGTCCAGTAGGCTCGTCAGTCACGATCGCAGGAGCGAACTTTGGTGCGTCACAAGGAACCAGCACGATTACGTTCAACGGCACGGTTGCTGCCCCAACGAGTTGGAGCGCCACGAGCATCGTCGTGCCCGTGCCGTCAGGCGCGACTACCGGAAATGTTGTTGTTACTGTCGGCGGAGTAGCCAGCAATGGCGTGAACTTCACGGTTTTGCCGACGCCAAGCATCACCGGCTTGAGCCCAAGTTCCGGACCAGTGGGGATGTGGTTGTTGATCAACGGCACGAACTTCGGCACAACCGTCGGGACAGTGACTTTCAATGGCGTGCCGGCGACGTCAGGAATCGGTTGGAGTTCCACCAGTATCCAGGTTGCTGTTCCGGTCGGCGCCACTACCGGCAATGTAATCGTTACCGCTGGTGGAGTTCCTAGCAACGGGTTTCTGTTCACAGTCACGCCCGCGCCGGTCATCACTAGTATAAGCCCGAATTCGGGAGCGTACGGAACTTCCGTGACGGTCAGCGGAACGGGTTTTGGCTTCACGCAAGGATCAGGTACGGCTTCGTTTAACGGTACGGTGGTAACACCAACCAATTGGTTCCTATCCACCATCACATTTAAGATTCCCACTGGTGCGACGAGCGGAAACGTCGTCGTCACAGTCGGTGGCCAGCCGAGCAATGGCGTCGCTTTTACGGTGTTGCCCATCTCGGTAAGCCTTGCTCCAACAACGGCAAACGTCATCGTCAACACAGGGATTGGCTTGAGCGCGACCGTCCAGAATGACGTCCAGACTCAAGGAGTTACGTGGTCTCTTGCCGGCGCGGGATGCTCCGGGCCCACATGCGGTACGTTAGCTTCACCGTCCTCCCCTTACACGATAGGTTACATCGCCCCTTCCTCCGTACCCAACCCGCCGATAGTTACGGTTACTGCCACATCGATCGTGGACCCAACGAAATCAGCCACCTCCACCATCACAGTTGCGCCAGCCGCTCCGAGCATCACCTCGATCAATCCTATTGCCGGTCCCATTAATACGCTTGTGACGATTTCCGGGGCGAATCTCGGTTCCGCGCAAGGACTAAGCACCGTCACATTCAATGGGGTGGCGGCAACGACAGTCACAAGCTGGAGCAACACGGGGATTACGGCTGCCGTTCCGGCTTCGGCGACGACGGGCAATGTCGTCGTAACCGTTGGCGGCACCGCAAGCAACGGGATAGCCTTCACGGTAACTCCGTCATCTCCGAACATCGCTTCCCTAACTCCAGCGTCGGGCCAGGTCGGCGCCTTGGTGACAATTGCAGGAGCCGGCTTCAGTTCCATACAGGGCGGAAGTTCCGTCACCTTCAATGGAATCGGCACTAATCCGACGAGCTGGAGCGACACCAGCCTCATCGCTCCGGTACCTCCTGGAGCGACCAGCGGCAGCGTCGTAGTTACGATCGGTTCGGTAGCGAGCAATGGCGTCAACTTTTCGGTCACACCCAACATCGCCAGCATCAGCCCCGTTGCAGGAGGAGTGGGGACTCCGATCACGATCACTGGCTCTGGCTTTGGCTCAGCACAGGGAACGAGCAATGTCACGTTCAATGGGACTGCGGCGACTCCAACGGCTTGGAGCGCGACAAGCATCACCGTGCCCGTGCCCGCAGGCGCCGCCACGGGGAATATCGTCGTTACAATCGGTGGCGTAGCCAGTAACGGCGTGAACTTCACGGTCACCACAACCGCAGCCAACATTGCCTTGGTGCAGCACGCCAGCAAGGATGCGGGCGTCACGAGTTCCTCCGCGCTGGCATTCCCATCGAACAACACGGCAGGAAACTGGCTTGGCGTAGTGATTCGCGCCGGGCACTCGGGGCAAACGCTGACGGTCAGCGATACTCACGGGAACACTTACCGGCAGGCGGTGCAATCGAATGAGACGCTGGATGCGCCGAATGGGGAGACCTTTGCGATCTATTACGCGGAGAACATTTCCGGCGGGGCCAACACGGTAACGGTCTCGCAGTCGATTACCAACAACACGTTGCGCTTTGCCATCCTGGAGTATTCGGGTGTAGCCACTTCGAATTCATTGGACGTGATTGCCGCAGCGCAAGGCACGGGAACAACTCCGAACAGCGGCAATGCCACAACAACCGCTGGAGGCGACCTGGTGCTCGGAATGGTCGTGACCGCGAACGGCGCAACGATGACCGCGGGCAGCGGATTCACCATCGAAGAAAGAGTTCCCGCGGCTCCGAATACAAAGCTAGTCGCAGAAGATGAAATCAAGGCTGGGGTCGGCGCAGTTGCGGCCAACGCCACGCTGACAGCGTCCGACAATTGGGGTGCAGGTTTTGCCGCGTTCAAAGCCGCCGCCGGCGGCGGTGGTGCAGGGCCAAACATCTCTAACCTCAATCCAACTTCCGGCCCCGTTGGAACGCCAGTAACCATCACCGGTACAAATTTTGGGGCCTCGCAAGGGACGAGCACCATCACATTCAACGGAACGGTCGCGACTCCTACAAGCTGGACCGCGACCAGCATTGGTGTGCCCGTGCCGACAGGCGCCACCAGCGGAAATGTTGTAGTCACAGTCGGCGGCGTGGCCAGCAACAGCGTCGCCTTCAACATCAATTCCTCTGCACCCAGCATCACAAACCTGAATCCGACTTCCGGGCCAGTCGGAACCCCCGTCACGATTACTGGAACAAATTTTGGCGCCTCGCAAGGATCCAGCACAGTCACCTTTAACGGAACCACCGCGTCACCGACAAGCTGGACGGCAACAAGCATTGGTGTGCCGGTTCCGGCGGGCGCGACGACTGGAAACGTCGTTGTCACGGTTGGCGGAGTCGCCAGCAGTGGCGTCAACTTCTCGGTTACGTCGACAGCACCCTTCATCTCCAGCCTGAATCCCGTTTCCGGGACAGTCGCAACTCCGGTCACCATCACTGGAACGAACTTTGGCTCCTCCCAGGGAACCAGCACGGTCACGTTCAACGGAACCCCCGCATCACCGACAAGCTGGAACACTACGACTATCGTTGTGCCAGTTCCCACCAGCGCAACGAGTGGCAATGTTGTGGTGACTGTCGGCGGCGTAGCCAGCAATGGCGCCAACTTCACCGTGACCGCGCCCGCAACAAACGGCATCGCGCTCGTCCAACACACCGGCAAAGACGCCGGAGTGGTCACTTCCGCTTCTTCGTTGGCATTCTCCTCCGCCAACACCGCCGGCAATTTCATCGCCGTTGTGATCCGCGGAGGAAAAGCATTTCAGATCTTTACGGTTTCGGATTCGCGCGGAAACACTTACCACCAAGCTATTCAAGCGAACCTGACCGTCGATGGCGAATCCGATGCGATTTACTACGCAGAGAGCATCACTGGCGGCGCCAACACGGTCACCGTGGCGGAATCCATTACCAACAACACGCTGCGCTTCGCCATCTTGGAATACTCAGGCGTGGCTCCCTCGAATTCCTTGGATGTGACCGCCTCTTCACAAGGCACCGACACTTCCCCAAGCTCCGGTAACGCCACGACCACTGGTGTCGGCGAGTTGCTGATTGCCGAGATCAGCAACGCCAACGGCACGACCTTCGGTGCAGGTAGCGGATTGACTCTTGAGGAATCCGTGCCCGCTGCGCCCGGCTCAAAATTGCTGGTGGAGGATGGCATTCAGCCGCTACCTGGCCTAGTTTCCGGAACCGCTTCTATGGCCGCTTTTGATAATTGGGGCGCAGCTTTGGCGGCGTTCAGGCCTGCGTCCGCCGGTCCGGGACCTCACATCGTAAGCGTAAGTCCTCGAACCGCGCCTGTCGGCGCACAGGTCACGATTGCGGGCACCAACTTCGGGTCGACGCAGGGTGCAAGCACAGTGACGTTCAACGGCACTCCGGCAACGTCGAAAACCTGGAGCGCCACAAGCATCGTGGTTACGGTCCCGTCCGGCGCAACCAGCGGCAACGTTGTTGTGACCGTTGGCGGCACGGCCAGCAACGGCTCTAACTTTACGGTAGGTTTTGCGCCACCCTTCTCCTTCGTGCAAGCCGGCTCGAACCAGAACATAGACGCGCCATTGCCCACCGCACAGAATTTCATCACCGTTCCATTTAAGGGAGCCCAGACGACCGGCAATATGAACGTCGTAGTGGTGGGCTGGCAAGACTCTTCGGCTACCGTCGCTTCCGTCACGGATAGTGTGGGCAACGTCTACAGGCTGGCAAACAACACCGTGGTCAGCGGCACAGCAAGCCTGTCGACTTACTATGCCTCGGACATCCTCCCATCGCCGCCCAACACGAACGTCGTGGCCGTCGCGTTCAATGGATTGGCGACCAATGGGGATGTGCGCATCGCCGAATACGCCGGCCTCGACCCGACGAATCCCCTGGATGTCGCCGTGTCAGGACAGGGCAGCAGCGGCGTCAGCAACAGCAACTCAGTTTCGACCACCAATGCGAACGATTTGCTCGTTGGAGCGAACGTTGTATTCGCAAAGAGCACCGCAGCAGGCGCGGGATATACAAACCGTGTGATCTCTCTCAACGGGGGAATCCTCGAAGACCGGATTGTCTCGGCAACCGGAAGCTACAGCGCCACGGCAGCCCTTTCAGGGGGCGGGAACTGGATCATGCAGATGGTGGCGTTCAAAGCCCCCGCGGCCGCGGCCCCGGGCATTACGATCGCCGTCTCTCCGTTAGCTGTGAACACCGCGACGGGATTCGGGACACAAACCTTCACCGCGACGCTGCAAAACGACGTGCAGCGCCTCGGCGTGACCTGGACCCTCTCCGGCAGCGGCTGCAGCGGAATCACCTGCGGATTACTGTCAAACATCACCGCAACTTCGGCGACCTATACCGCGCCGGCAAATCTTCCAAGCCCTGCCACGGTTACGCTCACGGCAACTTCCGTCGCTGACACAACAAAGGCCGCCGGGGCAACGATCAACGTTACACAGGGCGCGCTTAACGTCGCGATAGGTCCGAAGCGCGCCGCGGTGACTCTGACGCAGGTCCAGCAATTCAACGCCACCGTTACCAACGACCCGCCCAATGCTGGCGTGGTGTGGTCGGTGGATGGCAATAACGGCGGTAATGCCACCGTCGGCACCATCTCTTCGACGGGGCTCTTCACGCCGGGCACGCAGGCCGGTGTTCACACCGTCACGGCCTCCAGCGTTTCCAATGCTTCGGTCAACGTCTCCGCCACGGTCGCCGTAACCGATCTGGCCGGAGTGTTCACCTATCACTACGACTCCCAGAGCACCGGGCAAAATACGAAAGAATATGCTCTGACGACATCAACAGTGACGCCCTCGACGTTCGGGTTGCTCTTCAACTGCCCCGTTGACGGCTTTATGTTTGCTATTCCTCTCTATGCGGCGAATCTGACGATTGGAGGGCAAACTCACAACGTCGTCTTCCTCGCCACCGAGCACAATAGCGTTTACGCGTTTGACGCGGATTCGTCTTCCTGCGTCCAATTCTGGAAGACCAGTTTCCTGAGCAACGGCGTGACTACTGTGCCGCCTGCCGACACAGGCGACGGCGTCAGCCTTGTGGTGGAGTTTGGTATCACGGGCACACCTGTCATCGACCCAGCCACCAACACCCTCTACGTCGTGGCTAATACCAAGGAGACAGTGGGCACAGGTTGCTCTCAAGCTTCGCCCTGCTACTTCTACCGTCTCCATGCACTGGACCTCCTCACTGGGGCGGAAAAGTTTGGCGGACCGGTACTTGTCGCCGCGCCGAACTTCAATCCTCTTGCTCATCTGCAGCGCCCCGCATTGCTCTTGAACAACGGCATTGTTTACGTTGCGTTCGGCTCCCATGCGGACTTGAACACCTATCAGGGTTGGGTGATGGCTTACAACGCCTCCACCCTGGCGCAGATCTATGCGTGGCCCAGCACCGTTCCCACGGGAGGAAACAATCAGGGCGCCATTTGGGGCTCCGGCAATCCTCCCGTCGCGGACGCCAGCGGAAACGTTTACGTCGTCACCGGCAACGGAGTGTGGGATGGCACGCAGAACTTTTCTGATTCGCTCGTCAGACTGTCTCCTACGGGAGGCGTTCCACCCGACTATTTCACGCCATTCGATCAGTCGGCTTTCAATCTCAACGATATCGACCTCGGTTCCTCTGGTGCGATGATTCTCCCCGACGCCGTCGGTTCCGTTGCCCATCCTCACGTCATGATCGTCACTGGAAAAGTCGGCGTCATCTATCTGCTCGATCAGACCAACCTCGGAAAATTCCACAACGGAAGCAATCAGGACCTGGGGGAGGTCGTTCTCGGCTTCAATCTGACTAGCGGCGACAACGGCTTCTATGGGCAGCCTGCCTATTGGAACGGAAATCTTTATGCCACGATTGTCGCCGATTTCTTGCGGCAGTTCCCCATCTCCAATGCCACGATTGCGAGTACCGCTTCCTCGGTGGCGCCTAAGCTCTATCCGTACCGCGGAGCGACTCCTTCCGTTTCGGCGAATGGGAACGCCAACGGCATCGTCTGGATCGAGGACGCCAATCCGTATCTATTCAACGGACCCAGCATTCTGGATGCTTACGATGCCTCGCGCGTGGCCACTCAGATCTACACCAGTCCCATGACCGGCGCTGGCGCGGCGTGCAGCGCTTCAAAGTTTATCGTTCCGGTCGTGGCCAACGGAAAAGTCTATATCAGCGGCTCGAATTGCTTCTCCGTCTTCGGCCTGCTGCCTAACTAAACTGCTTTTATTGCAACTTCGCGTATTCTGCTCTTGCCGCCGACAGGAAGGAAACATCTGCGTCGGCATTCTTTCACAACACAAGAGAGTGTCAGGGATCGCCCGGTCTAAAATGTGAGGATCACCCCGGCAGTACAACACCGCGCGGCGGGCTACTTTATCCGCAACTCTTCCAATACGCGCTCGCAAGAAACTTCTGCGTACCTTCGTCTCTTCCCCTACAATCCTCCGGGAAGCGAAATACCTGTCCGAGCCGGAGAGATCCGCGGAGGAATCTGTGCCTTCGACTGACCATTTCGATCTGATCGTTATCGGGTGTGGCCCCGCCGGAGAAAAAGCCGGCGCCCAGGCCGCCTACTTTGGCAAACGTGTCGCCGTCATCGAGCGCACCGAGCATATGGGCGGCAGTTGCATCAATACCGGCACTGTTCCCAGCAAGACGCTTCGCGAATCCGCTCTTTATTTCTCTGGTTTGAAGCAACGCGGGCTCTACGGAATTGATTATTCGCTCAAGGAGAATCTCACCGTCCACGATTTCATGCATCACGAGCGCGAAGTCGTCGACATGGAGCGCCAGCGCATCTTGAAAAATCTTGCGCTGCACCACATCGGGCTCGTGCGGGGGCAGGCTACTTTTCTGGATCCCCATACTGTCTCTGTTGCCGGGGCGGAGGGCACACGTCAGCTAAAGGGAGAGGTCATTCTCATCTCCACCGGTTCTAAACCGCATCGACCCGCAGAGATTGCCTTCGATGACATCCATACCTTCGATTCCGACACGTTCCTTCAAATGGATCGCATTCCCAAGAGTCTTGCGGTCATCGGTGGTGGAGTCATTGGTTGCGAGTACGCGTCGATCTTCAAAGCGCTTGGAGTCGATGTCACCCTCGTGGACGGCCGCGATCGCCTTCTTCCGTTTCTCGACAATGAGATTTCCGATCGTCTTCGTGACCGCCTCGCGGCTCTCGGCATGCATTTCTGGTTCAACGAGCGCCCGGTGAAAACCGAAAATTCCGCGAGCGGTGTCCGCCTGACGATGAAGAGTGGCAGAGTCCTCGAAACTGACGCCGCCCTCTTTGCCGCCGGGCGCCGCGCCGCCGTCGATGGCCTCGCTCTCGAAAAAGCCGGCCTGGCCATTAACGATCGTGGTTATATCCCCGTCGACGAGCACTACCGCACTTCTGTGACGCATATTTACGCCGCTGGCGACGTCATTGGTTTCCCCGCGCTGGCCTCTACTTCTATGGAGCAAGGCCGTGTCGCCGCCTGTCACGCCTTTGGTTTGAAATATAAGGAGCGTGTTGCTTCGCTATTACCTATGGGCGTCTACACCATTCCGGAAATCTCCGCCTCAGGCGAAACGGAGGAGTCGTGTAAGGAAAAGAAAATCGATTACGTCGTGGGGCGCGCCCACTACGGAAACAACGCACGTGGCCATATCACCGGCGATACCGCCGGCACCCTCAAACTCATCTTCGCGCGCGCGGACAAAAAACTTCTTGGCGTCAGCATCATCGGGGAGAACGCCACCGAGCTCATCCACATCGGCATGATGGTCCTCGACAACGGCCTCACCATCGATGAATTTATCGAGCAGGTTTTCAACTATCCGACACTCAGCGAGTTGTACAAATACGCCGCCTACGACGGCCTTGGCAATCTCGCCGGCCACAAGCTCCGAGAAGGTTGAACATGAGAATCCTCATTACCTGCTCACTTCTTCTCTGCGCTCTCTGTATCTCTGCGTTGAGTTTTCCTTCCGCTTTTGTCCCGGCGGCGCAGGCTCCCCAAACCGGAACAGAGCACTCGCGTTCTTACTTAGGATTCGATCGCAATATCTATCCCGGTGACGCAGCGTTGCCGACTCTCAGGAAGACGTTCGTCTTTACCAGCTACTGGCTTAGCCCTCCGCCCGGCGAAAAACAAAACACCTGGAAAGGGAAGCGCGAACTTCTTCGATCGCACGGCTTTGGATTTTTAATTCTGTATCGCGGACGCGATAGCTCAGAATTCAAGAATGAAAATGACGCAAAAGAGAAGGGAATCAAAGATGCCAGCGGCGCCGCGGCCGCAGCCAAAGAAGAGGGCTTCCCCGCCGGGACGATTATTTTCCTGGACATCGAAGAAGGCGGCCGCCTTCCCGAAACCTACCATGTGTATCTCCGCGCTTGGTCGGAAGAACTAAAGCACCCGAGTTTTGTCCCTGGGATCTACTGTTCCGGAATTCCCGTGAAGGAAGAACCCGGCGTTTCCATCACGACGTCGGACGATATCCGCAATCATCAGCCTACTCGCGAGACCGTTATTTGGGTTTACAACGATGCATGCCCGCCGTCTCCTGGCTGCGCATTTCCGGAGAATCCTCCCCCGCCGTCCGCGAGCGGCATTCCCTACGCGGCTGTCTGGCAATTCTCACAATCACCGCGTCGGAGAAAACTTACCGCCCGCTGCCCCGCAAAATATTCGGTGGACGGCAATTGTTACGCCCCCGGCGACAACGCGCATGCATGGTTCCTGGATGTAAACAGCGCCACGTCTCCAGATCCCTCCCACGGTGCGAAATGAAAGGATTCAGAAACAAAAAAGAGGCGAGTTTTCGCCCGCCTCTTACCTTCCTCTTCAGAGCAGCGCTTAGACTTGCCCCATCCCGCCGTCCACATTGATTTCCACACCGGTGATGTAGGAAGCGTCCTGCGAGGCCAGAAACGCCACCGCCCCGGCTACTTCTTCGGGCTGTCCGAATCGCTTCATAGGAACCTTTGTCAGAACTTCCTTTGAAAAATCATCGATGGCCTCCTGCGGCAGGCCCGTTCGTCCAAAGATTGGCGTAACGATCGGTCCCGGAGCTACAGTGTTCACGCGGATGCCGCGGTCCACCAGCTCTGCTGCGGCCGTCCGCGCGAAGGAGCGCAGCGCCGCTTTGGTGGCGGCATAAGCGCTGGTATTGGGGTTGCCCTGCGCATCCACCACGCTGGTGTTCAAGATGATCGAAGCCCCGTCGTTCAGGAAGGGAATCGCCTTCTGAATGGTGAAGTAAGCGCCTTTCGTGTTGATGTCAAACTGTTCGTCGTACACGCTCTCCGGGGTATCGGAAAGCGGCGCGAATTTCGCCACCCCGGCGTTCACGAAAAGTATGTCAATCTTTCCGAGCTTCTTCGTGACATCGGCAAATAGCTTGTCGACTTCCGGCAATTTTGAAACGTCTGCCTGCAGCGCCAGCACGCCGTTGCCAATCGTTTTCACTGCCTCGTCGAGCGTCTTCTTACTGCGGCCGGCAATGGCCACGCGCGCGCCTTCTTCCTGCAAACGCTTGGCGGTGGCCAGCCCGATACCGCTGTTACCGCCCGTTACTACCGCTACTTTTCCTTCGAGTCTTTTCATGTCCTCTCCTTTTAATCCTTCGCGCCTCTTTTGTTCCCTGCTTCAGGAGCCGGGCTACTGCATGCGTTGCGCGCTCCTGGTATTTCGACATTTAGATGACTATCGAAGCATAAGGTTGTAAGATTTCCTGGCCTCATCGGGGAAAGCAGTCTGCATGTCCGGAAGCATCTAATATTCGTTACACTTAGGGTCGAACTATGAACCGTTCTCAGATTGAGAAAATATCGAAAGCGCTCGCCGACCAAACCCGCCTGCGAATTTTTGAGGCCATTTCCGCCAAAGAGCAGATGAATTGCGGGGAAATCGTTTCGATGCGCGGCGTAACCCCGGCGACCGTCTCGCATCATCTGAAGATCCTGAGCGAAGCCGGACTAATCGCCTGCCGCCGCGAAGGGCAGTTTGTCTACAGCGAGGCCATTCCTGAAACTGCCGAATCGTATGCCCGTGCGGTCGCAAAACTCGTCAGTGGAAGGAAGGGCGCGCGCCGCCGCTGATTTACTGAGATCTAGTTGGTGGGATTTCTCGGAAACTTGAAGTACGGAAGCCGGACGTTTTGGTCCATGATTTGGTCGGCACGAATATTCGCTGGCGCTTCGAAGCCAGCGGTGCCGCCGTTGGTCACGTAGTCGTCCTGATCGACGCCGTCGCCGCTCACGCCCAACCCGCCTACTAAGGTTCCGTTGCGATATAAGCCCGCGCTTCCAGGGAAGAAAACGATTCCACTCTTGTTTACGTTGGCCGCGCCGCTCTGAGCCCCTTGTGTGCAAGGATTCGCCAGATCCGTCGCATATAAATTGAAAAATGGCCCGGCAGTTGAACCATCGATTCCCGGTGGATAAAGCGGTTGCGCGCCAAAACTGATCGTGCGATTGGTTACCGCCGTTCCGAGGGGTACTCCATTCAAATCGGTTGTAGTCCGTGCCGCGCTATTGAAGTACACCATGTTGCGGGCTTTGGTGGCTGCCACATCAATGCTGAAGACGGTCGAATCCTGCATTCGCCGCAATCCAATGATGGTTCCATCCAGATCGGCGACAGCAATCACCATTTTTGCTTTCGAGCCGGGCGGTAAACGGATCGCCGCTCGCGTCGTATTCGCCGTTGTTTCCGCGTTGTTTAAAATTTGCGTTACGTCCGACGCGCTGAGCCCTCCGAGCGGTCCCGGCACCGGCGCAATCAAATCGCCCTCGGGCGGTTGCCCCTGGCTGTTTGTCGCAGCCACGAGATAGCTACCTACGCCCGCGACAGGTCCGGCAGAAAATCCCGCAGGCCGAGTAGTTTGATTCACGAAAGGCAAGGCAATACCGCCAATGAAAACTACTCCCGGCGCTGCCGGCGCCGGGCCAAAAGCATCTGTCGGTCCGCTGCGCGCCGTTGTGGCGCCAGACAAGGCGGCAAATTCTGCAACATTCAGATTGCTCGAAGTGGTCACAACACCGATGCCGCCAATCACAACGTTCTTGTAAAAGATAGGCACGCCGCCGGGATTTACCGTGCTCGCATCTGAATCATTCATGTCAGCCTTGCCGGTGAGCACTCCGAGGCCGAACCCTCCGCCGAGTGCTAGCGAAGGAGGAATCTTGCTTTGAAATGTCGGGTCATTGACCAACGTGCACCCGCGATTGGTATTCTCGATTCCATACAAGTCGGCCGGCGGCTGATTCATCACGCCCGGAGGGAAATGGATGCCGCTGATGAAACGTACCGTCCGCGAGGAGAGCGGTGCTTGATCGTTGCTGAAAAACGCGCCCGTGCGCGCTAGGGCAACAGCCATGTCGTCTGCGCTTTGCACCTGTCCAAGATTTCCAGTCGCCGTAGCCGGAGCATTTTGTGTCCGAAATACCGCCAGCACAAATCCCGCGCGGTCCACTACCGCGACGGTCATATCCATGCTCACCGAATTCACAGTTGCTTGGATGATCTTCTGGATATCTGCTACTTGCAGAGCTTGCACTGCGGCAATTGGTGGCGGTGCCACCGGTGCAGTGTTTCCGCCTCCGCAGCCGACGATGATCATCACCAGGGCCAGCGCGATTCCCAAGGCAAGGAAAACGCCGAGTGCAAGCGTCTTGTTTCGCTGCCGCAACGCGCGCCGGGATTCCACCGGCTTCCGCAGTGTGTAAGTCTTTTCCATTTGGCGTGTACTCTCGTTTGTACAACACTCGTTTAAGGCCCCTCAACGGGTTTGCCCTGGCGGAGCGGCGTACTGGTGACTGGCCGCAAGCCTTCGGTGTGTTATCGAATGTCTCCATCGGACGGGGAAAAGTGTTGCTCACCGCTCATCGATATTGTTAGCTAGTACGCGATTCCTTTTCTTTCGTCGATCCGTGCCGGCTGAGCGCATGATCTTTTTTTCTTCGCGAAAATATCGACGCGCGTTCTGCGCGGCTTGTTGCATTTCGTTTTTTCCCGCCGCTGCGACCTCGAGCGCAACCCCGCAGGAACAATCGCCACCGACTGCCCAAGACGCCGCAAAGAAATCGGTTGAGCAGGGTCCGCCGCTGCGAATCCCGCGCCAGCAATCGCAGACCAGCGCGGCACTGGATGGAGTTGTGCGAGACTCCAGCGCGCCTGACGCCACGCGCCCCGTTGCAGCGGCCATCCTCACGCTAAGCAATTCGCAATCTGGACAAGGCTTCAGCGCAACAACATCAGATGAAGGCGTCTTCCGGATTTTCCCCTTGCCCCCCGGCAACTACCAGCTTCGTGTCGAAGCCAAAGATTACGCGCCGTTCGTTCTTCCTGACCTTGCGCTGCAGGCGAACGAGGTAGTGACGGTGGAAATTTCGCTTGTCAGCGCCGCGGCGATGGAAGCACGCTCGCGGCTGCCTCGTCTCCCGGAACTTGGGCCCGCCCTTTCCGCTGAAGCGCAACCTTCGTTTGGAACGTATCGGGAGTTTCGCCACCGGCTCGATTCCGACTCCAACTACGTCGAAGACATCTCGGCGGACGCTCTTCCCCCGGTTGCCGACGTCTACAACACGGTTCCGAACCGGTGGGCTCTCGAACAACCGGATTACCGCCGCTATCCGCAACACGGGGAGTATGTCTATACAAAGTCTCGCTGGTACGATCCGTTCAATCACAATCGATTGAAAGGAGATGAGCCGATCTGGCTGGAGTTGCTCGGGCAGCAAGTGTTTCTGAATCTCACGGCATCCTCGGATTCTTTTTTTGATGCCCGCCGCGTTCCTTCGCCAAGCAATGTGAGCAGCGCGCGTCCGGGGAGTTCGGGATTTTTTGGCAAAGGCGAGCAAGCGTTCTTCGATCAAACACTGCGTTTCACGTTTGATTTATTTCATGGTGATGCGGCGTTTAAGCCGGTGGACTGGCGGATTCGCATCACGCCGGAACTCAGTCTCAATAATTTGAAGGTCCGCGAGCTCGGGCTGGTCGGTCCCGATCCTCGGAGTGGCACCGACCGCTTCGACAATCACATCGGCCTGCAGGAAGCGTTTGTTGAAGTAAAACTCCACGACCTCGGCCCCAATTACGATTTCATTTCCGTGCGCGGCGGAATTCAGCAATTCAACGCCGACTTTCGCGGTTTTCTTTTCGTCGAGGAGGAACCCGCGCTGCGTGTTTTTGGCAATCTTCGTAGCGATCGCATTGAATACAATCTTGCTTACTTTCATTTTTTTGAGAAGAACACCAACAGTGGACTCAACACGTTTGACCGTCGCCACCAGCAGGTCATTCTCGCCAATGTCTATCTGCAGGATTTCTTTTTTCCGGGATACACGGCGGAGTTTGTCGCTGCGTGGAACAAGGATGATCCGAGCCTCCACTATGATGACAACGGGTTTCTCGTTCGACCCGCGCCGATTGGAAATGTCATTAACCAGAATCCCGGAGCGGGGCCAATACTCCACGGCATTCGCGTTGGTTATTTCGGTTGGCTCGGCAGCGGGCACATTCGCAAGTTGAATGTCACGCATGCTTTCTACCAGGTCGTCGGCGAGGACACGTTCAATCCTATTGCGGGACGGCGAGTCACGGTAAACGCCCAGATGGCGGCAGCCGAGATTTCCTACGACAAAGACTGGGTTCGCTACCGCATCGCGGCTTTTTACACTTCTGGAGATACCAATCCTCGCGATGGACGCGCTCGCGGATTTGATTCCATCGTCGATCTGCCCAATTTTGCCGGTGGTCTCTTCAGTTTCTGGAACCGCGAAGGCATTCGCCTGCTAGGGTCAGGAATTCTCCTCACCACCCCAGGTAGCTTGATCCCTTCTCTGCGCGCCAGCAAAGAGGAAGGGCAAGCGAATTTCGTGAATCCCGGAATTTTTCTCGCGAATGCCGGCGCAGACTTTGAGATCACGCCAAAATTGCGGGGCTTCGCCAATTTCAACTTTCTTCGCTTCGAGCGAACTGAGCCGCTGGAATTTCTGCTCTTCCAATCGCCGATTCATCACACGATCGGAGAAGACTTCGGATTCGGTGTCGAGTATCGCCCACCGCTTTCCGAAAACATGATTCTTACTGGCGGCGCTTCCGCCCTGCAGCCCGGGCAGGGTTTCAAAGACATCTACACAAGCCGCATGCTCTTTTCGCTTTTCGGCTCCGTGAAGTTTACTTTTTGAAATACAAACACGATGAATAGCGAACGCCAATCCGTTGCGCCTCCACTGCGAACCCTCGGTGTTCTCTGTGTCTCCGCGTTATCCCTTTTCTTTGCGCTTTTTGCGAGTTCCAAGAGCCCCGCGCGCGCCGCTCAAGATGCGGGTTCATTCCACGGGCAGTCTCAAGAGGAGGCGGATCGCAAATCCTCCGGATGTATCTCTTGCCACACTTCTACAGATGAACCCACGATGCACCCCACGAAAACCGTGCACCTCGGATGCACGGATTGCCACGGTGGCAATTCCGCCGTTTCGGTTGTATCTGGTGCCGCGCCGAATTCTCCCGAGTACAATTCCGCGAAAGGAAAAGCTCACGTTCAGCCTCGCGATCCTTCGTTCCAGAAGCACTCCGCACTTGGCGAGCGGACTTTCACCAGGTGGCTCAAAGAATCCGCCGAGTACATCAAATTTGTAAACCCGGGCGATCTACGGATCGCTCCAGAAACATGCGGCACACTGGGTTGTCATGCCGCAGAGACGCGCGCCGTTTCCACCAGCATGATGACGCACGGAGGAATGCTGTGGGGCGCGGCGCTCTACAATAACGGGGGCTATCCGGAAAAAAACACGCGTTTCGGCGAGAGCTACAACCGTGGCGGCGTGCCGCAGTCGATCAAAAGTGCATCCAAGCCCGCACCGGAAGAGACTCGCGCAAAGGGCGTGATTCCCGAGTTAGATCCTCTGTTCCGCTGGGAAAGTTCGCAGCCTGGCAATGTGCTGCGCGTTTTTGAACGCGGAGGCCGCAAGAAAGCGGAAATCGGCAATCCCGATCGCGAAGAAGATCCCGGCAAGCCGGATGAGAAGCTTAGTGATCGCGGCTTCGGCACTGGGCTGCGCACTGATCCTGTCTTTCTCGGCTTGCAGAAAACGCGCTTGCTCGACCCGATCCTGTCGTTTCCGGGAACAAACGATCATCCTGGTGACTATCGCGGAAGCGGCTGCACCGCTTGCCACGTTATTTATGCGAACGATCGTGACTCAGCGCATTCGGCCGGGTACGCATCTTTCGGACATTCGGGATTCAGCGCTTCGTCCGACCCGACAATTCCCAAGAACGAGTCCGGCCATCCCATAAAACACGTTTTCACGCGTTCGATTCCGTCGAGCCAGTGCATGATCTGCCACATTCATCCCGGTACGAATATGGTGACCACATATTTCGGGCTGACCTGGTGGGACAACGAAATTGATGGTGACAAAATGTATCCGAAAGAGCAGCGCAACCCCACGGAAGAGCAGCGCTATCAATCTTTCGAACGCAATCCGGAGGGCGCTGCAGTGCGCGGCCTTTGGAACGACGAGAAATTTCTGGGGAACGTGGGCAGTCCGGAGTTCAACAAGCAACTGAAGACCACTCAGTTTGCTGATTTTCACGGCCATGGCTGGGTTTTCCGAGCGGTGTTCAATCACGACCGCAAGGGGAACTGGCTGGACAAAGACGGCAAACAGATTTCCTTCGACGACCCCGACCGCTTTGGCAAGGCAGTGCACCTCGCCGATATCCATTTGGAAAAAGGCATGCAGTGCAATGATTGCCACTTTGCGCAAGACAATCACGGAAACGGGAAAATTTACGGCGAGCCGCGTGCCGCAGTCGAGATCGATTGCATCGATTGCCACGGAACGATTCGAAAGAAGGCAACGTTAATTACATCAGGTCCTGCCGCCCCTGAGGGCGGCCGACATCTCGATGCGCTCCGAACGCCGTGGGGGCCGCGCCGATTTGAATCGCGCGGCGATAAAGTGATTCAACGCTCCATGTCGGATGAAAACAAGCAATGGGAAATTGCTCAGACTATCGACAGCATTACGCCCGGCAACGTTCACTTCAGCGAGAAATCATATCGCGCGAAGCTAATGAACAAGAATGGCAGCGTGTCTTCACAAATGCCGAGTGACGACGCCTCTCTCGCTCACGCAAACAGCAGCATGACCTGCTACTCGTGCCACACTTCGTGGACGCCCACGTGCTTCGGCTGCCATCTACAGATGACTGCCAATGCACGCAAGCCCATGCTGCACAACGAGGGTCTGGTCACGAAGAACTACACCAGCTACAACTTTCAGGTCTTGCGGGACGACATTTATATGCTCGGCGTGGATGGAACAGTTACTGGTCATCGCGTCGCTCCGGCGCGCTCTTCGTGCGCCGTGCTGGTCAGCTCGCAAAATGCCAATCGCGATTGGCTTTATTACACGCAACAGACCATTTCTGCTCCGGGCTTTTCCGGACAAGCATTCTCCACATTTGTGCCGCACACGGTGCGAGCCAAAGAGACGAAGCAGTGCGGCGATTGCCACGTCTCCGCTCAGAACGATAACAACGCATGGATGGCGCAGCTTCTGCTGCAAGGCACGAACTTCATGAATTTCATGGGCCGCTACGTTTACGTCGCCACGGGCAGCAAGGGCCTGGAGGCAATCGGCGTCGCGGAACACGACGAGCCAGAGGCAATTTATGGCAGCGACCTGCACCGCATCGCTTATCCCGACAATTACAAGAAGTTTGTTGAACACCATCGCGAACTGAGCGCTGCCGCGGAACATTCGGGTAATGTGCTCGACATCCAAGCCCGCGGAGAGTATGCGTATGCTGCCCAGGGACCTAGCGGCTTGCGCATCTTTGATATCGCCAACATCGATAGCAAGAATTTTTCGGAGAAAATCACCAGTGCGCCGGTTTCGCCCATCGGGCAGCGTTTTTTCGTTCCCACCAAGAACGCCGTTGCAGTGGCCTCACCCACGACTCTAGGTGTGGATCCTTTGCGTCAGCAGTTGCCGGAAAACGAAGAGCAAGCGATTCACATGCTCTACGGATTTCTTTACGTGGCCGACAAGGAAGAAGGTCTCGTCATCATTGGCGATCCGAATCTGAAGTCGAAGGGTCCGGGCGTGGGCACGCTTCTCGATGGCAATCCCTCGAACAATTTCTTGAAGCGCGCGCTCGCGTTCAATCCGGGCGGCGTCCTCACCGGCGCTCAACGCATCGTCATTGCTGGAACATTTGCTTATGTCCTTACCGATAAAGCGCTCGTGGTTGTTGACCTCGACAATCCCCTCGCGCCACGCGTCACCGCCCTGATTGGTGCCCCGCAGCTGAACGATCCGCGCGGCATCGCTATCCAATTTCGGTACGCGTTCGTCGTGGACCGGGATGGCCTGAAAACACTGGACGTCACGGACCTCGCTCAGCCAAAACCAATCAGCAATGCGCTGGTTCCGCTCGAAGATGCGCGCAATGTCTACGTCGCTCGCACCTACGGTTATGTTTCGGCCGGGAAGCAAGGCCTGGCGATTGTGGATCTCGAAAAACCTGAAGCTCCCAAGCTTGACCGGTTCTTCACCGCCGAAGGCAAGCTCAACGACGTCAATGACGTGAAAATCGGCATGGTTGCTGCTAGCGCTTTCGCTTTCGTTGCCGACGGCAGGAATGGCCTTCGCGTGTTGCAAATTATGTCGCCCTGGGATGACGCCGCGCATTTTTCAGGATTCAGCCCGCGTCCCACGCCGAAGCTTATTGCAACGGCTCACACCCGCGGCCCTGCTCTCGCCATTTCCAAAGGCATTGACCGCGACCGAGCCGTCGACGAGTCTGGCAACCAGCTTGCCGTCTTTGGCCGCCGCGGGGCCCGTCCGCTGAATCGCGAGGAAATGCACAGCTTGTACATCCACCCGTCTACTGGTGAGCCATATACCGTCACGGACGATGCCGTTGAAAGCTCTCGATCCACGCCCGTTTCCTCTTTTGCAACCTCGCTGACTTCTTTGTTTTCACGGGCCCGGGCCTGGATGCATTCTTATTACTGAGATCATTGCTATGAAACGCCGCAGATTTCTCTCGCATGCAACGAAAACTGCCGCGGCGATTGTGTGTTCTCAGCTCCTTCCTGCGGGACTGAGGGGCTCTCAAGGTCCGCAAAGCGCCGCGCCGAAAACTCCTACCGGCGATTCCGCGCGGCCACAGCTCGCCCTCACTCTGGACGATCCGACTCTTACCCTCGGTTCTGTCATTCGCTGGCAGGAAGCCAATAGCCGAATTTTGAAAGCCATTTCCGATAAGAACGTGCGCGGCGCGTTGTTCGTTTGCGGTATGCGCGTGGATGACGCCGACGGCGCCAAACTTCTGTCCGCCTGGGATCAAGCAGGCCACCTCATCTGCAATCATTCCTATTCGCACAAATTCTATGGCGAGCAGACAAGCTACGCGGACTTCGCCGTCGATTTTCTAAAGAACGAAAAGATGATCGCGCCCTACCGCAACCGCGCCGCGCTATTCCGCTATCCTTTCCTGAAGGAAGGCGACACCGCGGACAAACGCGATCGCTTTCGCGCTTTGCTCAAGGAGCGCGGCTACCGCGTGGGCCATGTCACTATTGACGCTTCCGACTGGTACGTCAGCCAGCGTTACACCGACCAGCTCAGCAAGAAACCCAAAACTTCGATCGCTCCGTATCGAGACTATTTGATCGCGCATCTTCTGGACCGCGCCGCGTTTTATCGCCAGCTTGCTCTTGACGTCCTGGGCCGCGACATACGCCACACGCTCCTAATGCATTTCAATCCACTCAATGCATTGGTGCTCCCGGAGGTCATGAGTGCCTTTGAGACTGGTGGGTGGCAGTGGATTGATGCCTCGCTCGCGTTTGAAGACCCGGTCTTCCGAAGCCAGCCGCAGACCCTGCCCGCCGGAGAGAGTCTGGTTTGGGCCCTAGCCAAAGAAATGGGGAAATTCGAGGGGCGGCTCCGATACCCGGGTGAGGATGATATCTACGAAAAGCCGAAGATCGACGCTCTAGGCCTGTAGCCGTATCGCAGATCTATGTCAAAGTGAGAAGCACATTTTTTGTCCTTTTTCCCTTTTTATTCGTCCCTGCTATCCCGTTCAGAGCACTGAATTTGCGGCATTCTGTTGCAATTCGACACATTCATCTCCTTTCTTTTGTGCCTTTTACGCCGACGCAGCATCTAACTGAGGTATAATGAAGCGTTCACACTTTTAACGCATAGCACCCATCAAAATAATTCGTGGGGCAGTGTGGGGGTAACGCAGTTAAGGTGTATCTAGAGAGGGTGAGGAGGCTTCCCAGAGCGGACCCACCAAGAAAGGTAGTATAGGAGTACCAGTACATGACAAAACAGTTTCTGTTGGCCAGTGACTTTGACCAAACGCTTAGTTTCAACGACTCCGGTGTTGCGCTCAGCGAACTGATCGGCTTTCACGACTTCCATGACAAGGTGAAAGGCCTCTCCGAGATGAACCTCGTGCAGCAGGGCGCGGAGCTCAGCTATCTCATTCTTCATGACCCGGATTTTCGCAAGGTACGCCGGGAGCACCTCGTCGAAACGGGCAAGCGCATCCGTCTGAAGCACGACGTCGCGCTGTTCGCGCGCGCGCTGGACAATCTTGCGGATGGGTACAAGTTCCATTTCAACGTGATCTCCGCGGCGCCGCAGGAGATCATTCAGTCCGCGCTCGAGGGTATCGTTCCGCCGGAGCGCATTTTCGGCACGCGCTTCCGTTACAACGAAGCGACTGGCGAAGTCCATTCCATCATTCGCGCTTCGGCGGGGTGGGGGAAAATTACCGTGCTTGAGGAATTGCGCGCGCAACTCGGGATCAGCCATGACAGCATCATTTACATGGGCGATGGCAGTTCGGATATTCCTGTCATGATGCACGTCAATCAATACGATGGGCTTACGATTGCCGTGAGTGAAGTCAAATTCATCACGCGTGTAGCCAAGCGCACCGTGCTCAGCGACAACGCCATGAGCGTGCTCGTCCCCGTGCTTGAGAAGGTTCTGCGGTGGGACTCCGCACGTATCCGCCGGCTATTCGCGTCCTACGGCCTGACGTTGCTCGAATGGGACAAAATGCGCACCGATCGGCTGACCATCCAAGAGGCTACCGAGCACGTTTCAGTAGCTTCCGCGCCGCAACTTAACGCTCACTAAAGCAGGATTTTGTAGAGGCCGGGTTTCAGCCCGGCCTTTCTTTGTTGGTCTTTTCGGAGCAAAATCCTCCATCACTCGTCTGACGAGAAAAGGAGAGCCAATGCTCCGCATCTTCCTGAAGTTCTTTTTCGCCTTGCTTGCTTGTTTGCTTCCGCAAGGTTCGCTTGCGCAGGCACAATGGCTTGCAAAGAGTGATTATCTCACTCAGCCGCAGGACTATGTTCTCAAGCGTGTTTCCAGTGCAGACGCGACAGGAGCAAACGCTGATTTTCGCCAGATCGAACCTGGCAGCACTCTTACGCTCATGGATGCGGATGGCCCCGGCTTGCTCACGCACATGTGGTTTACCATGGCCAGTCGCGAAACCTACCATTTGAAGAAACTTGTGTTGCGGATCTATTGGGACAACGAATCGGCGCCGAGCGTCGAAGCTCCTCTGGGAGATTTCTTTGGCCTTGGTCTTGGCGATTACCATCCCTGGGAGTCTGAGCTTCTCTCCGTCGGCAGCGACAAGGCTCTAAATTCTTTTTTCCCCATGCCTTTTCAGAAGCACGCGCGCATCACGGTCTCAAGCGAGGGCCAGCAAAAGGTGGACGCTTTCTACTTTAATCTGGACTATCGCGCACTCTCGCAGGCTCTCGCGCCAGGGACACTCTACTTCCACGCGCAGTTCCGGCAGGGCCAACCCAACCACGGCTGGACCTCCGACTGGAAGAGCAATGGCGATCCCAAGGTCGACAGAAAGGCCAACCTCGACGGCCAGGACAATTACGTTTGGATGCAGGCTACAGGCCGCGGACACTTCGTGGGAGTCACCATGTCGGTGTTTCAGAATCAGGACGCTTGGTGGGGGGAAGGAGATGACATGTTTTTTGTTGATGGCGAATCTCGGCCGTCCATTAACGGCACCGGTTCCGAAGACTATTTCCTTGGTGCTTGGGATTTTGGAGGCCATCCGTTTTCTTATCGCCTCTATGGCGCTCCGATTGTCGGTGAAGAACGCGCCGGAGGAAAATCGTCCGTCTATCGCTTCCATCTGGATTCGCCGATCACGTTTACGAAGTCGCTGCGGGCCACCATCGAGCACGGACACGCCAATCACCGCTCGGACAACTATTATTCTGTGGCCTATTGGTACCAGACGGAGCCGCATGAGGCCTTCCCGGCGCTCCCTTCTGTAGACCAACGAATCCCACGCATGCAGCCGGTCGGAGGCCCTGGCAATCCGGTAGCGGTTCACCCCTGAAACCGCGGACGCTCACAGGACAAAGCAAATTGATGTAGCGTCGAGTTCACACTCGGCATGCTATTTCTTTGCTACACTACAGCGCTTCGGGAGGCGGCATATGTCCAAAAAATCCATTCTCATGCTGATCGGCGACTACGTGGAAGACTACGAAGTGATGGTTCCCTTTGAGGCGCTTCAGATGGTCGGCCACACCGTCCACGCCGTTTGTCCCGGCAAAAAAGCTGGCGAGTTCGTCGCTACATGCGTTCACGATTTCGAGGGCGATCAAACCTACACCGAAAAGCGCGGCCACAATTTCGCGCTGAACGCCACGTTCGATCAGATCAAGCCCGAAGAGTACGATGCCCTTATGATTCCGGGAGGTCGTGCAGTCGAATACATTCGCCTGATTCCTCGCGTCATCGAGATCGTGCACCACTTCTCAAAGACCAATAAGCCTCTAGCGGCTATTTGCCACGCCCCGCAAGTTCTGGCCGCCGCGGGAGTCTTGCAAGGAAAGAAGTGCAGCGCCTATCCCGCCACGGGTCCCGACGTGACTCTTGCCGGTGGCACGTATGTCAGTCTCCCCATGAACGAAGCTCTCGCGGATGGCAATTTGATCACCGGCCCAGCATGGCCCGCACTCCACGCGTGGCTCGCCAAGTTCCTCGAAGCTCTGGGAACCCGGATCGAAGCCTAACGGCAGATTTTATTATTGTTGCTGCTGGTCAAGATCAGAATTCGCAAGCGCGTTCGGTGGCTTGCACTGTCCAATGCAAACTCTCGATTCAACGAATGATTTTTTCAATTGCTGTTCTTTTCCTAAGTGAATGCTGTTCTCCTCTTCCTAAAAACCCCTTCCAGAGAGATAATTTCTTGTTCAACATCTCCTAAAGGGGCGATCCTAAGGTCTATGGCTAATATCAACACCAAAAAAGGCGTCATTGGCATACTTACGGGAGGCGGCGACGTTCCCGGGCTCAATCCCGCCATTCGCGGCGTCACGCTGCGGGCCATCCGTGAAGGTTATCAGGTCGTCGGCTTTCGCCACGGCTGGGCCGGTCTTGTCGATATGGTTCGCGAGAAGGATTACGACAACTCTGACAATTTTCTCGTGCTCAACGAAGAAATCGTGGATCGCGCTGGCCGCACGGGCGGCACCTTTCTCCATTCGTCGCGCACCAATCCTGGCCGTGTCAGCAAGTCCAGCGTGCCTGCCCATCTTAAGGACAAGTTCACGGCCGAAAAAAACGACCTGACCCCGGAAGTCCTCCAGAATCTCGCCTGGCTGGGGATCGACACACTGATCCCCATCGGCGGTGATGACACCTTGAGTTACGGTGTGCGCCTCCACAAAGAAGGCTTCAAGGTCATCGGAATTCCGAAAACGATGGACAATGACGTACCGGGAACGGACTACTGCATCGGTTTCAGCACTTGCGTGACGCGCACGATTCAGATGGTCAACAGCCTACGAACCTCCGCGGGTTCACATGAGCGCTTCATGGTCCTCGAAGTGTTCGGGCGGTACGCTGGCTTCACTGCCATGCTTCCCACCATGGCCGGCGCCGCCAACCGTTGCGTCATTCCGGAGTTTAAGTTCAAGATCGAACATCTCACCGAGCTACTTGTTGCCGACCGCCGCAAGAATCCCAGCCGCTACTCCATCGCTCTCGTCTCCGAAGGCGCCATGTTCGAGGGCGGCGAGATGGTCTTCGAAAGCGATAGCACCGACGCTTACGGCCACAAGAAGCTCGGTGGCATCGGAGAAATCGTTGGCGACAAAATTAGAGACCTCTCCTCCAAATTCAACAACGGCAAAAAAATTGACGTTATCAATCAGAAGCTCGGCTACCTCGTCCGCTGCGGCGACCCCGATGCCATCGACTCCATTGCTCCCATGGCCTATGGCAATCTCGCTCTCGACCTCCTGCTGAAAAACATTAGCGGAAGACTGGTGGTCCTCAAGAACGGCCATTACGACAACATTCCTTTGGAAACCGTCACGGCCACCAAGAAAGTCGTCAACGTCCAGGAGCAGTACAACACTTCGCGACTGCGGCCCCAATTCTCTAGTTTTAATGACAAGCCCCTCTTCCTCATGACCAACGAAGTGAGATAGTCTCTCTTCAACATATTGGGCAAGCGACCCTTTCTGTCGAGGAGGCCTTATCTACGTTCTTGGAATCGACGTTGGTACCGGAGGAACTCGCGCCCTCATCATCGACGGTCAAGGCCGCATTGTCTCCTCCGCCACGGAAGAGCACCAACCTTTCGCTTCACCGCAGATCGGATGGGCCGAGCAGCAACCGGAAGATTGGTGGCGCGCCTCCTGCATCGCAATTCGCAAGGCCATTTCAGGCGCAAGTCTGAGCGCCGAAGAAATTGCCTGCGTCGGCTTCTCCGGCCAGATGCATGGAGCCGTCATGCTGGACGAGCAGGGAAGTGTCGTTCGACCTGCTTTGATCTGGTGCGATGTGCGCACCGAAAAGCAGTGCCGAGACCTGACCGCCAAGATCGGCCAGGAGCGGCTCATCCAGCTTACTTGCAATCCGGCGCTGGCCAATTTCACGCTAACGAAGCTGCTGTGGGTCCGCGAGAACGAGCCTGAGAATTGGAAGCGTGTCCGTTCGGTGATGCTTCCCAAAGACTACGTTCGATTCCGGCTTACAGGCGAACGCGCCACCGACATGGCCGACGCATCCGGCACTCTGCTTCTGGATGTGGCCAATCGCCGGTGGTCCAAGGAAATGTTGCAGGCTGCCGAAATTGAGGAACGCCTGCTTCCATCGCTGCACGAATCTCCTGCGGTTTGTGGACACATCTCCACAAAGGGGGCTGAGGAATCTGGGCTGCGCGTAGGTACGCCAGTTGTTGCGGGTGCCGGCGATCAAGCCGCAGGCGCGACTGGCATGGGCATCGTTGCCTCGGGAACGGTCAGCGCGACCATTGGCACCTCTGGCGTCGTATTTGCCGCCACCGATCGCCCCGCGCTTGATCCGCGCGGCCGCGTCCACACGTTCTGCCACGCCATTCCGGGTCGCTGGCACGTTATGGGGGTAACGCAGGCCGCAGGCCTCTCCCTGCGCTGGTTTCGCGACACATTTGCCACAGACTCCCGCGGTACTCGCGAATCGTACGACGAACTCACTGCAGAGGCGTCCAAAGTTCCTGCCGGTTCCGATGGCCTTCTGTGGACGCCCTATCTGATGGGTGAACGCACTCCGCATCTTGATTCGCTCGCTCGCGGCGCGCTGGTCGGCCTCACCTCCTCGCACACGCGCGCCCATGTCGTGCGCGCCATTCTCGAAGGTGTTGCCTTCAGCCTGCGCGATACGTTCACTCTGTTCCGCGAGATGAACGTTCCAGTCAGTAGCATTCGCCTGGGCGGTGGCGGAGCGCGTTCCCCGCTTTGGCGTCAGATCCAGGCCGATGTCTACGGCCACGCCGTCGAAATTGTCGAAGCCGAAGAGGGTGCAGCCTACGGCGCCGCGCTGCTTGCCGGAGTCGGCGCTGGCGTGTGGTCCTCGGTCGACGCCGCGTGCACCACCACTGTGCGAGTCGCTTCCCGCGTCAATTCCCAACCAGCTGCCGTTGCTATCCTCAACAATTCCTACGCCGCCTTCCGCCAAGTCTATCCGGCCACAAAGGGCATCTTCGCTCTCCACTGAGAGTCTCTATCCCCTCAATCAAGTATTCCCTCGCGCAATTTTCAGTACTTCCCCTGATTGTTAGCCTTTCCGCCTGGGAGTACATCCCATGAATGATAGTCGGCCCATTATAGTCGCTCAGTGATGGGCACCCTGGATGTGATCTTCGATGCAGACCCGATAGATCGCCTGGTGACTTCTAATGGCGATCCAGCACAAGGAAATGCCGAAAGACTATCCAAAGTTAGAGACGCGGGTGATTCCACGCGAAAGGAGAGTTGTGTATGAGGCACAAGAGACTTGGAGTCGCATGGATGGTGGGTGCCGCGCTGGTTGCAGGCTTAACTTTGTCGGGAAAAGCGCGGGGAAATGGCCGGGATTTTTCTGGTTCTTACCAGGTGAGCGACGTGAGCGTGTCCGGAGACACGGCGAGCCTGACGCTGAGGCTGCGCCTGTTCAACCACAGCACTGCTGACGTATCGAATGCCACGGTAGTGTTGCGCGACTGGGTCGTTCCGAGCCGAAGCTACGGTTCGTTTCCGAATGTCAATATTCCAACAGGAAAGACGGTCGAGCTTAGCGGAACCTTCCAGGTTCCACAACACGAGTATCAAAGCTGGCAGCGTGGTAGACCGCCATTTTTGATGCTTGAGTACACGGACGGCGCCGGAAGCAAAGTGCGGCGCCCGATCGAAGTTCTGGGTCACGTGCGGCCCGAAGCTGGGACGGGGAGTCCGCCGGAAGCCATGCCCAGTTCCCGATGAGAAGAGTTCGATGGCTGAGTAGGCCCATTGATTTTTGGGGATGAGGAGGGCGGATGATACGCAGAACGAATATGTTGTGTTTCTCGTGTTTGGCTTTAGTTTTCGCCTCTCCTTCATTGGCGCAAAACATCGTGACTGTGGCAGGAGGTGGACCCAACAATGTGCCTGCCATCTCGGCTGGCATCTATTCCCCTTCAGGTGTGGCCTTTGATCCTTCTGGCAACTTTTACTTTACCACGCTGACGCGAGTCTTTCGCGTGGACAGGGGCGGCCAACTCACCGTGTACGCGGGGAATGGCGCTCTCGGCTTCAGCGGAGACGGGATTTCCGCAACTGCTGCGGAATTGTGCGTTCCGCGAGGAATAGCATTCGACAGTGTGGGAAACCTATTCATTGCCGAACAATGCGACCGGGTTCGCCGTGTGGATGCCGCTACGGGGATGATCACTACGGTTGCAGGAAACGGTACAGCCGGTTACAGCGGTGACGGTGGACCGGCCGTGTCCGCCACGCTGTTTGAACCGAGCGGGGTCGCCGTAGACAGGAACGGAAACCTGTTCATCGCGGACTCCATCAACGCGCGCGTTCGCCGAGTGGACGCAAACACTCAAATCATCACGACCGTCCCGGTCAGCGGGCTTGCAAATCCTTCGGCCATCGCTCTTGACAGCGCCGGAAATCTGTTTATCGCAGACGCGTACGCCCCGCAGGTTCTACGCGTGGACGCAACCACGGGCCTAGTTACGCGGGTTGCTGGTACCGGGTTGAATGGTTGCGTCTGTCCCTTCGGCGATGGTGGACCGGCGACTTCCGCGCAGTTAAATGTGCCCGATGGTCTTGTCGTGGACAGCACGGGAAACCTTTTCATCGCCGATACCTTTAACTATCGCATTCGCCGCGTAGATGCCGCAACGCAAGTCATCACTACCGTCGCGGGAACTGGCAACGTAGTCCCATACGGTGGTTCCATCGGAGATGGTGGGCCAGCCACGTCCGCTGGATTAAACGTGCCCGCCGGGGTTACGCTTGATAGCGCTGGAAACATTTTTATTGCGGATAGCTCGAACTTCCGGATTCGACGCGTGGATGCCCCAACGCAAGTGATCACCACGTTTGCGGGAAATGGAACATATAGTTTCGGCGGTGATGGCGGTCCCGCTGCATCCGCGCAATTGAATAGGCCAGGTGGTGTTGCCGTTGACGGTGCGGGGAACCTGTTCATTGCAGACACTGGCAACCAACGGGTCCGCCGGGTTGACGTCGCGACCGGAGTGATCACTACAGTTGCGGGGAATGGCGGATCTAGTTTCTCCGGGAACCTTGGGGAAGGGGGCCCGGCCACTTCCGCGGCAATTCTCCCGCTGGGCGTCGCGTTGGACAGCGTAGGAAATCTCTTCATTGCGGATGACAGCAGCCGAGTTCGGAGCGTGAACGCGGCTACGCAGGTAATCACCACAGTCGCGGGAAATGGCATCGAGGGTTCCAGCGGAGATGGTGGGCCAGCCACAGCCGCCCATTTATTTCGACCTTCTGGCGTTGCCGTGGACAGTGCCGGTAACTTCTTTATTCCCGGCAACACTCTTTTCAGCTCGATGTACAGGCAGCTTCGACGTGTCGACGCCGCGTCTCGGATCATCACTTCATACCCGGGCACGGGGATAGACTTCGGTCTGTATTCTCCGGTTGGCGTTGCTTTGGACAGTGCGGGAAATCTATTTTTCGCGGCTCGTTTCTCCGGGGACTTCACCGGTAATAATGTGACTTTCCGCGTGGATGCTGTCACGCACGCGGTCGGCAGGGTGGCTGGAGGCGGCTATTGCGGTGTGGATTGCCGTTTTTCAGGGGATGGCGGGCTGGCGGCAGCTGCCGTGATGCAAGCGCCGTCCGGCGTTGCCCTGGACAGCGCAGGAAATCTTTTCATCACGGACTTGGGTAGGATTCGGCGCGTCGACGCCGCCACACAGGTGATTAACACCGTCGCCGGAGGTGGAAGCTGCTCCCCTGGTTCTTGCGTTGGCTTTTTAGGGGACGGAAATCCGGCCACGTCCGCTGAGTTGGAGGAGTCGACAGCAGTCGCGGTCGACAGAGCGGGAAACCTCTTCATAGCAACTGGCAATCGCATTCGCAAAGTTTCAGGCGTTGCGGCAATTGTTGGGATTAGTGTGGGACCAGCTTCGGCCACGGTACTTCCCGGCGCAACGCAGCAGTTCTCGGCCAGCGTCACTAACGCCATCAACACCGCTGTTACCTGGAGTCTGTCTGGAACAAGCTGCACCGGCAGCAGCTGCGGCACGATTTCCCTACAAGGTCTCTATACCGCACCTGCGGCCCCTGGGAGTCCACTAACCGTGACCGTGACTGCCACTTCTGCAGCGGATGACACCAAGTCCGCCTCGGCGACGGTATCGGTGCCTGCCAAGCAAGCCAGTTCGGTCACGGTATCTTCCTCCGCGAATCCTTCGATCTTGGGACAATCTGTCACCTTAACTGCGACGGTCCATCCTTCATCCGGGTCCGCGACACCCACGGGGACAATTACCTTCGCGGATGGCCCAAACACGCTTGGCACTGTGGCATTGAATTCCTCTGGATCAGCCACGATCACAGTCTCTTCGTTCGCCGTTGCCGCGCACCAGGTCTCCATGACGTACAGTGGCGACAACGGCTTCTTCGCCAGCAACGGAAGCCTCACCGAAAATGTTTCCTATGGCATCTGTCCGCTCTACGACCAGAACAGATCGGTCAACAGCGGCGCGACGTTCCCAATTGAGCTTTATCTCTGCGATGCACGTGGTAACGACGTGTCCTCCACCGCCATGATGTTGCACGCCGCTCGGGTCACTAGCACATCCGGCTATTCCGGAGCTCCCGCGTGGCCAGGAAACGCAAATCCTGGCGGCAATTTCCGGTTTGACGACTGTCTGGGTCCTGCGGGGGGATACATCTTCAACGTCAAAACCACAGGACTAGCGTCCGGCAACTACAGCTTGCAATTCACTGCCGGAACCGATCCCGTCCCTCACGCTCTGAACTTCGCCGTGAGGTAGCTCTCATCAAAGAGTCACCACCACCACTTTCAGTATTTCCCCCGATTGCTAGCCCGTCTGGTCGGGGGTACACACTCCACTGGCTATGGTCGGCCCGCCATAGCGGACCTGGCGGCCAAAGCGTTGTCTCAGCGTCGGGCACGTGGGCATGTGTTCTTCGATGCAAAACCTGACGGATTGCCAGGTGAATTCTAAAAGCGATCCCACATGCTCTTTGTTGAAATCCGGTCATAGGCCAGTGATGGAGGTCAAGTCATGTTCAACTTCATGCGCAAGAACAGTCCGAATTCTGATGAAAAAGAGTCGATCTCTGTCAAGGGTGCAGCGCGGAGGAACTGCAAGAATCTGCCAAGTGGTTCTTCCGTGAGTGCCGCCCGGAGAATGAGGTTGGGATGGTTCCTGTTGACTTTGCTCTGTCCCGCATTTACGGAAGCTCAGGTGAGCGAACGATGGGTGGCTCGGTACCACGGGTCGGTCGATGGGAGCAGTGATGCTGCCGTGGCTATGGCTCTCGACAACGCCGGCAACGTCTACGTGACCGGGCGAAGTCAGGGCGCAGGCACGGGTATCGATTATGCGACCGTGGCCTACGATCCCAAAGGTAATCAGCTTTGGGCAGCGCGCTACAACGGACCTGAAAATGGGGATGACCTGGTCAACGGTATCGCCGTGGACAGCAAGGCAGGCCATGTGTACGTGACGGGGCAGAGTACAGGCACAGGGACGGGTTCCGACTCTGCGACGGTGGCGTACGATTTCCAAGGCAACCAGCTTTGGGTTGCTCGCTACAACGGACCACTCGCTGATAGTAGCTATGGTGCCGTAGCAATTGCCTTAGACAGAAGCACGGGCAACGTGTATGTAACTGGAGACACTGTCCCTGTACTTCACGGTGGAACCAGAACAACGACGGTGGCATACGATTCCACTGGCAATCAGCTTTGGGTGGCCATTGACAACACCAACTCCTCGAAATTCGACTACGAACTTCCCAATTCTATAGTCGCAGACAGCACTTCGGGGAATTTCTATGTGACCGGTGTGTTCTACCCCGCGGGGGGAGACCCCCATAATCGAACCGTAGCCTGGGATCGCTCCGGAAATCAGCTCTGGGCGGCCGATCCAGGAACCAACGTAGTTGGTGGCCCCGTCAGCTACGGAGTTGCTGTTGCTCTGGGCGATACAGGAAATATCTATGTGGCAGGTCAGGGCTCATTTGGCGACGGTAACTTATACACCACTCTCGCTTATGATCCTGCTGGCAACCTTCTTTGGTCCCAGTGGTATACAGGAGGGCAACCGAACCCTATCTTGGCTACCGCCCGCGGGATCAGAGCGATTGGCACAGATAGCAATACAGGCAACGTGTACGTGACCGGCTATTCCGGGACCGTGGCATATGATTCCCAGGGCAACCAGCTTTGGGTGGCCAATTACAGCGCAGGCTTGGATGCTAACGCCATGGCTGTGGACGGCAGCACTGGAAACGTGTACGTAACAGGAACAAGTCCGAGAAACCCCTTTCGGGTCAACGACTACGTGACGGTGGCTTACGACTCCAGTGGCAATCAGCTTTGGGCAGCCCGTTATGCCACTGGCTCCTCCGGCTTCCTCCCAGTCGCGGCCACCATTGGTGTCGACAGCAACACGGGCAACGTGTACGTTGCAGGGCAAACCCAGGGATCTGTTAATGGCACCGATTTCACGACCATCGCCTATTCGCGGCCGGACACCACCCCGCCGGTGACGACGGCGATCGCCTCGCCCGGCGCCAACAGCAATGGCTGGAACAACAGCAATGTCACCGTCACACTGAATTCCACGGACAGTGAAAACGGTGGCACGGGCGTCAAGCAAATCCAGTACGCGCTCAGCGGCGCGCAGAGCCTCGACACCCAAACACTCCCTGGAAGTGTCGGCTCCGTAACCATCTCCGCCGAAGGCATGACCACGCTCACCTACTTCGGCACGGACAACGCTGGAAATGCGGAACAAAGCAAAGCTCTCACCGTGCAAATCGACAAGACTCCGCCAGTTGTCTCCGGAATGCCGTCGGGTTGCGCGCTTTGGCCGCCGAACAATAAGATGGTCCAGGTTGCCACGATTACGGCAGCGGACGCTCTCTCAGGACTCGCGCCAGGCTCATTCCAAGTGACGGGATCAAGCAATGAGCCCTCGGACCCGAATAATCCTGACGTGGTCATTACTCCAAATGGTTCAGGCGGTTACTCCGTCCAGTTACGGGCGGCGCGGCTGGGCTCCGGAACAGGCCGGACTTATACCCTGCAGGCGACCGCCACCGACTTGGCGGGAAATACCGCCACCGCCACGGCAACTTGCAGTGTCCCGCACAATCGCTAGCACGACCCACGGTCCACTGACGAACTGTCAATGGTGTCAGCGCCCGCGAACAATACGGTCTCTTCGTTTGCCGTTGCCGCGCACCAAGAGAAGTCATCCTTTGAAACGATAAGGGCTTAAGCCGCACTATCTTGCAGAGCTTTAGTCGCTTATATGGACGTTTTCAAGCTTGCATTCGAAACGATCGTCGTGGGCCTCCTGGCGTTTGTCTGGCTGGCCGTTGCGGCCTACTTATTTTCGCCGGACTTTCTAAGCGACCTGGTTTCCCGGCAAATCCCGGCATTTGCAAAGGACAACCAGACCTTACTGGGTGTGGCGGTCCTTACGGTGGCGTATTGCCTTGGCTCGGCCATTCTCCCCATATCCAATCAGCTGCTGAACGATGAGCATTGGCCCCTCCCCGAAAACGCCATCCGCTGCCAGGTTTTTACGCAGCAGCAAACACTACTGCAAGGGATTGACTACACGGCGTTGCCCAAGCACCTCTCACTTGACGACATGAAGCCCGTCCACTGTTCCTACTGGGCTCCGGTGCTCGAAGGAGGGGTCTGGCACGGCATCCGGACTTTTATACGGCTTTTGGCGCCATCTCCTTTTGTAAAGGCAGACGGATCGGCATCCGGCGATGACGCCAAAAAAGAAAAAATCTTAAGTCTCTTTCAGTTGCAGGAAAGCAAACTGTTGAACCAATCCACTGAGGGAGAACAACTCAAGCAGTTGCACGAAAGGATCGTTGTCCTTCGCGGGGCAGTCTTTAGCGGATTCGTTCTGTCTTTACTTTGCCTATTTGCCTACTTTGCTCGTGTGTTTGGGAATCCCGCCCATTGGATCAGGACCACTTGCGGCGGCCTGCTGGCCATTTGCTTTGCAGCCTTCGCCCTCCTCAATGGCTGGCAGGACCTGTTAAACCACAAAATTTTTGACATACCGGTCCTGGAAGGCTTGGTGTCCACAATCGTCATTTTCGGGGCCATTCTCGTGATTAGGGGAGTCAAGACTCCGCTTTTCATGAAGAAGCGGTATCTCTGCACGGTCATTTTCTTTGCAGCCCTTGCCTATGGTGGATGGATGAGTTCCGAGATCATTTACGACCAGCAGGTCATCAGTTCGTTCGCCGCCTATCAAGCAGGCGAAACTCCGAAGCATTGAGCCCCGTGCAGACCGCCAGCCCTGCATCGCTCACCTCGTCGCTCTGCGGCCCGACCTATGCCGCGTTTTTGCGGCGCATGCGTTCCATCACCTGCTCTCTTAGTGTGTTCAAGCTGTTCACAATCCTGTCCGCTTCCACATTGACCAGCGCGTACCGTTCGACCGTCTGATCGCCGGATTGCACCAGTACGTGATGATCCTCGCGCAGATCGGGAAACTCATTTAGTTTCACGCGCTTGCCGCGAAGCGCCGCAGTGAGCAAGTCGAGCGTCTTCACCACGTGCTCTGCGAACGCGTGAAATGTCGGCCGTGGCGCAACCGCTGCCGTGTGTAGCCAACCCGCGTCCAGTGCCATCAGGGAGTGCACTAAACGATGCGAACTGGCGAGCAGGGCATTCAGTTCATTCACCTGCTCTGCTGTAGTTCCCGGTTCGGTGCGCAGGCGTTCGATTGATGCTTCCAGGTTCGTGCGCGCTAGGCGTGCTTCCAGCCTCACGCGATCGAGTTCGGTTGCGCCCGCAGCTTCGTTCCGCGCGTAAGTTTCCCACAGTCTGTGAAAATACGCACGATAGGCATCCAGCATTTCCGCCACCCTCTCGGAAACTTGCGTGCGCTCCCAGGTCGGCCAGATCCAATAGGCGAGAAGCGCCATCGCGCCGCCAGCCGCTGTATTCATTCCTCTCGCCCAAATCACTTCCTTCGGCGAGACCCCAGTCAGGGCGATCAGAAAAACGACCAGGGCGCTGATGGCCACTGCGAAGATTCCATAATTCGCAGGGCCAAACCAGCGCAGCAGAAGAGTGAATAAGAAGATCAGAATAATCTGAAGCGTGATTGTTCCCGGAACAAGATGAAAGAGAGCGGTTGCCAGGAAGAGTCCCACAATCGTTCCGGCAATCCGCAAAACGCCGCGTGTGAACGTCGTCGTGAATTCGGGCTTCAAGACCAGGACAATCGTCATCGGCAACCAGTAGGAACGGCGCCAGTAGAAGGCGCGCTCCAGACTATTGCCGAGAGCCACCATCGCCGCCAGACGGATGGCGTGACGGAATGCAGATGATTGTAAATTCAGATTTGCTCGCAACGTCGCCAACACTCCACTGAAGCGCAGCCACCACGGCTGTTGCGCTTGCTGCCTTGCAAACTCGATTTGGCCGGCGGGGGCGGCATTTGCCGCCAGGTCCAGTGCGGCGCGCAGTTGGCCATTGAGCGCGTCCATTTGAAAACGCGCGTCCTTTGCTACCGCGGCCAGAAAGGAGAGCGGCAAGTTTTCCGTCTCTTGCCTGAGTAGCAGCGTGTAAGTTTCACTTGAGGAACGGATTTCCTTGTTTGCTGCGGGCGGCGCCCCAGAGCCCAAAGAACCGCCGATCGCTTCCAGAGCCTGTCCAACCCTTTTCAGGTAGTCGGCCAGAATCTGTACACCGGCGTACTTGGCACGTTCGCGTTGCATGCGCAGGTGCAGCCGCGAAAGGATCAGCAAGGTGAGGCGAATGCGTTCGGCTTGGCTCAGCAAAGCGCGATATCGCAAGGCTTCAACGCCCGTTTCGCTATCGAGACCGGAAAGGGCTTCTTGGGCTTGCGTGCTTTGGATGGTTGCTGGGGGCGGTGACGTCGCGCTGAGCGGCTGTTCCGCCGCGCCTGCGAGTTCCAGAAATAATGTGGCGAGCGCTCGTCGCTCCGGTTCATAGCGCTGCACGGGCCATAGCGCCACGGACAGCGCTGTTTGCAGAAGTCCGCCCCCAAGTGCGAGGCCGGACGAAATCAACGCCTGTTGGGACGTGAGCGGTTGCGCGGCGTAAATCATCAGCGTGACCAGACTGATCACTCCGAGGTCGGCCGCAGTCGTCCCAGCAGCAACGAACATTCCAGCGGCGAAAGCCCACAGCGTGGCGATAATCACCGCCGCAACATTGTGGCTTCCGGAAAGGGCTCCCAGAAGAACGCCTAGCGCGCACAGCACGCTCGAAGCGAGCATACGCTTGGCGCGTTGCGCGTAGGCGTCGCTGCGGTCGGAGTAGGCGACGTTGAGCGCGCCGCTGGCAACTACCAGGCCGCCACGCGGCATATTCAGGGCGAACCCGGCGACCAGCGGCAGCAACACGCCAAGCGAGTTGCGAAGAGCCATATGCGGAGCCAGCTTTGACGAATCGAACCGCGTTAGTGTGCTCCAGAAGGCCCGCGCCGCGCCTTCGTGGGCGGGAGCCGTCTGCGAAACAGACGAAGCCATTTGCACAGAAACATCTTTGGATTGGGAAGCCATGAATGAGTCAGGTTGGGCAGGCCTGCCGCACGCCCGTTTTCATTGTAGCGAAGGATTGGCGATCGTGCGGGTGGCATGATCTGTACCGAAACGTGTGGGCCTTACATCCAACTTTATGAATCCCAAACAAGGAGAAATCTATGCCGCAGCGTCAACTCGGAAAGAATGGTCCCTTGGTTTCTGCGCTGGGACTCGGTTGTATGGGCATGTCCTTTGCCTACGGTCCGGCCAATGAAGAGGAATCCCTCCGGGTTCTGCGCCGCTATTTGGAACTCGGCGGAAATTTTCTGGATACGGCTGAGATTTACGGGCCCTTCACCAATGAAGAATTACTGGGCCGCTTTCTGCGCGAGGTACGCCGCGATAGCCTGGTCATCGCCACCAAGTTCGGCTTTCGCTTTAGTCCCGACGGCATCCGGGGTGTTGACAGTTCGCCAGCAAACGTCAGGCGCGCTTGCGACGCCAGCCTGAAACGCCTGGGCATCGAGACCATCGATCTCTACTATCAGCACCGCGTCGATCCGAAAGTTCCGATTGAGGAAACCGTAGGCGCCATGGCCGAACTTGTTTCTTCGGGAAAAGTGCGCGCGCTCGGACTATCCGAAGCCGGACCCGAAGCGTTAAGGCGCGCCTCCAAGGTTCATCCCATCGCTGCGTTGCAGACTGAGTATTCGCTCTGGTCCCGCGACGTGGAATCGAACGGCGTCCTGGCCACTTGCCGCGAACTAGGCATCACGTTTGTGCCTTACAGTCCGCTGGGCCGCGGATTCTTAACCGGCGCGATCCAGAAGCTGGAAGATCTTGATGCCACGGATTGGCGCCGGACAAATCCGCGTTTCGGCGAAAAAGCATTGCAAGCCAACCTCAAGCTTGTGGAGACGGTCAAAGAACTAGCGGGCAAGAAAGGCGCAACTCCGGCGCAGTTGGCTCTTGCCTGGGTCCTTGCTCAGGGCAATGACCTCATTCCGATCCCTGGCACGAAGCGCGTCCGCTATCTCGAGGAGAACATGGGAGCGCTCAACGTAACGCTCACCGAAGCCGACTTGAAAGAGATCAACGCTCGCTTCGCAGAGATTCAAGTCTTTGGCGAACGCTACGCGCCCGACATGATGGCTCTCGTGCAGCACGCATAACCCCTGCTCATCGACGCCGTAAGGGGGTCGAGCCTTTAAGTCCGACACAAGCCTCCGAGAAAAGCGGCTTTAGCCCCCGGTCCAAGCTGGTTTAGCGGCCGCCAGTCCGTAGCGCCGGCAGCGTAAATTTCGGCGTGACTTCCTTTCGCCTCGACCAGTCGTGGTAGGTGTGGCACTCGAAGCAACGCGACTCCGCATGCTCCGGCCCCGGCGCGTGGCATTTCTTGCAAGTCTCAATCCCCGGCAGCAGGATCTCGCTCGATTCCGTGCTCGTCAACGCCTTTGCATGGCAGTTGACGCAAGAAAACCCGCGATGCGCATCATGATCAAACCTCGCGTGTGGCATCCAACCTTGAGCGACATAGGCCGGGACTATTTCTGGCAGCGGCCTCAAGATAGATCTATTGCCCTCGGCGGTTCGCAGCCACGGTGCGTTTTGCGAAGGAGTTTCGCCGTCCGAAAACCGCGCGGACAGTAAATGACATTGCGCACAGGTCTTGCGCCACAACAATAGTTCCGCATCGGCCGTCCTCTCGATTACCCATTGCTCTGGCGTGAGTACTCGAACCTCAGTCGGCAGAGTCTTCCCCGTCAAGTCGCGGCTCGGGTCGCGCACCACTCGCACGTCGCCCGGATGCGCGGCAATGTACTCCCGAAATTTCTTCAGCAAGTACGCGTGCACCACCTCGGGTTTGTCGTGCGGCACTCCTTCGTCGAAACGTTTGTCAAAGCTCAGCAGGTGGCATCCCGAACAGGCGTAAGTGAATTGCACCGGCCACATGCGCTCTCGGTGGCTACTTGGCGAAAGCGGATGAAAGGTCGGCAGCGGGAAAGGCAAATTGTCGATCGGCATATCGCGGTGCATTTGATAGCCGGTCAACGACGGATACTGCGATAGGGCAAATCTCCAGGTTGCCCCAAAGTTACGATGGCAGTCCGCGCATTCCAATTGCACCATCGGTCCATTTGGCCCCTGCCGGATCGGTTTCATGTGGATAGCGTGGTTCAGCTTGATCGTGGCGGGGTCGTGTGCTGGAACGTCCGCAACGGGGCGAAGCGCAGCGAACTCCGGGTGTCCGTCCTCGAAACTGCGAATGTCTGCGGCGTAGTGCAAGGTCCCGGTCGCCGATCGCAAGTTCTCGTGGCACTCCGCGCAAGCTTCATTGCTCGCCGCCCTGATGTTGACGCGCCCGCGATGTTCGACGTGGCAAGTCGCGCAGTTCGGAGCGGCAATCTTTGAATCATGATGTGCGGGCCCATCGTGACAATCGAGGCAAGCGCTGTCGGCGACCTTTGCCGAAAATGCGCTGGCGTTTTTCACGTGACACGCCGAGCATTCTTTCTCCAGGACGGAGTGCGGTTGTGACATTCGTCCGCTCGAATAAACTCGATGATCGCCAGAAAAACCGCGCCCCGCGACCCAAACTAGAGCAAGCAGCGGCAACAAAAAACTGAGCCAGAGTTTCGCGCGCTTCAGTGGCGTCGGCCTCTTGAAATAGTTGAGGTCGATGCGCTGTGCCAGTTTCTTTGTTGTCCTTGCTCTCGCCACTCGTTCACCCTGAGCCAAGCCGAAGGGTCACTCACCACTCGCCACTTCTTTAATAGCGCAGCGCCATCACCGCATGTACCGCACCAAGGAAAATCAATGCCAGCGAAAGCGGGATGTGCAGCAGCAGCCAGCCGTGCAGCCAGCGATGCAAACGCTCTTGCCGTGTGAGTTGCCGCGCTTCATCGCAAATGTCTTCGAGGTCAGAAAGCATCGCGTGCGCCGCGGCGGGCAAAAAGGTACGCAATCCGCCGAATGCGTTGCTTGCTTTCCCGCTATCGCCAAGGCGTTGGCCGCGTTGCCTCGGCCGCTCCAGAAACGGGCGCATCTCACTCATGTAAAAACGGCGGAGCGGCGCGCTCTCCTCGTCGCTTAGCAAAACAATTTCTGGTGCTGCCGCAACGGCAGCGCTCGCACCTGCGCTGACGGCGGCTGAAGTACGCAGCGGAACGACGGAGGCGGCCATCGTCCGCAGCGCCGTGAAGCCTCCCGCTCGAAGGCCCCCGTCGCTCGCCTGCTTCGACAGTCCCATATTGCCGCAGACCGATTCGATGGTGCGATCAGCCTCTTCGCGCAGCAGCGTTCGAACGCGCCCGATTTCGTCGTAAATCGTTTCGAGTGGAACATCGACAGTCATCATCCGCGGAATGTAATGTTGCAGCGCAGCGCCAAAAACACCGCTGAACACTGTGATGATGAGCAGCCACATCAGCACTCGCGTAAGCGTCCCGCCGAAATGAAATCCACCGTGGAAAAGAATGAGTGGCAGCGCCAGGAACCCGAGCCACAAATGTCCGCGCATCCACGCTTGAGCGCGGCCGACACGCCAAGTTGGGACTCGTTTCCGCGCGCCAAGCAGCGCCGCAAAAATCATGAACGCAAAACCGATAATGCCAAACGCCAGCCCGATAGCGCTGCCACCGCGCGGTCCCTGTGGCGATCGAGATGCATAGATCGTGTAAACGACCGTGCAAATCGCAAGGATTGCCAGCGTGCCGAGAGCCCAGCCGCGTTGCGTCCGGTCCATTCTCATTTCGCGGATCCCTGCCCCAACATATCGGAGAAAAAAGTGCGCGGGTCGACGCGATGAGCCGCATCGTGCGGGCAAGCGTACACACAACTCGGTTCCTTCAAGTGCGTGCAAAGATCACAGGAAGTAGCTTTCTGCTTGATGGTCGCTTTCTTTCGCCCAACTCTCTCCGGATCGTCCACCATCACTTCAAACGGATGCAGATTAATGTTCCCATACGGACAGTTCTGTGCGCACAGGCCACATCCGATACACCAATCCTCGATGATCACTTCCAGCGAATTCCGTCTGCGAATCGAGCCCACCGGGCAGCCGACCATGCAGAGTGGATCGCGGCATTGTCGGCAACTTGTGGCCACCAGATACTGATCGAAGCGCAATCCGTCGCGCACCAGCCGCGTCACGCCGTCGTGGGCATCTGCACAAGCATTCACGCAAGCGTCGCACCGTGTGCAGTTCTGCAAATCCAGAATTAGCAAGCTTTGGGCCTCCATCAATCCTTGTGAGAGGAATTGATCGATGGGCACGTTGTGAACCATTTGCATGCGCTGCTGATTTGCGGCTCGACGTTCGGCAGCAACGGCTTCGAGCCCGCTTCGCACACTCGGGAAGCGCTCCACCATGTCGCGGAAATCACCGCCGGAAATTCGAACGAGTTCAACATGATCGAGTGCGGTGCACGTGGCAGTTCGCACGCCTCCGCCGAGCAAGCCAATTTCTCCGAAATAATCGCCGCGTGAAAGGTAAGCCAGCACAAGCTCGCCGCCGGGATAATTTTCCGAAACTTTCACGAAGCCGATTCGAACGAGATAGAAACTGTCCGCCGGCGCGCCCTGCGGAACGATCACCTGTCCCGGAGCAAATCGTTGTAATTCCACGCTCTCTTTAAGGTGAGCGATGAATTCGGGCGACAAATCTGTAAACATCGGCACGCCCCGAAGGTGATTCTCCAGCGCTCGCCGCCGATAAGTTTCATCGAGCTGTGCGCGAAAGGTTTTGTTCTTCAGCATGATGTCGAGAACATTGCGAAGCATCTCGAACGCCACGACATCGGATTCCGCGATCACCGTGGCCGAACGCGGATAAAAATTCATGCACGTCATTTCACCGAAGAGATCACCCGGGCCGAGTTCGGCGACCGGATTTCCGTAAGCCAGATCCACCGAGGCATCGATCGGAATGGTTCTGTCGCGCGCTTCCTCTTCGCGTTTGTCTTCTTCTCGCGCAACCAGCGTGCTCGTTAGCCGCTTGAAAAATCCTTTGGCGCCTCCGTGAGTCTTGACGTGAGCGATGGGAGTAGAAATAGAAACTTTAGCTTGGCCTTCGAGAATGTAAAAAGCAGTCGAGCCAAACTCGCCTTCGCGGCAGATGATTTCTCCTTTGCGGAAACGCCGTCTAACGATTGCGCCGCGATTAAGCTCAAGGAACGTGCCGGAGACGCCCTTGAAAACCGGAATTCGCAGGAGATCCTCGGCTTCAAATCGCTGCACTTCCGGCCCGGAAGCGATCGATGTGCCGACAACGCTTTTGTTGGTGAGCGCCCCGGTGGGGCAAGAGATCATGCATTCGCCGCAGGAAATACATGTGGAATCACCCATCGGCGCATTCAGATCGAAGGCGATCCCCGCCGAGTAGCCTTTTCCCATGCGCCCGAGAACAAAATTGTTTTTGACTTCGTCGCAGCCGCGAATGCAACGGTCACAGAGAATGCAAGCGTCGTGATCGACGGCGATGGCCAGCGAAGAATCGTCCTTGCCGCGGGCGACCGTGCGTTTCGCAAATCGCGGCTGCGAAGCGCCGGCCGCTTTTGCGAGTGTCTCCAATTCGCAGTCGCCGGAATTCTGCTGACGAGCGCATGGGGAAGGATGATCGGCCATCAAGAGTTCCAAAACCGTTTTGCGCGCCGCCAAGACTTTTTCCGAGTTGGTAACCACCTTCATGCCGGGCTCGACTGGGCGTACGCACGATGCGGCAAGCACGCGGGCACCGGTGTCCACGACACAAAGACGGCAGACGCCCACGGGGGTCTGGCTCTGCAAGTGGCAAAGCGTGGGAATGTTGATGTCATTCATGCGCGCGGCATCGAAGACGCTCGTGCCCGCGGGCACGCGGATAGCTTGCCCATCTAGCGTGATATCAATGAAACCCGGAGGTGTAGCCGTAGTCGTCATATTAAGGGCGGATTCCCACGCGCTGAGCTTCGCCGGCTCGCGATGCGGCGGTAAAGCAGATACCGCTCGGGCACTGGCTCTTCAAAACATGCGCATCGATTTCAGGGCGAAAGTGTTTCAGCACCGATTGAATCGGCGCGGGCACGATCTGGCCGAGGCCGCAAATCGAAGTGAGACTCATGGCCTGCGAAAGTTCGTCCAGAAGTGCGAGGTCCGAGTGATACTGCGATTCCGGTAGCCCGCCTTGCGTCCAGCGCGCAAGCATATCCGCCATTTTTTGTGAGCCTACCCGGCAAGGAACACACTTGCCGCAGGACTCGTTTCGATAGAAGCGCACGGCATTCAACGCCATGTCCAACATGCAGGTGGTGTCATCACAAACGACGATGGCGCCAGACCCCAGCATCGAACCGGCTTCCGCGAGGGCCTTGAAATCTAGCCGGACATCAATCATCGAAGCCGGAAGATACCCAGACGACGGGCCGGAAGGCGCGAAAGCCTTCAGTTGACGGCCACCTCGAACGCCGCCGGCATGATTGAAGATCACGTCCCGCATCGGCACGCCCATGGGGACTTCAAAGATTCCCGGGCGGGTGACGTGGCCGCTGACGCCTACAAATTTCAACCCGCGTGAACCACCAGTACCTTGTGCGACAAACCAATCAATTCCGCGCGCAAGAATTTGCGGAACGTTGATAAACGTTTCCACGTTGTTGATGACGGTGGGTTTCTGCCACAGCCCGACTTGCCCAGGGAATGGCGGTTTGTTGCGCGGTTCGGCTCGATGCCCTTCGATCGCCTCGATCAGCGCACTCTCTTCTCCGCAGATGTATCCGCCCGGACTGACAAAAACTTCCAAATCGTAGTCCAGGTCACTGCCAAGAATCTTTTTCCCCAAGAACCCGGATCGATAGCACCGTCGAATCTCCTCGCCGAGAATTTCTTCCTGAAGATGATATTCGTGGCGAATATAAAGGATGCCGCGCTTCGCTCCGGCGACAAGTCCCGCGATGATCATCCCCTCGATAAGCAAATGCGGCAGATTGGTCATAATGAAGCGATCCTTGATCGTGCCGGGCTCGCTTTCATCCGCGTTGCAGACGATATATTTCACCGGATCGGGCTGTTTGCGGACAAGATCCCACTTCATGCTGGTCGGAAATCCAGCGCCACCCATGCCTTTCAGTTCAGCGGCTTTGAGTTGCGCAAGAACGCCGTCCCAGTCTTTGGTTTGAATGAGCTTGCGCACAACACCGTATTTTTCGCTCTCGCCATAGGGATCAGCTTTGCACGCGATGCGCGCTTGCTCGGGACGCGGCTCGTGAATTTCGTCGCCGCGGATCGCGCCGCGAGCGCTCTGCTCGGCATCATCGGCCGTGGCGTCCGTGAAAATATGATCGTTAATGGAAATGGCGGGAGCATGATCGCACCGCCCGAGGCAGGAGACATCCCGAATCTGCACATCTTCTGGCCGCGCATTGGCAAATCGTCGCTCAAGATCAGTCCGCAATTCGCAAGCACCATTTAGATGGCAACTCATGTCCGCGCAAACGCGAATCTCCGCCTTCGGCGGCGGCACGAGATGAAAGTGTGGATAGAAACTTGCCACGCTGTGAACTTGATAGAGCGGTGTCTGGGTGCGTTGCGAAAGGCCCTCAAGTTCCGCTCTTGGCAAGAAGCCGTAGCGTAGCTGGATGGCTCGAAGGTTGTCGAAGATCACGGCGCCCCGTCTCGCGCGAAAAGCGCAGGGCACGTTTTCAAATCATGCGCGGCGCGAAGTGGCATGTGGAATCCTCTGCATACTACTGGCAGGGGCGTTGTGTGTAAATAGCGCGCGTTTGGCTTTTCGCGGCTCGGCGCGAAAAAGATAACGCGTCCCGTTGACTTCCTCTCGTTGCAAACGATATAAGCAAACAGACTCAACCACGAACCGGATGCGCAACACCTCCAACTCCTGCTTAGCTCGCCTGCTCCTCTGCGCATGCTTCATCACATTTCCGGCGGTGCTCTCAGCCCAGAATGAACCCGTCAAATACATCGGCCCAGGTTCGTGTGCGGCAACGAGTTGTCACGGAAGCGTGAAGCCTATCGCCGGCAGCCGCATCTTGCAGAATGAATATTCGACCTGGATCGTCCAGGATAAACACAGCCGCGCTTACCAGGCCTTGACCGGCGATGTGGGCGAGCGCATGGCGCGGATCTTGAAGCTCGGCGCAAAAGCGGAAGAAGCGCCCAAGTGTCTGGGCTGCCACGCGCTTAATCCGCCGTCGGAGCAGCGCGGGCGCGCATTTGAAATCTCCGAAGGCGTTTCCTGCGAGAACTGCCATGGGCCCGCCTCCAGTTGGCTGGGGCCGCATACCACGAGGACCTGGGTACACGAAAAATCAGTGGCGCTGGGAATGTATGACACCAGGAACGTCATTCATCGCACTGAAAAATGCCTCGAATGCCATCTCGGTACTAAAAACAAATTTGTCGATCACGAAATGATCGCCGCCGGGCACCCCGACCTCTATTTTGAACTGGACTCATTTTCGGCGGTGATGCCGCGGCACTGGAAGTCGCCCCGCGAATCAGAGCCAGGGAAACCGGTGGAAGACGCCGCGTGGGTTGGAGTGCGCGAGTGGAGCGCCGGCCAAGCCGTGCAACTCCGCGCGGCAATGGAGCGGCTGACCTGGCGCGCAAAAAACGAGCGCTTCGACAAAAAAGACGTGTGGCCGGAGTATTCGGAGCTTTCCTGTTTCGCTTGCCACCATGCGCTTGGTCCAGCGAAAGATAGCTGGCGTCAGGAACATGGCTACGTTGGCAGGCGTCCCGGCGATCCGGCATGGAATAGCTCGCGCTACGTGGTGTTCCGTTTGCTTGCAAAACAGGTTGACTCTGCGAATGCCATGGCGCTGGACCGTCAGTTGCTTGCCGTTTCCGATGAGATGAGCAAACTCAATCCGGACCGGGGCGCAGTGGCTTCAGCAGCATCAGCAGCAGCGCCGCTAGCGCAACGGATCGCGGAACGCCTCGCCACCATGCAATACGATCAGGCTGTTACCATCCGAATGTTGCAGCGCATTCCCGATGACGCGGAAAATATCGCCCTGGCGGACGAACGCGCCGCGGAACAAGCCGCCATGGCCATGGACTCGCTCTACATCGCCTACAGCAAAGACGCCAAGCCCGCCAACGCCGCCGAAGTTCGCGCCGCCATCAACGGTCTCTTCCAACAACTAGAAAACCCCTCGTCTTATAACGCCAATCAATTCGCTTCTTCACTCCGGCAAATTCGCACAATGCTTCATTAATTCTCGGCGCGCACGATACAGTAGAGACCTTGAAACTCTAAGAGCTATTTATGAATCGATTCGAATCTTGGTTTTGTGCATCTCCGTATTGGAGATGGATAACGCGGCGGAAACTCCTTCCCTGGATGCTGCAAGGTTCGGAGCTGGGCGAGCACGTGTTAGAACTCGGCGCGGGCACTGGTGCTGCAACACTGGAATTGGCTCTGCGGTCCCCTCGAGTAACATCTCTCGAGTACGACCACTCCTTTGCCGCGAAGCTTGGCGATCGTGTATATGGTCCTAATGTGGCGGTGATTCAAGCCGATGCCGCGACTCTACCGTTTGCGGATGCGACTTTTTCGTCTGCTATTGCGATTTTGATGCTTCACCATTTGCGTTCCGCCGAACTCCAGAACAGGGCCTTGGTTGAGATTGCTCGCGTACTTCGGCCAGGTGCTGTCTTTCTTGCGTTTGAAATTCCGGACAGTTGGCTGCATCGCGTGGGGCACATCCGAAGCACATTTGTGCCGCTCGCCCCGGCGTCTATGTTTGCGAGATTGATGGCTGCGGGATTCTTTAAGGTGACAGTTGATCTTCGGGGCGGCGGCTTTCGCATTCGGTCACTTCGATCTCGGGAAGGCTGATTGCATACCGGCATGAGGCGTTGACGCTCCGCGCGCCCGAGCTTAGCATTACTGGATGTCGCCCACGGCTCGCAAGGAGTTTCCCGCTGGGCCCTCCGAAGGGCTCAAACGATGGTCGCTCGGGCCGCTCAACAATAGTCCGCTTGAATATTTCACAATGGTCGCGCGTGAATACGGCGACGTTGCCGGACTCCGCGTTCTGAATTTCAAAACAATTTTCATTAATCATCCCGATTTGATCGAAGAAGTGCTCGTCACCAATGCGCGAAAATATATCAAGGGCCGCGTCATGCGTGCCAACCGCCACGTTTTCGGTGAAGGCCTGCTGACCAGCGAAGGCGACTTTTGGCTTCGCCAGCGGCGGCTGGCACAACCCGCTTTCCACCGCGCGCGAATCAATTCCTACGCGGCGACGATGGTGGAATACACCGAGCGATTGCTGAAGAATTGGCGGAACGGGGAGGAGCTTGACGCACATCAGGAAATGATGCGGCTCACTCTGCAAATTGTCGGGAAAACGCTTTTCGATGCCGACGTTGAACACGATGCCCAGGAAGTAGGGAGGTCCCTGGAACGGCTGTTGGAAATCGGCGCGAACTTCCGCCGAACGATTTTTGTTCCGCATTGGCTTCCAACGCCGGCGAACTTGCGCGTGAAACGCGAAGTCGCGCAAATCGAAAATATTCTCTACCGGATTATTTCGGAACGGCGCTCCTCGGGGCACGATGCTGGCGATCTTCTGTCGATGCTGCTTCACGCCCAGGATGAAGACGGTTCGAAAATGACCGACCGCCAGCTGCGCGATGAAACCATCACTTTGTTTCTGGCCGGCCACGAAACGACAGCGAGCACGCTTTCCTGGACGTGGTGGCTGCTCGCGCAAAATCCCGCCGTGGAAAAAAAGCTGCACGCCGAATTGGACACCGTCCTCGGCGACCGGGCTCCGACTCTGGATGATTTACCGAAACTTGTTTACACCGGGCACGTCATTACGGAATCGCTGCGACTTTATCCAGCCGCATGGGGTATGGCGCGGCTAGCGGTCGAAGATCACGAGATTGCGGGCTATCCCGTGAAAAACGGAATGGGCGTAGCGATGGCGCAGTGGGTGGTGCATCGCGATCTGCGGTGGTACGACGCGCCGGAAGAATTCCGTCCGGAACGCTGGGAAAATGATTTGATGAAGCAGATACCGCGCTTTGCATATTTCCCGTTCGGTGGCGGGCCGCGCCAGTGTATCGGAAATACGTTTGCACTAATGGAAGCAACGCTGATTCTGGCGACGATCGCGCGCAAATTCAGGTTGCGGCTGGCGGCGAGTCATCCCGTTGTGCCGCTGGCGTCGATCACGCTGCGGCCACGTCACGGAGTTCGGGTCACGCTTGAATCGCGAAAAAAAGTTACGACAGAAACTTCTTTCGCTGGGCCACAATCTGCCGTCGCGGACTAGATTTTCCACTCAAGGAAAAACTTGCAAAACTTCGGCGCAACCCCGCGGCTACCTGCTCGTGGCTAGTGGGCCGAGCTCAGAGCGCGTTTGCATCACGCGGAGAATGGAGTCGCGCGTGACGATTCCGACGATCTGCGGCGAGCCGTCGTTCACACCGCTTACAACGGGCATTTGATTCACATCTGCACTCAAGAGCCGCTCGAGCAAACGCAGGAGCGGTTCTTCCGGGGAAGTCCAGAGAATTTTTTCGCGTGGAATCATAGCGGCCTGAACCGAATTGTGGGCCCACTCGTGGCGCGGGACCGCATTCAGTGCGTGAACATTCATCATGCCGACGAAACGGTCGTCGTTTACGACCAGATGGACGCGCCGGCCGGTGCGCAAGACTTCGGCGCTGTATTCTTCAAGCGTGATGTGGCCGGGAACCGTAGGAACTTCCTTGCTCATCACATCGGCGGCGCTCAGTCCTGACAAGGTTTCCCGGACAGCCAACTGAGCGACGCTCTCTTGAGCAGCGTTCAGTAGGAACCAGCCAATGAAAACAGTCCAGAGCCCGCCTTGAACAGAGCCGTTGAATACGCCATAAGCGCCCAAGAGAATCATGGCGTACGCGATTATTTTGCCGCTTGCCCCGGCGACACGAGTGGCCTTATCAAAGTTCTTGGTAACTCCCCAGACCATCGCGCGGAAAATTCTTCCGCCATCCAGAGGAAATCCCGGCAAAAGATTGAATATCGCAAGCCCGAGATTGGTCAACGCGAGCCAGTTGGCCAGTGCTCCGACCGATTGGTCTTTGGAGAACATCTTCGTCAATCCAAAAAATACGCCTGCGAGGAAACCGCTGGCCAGTGGCCCGGCAATCGCGATGTTGAACTCCTGAATGGCCTTGGAAGGATCGCGCTCGATGCGCGCCAAGCCTCCAAATAGGAAGAGAGTGATGGAGACGACGCGAATTTTGTAATGCTGTGCGACGACGCTGTGCGAGAGTTCGTGAAATAGAACTGAAGCAAAGAAAAGCAGGCTGGTCAGGACGCCAACGGTCCAATGTTGCGTGTCCGTCCAAGCCGGATGCTGCTGCTTGAACTGCGAAGCGATCATGTAAGTGATGGCGGCAAAAATGAAAACCCAAGTGGAGTGGAGATAAATGGGGATGCCGAGAATGTTGCCGATACGCAAGCCTGATCCGCGGTTCATGAGTGCTCTCACGTTTAGCGTAGCACAAGAATTTGGTAGGCGCAGGGAAGGAGAATTTCGGCGTGAGCGACAAGAGGCTCTCGTTCCAAAATGGGAAGAATGCCCCCATACCCCGGGTGTTTTCGTATCCTTCGGTTGCGCTAATGAGGGTTGAACGGCTATTAGAGCAGGATGAATGGCAGTCGGTGGATACGAGGCGAACAGCAAAAGGCAAAACTCAACCCCCGCACCCTTTGGTGAACCAAACCCCAAAGGGTGTGTCACCTCCACTCTAACGATTAGGAACTCCAAGCGCCGGATGAGTACGGGCGAGACGACTACGGATCAACGTCCTATTTTCGCAACCGTCCTCTGCGAGCCTGTCCGGATTTTACCAGCTTAGACTCTGCTTTGAGGATGTTCAGTTTCTTGTGGGCCGCTTTTCTTGCGATCCATTTGTCAACAAGCGCGCTCACCACCTTTTTTCGACTACAGAAGCTCCCAATCTTGAGCCGGCCCAGAAAAGCCACCAAGGGGACGTAAAGTTCTTGGCCCCTTTTAGCAGTCAGCCAGAGGGCGCTAAAGTACAAGGAAGGAATCTGGAGCACGCTAAGAGAGAAATCCCGGCCCTTAAGACGGCTACTTCGCGCCGCCTCCTGCACGGAATCAAAAATCCGCTGGATGAACGGGCCGTGCTGGAGCTGATGAAAGGCGTGTTTCTTCGGGTTGGCATGAACTTCGACGCCAACGGTTACGCCGCGAGCAGTCTCAAGAAGGAATCTCCAAGCCACCCGCTTCGGTTTAAACCAAAGCTTGTTATGCGCGATGGCAGAGCGGCGATCGTCCTGCCGCCTGGGTACTCCGGCGATGAAAACTGGTAAGGTCGCTTTGATCTTTTCGGGAGACAATTCCCCGCGTTCCACGGGGATCTGCGGAGTGTCCGCAAACACGGCGGAGTGCGAGTCGATGACGCCGCAGGCTGCGTCATAGGCCCACTCGGGCGCAGGGATGGATTTCAGGGCCAATCGAGTCTCCTAACCGGCGTTCGCCACAGTGCAGTAGGTTCGAGCCCACTTTCCGCCGGCTTGGCGATAGTTGTTTACGAGTTCATCGTAGAAAACCAGAGAATTCAAGAATGCATCGGGAGCGGGATCAGCGACCATAACTCTTTGACCGTTTGTTTCGTCGTACCCGAAGAGCACAATGATGTGATTGCCGGCGGAGGATTGTATCTCAACGCCAATGGGGAATTTCAGATCAATTTGAGCTTTGACCTGGTCGAACCTTGCGGGCAGGTTCAGGACGTTGCCGCGGTTTCCCATGACGTCGAGCGCATCGCGAAAATCCAGCAACTGGTCACAATCGGGATCGAGGATGCGCTGCTCGTCACAACAGCCGAGTTCTCCCGGAGGAGTACCGAAGTGCTGCCCTAAGACCGCCTCCGCGAATGCGCATAGGCTAGCCCAGCGAACCGCCGATTCTGCCCGTTGATCATAGTAAGTCGCGATTCCCTGACCGACGGCCGCCCAGCAAAGATTTCCTGCCTCACCTTGCGTCCCAATTCTGAAATTGTCGAGAACTGGCACGAACGACGCTCCTGGTCTATCTGCGTAGTCTGCTCAGGGTTTAGTGAATGTCACGGCGAATCCCGCCCCGGCCTTATAGGAGGTCTGGAGGGGAGGCGATGTAATTCCCGCGGGCACTACATCGCCAACGTTGAATCCGCCGGCCAGCGAAGCCTGCTTGCCGATGTGTACGCCAGCAGTGAGGTACATGGTGCGGAATAGTGAGAAGCTCAGGCCGGGGAGGTATTCGGCGTTGGAACCGCCCGCATTTGTGCCCTGAATATTTGCGGCGATGCCAAACGTCGCATGAACGGCGTACCGGTGGGACTCCGATTCATAAAAGCGCATGTGCGCCATCGCCAAGGGAAGCGGATGAAACGCCGACTTCGAGGAATAACCAAACTTGCTGACCAGGGTCGTGGACCCCGCCGCAGGTGCCGATTGCACGATGGCGAATTCGCGCTGCTCGATTGAACTGAAGGCCACGCCGGCAGAGAGCGAAAAGGGGCTGGTGCATGTGACCGTTACAAAGGCATCGTGGGTCTGCGATGACATCTGCTGGCCGTCGAAGAAGGGAAGGCGGTCCCCGACTGTCAATTTGACGGCCGTCGAACGGTTCATATTGAACACCGTCCTGCATGGGACGTCCTGATGGACAACGAACCTGCCCGCCGGCTCTTTAGGCAGCGAACCGTCCTGTTCAAGGAATCCCGCAAGGACGTCTCGCCAGTACACGATGAGGCCCATGTCCTTTCCGATTGCCTTTGAGGCGTCGCTCCCAGAGGCCTGCTGGAGGGCTTTGGTCTCCAGATCATCCAATTGAGTTTTCAAGGCGTTGTATTTGTTGGTGCTCTCCGCCTTCTTCGCAGGATCGGGATCGTTGAGTGCTTCAGGGTGGTCTACGGCAAAGTTCGCCCAATCGTTTTGCGCCGCGTGCACCATCCTGACAATGTCATCCGTAGCCTTCCAACTCGACCCGTTGGCAATCACGTCGAGCTCATCCTTGCGAGTCTTGATCTGACCGGCCAGGATGTCGAAGCGTCCGCCCGCGACGCTTTCATCCGAATGTAAAATGAACTCTCGAAGGCGGGCGATTACATCGCCAAGGTGAGCCGCGGCGGTGCGGTTGTCATCCAGCCGCAGTCTGAGCTCATTTTGCGCAGTCCTCACGCGCCCCTCCAAAACCGCCAAGGTCGCAGATCCCCCTCCACCGCCGACACTCTTATCACCAGCTCCGGGCAAAATGCTTGCCGGCGAGGGGCCCGCAGTTTGCGTGATCGCCGTGGTGATGTAGATAGAGTTTCTGAGTGTATTGGACGTCGTTTCAACGCAGGCAGGTCCTTCGACCGTTTCGCCCGAACTATTGGAAGAGATCTGGTAGCGAGGGAGCTTGCGGTTCGTGCATGGGCCCGCATTCGAGACGTTAGAAGGCGTGGGCGGGTTGGAGACCTGGTTGGCCTTCTGAGCGGGGTTTGGAGGGGCGGCCGCGAGCAGCAGCAAGCAACCGGCAATGAGTCGCAGACCTGCTATTTGAAATCTCATTGATCGCTCCCTAGGGGACCGTCACCTACTGGCGCAGCAACGGCAGTAACGCAGTGGGTTGGCCTCTGTGATTGCCTCGGCGAACGGGTTGTCACCCGGTGGGAGAGTTAACGGCCGAGGCGGTGCGGGAGAGGATATACGATATTTAGGTTGTGTCAAGTAGAACATAGGTTAGAAATCAGGAGGGAATCTGAAAAAAGGAAGACTGCCCTCCAGTTCGTGACGGTGTTACCAGGCCTTCTTACGTTGTAGCGCGTCCGAGGCGACACGACGTGTGCTTGCCCACACAGATTAAATTGTCTTTACGATTCGTAAGTTATTTCTTATCAACATGTTGAGATTGGCTGTCTCCGTGCGTCTCCCCCTATCGCAACACTTGGAGGCACTTCCTGATCGCCATGCTGCAATTTGCAACGCTTGTGATTACCACGATGTTTGCGGTGGCTGCTGCCGCTGGGCTGAACTGGCTCTGCTTGAAGGCGACGTTTTTGATGATGCGGCCGGCTACCGCGCGAAGGATTCCCTTCGAGAGGACTCAGGGCAAGCCTGTGCGGACGGAATTGGTGCGGGGGACGGCGCGGTTAGCGCGAGCTTATTCGGCCTCGCGGTGAACGAGGTCGCGAAGAGCGGGCGTGGCCCTTCGACTAACTCAGGATGAACAAGCCCCGCCCCTAAGAAATCAGAAGGGCCGGCAAGGTGCCCTTCAGAAGGGCTCACGGCGAGCCGGCGCTACAGGGGCAAGGTCGGCCCGCCTAAGGGCGGCCCCCACGGGTTTACCCGGCCCACGCGAGTGGCGGAGACGGCGGTCACCGCTCCGCCGCAGCGTGCCGGGAAAAGGAAGAAAGGGGTACTTCGATGTTGGCTTTGAAATACTTGCTGATGCTGGTGGGCGCCGGACTCTTCGGAAGCGCGGGGGCTCTGGTGGCTTACGACATTTTTCTGTCGGAACAACTGCGGCGATTGCTTTCGTGGGGAAAGAAGGATGAACCGGGAGCGGAGGTGGCGCCGCTGGCTCGCCGCCCTTTACGGCCGGTGCGCTGGAGGCTGGCCCTGCAACTGGCGACGGCGGGCGCGCTGGTGCTGCTGATCCCAGAGAGTTTTGTAGTGGTTCCAGACGGAGCAGCGGGCGTACGCGTGAGCGAAATCTGGGGCGCGCGCCCCGGTACGTTGTATCCCGGCGTGCATTTGGTGACACCGTTGGTGGATTCCGTCGCGATCTACGATACGCGCGAGCAGGTGTACTCGACGCTGGCAGGCGAAAACCCCAAACAAAAGGGTGATGTGCTGACGGTGCAAGCGCGCGAAGGATTGAACATCGGGCTGGCGGTTTCCGTGCGGTACCGGCTGGATACACGCCGGCTGGACTCGATTCACTCGAATTTGCCGCAACCGGTGGGCGAACAAGTAGTGGCTCCGGTGATCTCCACGATTTACCGGCAACTGGCCCCGAACTATATGACACGGGAAATTTTTGCGACGAAGCGAGAAGAGTTGCGGACAAAAGCTGCCGAGGCCATTACAGCGCGACTGGCCAGCGACGGGATTATCGTGCGAGAAGTGCTGCTACGAGACTTACAGCTGCCTGCGGAATACGCAAAGGGGCTCGAGGGCTTGCTGCTGAAGGAGCAGGAGAACGAGCGGCTGGGCACTGAGACGGAAATTAAAGGCAAGCAGGTAAAGATTGCGGAACTGGAGGCGGAGGCTCAGAAAGCGCGCGATGTGAAGCAGGCGGAAGCGCAGGCGCAAGTACGCGTGCTGCAAGCTAAGTCCGAAGCCGACGCGATGCAGTACACGCTGCCCCTGAAACAGAAGCAAATCGAACAGAGCAAGCTGGAAGCGCAAGCGCGCAAGGAGTCGACTTTGCAAAATGCGGATGCAGCGGCGCAGGCGAAGATTATCGACAGCAAAGCGGAGTTGGAGCGGCAGAAGAATCTTTCTGACGCCGAAGCGAATCGCATTCGAGTGACGGCTGCGGCCGATTCCGAGCGGATGAAATACGAAGCGTCGGTGCTGAAGTCGAATCCTATGCTGATTCAAAAAATCATCGCGGAGCGGCTGTCGGACAAGCTGCAAATCATGATGGTGCCGATGGATGGGAAAAATTTCTTCGCGAATGACGTGATGCGGTCGGCGTTTTCGGGAGTAACCAGCGGCAGAGACAGCGGTTCCTCGGACGATGGAGATGATCCGCCAACGGCTACAGCGAGCACGCAACGCAAACAACAGAAGAGGCCGTAAGTCGGAAGAGAATTTGCACGGGTCAAATACCTGTGCTAACGGGCTCCGCTAGCCAATACCCCTGTGGGTGGCCCGGGACGCGACGAAGGAAAGGAGGAGAGACCATGAGCATAAAGGCAAGCACCGCCGCGCTTGACCAATTCAGCCAGAGGTCGCTCCTCCCCCGGCGTCGCGCTTCGAGCCACCCGGCTAGCGGTCAAAAATTCGTCGCAAATAGAGGAGGTCCCGCTGGTTGCGGGGCCTCTTTTCGTTTCAAGGATGAGCTCGTTGCTTCGAACTGTCTGCTATTCCTTGACCGAGGGATACTTCGGTCTTGGAGGAAGGCCTTTGTAACTCTTCAGGGCTTCCTTGGCGAGTTCGATGGCCTTTTCAAGTTGTGGGTCATGGCCCGCGGCGACGAGATCCGGGCGTTGCGGGACGACGAAGTCAGGGTCAACTCCGTGATTTTCCACGATCCATTCGCCGCCGTTATCTGTCGACCAGAAAGCAAACTCCGGCGCGGTGACGTTGCCGCCATCATGCAAAGGAATTCCGCGTGAAATTCCTACCAGCCCGCCCCAAGTGCGTGTACCCACGATGGGACCGATTTTCTGACGATGGAAAAACCAGGGGAAGGCATCGCCACCGGAGCCGGCAAGTTCGTTGACGATCATGACCTTCGGTCCGTAAATCGCGACGGGCGGCCAGGGGACATCTTTCCCTTCGCGCGGGGCGAGCGCTGAGAGAAGTTCGCGGCGAAGCTTTTCCGTGTAGAAATCGGGAATCTGGCCGCCGGAATTGTAGCGCTCATCCACGATGATGCCGTCTTTATCGATCTGCGCGGTGAATTGTTTGTCGAAGGCGATGATGCCTGGGAAACTGGTGTCCGGTACGTGCATGTAGCCGATGCGGCCGCCGGTGGCTTCGGCGACTTTGCGGCGGTTTTCGTCCATCCAATCGAGATAGCGCGGGTTGGCTTCGCCCGCCGTCGGCTTTACGGTGATTTCCCATGCGCCTTCGGGAGAGGACTTGGAATTAATTTTCAGAGTGACGAGTTTTCCGGCGAGATCCTGGAAATAGGCATAGACGTCCTGATTCGAACGCGCTTCCTGGCCATCAACCGCGATCAAATAGTCGCCGGCCTTCACTTTTAGTCCCGGTTCGGTCAGCGGCGAGCGCGTGGGTTCACTCCAATTTTCGCCGGGATAGATTTTCGAGATGCGGAAGTAGGGGCCGTCCGGCTCGAAATCGGCGCCGAGCATTCCGACGCTGACGTGCGGCTTGGACGGCTGGTCGCCGCCACCTACGTAGGTGTGCGAAGTGCTCAGCTCCGCGATCATTTCACCGATGATGTAATTCAAGTCGCTGCGATGCGCCACCCAGGGAAGAAGCGCTTCGTAGCGCTCGCCGATTTTCTTCCAGTTGTGGCCGGTCATGTTCGGATCCCAATAGAAGTCGCGTTCGACGCGCCAGGCTTCGTGGAACACTTCGCGCCACTCTTCGCGCGGATCGATTTTCACTTGCAGTTCGCTGAGATTGAGCTTGCCTTCGCCGACCTTGGCCTTGCCAGGAGTCGCCTCGACGATGCCGTAGACGGGGCCAGCTTTGTAGATGACCTTTTTACCCTCTTTGTCGAGGTCGTAGCCATCGATGCCATCGAGCAGCACTTTGTCTTCGCGCTTGGTCACGTCGTAGAGGTGCAGGACATTTTTCGAGCCGCGATCACCCGCGCCGAATTGTCGCGTTTCCTGAGGCGTCGAAATGTAGAAGAATTTGTCCTTGCGCGCGGCGAGGTTATTCAAAATACCTGCGCTGATCGGGACAGTGGCAACGCGTGAGCTGATGCCGTCCAGATCGATCTGAATCGGCTTGACGGCTTCGGGTTTCTTTTCGTCCTTCTTCTCATCTTTCTTTTCGTCTTTTTGCTCGTCCGCTTTCTTTTCGCCGGATTTTGCGTCAGCGGCCTTCTTGTCGTCTTTCTTTTCCTCTTTCTTTTCGTCGGCTGCTTTTTCCTCGTCGCTCTGCGGTTTGAATGGGGAAGCTTCATCGGCCTTCAAAGTGATCGCAAAAATGCCGTCAGTGGAGTAGTAATTGAAGCGCTGATCGAGCTGGCCGACGCTCGGATAGAAGTAGCGCGTGGAGATGAAATAAAGATATTTGCCGTTGTCGTCGAAGACCGGATTGTTATCGCTGTAGAAGCCGGCGGAAACCTTGGTGATCTTCTTCGTTCCCAGGGAATAAAGGAATACTTCGCTGGAGCCGCGGCGGTGGGGCTTGGAATAGGCAAGCCACAGGCTGTCAGGCGACCAACTGCCGTCATTGATATCGCCGTAGTCGGACTTGTCGACCAGAACAGGTTTCTTATCGTCGAGGCTGACGAACCAGAGCTGGTGCACTTTGTCCCAATAAAGCAGCTTTTTGCTGTCCGGAGACCAGACGGGGCCGTAACGATAGACTCCGCCGTCCGTGGTAACGCGCGTTTCCTCGCCGCCCATTTGGGGGCGCGTGTACAGCTCGAATTCGCCAGTCTTATCGGAAAGATAGGCGATCCACTTTCCATCGGGCGACCACGCAGGATTTAGCTCATGAACTCCCGAGTGATTCGTGGTCAAAGCGCGAACGCTACCGTGCTCGGCGGGCACGGTGAAGATGTTGCCTCGGGCGTCGACCAAGGCGCGAGCCGCCGAAGGAGACAGTGAGTAGCTGCCTATGGATTGCGCGACGCTCTTGAATTCCGGCCGTGTTTCCACATCTTCGGCGCGCACTACGATGGGGAGATTGCGCGTCTTGCCGCTACCGAGGTTGAATTCGTAGAGTAATCCACCGTTTTCGTAGACGAGCGCGTCGGGTCCGAGGCTGGGCCACTTGATGTCATATTCCTTGTAGTCAGTGAGCTTTTTCGTTTGCTTGGAGCCGAGGTCGTAGCTGAACAGGTTCATCACGCCGTCGCGGTCGCTGATGAAATAGATGGTGTTGCCATGCCACATGGGGAAAAGGTCCATGCCGGCAGTCTTCGGCAATTCTTCATAGGAATTCTTCTTGAGGTCGAAGATGGCGATCGGCAAGCTCCATCCACCGCGATAGCGCTTCCAGGTGCGGAATTCCTGGGAAGTTTCCAGGTAAGCGATCTTGGTGCCGTCGGGAGAAAAGGTGGTCAAGCTTGCGCGAGGAACCTGGAGCGGCTTCGCTGGGCCGCCTTGAGGGGAAACGAGAAAGAGCTTGGTGTAGCGGCCCGGAGGCGCGCTAAAGCGGTCGGAGCGGAAGAGAATGTCTTTGCCGTCGGGAGTCCACCCAAGCACCATGTCATTCCCCGGATGAAACGTCAGGCGCTTGGGCTCGCCGCCTTCCGCGGAAATGACGTAGACATCGGGATTGCCGTCATATTCGCCGGTGAAGGCGATCCACTTCCCGTCGGGCGAAAACTTGGGATAGAGTTCGTCGCCGACGTGGGAAGTGAGGCGCTTTGCGGCGCCGCCTTCGCGCGAAGCGGTCCACAGATCGCCGGCGTAGGCAAAGGCGACCTTATCCTTGGAAATGTCGGCGAAGCGGAGGAGTTTGGTCGGCCCGTCCGGCACTTGGTCTGCGGCTGCTTGCGCGGGCGACTTTGCGGGAACGGCCATCAAGGCAATTGCTAAAATCACGCACAGCCACAAAAGCAGGCCTGGACGTAAAGACTTGGGCTTCATCAAACACTCCTGAAGTTGGATATTTGCCTGGAACAACGGACCTCTTCTATGGACGGCTGGCCAGGGCAAATCGTTTCTCTGCGATTCTGTACTCCCTGCGGCAGGAGTTTATTCCTTGCCGGAGCGCCGCGAAGATTCCGCGCCATCGGCCCGCACTTGGCATGCACAATCAAGTTTGCGCAGCCGTGATATCATCAACCCGTAACCCCGTGTACGCCAAGCAAAAACTGTCCCCGCTGCGCTCGCGCGGCCGCCTTTTCCTGTGTCTGCTGCTGGTCGCTTTCCTTGTCTTCTGCCCGGCTTCCTCGCGCGCCGATTCCCTGGAAGATGCCGCCCGAGCACTGGCCCGCAAAGTTGCATCAAATCACAGGAAAAATCTCGGCCTTTCATACGCTTGGGAGAATCACGCAACCATTTCACCTGCAACGTCCGAGCGAATGCGAGAAGTGTTTGAGGTCGAGATGGAGCGCTTGCTGCGAATACGAGTCAATCACGTCGAGGAGGCCGATCTGTCCATACTCGTCACCGAGAGCGCGTCACAGATCCGTCTGCTGGTAAAAATCTCAAGCCAGGGCGGTGACTTGGTCGACTCGGTGGCGTTTCCTAAGGGCCAGTTTGCATCAATCGAAGGTGCCGGAACAGTTGTGAAGTTGGACCGCCAGATCTTGTGGCAGCAGACCGAATCGATGCTGGACCTTGCACAGTCGACCGATCCTTCCGGGAAGCCGGAGTTCCTGGTTGTGCTCGGGAGGGAGAGTCTATCTTTCTACATTTGGAACGAGGGGAAGTGGGTTTTTAAAGATAGTGCGCCACTGCCGCGCAGCAATACTCCGCTCAGGGATCTGCGCGGCGAAATTCATTTGGACGATCATTTTTTTCAGTTTCACTTGCCAGGGCTTGAGTGCGACGGCGACGCAATCCAAAAGCTCGCTTTCGAATGCGAGGAGCAATCAGGAATTTGGCACGCGGAGTTTGATTTCATGTTGCCGTTCAGCCTAGACGCCGGGCGCAACTTTTTTGCTGTCGATCCCCATTACATCGGCCCCAAGAAATCCACTCTAGCGGGTTTTTTTAGCGTGGCGCCTTACCGTCAATCGAGACCCTATTTTGAAGATCAGGCAACTCTTGCCGGTGTTGACGGAAATGCGTACATCTACCTGTCCGGGAACGAGAGAGAAAAAATTCCCGAATCTCTCGAGCGCCTCCCCGTGAAGTGGGGAAGTGACATAGCCCAAATCTCTGTCAATTGTCGGGAAGGGCCCTTCGTGCTGGCCAGCGGCGCGAGGGATCACTCCTCGCCGGATACGCTTCAGGGATTTGAAGTCGGGCCTAGGTCGGTTACTCCGATAACGGCAACTGCGGAGTTTCCCGGCCCCGTCCTCTCGCTCAAAAACACGGATGATTCTGAGGCGATCGCCATAGTTTTCAATCTCGCGACAGGAAATTACGAGGCCTATCGTGTCACAGTTGAATGTGACGACTAAACGGTTGGCTCTGGCGGCATCGCTCTGTGCAATGGTCGCCTCGGCTACAGAGTGTACGGAGCGCCAGCGGTACGGAGGGACACTACGGGTGGAGCTACGCGCAGCATCGGTGTCGTTGGACATGCGGGAGTGGAAGCCGGGGAGCGCGGAGTTCGCCACGGATGAAAAATTGGGAGCGCTGGTGTACGACCGACTTGTCGGGCTGGACAATTACGGGAGATTTCAGCCGCAATTGGCAACGGAGTGGTCGCACAACGCGGCGTCTAAGCGGTGGCAGTTTACGCTGCGAGCGAACGTCAAGTTTTCAAATGGCACTGCGTTGACGGCTACAGATGTCGTGGCCGCGCTCCAGCCCTCGCTTCCGAATGGTCAGCAGATCAGCGCCGCGGGGAGCAGCGTGGTAATTCAATCGGCGTCGCCAATTCCAGACTTGCTGGAAGAGCTGGCTTCTGGCCGCTTCTTTGTCTATCGCGTGCAGCCGGATGGAACTCTGATGGGGACGGGCCCATTTTTTGTTGCAGAAACGGTAAGCAGTGGACGCGTTCCCTCGTCCTCGGCAACCGCGACAAGTGACGCGACCGTGGTGCTTTCGTCGCACGGAGCTAGTAAAACGACTCATTTGCGATTTCGCGCGAATGAGGAAACCTGGTCAGGACGGCCGTTTCTTGATGCCATTGACGTGACCTTGGGAGTGCCGCCGTTGCGCCAGCTTTTCGATTTGCAGTTAGGCAAAGCCGATTTGGTGGAATTGTCACCCGAGTTGGTGCGGCGCGCCACGCAAGACAATCAACGGGTGTGGTCTTCGGCGGCGGTGACCTTTTATGGTTTGCATTTTGACGAGGCTCAGGCAGCGGCTGCGGATGTGAATTTGCGAGAGGCGCTGGCACTTTCGCTCGACCGGCAGACCATGGCCAACGTGTTGCTACAGAAGCAAGCGGAGCCTGCATCAGCCCTTCTGCCACAGTGGCTCTCGGGATATGCTTTCCTCTTCACGATGGAGACGAACATCGATCGCGCCAAGGAAATTCGCGCTTCGCTTCCGGCACGCACGGCGACGAGCACGGAGCCATTGCGGCTGCGCGTCGATACGAGTGGCGACCTTGCCAAACTGTTGGGCGAGCGTGTGTCAGTGAATGCGCGGCAGGCAGGAATTTTGGTGCAGGTCGTGAATCGGCCGATTTCACGCTCGACGACCACTCCGAGCGACCCTACTGTGGGCGTCCATCTTTTTTCTTGGCACTATTCGTCGCTTTCGCCTAGGGTGGAACTGGAAACGATGGTGTCCACTCTCAACTCTAGCAGTGCGAACGAGGCTGCAGTTACTTCAGCAGATGCGGAACAGCTTTACGCACGCGAGAAGAAACTGCTTGAAGAGCGGCGCGTTTTGCCGCTGGTTGCGTTGCCGGAATATGTCGGCCTTGGTCAAAGAGTTCGCAACTGGATGCCCGCCCGGTGGGGCGAATGGCATCTTGCCGATGTGTGGCTCGATCTCCCTGAAGCTGTCCCCGCGCAGCCCGGCAATCCTAACGCTACGGAGACTCCTGCCATTCCGCCGGCCGCTGCGTCCCCCGGAGCCAAACCATGAGCTTCCGAACGAAATTGCTCTTCGTTGTGTTGCTGACCATTTTTGCGTCTGTATCGGTTGTCGCTTACGCCGTGACGCACTACACGCAGGAAGCGTTTGAAGCGATGGACGCGGAGCGCACCGAAGCGCTAGTCGCGCAATTCAAAAAGGAATTCGTCCAACGCGGGGAAGAAATCGCACATCAGGCAAAAAACATAGCGGAAGCCAACCTGACCGAGCGCATGGCGATTGACCTGTCGCGTCCGAACGCGGACCAATCTCTTTATGTGCGTGACGCGGTCGGCACCGCTCAAGAGCACGGGCTGGATTATGTGGAAATTGTGAATTACGACGGGGTGCTGATTTCGTCAGCGCAGTTTCCCGCTCGCGTCGGCTACAAGAATGAATGGGTCGCGGCAGTGAAGGACTGGAATGAAACGCCGGCATTTTTGAAGAAAGAAGAATTGCCTGACGGCGTAGCGATTTCCCTCAGCGTGGTTCGCACGAACAACACGGTGGCGGACAAGCCCTTGTACATTCTCGGCGGCCATCGCCTGGATAAGAATTTTCTCGCTTCGCTTGTCTTGCCGGCGGGGATGCGTGCGCTCATCTACACCAACCTCGAACCTGCGTTTGTTCCTACATCCCTGATGGGCGAGAAGATCGATGCTGAGCAAGCGGAACGATTTTCCCCACTTGTCGAGCAGTTGCAGAAGCAGCCGCAGCCGCTAGTCCGAACCATTGACTGGACCAGGGATCCGGTCGATGCGGAAACGTTTCACGCCATCCCTTTGACCGGCCGCAACAACGAACTTCTTGGCATTTTCTTTGTGGGCAGCTCGCGGAAAGAACTAGTGCTACTAACTCGCCAAATCTTGAAAATCGCCGCCGCGGTTGCCGCTGCCGCCTTGTTGATGGGATTGCTCGTCAGCTTCTGGGTGTCCGCGCGAATCACCAAGCCCGTCGAAGAACTAGCCGAAGGCGCGCGCGAAGTCGCTGGAGGGAGATGGGACACGCGCATCGATGTTCGCGGAAGCGATGAGATCGGCCAGCTTGCCGGAGCTTTCAATAACATGACGCAAACGCTGGCGGCGCAGAGAGAGCGCTTGGTGCAGACCGAACGCGTCGCAGCCTGGCGCGAATTGGCGCGGCGGCTTGCACACGAGTTGCGCAATCCGCTTTTTCCTATGCAGATCACCGTCGAGAATTTGCAGAAAGCACGCCAGCTCGACGCAAAACAATTCCTGGAAGTCTTCAACGAATCGACGGCGACATTGAAAGCAGAGCTCGCCAATCTCAATACCATCGTGGGGCGGTTCAGCGATTTTTCAAAGATGCCTGCGCCGCAGTTTGTGCGCGTGAATGTGAATGAAGCACTTCGCAATGCAGTGCGGCTCTTCGAACCGCAATTCAATGAAGTTGGCAAGCCCACAATCACTCCGGAGCTGTTTTTGACCGAGCCGTTGCCGGACATTGATGCGGACCCCGATCTGCTCCACCGTGCGTTCCAGAATCTGGTGCTAAACGCGCTGGATGCCATGCCAGCTGGGGGAACGCTGACGCTGCGGACCTCAGAAAACGACGGCCAAGTGAGGATCGAAGTCGCGGACACAGGAAAAGGCCTGACGACGGAAGAATGTTCGCGGCTATTCACCCCGTATTACACGACGAAACTGCAAGGGACGGGACTGGGGCTGGCGATTGTACAGTCAGTCGTCAGCGACCATCACGGCACGATTTCAGTGACCAGCGATGAAGGACGCGGCACCGCGTTTCGCATCGATCTGCCGCAGCGACAGGCAGGCCAGACCACGAAACCGCGCGAAGCGGCGCCGGAATCCAGGAGCGCGCCATCCACTTTGGCCGCCGCATCGGACTGACGCTTCACAAAGGACCAAAGTTTGCCGCGCAAAGCTCATCTCCTCCTGGTTGACGACGATCCGAACACATTAGCTTCACTTTCCCGGGCGTTTCGGCTCGCTGGGCACGAAGCTACGGTTTGCGACAACGCGGCCCGTGCGGTGGAACTTCTGCGCACGGAAACTTTCGATGTGATTTTGTCCGATGTCGTGATGCCCGGAAAGAGCGGCCTGGAATTACTTGGAGATTTGAAGAAGGCCGGCGTGAAGACGCCTATCGTGCTTATTTCCGGCCAAGCGAACATTGAGATGGCGGTGAAAGCCACAAAGCTGGGTGCTCTGGATTTTCTGGAGAAACCGCTTTCGACGGACAAGCTGCTGGTTACGGTGGAAAATGCGCTCCGCTTATCGCGGCTCGAAGACGAAAACCGCGAGCTTCGGCATCGCCTGGGCAAACACGAGCTGGTTGGCTCCGGCCCGGTAATGAAGAAGTTGATCGCCCAAATCGATCGCGTCGCGGCGAGCGAGACGCGCGTGTGCATTCTTGGAGAGACGGGCACGGGCAAGGAATTGGTCGCGCGCGCGATCCATGAAAAATCCCCGCGGCACGAGCAATCATTCATTACCTTGAATTGTGCGGCGGTGCCGGCGGAGCTGATTGAATCCGAGCTTTTTGGCCATGAGAAAGGCGCCTTCACGGGCGCCGCCGTGAAGCATCTTGGGAAGTTCGAACAAGCCGACGGCGGGACACTTTTCCTAGATGAAATCGGCGACATGCCCGTGGCGATGCAGGCAAAATTGCTGCGCGTGCTGGAAGAAGGGGAAGTCGAGCGCGTCGGCGGCGACAAACCGATCAAAGTGAGTGTTCGCGTGTTGGTCGCCACGCATCGCAACCTGGAAGAACTCGTCAAGCAGAACGCGTTTCGCCGCGATCTTTTTCACCGGATTTATGTTTTTCCGCTGACATTGCCTCCCTTGCGGGAACGTAGGGAGGATTTTCCCGAACTGGTAGCGCATTTTGCGCGACAGGTGGCGGCACAAAACGGCTGGAAAGAAAAGATCTTCGCCGCGGAAGCCATCGACGAATTACGAAAATACGGCTGGCCCGGAAATGTCCGCGAATTGCGCAACGTCGTGGAACGCCTCATTTTGCTGTCGTCGGAGGAAGACGTAAAAGCCGCGGATGTGCGGCTGATTCTCCCAACTTCCGACTCCGCTTCTGCAACTGGGGCCGGCTCTAGCGCCGGCCGAGGAAGTGCCACCGGCACTCTGGCCGAGCGCACGGAAGCTTTCGAGAGAGAAACGATGTTGGCGGAGATCCGGCGGCACAATTTCCACATGACAAATGTGGCTAAGGCGCTTGGGCTGGAGCGCAGCCACCTCTATAAAAAGTGCCAGCAGTTGGGAATCGATCTGCAATCCCTCCGCAAACCCGAGTGAAAACAGGCTTGAAACCCCGTTGTGCCCGCATCTGCAGAGAAGCTCACCATTTCGTAGCGCCGGTTTCCAGCCGGCTCGTTTTGCGTGCGGCAGCGCGAGAGAGCTTGACATGTGCAGCACATGCATGTATGTTCTACACATGTCGCGCATGATTCAACTCCGCAACGTCCCCGACAATCTGCACCGTACCCTCAAGGCGCGCGCTGCCCTGGCCGGTATGTCTCTTTCGGACTTCCTGCTTGCCGAAATTCGCGGCCTTGCCGAGCGCCCCACTCTCGCTGAACTACGCGATCGCGTTCGGGCCCGCTCGCGGGTTGCTCTCGGAACGTCCGCGGCAGACGCGGTGCGCGGTGAGCGGGATGCTCGGTGATTGTCCTGGATGCCTCCGCCGCTATCGAGTGGCTTCTTCAATCTCCGGCCGGGCTTAGGATCGACCAGCGTATCTTTTCCCCTTCCCAGTCTTTGCACGCTCCGCACCTCCTTGACGTCGAAGTAGCGCAGGTTCTGCGCCGCTATGTCCGCGAGAAGACACTGACGGAGCAGCGAGGGCAAGAAGCGCTACAGGATTTTAGCGGCCTCCCTCTGAATCGCTATTCGCATGATTTCCTTCTTCCGCGCGTCTGGGATCTTCGCGCGACACTCACAGCGTACGATGCCGTTTACGTTGCGCTCGCCGAGGTCCTCGACGCTCCTCTGCTCACTTGCGATAGCCGGATCGCATCTGCACCTGGTCACCACGCGATTATCGAAATTGCATAGGTGCTAGTGTCATGCCAGTGCATCCGAACTGCCGCGGTTCACTAGCGGTTCTACGGCATGTGCTTGACAGTCTTCTGCAGAGTTGCCAGCAGAGCCGCGCGAATACATAAACTGTTGAAATTAGGGATGTTATATGACTCTCCGATTTTGCTTGACAAAATAGCGATCTGTAATATCATTTTAGCAGATTGCAATGCGTGGGTTCCTCCGATGAAACTAGGCGATAAACTCCGCTCCCTTCGCTCTGTGGAAGGCTCGCTCCGTGGTTTGGGGCGTTCGATGACGCAGCAGGAATTGGCGGCCGCGATGAAGAGCGAAATTGGCCGCGGGCTAAGCCAGGCGTACCTCTCGCAAATCGAGAATGGTGCCCGGCCGCACCTGACGCACACCACACGCGAACTGCTGGCACGGTTCTTCCGCGTCTATCCAGGGTTCCTGGTGGACGATCCGGAAGGCTACACGCCGGGCTTGCAGTCGGAATTGCGCGCGATCGACGCCAAAGTTGACTCCTGGCTCTTTGCTGGGGCCGAACAGTTCACGGCTGATCCGGCCCTCCAGCGAGCGCTCCTGGTCATCGCGGAACACGAAGACTCTCGTCGGGCGATTTTGCTGCTGGCGGAGATTCTCCGGACGCCCGATTTAGCCGAGCGCCTCGGAGAAGTCCTGCATCCGCGGAATCATCACAACGGCGAACAACGCGGCAACGGCCATCCGCCTCCGTCTGCTGCACTGCGTAACTGAGCGGTCTCGAACTCTAATAGGTTCGAGGTAGCAAGTAACAGGGCCCGCGTCTCGAATTCCAGCTCGCGCACCGCAACGGCAAGTTGCGCTGGTCAATGGTGGCGCTTCGAGGTGTCGTATGATCTGGTCTGACTTCTATCTTCTCTGCTTCCTGGTGGGCTTCTCGCTGAGCGTTCTTTCGTTTTTGGCGGGGGCCGTCCACATTCATCTGCCCTTCAAGTGGCACCTCCCGTTTCACGGCGGTCATCACGCGGGCGGAGTGCATGCGGGCCACGGCAGCGGCGCGGCCAAAGGGGGCGCTCATCTTTCGTGGTTCAACGCCTCCACCTTCATGGCGTTTCTCGCGTGGTTCGGCGGCGTTGGCTATATCCTCTCCGCTCACTCGCGCTTTGTCGGGCCCTTGGTATTGGCAGTAGCCCTTTTGGCGGGCGTCGGCTCCAGTTGGGTTGTATTTCGATTTATGGTGAAGCTTATGAACCAGGAAGGATCTTTTCTCAAAGAAGAAGATTATCGCCACGAAGGCTGCGTAGGTACGGTCACCGTTTCGATTCGCGAAAAGGGTACGGGAGAAGTGGTTTTCCTTCAGGGCGGTGTGCGCAAGAGCGCCGGCGCCCGTTGCAATGACGGAACCGTGCTGGAAAAGGGCGCCGAAGTCGTCATCGAGAAATACGAGGACGGCATCGCTTACGTCCGCCGTTGGGAAGAGTTCAGCAGTTGACGTCGCACCAGGATTCTCGGACTGATGAACGATGCGAACAGTCCGGAGCGAAGTGGTAAAGGGAGGTCTTTATGTTTGGGTTCCCGTTGATTCCTGTGGTTGCCGGCATGATTGTCCTGGCCGTGATCTTGATCATGATCACGCTCGCAAAGATGTATCGCAAAGTCGGCCCGCATGAAGCGCTGATCATCTACGGTACGGGCTCCGAAGCCCGCATCGTCAAGGGCAGCGGCACCATCATCTGGCCGATGATTCAAACCTGCAAGGAGCTGTCGCTGGAGCTGATGTCCTTTGACGTGGCTCCGCAACAAAGTCTGTATACCCAGCAAGGCGTTGCCGTGACTGTGGAGGCGGTGGCGCAGATCAAGGTGAAGTCCGATCCGATTTCCATCCGCACGGCAGCGGAGCAATTCCTCACCAAGCGCCCTGAGCAGCGGGAAGGTTTGATTCGCCTGGTGATGGAAGGCCATCTCCGGGGAATCATTGGCCAACTCACCGTCGAGCAGATCGTCAAGGAACCGGAAATGGTTGCCGACCGCATGCGCTCTACCAACGCCAGCGACATGGCCAAGATGGGTCTCGAAGTCGTTAGCTTCACCATCAAGGAAGTTCGCGACAAGAATGAATACATCACCAACATGGGCCGCCCCGACATCGCTCGCATTCGGCGCGATGCTGAAGTGGCTACTGCCGAAGCTGAACGGGACATTGCCATCAAACGCGCCGAAGCCACACGCGCCTCGGCGGTAGCGAAAGCGCAAGCGGATCAAGAGAGGGTTGCCGCGGAAACCGCTTCGCTTGCCAAGCAAGCGGAGGCGGAGCGCGACCTGGACCTCAAGAAGGCCAGCTTCCTTGAAATGACCAAGAAGGCGCAGGCCACCGCGGACAAAGCTTATGAAATCGAGACCAACATCATGCAGCAGAAGGTGATTGAAGAATCCGTGAGGGTTCAGCAAATCGAACGCGAAGCCCAGGTGAAGGTGCAGGCTGCCGAAATCGAGCGTCGCGAACGCGAGCTCGTCGCCACCGTATTGAAACCGGCGGAAGTCGAGCGGCAACGCATCGAAACTCTCGCGAACGCCGAACGCCAGCGCTTGATGAGCGAAGCCGAAGGCCGCGCCTCTTCGATTCGCGCGCAGGGCGAAGCCGAAGCAGAGATCATCTTCAAGAAGGGCGAAGCCGAAGCCAAGGCCATGAACGTGAAGGCGGAAGCCTTCCAGGAGTACAACCAGGCCGCGGTGCTCGACAAGTTCATAACCGGAATGCCGGAAGTAGTGCGCGCGCTCAGTGAGCCGCTCAGCAAGGTGGACAAAGTAACCATCGTTTCGACGGGCAATGGCGATGCCGCCGGTGCTTACAAGCTGACTGGTGACATCACCAAGATTGCCGCCCAGGTGCCCGCGCTCTTTGAAGCGCTCTCCGGCATGCAGATGTCGGAACTCCTCAGCAAGGTGCGCATGATCGGCGACAAAGCTCCCAAGCCGGAGCCGCCACAAGTGCCGGTCAAGAAGTCCTAGTGTTCGCTTCCGTCCCCGGCAGGTCCTTAGGGACCTGCCGAGGACGCCAAATGGTCTCGGGGGATGGCCATGAGTATGAAAGAAAAAGTTCTCATCCTTTGGATTCTCGCGATGGCAGTCTTCAACCTGGTTTTCCACCAGTCCTGGGCTATCGCCTTTGAAGCGCTTGGCAGAATTATCGCGACCAACTTCATTTCCTTGCCGGGGCTCGCGAAATTCACTGCAGAAATACTCGGCATGTTTTTTCTGAATTGATTTTGACGAAGGCGCAGTTGCGAATCGATTTTTTCCTGAATTGTTGACGGTTGGAATTTTTTGGAACTTGAAAGGAGATTTACCATGGGACTTCTGGAACGAGTAAGCACTTTGATTCGCGCGAATCTCAACGATATGGTTGACCGCGCGGAAGATCCGGAAAAAATGATCAAGCAGGTGATCCTCGACATGGAGAATCAGTATCTTCAAGTCAAGACACAAGTGGCGGTGTCCATCGCCGACCAGCACATGCTGGAGAAAAAGTGGCGGGAGAACGAGGACTCTGGAAAGGGTTGGATGCGCAAAGCGGAAATCGCTGTGGACAAGGGCCAGGACGATTTGGCGCGCGCCGCGCTCGACCGCTTCCAGACTTCGCAGATGCTGGCGCAAAGCTACCGCGAACAGGTGGACGACCAGAAGGCGCAAGTGGAGACGCTGAAGGGGGCGCTCATGAAACTCGAACAAAAGCTCGACGAAGCAAAATCCAAGCGCGATCTGCTTATCGCAAGGCACCGCCGCGGCATCGCCCTGGGCAAAGCTGCCCATGCGCAGACGGCCATGGGTGACAACTCCAAGAGCGCCGCGTTCGAACGGCTCAAGGACCGCGTGCAGCACACCGAAGCGGTGGCCACGGCCGAAGTCGAGCTCCTCACCGACGACGTCGGCGAAAAGTTGACGCGCCTGGACCGCGACGCCGAAGTCGACCGGCTGCTGACTGATCTGAAAGCTCGCCGCGGCCTGCCTGAGAAAGTTAGTTGAGGCGCCCTTCTTCACGGCAGAATTGTTTGAGTTGCAAGAAGAGCGGCCCGCCGCCCCGACCTGGTCGCCGTAAACGCCAGGCGGGCCCTACAACTGCGTTGCGGTCCATGCGAGAATAGCCGGGTGAATCCTTGGGTCGTTGAAGGGCCCGCAGCGGTGGCAGCCGCGGCTGCGGGTATTGCCGCCTACGGCGCCGCCTATCCCCGGGCGCAACTCTTTGGAAAGACCGTCTGCCGGACGAACTCGGCGCGCAAACTGGCGATCACCTTTGACGATGGTCCGAATCCGGCGATCACGCCAAAGCTGCTCGATCTTCTCGATCGTTACAAAGCAAAAGCCACATTTTTTTTGATTGGGCGGTACGTGCGTGAATGCCCGGAGCTGGTGCAAGAAACTGTAGCGCGCGGCCACGAAGTTGGGAATCACACGGAACTGCATCCAAATCTTTTGCGGCTGAATCCGACAAGCATTCGCGTGGAACTCCGCCTCTGCCATGACGCCATTCGAAACGCACTTGGAACGCCGCCAAAATGGTTTCGCCCGCCCTTTGGAATGCGAAATCCGTGGGTCATTCCCGCCGCCCGCGAACTTGGCTACCGCACGGTGATGTGGACTCTAATTCCGCGTGATTGGCAGGAGAAACCGGCGGAATGGCTGATCCCGCGCCTGCAGCCTATAGCCGACCACGCGCAGCGAAACCTAGTGAAAGGATCAGGTGAGGTCCCGGCCAGCACGGGCGACGTCCTGTGTCTCCACGACGGCGGGCACCGCGATTTGAACGCCGACCGCTCCCGAACGCTCGCCGCGCTTGAACATTGGCTGCCCCGCTGGCGTGACCTCGGCCTCGAATTTGTTACAATCGGGGAAGCGGTGAGCACACCCGCTCTTTAATTATGGACGAGCGTCAGTTTTATACTGAAAAAGAAGAAACCAGGAAGGTCAAGCTGGTTTGCCCCAGCTGCCGCGGCGAGTTCGAAGCTCCCGTGCGCTGGAAGGTCTGCCGGAAGAAACGGGAATTGCCGCGAGGAGCCGGCGCCGAAGACCGGAAAAAATTTGAGAAAGCCACGTCCTACATGGTGCGGCTGGATGATTTGGTCGCTTGCTACAAATGCCGCAAGCGTTTCGAATTGACCGGCCAGTCCACCGTGCTCATCAACGACAATCTCGGCGATCCCAACGCCGACCCCGAGAATTTCGGCAACCGCTAACAGGGTTTTTAGTTCTTAGTGATTAGTTGTAAAGGAACCGGCTTGTAGACGAGGTTTAACCTTACTCACAGTCTTCTTAGTGAAGAGGTTCCAGCTATCCATTAAGAAGTGAGCAAAAGCAAGTTCCAACAATGTCCTGTGCTACTCGGCAAGGGTCTTCACTAACAACTTATAACTAACGACCGACAACTCGTTAAATCTCCGGATACATCTCGAAGAAAGCTTCGATGGACTGGCGAAAAGTGTTTTCGATCTCTTCCTTGCTGCCTTCGATCAAATGCATGGTCACGCGCGCCGAGCGGCCATTCTTCAACACCACTGTCGCGTCCTTCACTTCACCAAGCTCTTCCTCGGGAAGCAACCTCATCCCGTAAATTAACGCCAGCTTCGCCATGCGCTTCTCCTTACTCGTGCTAAAGCGTAGTCCTCGATCGCCCGCTGGTCAAACTCCCGCGAATAGTCGGGTGACTCGGAGTATACTCAGGCATCCAAGGGCGCCGCTTGATGCATCGCATCAGGCATTGTGGAGGGTTGCTGTGAGCACACACTGCGGTCGAGGGATTCGTCCATGTTTGTTTCTGATTGCTGCTTCACTGGTGGCAACCATTTCCTGCAGCGCTCAGCAGCAAGAGGGACCTCAGACTGTAGCCCCACCGCCGGTTGTGCCAGTGCCTAAGCAAGCGCCCGCGCAGGTTGCCTCCAACGATCGAGTCATCGTTCCTTCCGGGACGCGAGTCGGCGTAGTTTTGCAGAACGGAATATCGACACGCAGCGCCAAGCCCGGCGACTCGGTTTACCTGCAAACGAATTTTCCGATCACTCAGGGGAATCGCATCGTGGTCCCGGTAGGCTCCTATCTAAAAGGGGAACTGCTGGACTCGAAGCGGCCCGGAAAAGTGAAAGGCAAAGGCGAATTCCGGCTGCGCCTCGACACCTTGATTTTGCCGAACGGCTACACCGTCAGTCTGAACGCCGCGCCACGAAGCGCTGATTCAGGCGGCAAAGAAACTATGGATTCTGAAGGCAGAGTCACCGCCCCAGGCGGCAAAGGGAAGGACGCGGGTACCATCGCGGAAACCACTGCCACCGGTGCGGGGATTGGCGCGATTGCCCACGGCGTGAAGGGCCTCGGCATCGGCGCCGGGATTGGCGCAGCAGCAGGATTGGCGGCGGTGCTCCTGACCCGCGGACCGGAAGCTGAACTTCCCCGCGGCTCGACTATGGACATCGTTCTCGAGCACGATCTCACGCTGGACGGAAACCAGATCCAGTTCACTAACCTGGGGAATGCTCAGCCGATTACGGCTCCTCCTCCTCCGCAACCATAGCAGGGAGTCGCTTCGGCAGCATGTTTGGAGCGGGAGGCGGGATTTGAACCCGCAACCATCACCTTGGAAGAGTGAGACTCTACCGTTGAGCTACCCCCGCTCGGTACTAATTCAAGTTTCCGCTAGATTGTTCGGCCTCACAATCCGGCGAAAACCCGATAAAGCGGCGCGTGAATTCTCCATCCAAGCATCGGGTAAATGCTCCGATTGAGACTCCCTCCACCTAGGCCCCTAGAATTTCCCATTACATCGAACGCGGAGCCTAACCGCGATCCCCCTTAGAAAAGAAAAGAGCCCGACATCCTGAATAGGGGGTGCCGGGCTCTTGGTGTTTTGCGTCCTCGCTGCGCAGTGAGGGCCGGAGCTTCCCGGCTGTCAGCTCCTTTAGCGCGCGCAACCGCCCAGTGAGTTCGCTGGCCGTCAAAGGCCCCTCGCGTGCCGAAGGTTGCGTTTTTCTACCTGGGGTTTTTCACTCTTCCTGATCGAAGGTCGAGGTCTCTCTCTGGTGCCGGGGCAGACAGGAAGGTTTCCCTTACTCTGAAAGTCTCCAATCATCCCCGATTTCCAATTTCCTCATCCTCGGTGCGGCGTCACTCGATCTGCTGAACCCATTGCCTCCGCCAGGCCGGCGCCTCGAAGGGATCCGCGAAATACTGTGTTTCGTGGACGACCTTGCCGTTGCGGAACTCCATAATGCTCACCGTGTATGCCGCTCTCTCCTGGTACGTGATGGTGTATTCCGTGATCCACAGATCTCCGTCTCCGAGAATCCGCTTGACCTGGAAGCCGGACGGCTTGCCGGGATGATGACTCCGCAAGGCCTGCAAATTGCTCCTCCCGAGGATTCGCTCGCCCGACTGCGGATAGTCACAAATGGCATCGTCATCATAAATATCGTGTTCCGCGTTGGCATCGCCGGCTGCTGACGCGTGCCAGTGCCTGTTCAGGGCCACACGGATTTGCTCTTCTTGCACGGACTGTTCCGGCTGCGGTTTCGCATCCATGTTCGTCTACCTTGTGGGACAAATGGACAAATGGACAAATGGGGACAGCCGCGAAGTTCCCCCGATTCCCAGCTACGATCATTGTGAGCCACAGTGATGAATAGCAGAAAACGTCCTGTCTGTCCCCTGATTTCACAGCCTCATCATCAGCGGCGGATTAGGCGCGGTACAAAAACCGCACCCTAAAGACCGCGGGTGGCCGCGCCTTAATTCCGAAAAACGCCTTTGGGTGGCCCTCGATAAGAGAGAAGGCATTGTCAAGCGACACTTCGCCGTGGCGCTGCTGTGAAGCACCGCGTGGTAGCCAGAGTGGTTGAGGACCGAAGCTCAGGAACTCTCACGGTGAATCAGTTTTCGGTGTGAACGAAAACCAATCGTCCCACCAGCCATCGATACAGCCTAACCTCGGCCATGATTCTTCTATCCGAATCCCGGTTTTCACCGGGACGAGAGCGCCCAATCAACACTGCGGTCTAGCTTGCGCTGACCAGGGCCACCCGCGAGCGGCTCTCGATAGAAACGATTGCTGGATGTGCTTTCTGAGTGCGCAGCATCCAATACAACCGTATGGCCAACTTCCTTGCCGCCGCCACTTTGGCGACGCCTTTCGGCTTGCTGTGGCAGCGATGCAAATACTCATTCCGAAATTCCGGATCGCACCGCACCGCCCCCTGCGCCGCCTCCACCAGCAGCATGCGTAAAAACGTATTCCCTTGCTTGCTGATCGACCCCAGCCGCTGATGTCCGCCCGAACTGTATTCCCGCGGAATCAGTCCCAGATAACTGGCCACCTGTTTTCCTCGCGGAAATCGCGAAACATCTCCCATCGTCAGCACAAATGCCAGTGTCGTGATCGGCCCCACGCCTGGCTGCGTCATCAGCGGTCGCGCATTTTCATTCTTTTCCGCTGCCTCGGCCACCGCCCGGTCCAGCAAGCCAATCTTGGCGTCCAGTTCACTCATCATCTTCAACAGGTCTTCTCGCCGCCGGCTGGCCCACGCTGCCAGCGGTAACTCGCAAAGCGCTCGCTGCCCCGCCTTGCTCCACAGCTTATGCTTCTTCAGCACGCCCTGGTTCATGCTCCTGCTGCCGTGCATCGCTCGCGCGAATCTTCGCCGCATCACCGACCAGCACTGCGTGTCCCAGACTCGCCAGCAGTTCCACAAACCACTGACAGTTGCCGGTGGCTTCCATCCCAACGCGCGATCCCGCTGGAAACTGCCGGTAGAACTTCTCCACCGCTCCCGGTTCGTGCACCAACTTCACGTCTCCGGTCTCCCCAGTCTCCTGGTTCAACCATGAAACTTGTTGCCAACTCGGATGAAAATCACTTCCAATAAGAACCATAAGGCTCCTTCCATTCCGCTAGCTTCGGTCCTCAACCAAAAGCTAACACGGTGCGTGTTCGGAGCCTTCCCTCTTATCCAATCAATCCTTGCGGTTTTGTTTTCTGCAAGGGTGGGGTCTTTCTCTTGTCCTTTTCCAGTTTCAATTCTCCAACCGGCTACTTCCTGGGGGTGTGCAATTGGAGAGGGAGGATTCTGGCGTAGGACTTGAAGTCGGGATCGCTGGCGAAGATGGACCAGTCGCGAGCAATGGCGATGGCGCAAATCAGGATGTCGGCGACGGATACGGCGACTCCGCGAGCGCGGCAGTCGTTGCCGGCTTTGGCGGCGGCTTCGTAGTCGGCCGTGCCAATAGGCTCATCGGGAAAGGAGCGGAGGACAGTGCGGAGCTTTTCGTACTGGCTGGACGTCTTAATGCCGGATAACAGCTCCTGGCGGATCAAACCGATAATTCTGGCACGGCCCTCTTGAATCAGGTTGGTCAGTTCGGCGACGGTGGCGCGCTCGGCGGGATTGAGGTCGTGGGCTTTGCGGCGGAGTGCCAGGGACCAGATCGAAGTATCGACGAGAACGTTCACCCGCGCCTTCTGCTGCGTTCCTTCTTGTGGTCGTAGTTCGCCTCGTACTCGATGCTTCCGAAGAGCGGAAGAATGTCCTGCTGCTTGCGGCGCTGGATGTATTCATCGAGAGCGGCCGTGACGGCATCTCTTTTAGTGCGGTGGCGGCCCAGCTTCTGAGCTTGTTCGATCAAGCGGTCGTCGATGGCCAGGTTGGTAGGCATGGTTGGCTCTCGGAACGATTATACACATCTCGATGTGTAGCCTCAAGTAGATTGGAATGTGTAGAACGAGCCAGGATTGAACCCGCGAGCCCACGCGGGGTGTCCCAGCCAGCGCTTTTCTAGCTGGGGTTAGAGAGTTTCAGGCAGGGGCGTGACGCGCCGAGTCAGTCGCGGCGGACTGAAATCGTAACGGGCTGAAGCGGTCCCAATCGACGCTTACGCGCTGCTCTGTAATCCATTCGCGAATGAGCCGCGCGGTGATGGGCGTGAGCAGGATTCCGCTGCGGAAATGCCCTGTAGCCATCATTAATCCATCAAGGTCGGTCGGGCCAAGGATTGGCAGGTGATCGGGAGAGTCGGGACGCAAACCGGCCCATGTTTCTTCGATGCGCGCATTTGCAAGGCCGGGCACGAGATCGATCGCACCGGAGAGAATCTTCTCGATGCCTCCCGCTGTTACGCGTTTGTCGAAGCCGGCGTGTTCCACGGTTGCTCCAGCGACAATGCGCCCATCGTTGCGCGGAACCAGATAAATTTTCTCGGACCACAGCACGCGCTCGATTTTCACGTCATCTGCCCGCATCGAGGCCATTTGGCCTTTCGCGGGGCGCACCGGCGCGTACGGGGCAATTCCTTCGACCGTCGCGGAGAAGCATCCAGCGGCGATGATGGTCCAATGGGCTTCCACTTTTTCGTTTTGCAAAACCAATCCAGCGCAGCGGTTCCCCTCACGCCAGATGGCCTTCGCGCCATTTCCGGGAAAAATCTCCACGCCACTGCGTCGCGCTGCTTCTAGAGTGGCAGCCGTCAGCGCGCGATTATCCACGCAAGCTTCTTCGGGCCGGAGCACCGCAGCTTCGACTTCTTCGCTCAGCGCCGGCTCAAGTTCGCGCGCGTCCTCGGGGCGCAGCGGCTCCGCCTTCAAACCCAATCCGTGGTGCAGCGCGATGATGGTGCTGAGCTCGGCTTTGGTATCGGGTGAAAAAAGAGCTTCGAGTGTCCCTTTCGGCCGAAAGCCTGTGCTTGTTCCAGAAATTTCCTCGACCTGCGCGACAAATTCCGGATACAGCGCCATGCTCGCTTTTCCCAGCGGGACCATCGCCACCATGCTGGGATTCTCCGGCGCTGGCGAAAGAATTCCGGCGCTGGCCCACGACGCTTCTTGCCCTGGTTGCTGGCGGTCAAAGACCGCCACTCGCAAACCAGCGCGCGCAAGTTCGAGAACAATGGCTCCGCCAATCACTCCGCCGCCTGCAATGACTACATCAAACTTCTTCATAGCGAGCCCGCAAGTTCCTCAGATAGGACCTGCGCCTTCTTGGCCAGGCTGCGCGCGCGACTCCAATCCGCAATCCGCGCAGCTTCGCGTGCGTCCTTGATGAATCCCCGGATCTTGGAAACCAGGTCCGACTGCGCCGCATTCAGAGTTCTCCCCCGCGCGGACGCCAGATTCTTTTCCGCGATGCTCAAGCTCTGATTTGTCTGCTGTTGCGCAACTGCTGATTCTTGCGGCGTCAGTTGCGGCGCAATCAAAGGTGTTTCCGATTTTTCGGTGTCACTCCCGGTACCTGCAGGCGGTGGCGTGTTTATGCGCGGGCGTGGAGGAGGCGCGGTTCGAAGCGGGATCAAACGGCTGGGGAACGTTGGCAAGTCGAGCTGCAGTTCCGAGCCAAAATCCTCAGGTGCATCGCCCGTTCCGGCATTGTGCGCCTGGACAACTGGCTTTACTTGGATCGCCGTGGCCCAGGGAATATTCGGCCGTTTCTGCGCGGCGCATCCGCCGAGCGCAATCGTTGCACAACAAAGAACAACAACGGCCAGCGCTGTTCCCGAGCCTCGGTCGGCTATTCTCTTGTCGTTGCAGGGCCTGCCTTCTGAGGCGGGCCGCTCTACCTGAACGATCCGCACTTGGGACCGGGATGGGTTTTCCGTCATTTTTAGGCCGCGAGTGGCAATTCGATTCGGAACGTCGTGCCCCGGCCGACCTCCGAAGTAAAGTCTATCGAACCGTTCAGAAGCTGCACAATTCGAAACGTGCTGGCCAGCCCGATGCCGCTGCCTCCGGGGCGCGTGGTAAAAAATAATTGGAAAATTTTCTGGCGGTTTTCCGGCGGAATACCTTTGCCCGTATCGCCCACGCTAATTTCCGCCGCTTCGCCCCGCCGGCTCAGCACCAGCCGAAGTTGCCCGCCGCTGGGCATGGCTTCCGCAGCATTCAAAACCAAATTCAACACTGCCTGTTTTAGCAGCGCGCGATCCACATAAACTTCCGGCACATCGATCGGCAAAAGTTGAGCGAGCTGAATGTTGGATTTCTGGAGCTGAGGTTGCGCGACTTCCAGAACTTCGCGCAAAAGCTCCGCGAGCTGCGTCGGTTCTAGGCGAATATCCATCGGCCGTGTGAAATCGAGGAAGCGCTTCACCACCGCGTCCAGCCGGTCGATTTCTTTGTCCAGCACTTGCACGGCTTGCAGCGACGCGCCGTCTGCTTCCGTGGGGAGCGTCTCTTTTAAATTTTCCAGCCACAGCCGCATCGAATTCAGCGGATTTTTCACTTCGTGCGCGACGCCCGCGGTGATGCGCCCCAGCGCGGCCAATCGTTCGCTGACCTGGAGCTGCGTATTGATACTTTCCAGCGAGTCGAGGTCGCGCAAGGTTACGAGTGCGCCCATGCGCTCGCCATCTTCCTGGATGGCCTGCACTGTGACGCTCACTCGCTTCGGACCCTCGCTGGTCTGCAATTCCGTTTCCGACGCCACCTCATTCAGTTCGTCGCTTTCGATGTGCAATGCCTCATGCAGTGGATGTCCGGCGGGAAAAATCTCCGTCACACGCCGTCCAAGAAATTGTCCTGCCGGCTCGCCGAGAAATTTCTCCGCCGCCGGACTGATCATCACCGCGCGCGAATCCCGCGTGAACAAGAGCAATCCGTCTTCGAGTCCGGCCATGACCGAATTCATATTTTCGCGCATGGTGCTGAAGATTTCGTGCACGCCGCGCAATTGCTGTCCGACCTGCGTAATTTTTCGGCTCACCGCGCCCAGTTCATCGCCGCTTCCACTGATGCCTTTTAACACCGGGGACGGTACATCGAATTGTCCGGCCTGGATGCGGTCCAACTGCGCCGCGATATCCTGCAAAGGCGCCAGCGTGGCTCTGCTGACGATGGCCGCAAGCATCGTCGAAACCACCACGGCCAAGAGCGCGATGGTGCCCGAGGTCCAAAGCGTCGGAGAGATTTCGCTCAGCAACAAGCCGACATTGAGCTTCACGCGCACTTCCCCGAATGGCTTCTTGCCCTTGCTGAACGGATAGTCGAGCTCGAACACGCTCAGCGCCCCTGAGAGCGCTTTGACTTTTTGCGGGAAATTTCGCTGTAGCAAATTCGAAAGAGGCGGTTTACGCGCGAGGAATTTTCCCGGCAGATCCTCGTCGGTCGAAATCAGCACCATGCCGTCTTGATCGGTGATCGACACCTCATAAATCAGCGGATTCTCTTTTGCGGCTTTCAATAGTGTGTGGAGGCCATCGTCAATTTCGAAAGCGTGCCGGACGAAATCGTGAATTTCCTGCGGAGAATCCGATGCCGGGCGTAATCCCTGTTGCCCCGCGTCGGTTAAAGAATGCTGTGCCTGTAGAAAGACCTGGCCCGCAAGATCGCCGGCGCGGTCTTTGGTGGCCTGCAACATTTGGTCGAGAAGCTGCGCCGCAAAGACGCCAGACAAGACCGCCGCGACGAGGAGCACCAGCCCCGTCATTACCAGCGTGAGTTTTGTCCGCAGCCGCAGCTGCATTCTGCGTCTCTACTCCGTTTCGGCGCGTTCGCCGCCGTATTCTTTCAGCTTGTTGTGAAGCGTTTTCAGGCTGATGCCAAGCAATTCCGCCGCGCGCGTCTTGTTGTTTCCGGTTGCGCCCAGAGTTTGCATGATGAGCTCGCGCTCCATCGCATCCACTGTTGTTCCCACAGGAAACTTAATTGCCGAAAGGTCGCTCGGCCCTTTCGCGGCGGCTTTGCCAAATTCTCCCGGCAAGCATGCGCGCGTAATCAAGTCTTTCTCGCACATGATGGTTGCGCGCTCCAACACGTTGCGCAGCTCGCGGATATTTCCCGGCCAGGTGTGCCCCATGAAAATGTCCAGCACTTCCGCGCCGATCCCCCGCACGTGTTTGCCATGCTTGGTGTTCACGTCCCGCAGAATGTGCTCCACAAGCATCGGAACATCGTCCTTGTGGTCGCGCAACGGCGGCAGGTGGATGTTAAACACGTTCAGCCGGAAGTACAGATCCTGCCGCATCTGCCCGCTGCTGACGGCTTGCTCCGGTTCCTTGTTCGTTGCAGCGAGAACGCGCACGTCCACCGGAGTTTCGCTCTTGCTTCCCAGCCGCCGCACCTTGCGGTCTTCCAGGACGCGCAAGAGCTTGGCCTGCGTCGGCGCCGGCATTTCGCCGATTTCATCCAGCAGCAGCGTTCCTCCATCGGCAAGCTCGAAGCAGCCGATGCGCCGCTCGGCAGCGCCGGTAAACGCGCCGCGCTCGTGGCCAAAGATTTCGCTCTCCATCAATGTTTCTGGTATTGCGGAACAGTTGATCGCCACAAACGGCCCGTTCGCGCGCGGGGAAAGCTTATGCAGCGTCCGCGCCACAATTTCCTTGCCCGACCCGGTCTCGCCCGTGATCAGCACCGACGCCGAACTTGGCGCGGCCATTTCCACGATGCGCATCACTTCCTGCATCGCCTTTGATCCGCCAACGAGGTCGCCCAGCCGCCCCGTTTCGCGCAGTTGCCGTTGCAACACCACGAGTTGCCGCGCATCGCGCGCCTTGCCTAGCGCGCGGTCCAGCAGTGCTCGCAGCACCGGCCCTTTTAGCGGTTTTTCGATGTACCAGAACGCTCCCGCTTCAATCGCCGCGACTGCGCGCTCTTCGCTGCCTTTTCCGGTGATGATGATTGCCGGCACCTCCGAAAGCTCCGGCCCGAGCTGCTTCAGCAAGTCCAGCCCGTTCATCCCCGGCAATTCCACGTCCGCGATCAGCGTGTCCGGCTGATAGCTCGCAAATTTCGCCAGCGCCTCTTCCGCCGTGCCGACGCCCACCACATCGCAGCCCCAGCGCTGCAAGAGCTGTTCGTAGCCCTTGCGCGCGTTGTCCTCGTCTTCAACAATCAGCACACGATCTTTTCGTTCCACCATTTCCATGGCTCGCACAGTTGCCCGAGTCTCATCTCCCATGAGTTCAGCCTCTCTTCGGCCTCGTGGAGTGCGGGAGCGCAGCTCTCGCTCTTCCTACTGCCTAGACCGTCAGATTCGCTGGGTACCACGACTCTAACAAGCCAGTCGAGCGTTGCCAAGTTCTTAGCAGGCTGCTCAGAGCCGTCTGTCGGACAAATTCTTGGAGATCAAAGATAGGGGACTAGCGGCTATTCATAGCGCAGCGCCGTCATGGGATCCACTTTGGTGGCGCGGCGGGCAGGGATGTAGGAGGCGAGCAAGGCGACAGCAATGAGGACGGCAGCGACAATGGCGTAGGTCACCGGATCCGTAGGCTTTACGCCGAACAGGAAAGTTGCGATGAGGCGAGTAAGCCCGAAGGCCAACGCGAATCCAATAACTACTCCAATCGTGGCAAGCTTCAGTCCCATTGTAGCAACTAGGCTGAGAACATCCGCAGAGCGAGCCCCCAATGCTACGCGGATGCCGATCTCGCGGGTCCGCTGGCTGACAAAATACGACATGACGCCATAGATGCCCATCACCGCCAAGAGCACCGCAATGCTGGCGAAAATCCCCAGCACCTGCATATAGAATTGGTAGTCGCCCATGGACTCCGCAAGAGCCTGCTCCATGGTCATGACGTTGGTAACGGGCTGATCTGCATCAATCTGCCCAACAATCTTCTTCACTGCCGTAGCTAGACCTTCCGGACGCGCCTCGGGAGCCGTGCGTAAGGCCAACTCCTGCCAGAGGTGGGCGACGATCGCGCCACCTGGGTACACGGTCGGCTGCTGGAGATAGGAAGAGTAAATGAACGGGGGAGTTGGCTGCCCCATTCCATATTGCTTGGTGTCCCCGACAATGCCGACTATTCGACGAGGGCGTTCCTCGTCCACTGGATAGGGATCATATCGAACCAATATTTGTTGCCCAATGGGATCTTCGTTTGGAAAATACCGATGCGCGAAGGTCTCGTTGACGACTACGACCCACGGAGCCGCGAGCGTGTCATGTTCATCCAAGAGGCGACCTTTTTTTAGCGGAATCTTCAAAGTGCGGAAGATACCAGCCGTGGCCTGCGTGTACCCGGCCTGGGGCCTCTGGTCGGGTGGCGGAGCGGGATGGCCCAGAATCGAGAAGCTGTACCCTTCGGCGAAATGTGTGGGAAGTCCCGTCATCGAGCCAACGGATTCCACTCCGGGCAGTGCCGCCGTTTTCTCCAGTAGCCGCTGATAGAAGGCAGTGACCTGCGGGGTGGCCCTTTCCATGTCGCCGCCAGGTACTCTCTGCACGTACTTGCCTGCTTCGGGCAACTGGATACGCATGGTCAGAAGATTTGCCACCTCGAATCCGGGATTCACCCTTTGTAAATGCAGGATCGAGTTGATCATCAGGCCGGCGCCCGTGAGTAGCACCATGGCCAAAGCCACTTCGGAGACGGCCAGCGCATGCCGGGTAAACCCACGTGAACCGGCAGAGGTCCTTCGCGCACCCTCGCGGAGCGCGTTGTTCAAATTGGGGTTGGATGCCTGGACGGCAGGAGCAAGCCCAAACACGAAGGCGGTCAAGAGGGAAACGACGAGAGTAAAGAGGAGTACCCGCGCATCGATATTGATACTGTCTGCATTTGGAAAATCACCGGCGAGCTTGAGAAACAGCTGAATGCCGAAGTAAGTCAAAGCAACACCGAGTAACCCTCCAGCAAGGGCTAGAACGCCGCTCTCGGCAAGCAATTGTTGTATTAAGCGGCGGCGGTCCGCTCCCAGGGAGGCACGCACGGCGTATTCATTCCGCCGGGACTCCGTCCGAGATTGCAACAGGTTAGCAACGTTGGCGCAGGCGATTAGCAGGACAAAAGCCACTGCCCCCAAAAGCGGGTACATGGGCTGCCTGGCCCAACCGAAAAGTTCTTCATGCAAAGGCACAAGCTTCTTGCCGATGCCTTTGTTCGTCGCGGGATACGCCAGCTCGAGCCGGCTGGCAATGACTTTCATTTCGTTCTTTGCTTGCTCGAGTGTCACGCCCGGTTTCAAGCGTGCGACGGGCATGAGCCAATGATCCTGCCGTTCCGTGTACCTCGGGCTTGCCGGATTGATCGGTTGCCATACGTCGATCGTGCCTCCGTAAAAAGGAGCAAACCCTCGCGGCATGACTCCTACCACGGTGGAGATGACTCCGCCGACGTTGAAGGTCTTCCCCAAAACGCCGGGATCGCCATCGAAGTGCGTCTTCCAAAAAGACGTACTAATGAGCACGGTCTGCGTTTGATCCTGCATCTCTTCCGCAGCAAAAATCCTACCCAGGACCGGTTTTGCTCCTAACAAGCGGAAGAAATTCGGAGTAGCGTCCTGCACGCGAATTGGCTGGGGCCCGCCTCGACCGGACATCACCGCCGGCTCGGTCGAGCTCGTTAGGGCGATATCCTCAAAAACATGATTCTGGCTTTTCCAATCGAGGAGTTCCGCAATGGGTGGCGGCTGCCACGAATCGGGGTGGCTTAACTGCATTTCCCAGATAACCACGAGCCTGTCGGCGTGCTCATAAGGAAGAGGACGATACAGCAGCGCGTTCATGACGCTGAAAATCGTGCTGTTAGCGCCGATTCCAAGGGCCAGGGAAAGAACAACTATGCTGACGAAGCCGGGGTTTTTGCGAAGGCCGCGCGCTGCGTAACGAAGGTCTTGCCCAAAAGTTTGAAGCCAAGAAAAGGTTCGCATTTTCGCGTTACCTCCTCAATGGGCTGGGACACTTGGGGCACCACGACTCTAACAAGCCAATCGAGCCTTGCCAAGTTCTCTGGAGTCCAATGTAGGATTGCAAAACGAGATTTGCGAGAGGAACGAACTAACACGTTGAGCTGTTGTACCAACGCAGGACTCGGAGAGCGCGAAGTGTGTTCCAGCGGCTTGCCCCGCCCACATCAGTCTCCATCTTCAATGGAATATGTTCGGGGTGAAGGAGGTTCAGCGGCCAGCGGCCGTTCTGGTGGCGGCGCTCCATCACGGTTTTGATGGTTTCACGGACGCGGCTGTCGGGCTTGATCCCTGCATTCCGCAGATAATCGAGTCCGCGCAAGACGTCGTAGTGCCAAAAGGTCGGGAACGAGAACCGCAGCCAGCGTTTGTCGATGACTTTGCCAGTTCGAAGCGAGCGGAACATGCGGCGCTCGAGTAGATAGTCTTCGGCCCTCTTGCGAGCCCTGGTGACGACCGCCGATTTGCGCCCTGCTCGTTCGTATTCAAGCAATCCTTCGAGCACGCAGATGGTGGTATGGAACGAAGAGCGTCGGCTGGGGGGGCGTTTCGGGGACAAGAAGGGCCATGCTTCGCAGTTCCAGCCGCCATCTTCGAGCTGCTCGCCCAAGAGTTGCTTGGCCAGTGCGTCATTCGGTTTCCTGAAATACGAACCGATGCCCAGGATTCTGCCGTTGATGCAGGGCTCCGTTTCGCCGTGAAGGTAAGGCCGGTTGTTGAGCGGCCTAAACACGAGCCGCTTGTCGACGCGGTCGATCATTTTGTGGGCCTGCTTGCTGGCGGGGTCGAGACCGAGTTCCATCAAGACGACGAGACTGTAGAGAGTAACAAGATCCCACTTTGGCCCGGCGCCCCAGTGCCCGGAAGGAGATTGCTGTGCGAGAAGTTGGGCTCCCCAGCCTTCCGTTGCGACGCGCGAACGCTCGGCGGCAATTGCCTCTGGGGATTCGCCGGTGATGTCCCTCATGACCTGCCACCGGATGCCCGGATCCGAATCGAGGAGCCAATTAATATGCGCGGGGCGAGGTGCGTAATCGTGTCGGCGCATTGCTCTTTTATAGCACGTGATGTGTAAATTTTTGACCCCAGCGCCGGGCGACGCTCATCTCGTCTCCCGCAGCAGAAGTGGGGCTAAAAAGCTTTCTGGGAGGATGGTCGGCAAACTGGATTGAACCTGATTTCCCATTTCCGAGTGGACGATGGCAGTGATATGGTCTCAGTGCTTTAGCGTGGCAAGGAGTCGAGTTATGTCAAAGTTGATGTTGCTGCTCGGCCTTAGCCTGATGGTTGCTTCGCAGGTGTGCGCCGACGTCAAAGTAGAGAAAATGGAGTACAAGGGTTGGCGCGATTGCTACCGGGTCAGCAACGGAGAAATTGAACTCGTGGTTACCGGCGACGTGGGACCGCGAGTGATGCGCTTTAGCTTCGTTGGCGGCCAGAATCTTTTCAAGGAATTTGCCGATCAACTCGGAAGAACCAGAGAAGAGAAGCACCAGCTACGCGGCGGCGATCGTGTGTGGAAGGCTCCCGAGGATCCGGTTGCGACCTGGGCGCCGGACAACGTGCCGGTGGAAATCACCGTTACCGCGAACGGGCTAATTGCCAAGGCGCCCGTCGAGCCGCTCACCAGCCTGCAAAAAGAAATTGAAGTGCGCATGGCCGCGACGGGAGCCGAGGTCACCGTCATTCACCGCATCACCAACCGTTCTCTCTTCTCGCTCGAATACTCCGTATGGGCGTTGACCATGATGGCGCCGGGTGGCATCGCCATTTCGGGTTTTCCTCCGCGCGGGCGGCATCCCGCGAATCTGGAAGCCACCAATCCCCTGGTGATGTGGGCGTACACCAATCTGTCCGACAAGCGCTGGGCCTTCACGAAAAAATACCTGACGTTGAAGCAGGATCCCGCCAACTCCGAAGCGCAGAAGTTGGGAATGTTCAACGCGAATACCTGGGGCGCCTACCTTCTAAATGGCGAAGCCTTCCTCAAGCGCGCCCACGCCAATCCCGGCGAGCCGTATCCCGATTTCGGTTGCTCGTTCGAGACCTTCACCAACAACGAGTTCCTGGAAATCGAAACACTAGGCCCACTGACCAGAGTCCCGCCAGGAAAGACCTCCGAGCAAGTTGAACACTGGAGCCTCCACCGCGGCGTAGCCCTCACGGCCATCACGGATGAAGCGATTGACGCCGTCATCCTGCCTTTGTTGCGTGCAGTCGCGAGCGGAAATTAAGGTTTTGCCTTGGGTTGGATTCGGATCACCTGGAGTTTTGAGCCGGTGACGAAGATGAGGGTGGGAGGGTCGTCCGGTGAGAAGGACACTGCGCGCACGTCGGTGCCTATTGGGATTCGCGCCACGGGTTCTGGACTGGAAAGTTCCCAGACGAGAAAAAGAGAATCGTCATTCCAAAATGTCATGTCCATGGTCATCACGTCCACCAGCAAATGCGACATCAATGGCTGATGCTGAAAACCCACGGCAAAGTAGCGTCCTCCAGCGGATACGGTAACCGGCCCGGTGAGACTTGTGCGCTCCGGGAGTTTTGGAATGACCGGAGGAGAAAGAATGGTGCCATTGGATTGGAGCACGACGATGGAGCCTTCCTGTTCTTGCTGTTTTGCATACACACCTACCAGGGCGGTGTCGGAAAGGAAGGCAAGCTGTGTGGGATGTAAACCTTGTCCTATTCCCCCATGGCTACTCACGTCTAGAGTTGCATTGAGAGGATGCCAAGGACCATCAAACGATCGAACGTAAACATCGCGCGCGCTGTCCGCCCGGCGGGGTTTTTCCTGATTTTCGGGATTGCGGAATCCCAGCAGCTTTTTATCGGAAAGCGCGACAATCCCGGGAGAATCGGATCCCGGTTCGCGCGTCCACTCGAATTTTGTCTCCAGCGTGTCCGATTCCAGTAGCTTGTAATGCACCACTCCTTCATCGGACTGTCCAAGCAGCACCGTGCCCCCGCTGGAGGAGACTAGAAAGCTGTTCCACTCTGCTCTTGAATGTCTGATGGACGGTAATAGGTCCAGCTTTTTCAGTTCTTCGGCAGAGGAGGAAAGAAGATAGAGGGTCTCCCCTGGGGTCTGCTTCACATCGTGAGAGCGGCGGAGGAACAGTAGAAAATTTCCCTGCGCGGTGGGATACAGTTCAAATGAAAAACCGCTGCTCCATGGGCCGCGCTTCGCTTTCAACTTGCCGCTGCTTGCATCAAACAGGAGCAGTGTTACTTCCCATGGCCCGCTCAACCATTTGTCCACCTCGCCAGGTCCTGCCGGGTGAGCCGGTCTTCCCCAAGCAACTGCAACTACCCCGTTTGTCGCCGCCACCAGGATTGTCGGCTTGCGACTCCTGCTAGCGTTCTCGTGCCCCGCTCCTAGGTCGTACGCACTGAGGTCGACGGACCAGTTCTTCTGGCCCGCCGTGACGCTAAAGGGAATTCCGGAAAGCGAAATGAGCAGCGAGAGCACCTTCAGCCTGATGATTCTCGAAGCTTGGCTCCTGCTCATAGCGCGCCGTCTGCACCTCGGCTTTCACACTTTCTCATTCCTTAACAAGATAGAGCGCACGCTCAAGTTCCAACTCCAGCTTGGTGCCTTTTGGAAGGTTCAGTTCGTGGCCGCGGCCGGACTCCATCAGGTAGGCGGTCAGCGCTCCTAGCGCGGCGCCTTCGGCGGCTTCTTTCTTGTCTTTGTCCTTGACGCCCTTGACGGCGCCGATGGCCGCGCCTGCGGCCGCTGCTTCCGCTGCATCGTGCTGATTGCTGGAGCGCCCTTCGATCAAGCCTTCCTGCGCTGCGCCCGGCTTCACGCTGTGGTCACCGGGAACGCTCACGACTTCGGCGACGATGGGCAGATCGCCAAATTTGGTATGAATTTCGTCGAACGTCAGCCAGAGCTTCGCCCGGCCCGCCACTCCCGCTGGTTCGACGTGGCTGATGTGCCCGTGAATCTCCGCCCCGGATGGCAGGTAAATCCCGTTGCCCGCTTCCAGCGGTTCCAGCGTCCTTACCTTGAACTTTGAGTTTTCCTGTGTGCCCTTGGTGCCCAGCTCCTCTTCGAGCCGGACCAGGAACTTGGTGCCCGGTGCCACGGCGTATGTCTCAATCGGCAGGCCGTGCCGCACGCCGTCGGCTTTCTGACGCTGCTGGTCGGTGGCTTGCCGTGTAGCCTCTCGCGACGCCTCTTGGGTCTGCTCCTGCGCGTTGCACTTGATTCCCAATGCAAGCGTCATCGCCAAAATGGTCAGGCCGCCAAATCCGGCGCGCTGTTTCGGTGGTTTCATCTGCTCCTCCCGCGAGTTACTGGGCAAAGACGGAGTGCACACGGCGAGCCACAACCTCTTTGGAGGAGGTACTGTAAGGAATTGAAAAAGAGACACTTGGAGGGGCCAGACGGCAGCTATTGCCAGTAGATCGTGTGGCTGTCGGGCTCTCCCGCCAGCTCACTGTCAGGCATTCCTGACACTCCGACACTGTGGACTTATCTAGTGGCGCAGCATGCTGCGCCACTACATCAGGAAGCTACGGATTCGACGCAGGACGGCGGCATACATGGCGGGCGTCACCCGCCCGGTCTGGGTGTTCTGCTGGCTCGGATGGTAGACGCCAAACAGTCGAGGAGTGCCCGGCGCGACATCGGCTTCCGCTCCGTGGGCAAATTTGTACAGTGCGCGCGAGGCAATCACTCCGCGTTGCTTCAGGATTTCGAGATACGCGTCCCAGGCGATTTTGCCCAGCGCCAAGACCGCTTTAGGCTGCAGCATATCCAGTTCGCGTTCAAGGTAGCCGCGGCAATTGGCGATCTCTTTCGGCAGGGGCTTGTTGTCTGGTGGAGCGCAGCGGCACGTCGCGCTGATGTACGCGCCGTTCAGTTGCAGGCCATCATCGCCGTGCAGGGAAGTGGGCTGATTCGCGAAGCCTGCTTTATGTAGCGCGGAATATAGAAAATCGCCGGAGCGATCGCCGGTGAACATGCGTCCGGTGCGATTGGCTCCATGCGCTGCGGGAGCGAGTCCCAGAATCAAAAGCTGCGCGTTGACGTCTCCGAAACCCGGAACCGGTTTTCCCCAGTAGGTCGACTCGCGATAGGCGCGCCGCTTTTCTCGCGCCACTTTTTCGCGGTAACGCACTAGGCGCGGACACTTCCGGCAAGCCACAATTTCTTCGTTCAAGACTCGTAGTGCAGAGGTTGTTTCAGGCATTGGCCTCATGGGCTTGGCGAGTCATCATGCGCTTCAAATCGATGAACGGCGTCGCTCCTGCGAACATCATCTCGCAAGAACGGGCTTCCAGCATCTCCTTGCCGATGCGCTGCACCAGTCCCATGGCGGCACGCATGATGCCGGAGCCGGCACTCACCCGCGCTACGCCTGCCTTTTCCATTTCTGCGACTGGGGGGCAGGCGGGATTCGCCAAAATATTGAGCGGAGACACGACCGCCTTTACCAGTTTCTGGATCGTTTCCAAATCGTAGACTCCCGGTGCGAAAAGGCAATCCGCGCCCGCTTCGCGATAAGCTCGCAACCGCTTGACCGTCTGGTCAAAGCGCGCGGCCTCTGGGCCGATGGGCATCAAGTAAAAATCCGTGCGCGCGTTCAGCACAAAGGGAACGCCGGCCGACGATGCGGCTTCGCGGATGGCGTGAATCTTTTCTACTTGCAGAGGTAAGTCGACCAGCGAACGTTCGTCATCGCCGGTCACATCTTCCAGGTTCATTCCAATGATTCCCGCGGCAATCGCGGCCTTGACCGTGTCTGCCATGTCCTTCGGGGTGGTGCCATAGCCGGCCTCCAGGTCGGCAGTCACTGGAATGTTGGTGGCACGTGCGATCCGGCCACAAACTTCCAGCATTTCGTCACGCGAAATGCGCTGGCCGTCGACGTAGCCGAGTGAATAAGCCACCGCGGCGCTGCTGGTGGCAATCGCAGGATGCCCGCATTCTTCCAGGATGCGCGCGCTGGCTACATCCCAGGCATTAGGAAGCAAGAGCATTCGCGGCCCGTGATGCAGCTTGCGGAATTTCTCGGCTTTTTCGGCTTGTTTGCGTATGTCCATGAAGAGCCTCCTTGGGAAAAAAATAAATTGCAGCGTGACTCAGATTAGGGATGCAAAACCGTTGATGAAAAATCCAATTTGGAGAGGACTTTGCCTTTGAGCGCCGCGTGAGAAAATAGTCGCGCCACAACGGTCCACTCAATCCTTCTTCAGGGCTTTTGCCACTAGTACGGCTTGGTTGTGCTCTTCATCCTTGGCGCCAAAAAGCAAAGTCACCGTGCCATGTTCCTTCTCCAGTCTGTTCAATTCCGCAAGGTTCTCTTTTTTGTCTCGTAGCTCCGCTTGATACTTTTTCTCAAAGTCGTCCCATTTCATTACTTCGTGGTGAAACGACTTCCGAAGTTTGTCGCTGGGCGCCACATCCTTCATCCACAAATCCACCTTCGCCGCTTCTTTTTTCATGCCGCGTGGCCACAGCCGATCTACTAGAACGCGGAAGCCGTCTTCCTTGGCGGGCTTCTCATAAACTCTCTTGACGCGGATCATTTCTCGCCTCACTGCAAAATCTTCAAAACTTCCTCGTGAATGATTCCGTTTGTGCTGATAAGTTGCCCGGTATAGATGGTTCGTTCGCCGCGGGCATTTGTCGAGCGGCCACCGGCTTCCTCGACCATGATTCCAAGCGGCGCGAGGTCCCACGGCTTCGATGTCCAATCGAGCGCAACTTCGATCGCACCTTCTGCCACGAGCATATGTTGCCAGAATCCGCCGAATGAGCGGCTGTTGCGCGCGGCGTCTAACAGCGCGCGGATCCTCGCCTGGTCGCCAGCGTTCTTGCTGGGACCCGTCCCGGTAGTGAACACCATCGATTTGCTCAGCGAACTCACACTCGAAACGTGCAACCGTTTTCCGTCGCGATAAGCGCCCTCACCTCGATACGCCCACCAGCGCGAATGCAGCCCGGGCGCACTCACCATCGCAGCGACGATCTCCCCGTTTGACTCGATGCCCACTAGCGTGCCGAACGTTGGGATGCCGCGAGAAAATTCTTCAGTGCCGTCAATCGGATCGATAATCATTCGTGCTCGTCCCGATGCGCTCGCGGACTTCGCGTCGCCGCCGCCCATTTCTTCGCCCAGAACATCCAGCGCCAGCCCGCTCGCTGCCACACGTGTCCGCGCCATTTCTTCCACGGCGCGGTCCGCCTGCGTCACTGGGGATCCGTCGCCCTTCCTGTCAACGCGCAGTTCACCTGTGCGGAAATACCGCATCGCAATCGCATCCGCCTCCTTGGCGATCGCTTCCAGCAACTCCCCGTATTCTTGCCGATATCCCATTCACTCTCTCCGGATTTCCTTAGCTACGAAACTTGCCTACGGGATTCTTAGTTTTTTAGTCTTCAACTTTTAGCTTTCAACTCTACCATCGCTCCGATTTGACAGCCTCTCCCCGCACCCCTAGCATACAAAGTTACGGAAATGTCTGCTCACACCAACACGGGGACCGTGCTGGACCGCATTCTGGAAGCGCGGCGCGCCGAAGTCGATCACCGCAAACGTGTGCTTCCGGAGACCGCACTCAAGTATGGCGCGAAAGCGGCCGAGCCGCTGCGCGATTTTTCCGCCGCGCTTTGCCGCGACGGCTTGAATGTTCTAGCCGAGCTGAAGCCGGCTTCGCCTTCGCGCGGCGTGATTCGCGATCCCTTCGAGCCGGCCGAGCTTGCCAAGAGCCTGGAATCCGCAGGAGCTTGCGCTCTCTCCGTGCTCACCGAGGGCGAATTTTTTCGCGGCTCGCTGAAAAATCTACGCGACGCGCGCAAAGTGGTTCAGCTCCCGGTCCTGCGCAAGGATTTTATTTTTGATACCTGGCAAGTGTGGGAAACGCGTGCGAACGACGCGGACAGTTTTCTGCTGATTGTCGCGACGTTGTCGGATGGCCTGCTTCGCGACTTGATCGCCCTCGGCCGCGAAATTGGCATGGAGCCGCTCGTCGAGATCCACACGAGTGAAGAACTTGATCGCGCTCTCGCTGTCGGCGCGCGCATCATCGGTGTTAACAATCGCGACCTGAAGACTCTGGCGGTTGACGTCAAGACTTCCTTCGAATTGATCGGCCGCATTCCGGACGACTGCATCGCTGTCAGCGAGTCTGGCATCCGTTCCTCCATCGAGTTGGCAAAGCTGCGTGCCGAGGGGTATGACGCGTTCCTTGTTGGCACTCGCCTTATGCTCTCGCCTGACCCCGGCGCAGCCCTTGCTGCACTCCTTGCGCCGCCTGCGAGCGCTCCGCAAATGCCATGATCCGCGTCAAAATCTGCGGTATCACGAATGCCGCCGACGCTCTTGCTGCCATCGATGCCGGCGCCAATCTTCTCGGTTTCAATTTCTACACGAAGAGCCCGCGCCACATAACGGAGGCCGAAGCTGCAAAGATTCGTCCGCGTCTCCCCAAAAAAGTAGAAGCAGTGGGAATTTTTGTCAACGCTCTGCCGGCCGAAGTCGCCGCACTGTGCAAATCACTGAAACTTGACGCTGCCCAGCTCCACGGTGACGAGTCGCCGGAAACTGTTGCAGAGCTCGCTCGCAACTACACCGTTTGGAAGGCATTTCGCGTCGAGCCTGATTTTCGCTTGCAGACTCTCGACGAATACTCCGAGGCCTCCGCCTTTTTGTTTGACGCCGCACATACCGGCCAATATGGTGGTACAGGCCGCACCACGGATTGGGATGTCGCGCGGCGCGCAGCGCTGGGACACCGTATTATTCTGGCAGGCGGCCTGAACATCGAAAATGTGGCCGCGGCAGTGCGCATCGTGCGTCCCTATGCCGTGGATGTTGCCAGCGGCGTGGAGTCCCGGCCGGGAAAGAAGGACCACGGCCGTATGCGCGAGTTTATTCAGGAAGTGCGCCGCGGCGAACGGAAGTAACGGCTGAAAATGGAAATCGGAAATTAGAAAATAAAAGATGAGCTCGATTCTACAGTCACCGACGACAGCTCCGGGACGTTTTGGTCCCTATGGCGGCCGCTACGTTCCCGAAACGCTGATGGTGCCGCTGTTCGAATTGGAACGCGCTTATGAGATTGCGAAGTCGGATCCCGCATTTCAAACGCGTTTCCAGGATCTTCTGAAGAATTTCGCTGGCCGGCCAACACCGCTTCAATTTGCCTCGCGCCTCACTGAAAAACTTGGTGGCCCGCGCATTTATCTCAAACGCGAAGACCTGCTGCACACTGGCGCGCACAAAATCAACAACGCCATCGGCCAGGGCCTACTGGCCGTGAAAATGGGCAAGCCACGCATCATCGCAGAAACGGGAGCGGGCCAGCATGGAGTCGCTTCCGCTACCGTCGCTGCACATCTCGGGCTCGAATGCGTCGTCTACATGGGCACGGAAGACATGGCTCGGCAGGCGCTCAACGTGGCACGCATGCGCATGCTTGGCACGCAAGTTGTTGGCGTCGATTCCGGAAGCCGCACGCTCAAAGATGCCATCAACGAGGCCATGCGCGATTGGGTCACTAATGTCCGGACCACTCACTATCTCCTTGGTTCGGTGCTCGGTGCGCATCCATATCCGACAATGGTGCGTGATTTTCAAGCTGTCATCGGCAGCGAAGCTCGCGAGCAAATTCTCGCAGCGGAAAAGCGCCTGCCCACGCATCTGATCGCTTGCGTCGGCGGCGGATCGAATTCCATTGGCCTCTTCTTCCAGTTTTTGCGAGAAGCGAATGTAAAAATGATCGGTATAGAAGCCGGCGGCCGCGGCGTTGAACTGGGCGAACACGCTGCGCGCCTCGCTGCGCATCAAGGTTTCACGGGCGCGCGCCCCGGCGTGTTGCAGGGCACGTACACCTACGTTTTGCAAAATGAGGACGGCCAGATTGCCACAACTCATTCGATTTCCGCGGGCCTGGACTATCCGGCCATCGGCCCCGAACACGCCTGGCTCGCCGACCAGCGTCGCGCGGAATACTCCGCCGTATCTGATCAAGCCGCCCTCAATGCCGCGCGCCTGCTTTCGCGCGCCGAAGGCATTATTCCCGCGCTCGAATCCGCCCACGCTATCGCCGGCCTGATCGAACGCATCCCCAGGATGAGCAAAGACGACCTCGTCATCCTCAACCTCTCTGGCCGCGGCGACAAGGACATGGACACTTACTCCCGCCTGCTCTAATCTTTAGGCTTCCCGAAATCCAATGCCCGTGGCGCTCTCCAACTCGACTCGCATCTCCAAACGCTTCGCGGACCTGCGCGCTACCGGCGAACTCGGCATCATCGCGTACATCACCGCTGGCGACCCGTCGCTGGATGCCTCGCTGAAATATGTTCTGGCGCTTGCCGAAGCCGGCGCGGACGTTATCGAACTCGGTGTGCCGTTTAGCGACCCATTGGCCGATGGTCCCACCATCCAGCGTGCCTCCGAACGCTCGCTCAAGGCGGGCGCATCGCTGGCGGGTGTGCTCGATCTGGTTCGCCGCATTCGCCAGTCCTCGCAAGTCCCACTTGTGCTTTTCAGTTATTACAATCCCATCTTGCAAATGGGCCTCGAGAAATTCGCTTCTGCCGCCGCGTCCGCGAGCGCCGATGGCGTCCTCGCCACCGACCTCACGCCCGAAGAGTCCGAAGACTATCGCCGCATTCTTGCCGCTCACCATCTCGACACGATTTTTCTTGGCGCACCGACTTCTACCGACCAGCGGCTCACGAAGATCGCCTCTTGTTCCTCCGGTTTTCTCTATCTCATTTCCCGCACTGGCGTTACCGGGGCTAAAGACACTTTGCCCGACGATCTTCCCGCCCTCTTGCGCCGTGCTCGTAGCGTCACGCAACTTCCCATCGCGGTCGGCTTCGGCATCTCGCTTCCGGGTCATGTTTCCGTTCTCGGCGGGCTGGCCGACGCTGCGGTGGTTGGCTCCGCTCTCGTCTCCGAAATTGAAAAAGCGCCATCCGTTGAGGCCGCCTCGGCAGCCCTTGGCGACCGCGTTCGCGCCCTGAAGCAAGCCGCCCGCCATGGCCTCTCCAAGCGTGAGGTCGCGCCATAATGACCACCTCTCGCGCTTACGATCGACGGAAGGCGGATGTGTTTGTTGCCTTTGTTGAGGTTGAGATTCTTCGGCGATCCTCGTCGGATCGCCTCAGGATGACAGTGCCAGGGCCGAGCGCTGAATCTCTAGTTTTGTGGCGTGAGGTGGCGCCATGAATTTAAGTGATTGGCGGCGCCGCATCGATGAGATTGATAAGAAACTGGTGGAGCTTTTGAATGAGAGATCGCACTGCGCGCTGGAAATCGGCAAGCTCAAGCAAGAGGACAAGATCCCGCTGTACCAACCCGACCGTGAGAATGAGGTGCTGGCAAACGCGGAGCGTAACAATCCCGGCCCGCTGACGGACGCGGCGATCCGCCGGCTCTTCGAGCGCATTATTGACGAGGCGCGCGCCGCGGAGCGCGACGCCATGCATTCCGGTGGCAGTCACAACAAAGGCGGGAATGAATGACTGGGCCTTGCGGTATGTAGTGGAAGGGAAATGGTGAGGGCGGGGCTCAACAAGGGCCTGCCACGGTAAGAGAAGAAGGGGTCTAAAAGACCCGCCACTACAAATACTAAGAGGAAGAACAGGGAAATCTCATGGTCATCGTGATGCAAGAAGGGGCCAGCGACGCCCAAATCCAGCATGTCATCGACCGGCTGGTCGCCAGCGGTTTTAACGTTCATCGGTCCACAGGCGAATCGCACACGGTGCTTGGCGCTGTCGGAGTGCACCGCGATTTCGATCATCGCGATTTCGAATTACTGGAAGGCGTGCGGGAGGTCATGCGCATCACCCAGCCTTTTAAATTAGCGAGCCGCCAGTTCAAGCCGGAAGGCACGATCATCGATCTTGGTCGCGGCGTCAAAATCGGCGGCACGGAAGTTGCTATTGCTGCCGGCCCTTGCTCCGTCGAATCGCGTGAACAGATTTTTTCCGTGGCAGAAAGTGTGGCCAAGGCCGGGGCAAAAATCCTGCGTGGCGGTGCTTTCAAGCCGCGCACTTCTCCCTACGCCTTCCAAGGTATGGGTGAGCCTGGCCTCAAGCTGATGCGCGAAGCCGCTGACAAGTTCGGCCTCTTCACCATCAGCGAAGTGATGGACGCTTCGCAGATTCAAATGATGCTGGGCTACGTGGACATCTTCCAGGTCGGTGCGCGCAACATGCAGAACTATTACTTACTTCGAGCGCTCGGCGAAATCCGCAAACCAGTACTTCTCAAGCGCGGAATGTCCGCCACCATGGAAGAACTTTTGATGAGCGCCGAATACATCCTGGCCGGCGGAAACTACAGCGTCATTCTTTGCGAGCGCGGCATTCGTACCTTTGAAACGTACACGCGCAATACGTTCGACATCGCGGCGATTCCTGTCATCAAGAAACTCTCGCACCTTCCGATGCTCGCCGATCCATCACACGGAACTGGACGCCGCGACAAAGTGCCACCGATGGCCCGTGCCGCAGTTGCTGCCGGAGCCGACGGCCTGCTGATCGAAGTTCATAACGATCCTGATCACGCGCTTTCCGATGGCGCGCAATCCCTCGAGCCCGGCCAATTCGCGCAACTCATGGGTGAACTTCGCATCATCGCCCCCGCCATCGGCCGCCGCATCGCCTGACAAATGCCGGCCAGCCATCTCATTTCGCGGGTGACGGTCCTTGGCACTGGACTGATCGGCGGTTCGTTCGCGCTAGCTCTGCGCAAATACACCACCGAGATGCACATCTCTGGCTGGGATCGCATCGAAGTCGCTCTTGAAGCGAAGAATCGTGGTGCGCTCGACGAGGCCTTTTCCGGCGACCTGGCGCCCGCCCTGCTGAACGCCGACCTGATCTACATCGCGCTTCCTATTGCCGCGACCATCGATCTCCTTCCGGAAATCGCGCGCCACGCTTCTCCTCACGCGCTCGTCACCGACGCTTGCAGCACCAAAGTCCGCATCTCGCAAACCGCCGATGAACTATTCGCCAGCGAAAAAGGCCCGCTCTTTCTCGGCGGCCATCCCATGGCCGGAAGCGAACTCCCTGGAATCGCCCACGCAAACGCCGATCTGTTCCGCGAAAACACTTACGCGCTGGTCGCCAAATCATCGGAAACTGTAGTGGCGGGTCTTCAGTCCGGTTCTTCTTCTGCCGCTAGCGCCGCAACTACATCCCTCGATCCCCGGATCCCTGCCTTCGTCAAAATTGTCGAAAAAATTGGCGCCCGCCCGCTCTGGATTGGCGCCCAGCAACATGATTACGCCGTCGGGCTGGCCTCCCATCTTCCACAACTCGCCGCCGTCGCGCTCGCCGGGTTTCTTTACGATCGCCTCGACGAAAACGGGCTCCCCATCACGCTAGCCGGTCCCGGCCTTCGCGATTCACTCCGCCTTGCCGGAAGCCCTTACTCCACGTGGCGCGACATCGTCCTCACCAATCAGGAAGTTCTCTCCGCCGCCCTCGATCTCTTTGCTCGCCGCCTGGACGACCTGCGCGAAAAGCTCGCTTCTCGCGAGCTCGAAGGCGACTTCGACGCCGCCAACGAGCTCTACAAGCTGCTGCGCGGTTTATAGGGGCCCGGGGCAGGTTCAAACCGCATTGGAACTCCAGCTTTCATGATCTCCCTTTCTTGACAACCTTCAGGCCGCCGTACAAGATGGCGCTTCGCAATTCTGCCATCCGGCCCATTCGTAACTTCAGGAAACGAGGTCACTCCAAACGTGATTACCCGAAGACTTTTTCTTGCTAATGCAAGCGCGTTGGCTGCTGCAGCTGGCGTGCGTACGCACCTCTGGGCCCTTTCCGCCGCCGGAAAGCCCGATGCCGCAACTCCTAATGGAATGCTCTTGGGCGTGGACTACTACCCCGATCAGACGCCCGAATCCCTGTGGGAAGAAGACGCTCGCATGATTGCGGAGACAGGGTTCACCAACGTCCGCGTCGCTGAATTTGCCTGGTCCTTGATGGAGCCTTCCGAGGGCAAGTTTGATTTTGCCTGGCTTCATCGCGCCGTCGTGACTCTCCAAAAGCACGGCATTCAGGTTATTCTGGGCACTCCGTCGGCGGCTCCTCCGCCGTGGCTCACCGCGAAATATCCGGACGTGTTGATGGTCAACGACCAGGGCATGACCATTTCTCCGGGAGGGCGCCGATTCACGTGCCCTACAAACAAAGTCTATCGCCGACTATCGCTCGACATTGCTACGGAAATGGCTCGCTCCTTCGCTGACACCCCAGGCGTGATCGGCTGGCAAATCGACAATGAGTTCACGCTTCAGCGCTGGGGCCGCTGCTACTGCAAATTCTGCCGGGCGGGCTTCCAAGATTGGCTTCGCGCGAAATACGGCACTCTCGATCAAGTCAACACAAAGTGGGGAACAGCGTTCTGGAGCCAGGTTTACACCGACTTCAGCCAGATTCCTGTTCCGCTGCCGTCCAATGGCGATCCTAATCCCGGCCTCGCGCTCGATTACGACCGCTATCAGTCTTACGCCAACGCTTCTTTCCTTGAAGAGCAGCTGGCCATGCTCCGCAAGACTTGTCCCAAGCACTTCGTCACCACCAACAACGTCGGCGCTCCTCTCGACACGATCGATCTCCACGAGATGTACAAAAACCTCGATTTTGTTTGCCACGACAATTACCCCGGCTTCGCGCAGATGTTCATGCAGGGCGCTCCGGCCGAAGCGGTTGCGACGATGATCTCCCTCGGCCACGACTCCATGCGCGGCGCCAAAGACGGCAAGCCCTTTATGATCATGGAAGAACAGTCGGGCAAGGCCGGGCAGAGCTTTTTTTCTCCGCCGCCCCGCAAGGGTCAGATCCGGCTTTGGACGTATCAGGCGATCGCCCATGGCGCCATGGGCCTCAACTATTTTCGCTGGGACACCGCCAATTTCGGCGCCGAGGAATACTGGCACGGCATGTTGAACCACGACCGCTCGAAGAGCCCCAGCTTCGATGAAATCCAGCAAACCGTGAAGGAATTGAAAAGCCTCGGTCAGGAAATGCTGCAATCTTCTTACTCGGCGAACGCTGCGCTTTTCTTTGACCTGAACTCCGCCTGGGCCACGGCCGTGCAGCCGGGAAACAACAAACTCACCTACGCTTCCCAATTAACCGGATGGTACGGGTCGATGTCGAGCGCCCACATTGGTATCGATGTGATCAATCCTGAGTCCGACCTCTCTCGGTACAAAGCGGTTTTCGTCCCGCTGCCGTATGTGGTCACGCCACAAGAGGCGGCCAATATCAGGAAATTCGTCCAGGGCGGCGGGTTTTTCGTAGGCGGCTTCCGGCTTGGGGTCAAGGACGAGAGCAGCCAGATTGTCCGTACGCCGCTGCCCGGATTGCTCCGCGACGTCATGGGCGTCACGGTGAAGGACTACATGCCTATCTACACGGAGAAGATTGGCGTCAAATTCTCCTCGATGCTGGCTGGGCCTGACGCCGACTGTTCCTTCTGGGCGGACATCCTGCAGCCAACCTCAGCAACCGTTCTGGCCACTTACACGGCTGGTCCTTACTCTGGTGAGCCCGCCATCACCATCAACTCCTTCGGCCAGGGCAAAGCCGTCTACATTGGTGCGGATCTTGATCCCATGAGTCTTGCCAGAGTATTCGCGGTGTTGCTTGAGTCCGCAGGAATCAAATCCTCCTTCGACGTTCCACGCGGCGTCGAAGTGTGCACACGGAAGTCTGGCGCCAAAGAGTGGACTTTCCTCCTGAACCATACCGGCGCTACGCAAGCTGTCACCGTTCCAGGTCAATACAAGGACTTGCTCACGGGCGCAGCGCATACTGGCAAGGTCGGCTTGGAAGCCTACGAAGTCCGCGTCCTCCAGCCGGTCTGAGGTGAACACCTAGCGTCTTTGTTCCGCTCAATGCGCTTCTTCCGCCTCTGCTTTGGATGAAGTAAACTTCTTCGAAGAGTTCGGAGCGCTCATGGACAAACGCATCGCCTCCGCCGACGCCGCGATCGAAAAGATCCACGACGGCGTTACCATCCTCATGGGCGGCTTCGGCCTCTGCGGCATCCCGGAAAACCTTATCGCCGCCATCCGTCGTAAAGGGACAAAGAGCCTAACTATCGTTAGCAACAACGCCGGCGTTGACGATTTCGGGATTGGCGTCCTTCTCCAGCAGCGCCAAGTCAAGAAAATGATCTCCACCTACGTTGGCGAGAACAAACTCTTCGAGCAACTGGTCCTGAGCGGAGAATTGCAAGTGGAGTTGAATCCGCAAGGCACATTGAGCGAACGCCTGCGAGCTGGAGGCGCCGGAATTCCTGCGTTCTATACTCCCACCGGCTACGGCACCATGGTCGCCGAAGGAAAAGAAACCCGCGAGTTCAACGGCCGCCAGTATGTTATGGAGCGCGGCCTGCGCGGTGATTTCGCGTTCATCAAAGCCTGGAAAGGCGACCGCTGGGGCAACCTCATCTACCGCAAAACCGCGCGCAACTTCAATCCCATGATGGCCACCGCCGCCGACTACGTCATCGCCGAAGTCGAAGAACTGGTCGAACTCGGTCAACTCGATCCCAATCAAGTTCATACGCCCGGTATTTTCATCGACGCCATTTTCCAAGGCCCCAAATACGAAAAGCGCATCGAACGACGTACCGTCCGGAGAACGTGAATCCGATGGCAATCCCAGTGACACAAACGAACCAATCAACCGGATGGGCGGGCAGTCGACTAGCTAGGATCGTCGGTCATGCCTTTGCGTCCCTGAGCCTGCTCATCTGTCTCATATTTTGGGTCGGTTTCTTTTACGCGGGCGCGGCAGAAACTCCGCTACTGAAATTTACGGGATTGCAGTGGCTAGAGATTGACGGCGTCGGAGTCGCTCTTTCTGCGATTGCAGCGTTACTGCGCTCAAAGCTCTGGCGTGTCGCCCTTCCGGTCTCGCTATTGATGTTCTTCTTCACCATGTACGTAATGGGGACCTGACAATGAACGAAGAACAGAAACGCGAACGTATCGCTCGCCGGATCGCGCTCGAATTGCGTGACGGCTACTACGTCAACCTTGGCATTGGCATGCCGACGCTCGTTGCCAACCACGTTCCCAAAGGGATGGACGTGATTCTGCAATCGGAAAACGGCATGCTCGGCGTAGGTCCCTATCCTCTTGAATCCGAAGTCGATCCCGACCTCATCAACGCTGGAAAAGAGACGGTTACCGAACTTCCCGGCACGGCTTATTTTTCTTCCGCCGATTCTTTCGCCATGATTCGCGGCGGCCACGTCGATCTCACCGTTCTCGGCGCGCTCCAGGTCGATGAAAAAGGCACGCTCGCCAACTGGGCCATCCCCGGCAAAATGCTGAAAGGCATGGGCGGAGCCATGGATCTCGTCGCCGGCGCCAAGCGCGTCTTCATCGCCATGGAGCACGCCACCCGCGACAATAAGCCGAAAATTTTGAAAAAGTGTAGTCTCCCTCTCACAGGCGTCGAAGTCGTCGACCACATCGTTACCGAGCTCGTCGTCATCGACATCACTCCCGAAGGTCTCCTGCTTCGCGAGATCGCGCCCGACGCCACTCTCGAGCAAGTCCAGTCCCTCACCGAACCCAAACTCCTTCTTCCTCCCGGCGGCCCCAAACCCATGCCCGTATAGGATTTCAACCGCATCTCGCAAAGTGGTGCTCCATGAAACCCAAGAAAAAATTTGCCAAGCCAAAACCCAGACGCTCCAAGATGCCGAGCTGGTTTCCTCTTGATGAGGAGATGAAGGAACTTTCCGCCATGCTCGAAGGAGAAGTCTCCGGCTGGCCCGAAGTGTCAAAGAAAAACATGTTCGGCTACCAGGGGCTTTACCGGAATGGAAATATTTTTGCGGCTTTGCCGCGTTCAAAAGCCATGAAATCGCCCAGGGCGCTGATGTTGAAGTTCGCAAACGTCTCTCCAACCATTCTTAATTCTTTGGAGAAGGATCCCAGGGTGGATACTGTCTCGGGCATGTCCGGTGCACGATGGTTTTTCTTTGAGCTAGACGAAGCATCAGCTACGAAGGACGCTCTCGGCTGGCTTGGGCGCGCTTATGACGCGGCGAAGAAGTAGCCATCACGCCGAGCTGGATTCACTTCGCCTCGGGAGTATGACTGCTCAGGTGTCGCGTAGTGCTAAACGAGTAGTGAAACCCAGACACGATACTCAAAACGGTAACCGCATAAATGAAAATATGGTTGAGAGCGTTGCTGTTGTAATTGGGGTAGGCAGCTCCGAGAACTACGAGGAACACGAGGACGATCTCGGCCGCCGTCGTGAGCTTGCCATAAATGCTGGGCGGAAATGGGCGATAGCCTGAGATCAACAAAATCACAACAGCGACAATCAAAATCAGCACGTCGCGGCTAAGAACAAGGATCGTGAGCCACCAGGCAAGCTGCTTCTTAAATGCCAGAAGCACGAACGAAGAAGAAAGCAGAAGTTTGTCCGCGATTGGATCGAGATAGGCACCGAGAGGTGATCGCTGATTCAGGCTGCGCGCAAGTAAACCGTCGAATCCATCCGAAAGGCCGGAAACCACAAGCACCAGCAGCGCCCACCGATAGCGATCGTAGGCGATAAGCATCAGAAAAATCGGCAAAAAGCCTAAACGCAAAAACGTAATTTGGTTGGGAACCGTCCAGATGCGGCCTTTCATTGTGATTCAGGATAACGCAATTCAGGCGAATTGCGCGAGGTAGTCGGCAAGCGTGCGCCCCACTTTACGCGCGAACAGCTCATTCATCGAGGGGATGGAGCCGGAAGGCTCGTCGAGAGAAATGCGCTCGACGCGATTCATAGGAAAGAAGATTGTGGGCAGGCCCATGCGCTCGCCATCCGGCTCATTGATTTGGCGGATGAAATGATCGAAAGAATTCAAGTCGATGCCGCGCAACGTGATTCCCGAAGGGTTGATGGCCAGCAGCTCGCCCCACACCTTTTCCTTGGGAGTGTGCAGGCTGATGACGACGATGGAGTGTGGATCCATAGGTGTCTTGAACTAGAGTATCGCACTTTGTCGAACTCCGCCCGTAGAATGAAGCTATCTTCCTGGAAGTGAATCTCGAAAATGTAGAAACATCATGACAAAACTGGCTACCACCACAACTCCCGCAATCCATCCGAGTGCATAAGCTCTCTTGAATTCTTTGCCATTCATGGGCTCGCGATCTACAAAAAGTTTCCCAAGTAAAAAGCCAGAAGCGAGGCCTCCAAAGTGAGCGGCGTTGTCGATCCCGATCGGGAGTACTGCCATAAGGACCAAATATCCTGTCATCCGAAGCATCTGCGCGCGGATCTCGCGAGCGTAACTGCCGCCGCGTCCCGTGGTCATACCCAGCATTATTCCTATCAATCCTGCTAACGCACCGGAAGCGCCGATACCAACGCCGAATCCGTGATAAGCCCACAGATTCCACCCTGTACTCGCTATAAAGCTGCAAATCCCTGTAAACACGTACATGAAAAGATATCGGGCCGACCCATAAATCCGCTCGACCTGCGGGCCAACGTCGACAAAGAAAAGCATATTCATTCCAAGATGTAATAACCCACCATGGAGGAATATCGGCATTACCAACCGCCACCATTCCCCGGAGAGAATGGCAATGGATTGGCGGGCGCCAAGCTGGTACAGGACCCGCCCATTAACACCCGAGAATAGATTGGGGCCGCCACCCCCCTGATTCGAAGCAACCAGACTCACGCCGAAAAGAAGGAGATTGACGATCAGAATCAGTGTAGTGATCGGAGTTTCGCCGCCGATCGTTCCACCGAGGGACTTGCTTACGGCTACCAAAGAAAAACGCAAACTGGTTCCGCACTCGTGACAGCGCGTGGCAGTAATTCCGACGAGTGTGCCACAGGCCGGACAGATCTTTGGCCGCGGCTGCTGGTCGCCTCCAAAAAATGCGCGCAGGGAATTTTTCCATTTTTCCACGCGCCACTGCCACCGATAGGGAAGCGCCAACTCTCCTCCTTGCGACCCGTACACCGCGTTCCTATAATACCCAAGTCGCCGTACTTCTTCTTGTACGGCAGGTTTTCTGGGGGTTGGCACGATGGCCAATTTCGAAGAGTTCGGCAGGCGCATTGACCAGGAATTTTCGAAACTCAAGGAAATTAAGAATTTCGAGGATTTTGGCAAGCGAGTGGATGAAGAACTCGATCGCGTAAAGAGTTTCGTAAAAGAGGAAGTCGCGCCGGAAACGGAAAAGCGTACGGCCCAGTTCTTGCGCGAAGTCTCGGAAAAGCTTGCCGAGGCTGCCTCGAAGATCGAAGCGCGCAACGCCGCGCGCACTTCACAGAATCCGCCAAATTCATGAAGCGGGCGGGCCTTTGAAGAATTCACGGGAATCAATACTCTTCAGCATAGGTTCGCGCAGGGACATTTCCGCGCGGCAATTTGGTCCTCTGAAATCTTCTGCGGGTTCGTTGGTTTTTCCGTTCTGCGCGCTGTGCGCTCTCGTTTTCATCTGTGTTAGTTTTTCTGGTTGCGCGTCGCACAAACCGGTCGCCGATCGCCGCCAGCCGCCCCCAGTTCAGCCCACAGAAACTCCCGCAGCAAGCGTGGATGCCGCGAAGCGCTCAACAGACGTGCCTGAGACTCCGGTGCCTATGCCGCCGAAACGCAACAAGACCGCCCCGACGCCCGCTCCTTCCGGCTACACGGAAGAAGGTAATGCTTCCTGGTACGGCGTTCCATTTCACGGGCGGCACGCTTCAAACGGCGAAATCTACGACATGTACAAGCTCACCGCCGCACACCGCACGCTGCCGTTTGAAACCATGGTTCGCGTCACTAACCTGAACAACGGCAAATCCACGGTGGTGCGCATCACCGATCGCGGTCCATTTGTCGACAATCGCATCATCGACCTCTCGCTCGCCGCCGCGCGGGAAGTAGACTCCGTCGGCGCCGGCGTCGTGCCGGTGCGTGTAGAAGTACTCGGTGGCGTCGATCCCACCGCCGGCTTCTTCACCGTCCAAGTGGGCGCTTTCCGCGACCGCGCCAACGCCGAACATCTCCGTGATCGGCTCAGCACTCTCTACTCGCCGATCTTCATTCAGCAATATGATTTACCTGATGGCGTGTTCTATCGCGTTCGCGTCGGCAAAATCTCCGGGGAAGACGCCGCGCACCAATTTGGTGAACAACTCCGTAGCCGTGAGGGTTTTACTCCCTTTGTTACGCGCCTCGATGAAAGCTCACCTGCAGGAGGGAACCGATGAGCGCCGACTGTCTGTTCTGCAAAATCGCGGCGAAGAAAATTCCGTCAAAGATCGTTTATGAGGATCCCGATCTCTTCGCCTTTGAAGACATCAGTCCGCAAGCGCCCACGCACATCCTGATTTGCCCGCGGAAGCACTTTGCATCGCTGGCCGAAGCTGCTCCCGAAGATCAAGCAGTTCTTGGCAAGCTGCACCTAGTCGCCGCGCAACTTGCGCGCGAACGTAACCTTCTCGCGGGCTACCGCACCGTCCTCAACAATGGCACCGGCGCCGGCCAATCCGTCTTCCATTTACATTTGCACTTGCTCGGAGGGCGGCAATTCCGCTGGCCGCCAGGCTAGGTAGCCGCTTAAGAGTACGTTTCGTTCAGATCAACTCGATGGAGCCTCGAGCGGTGGCTTTTTCCGGCAGCAACGTCAAAACAGCCCGATCCATTGTCGCGAGTTTGCTTTTCTTGTGCATGGCCAGCCCTAATAGATACGCGTCCGTCATTTGTTGATGCCCCACTAATCGAGGCTGGAATGGTTCGAGTGCTTGAAGGAAGCTAAGCTCGTCAGGCCAGAACCTGTGTGCGGGATGGCCAAGGTTAGCTTGCAAAAGGGCGAGAGCATGGGCGGGCGTAAGTGCGTTTGGAGAAAAAGCAGGATTCGAGAGTATGCGTACAAAGCCGATCTGGGTCAGAGGACATGTGGCCCATCCTTCTCGTGCGTGCCGTACTAGCCATTCCTGGACTCGCTCGTGGGAGCTGTGCGTGGGCCAAGCCATGGCGATCAGAACGTTGACGTCCAGTAGGAAAGCAGCTTTCACTCCAATTCATCCTGGAGTTTCTTTATATCCTCGGTTCTGACGGGCGGGGAGCCAGGGGGTAACTCGACAATGTGAAACCCATTGACGACGCGCGTCTGCAAAGGCGCTTGGAGCCCCCGCCGAATCAGGTCGGATACGGCTTTACCAATGGCGACATCCCTGCTCTTTGCGTATGTTCTCACTTCATTTAGAACATCATCATCGAGAGATAGTGTGGTCCTCATCTTAGAATGATGTCATATGGAAAATATGATGTCAATCAAAAATACTCGCATCAAGATTGGTACGTTGATGCACCTCGGATTGCGACCGCACAGCTTCTCTGAAGATTTGCGTACGCAGCTGAGTTGGTCGATGAGGTGGCCCAAGTTAAGATAGGTGCCGCCTTCTGGAGGAATTCATGCGACCGCAGTACCCATTTTCATCATCTAGATTGTTTGCTGCCTGGATTGTTGTCTGCGTGGGGCTGCCTTTTGTTGCTGCTGCGCAACAGCCCGCGGCGGCGGGGAGAGCTCTTACTGTGGAACGCATTTATTCACAACCGAGCTTGAACGGGCGGTTGACGCGCGGGTTGGCGTGGGCTCCTGATGGCAAGCAGCTCAGCTATTTTGAAACGACGGGATCGGGGAGAGACGCCAAGACGGAGCTTTGGACGATGGATGCCGCAACGGGCGAGCGGCGGGTGCTCGTGGCGGCTGACAAACTCGAAACTATTTTGCCGACGGAATCCTCCAAAGCTACACAGGCCACTGGGCTTGGGCGTCGCGCGCCTTCCCAATACCAATGGGCACCCGATGGAGCAGGAATTCTGTTTCAAGGTCCCACGGCGCTTGCTTGGCTGGACGTGAAAACGCAAACGGGGCGCACGCTCGTTTCCGGCAAAGCGGCAATCGCCGATCCCAAGATTTCGCCGGACGGGCATTTTGTTAGTTTCGTTCGCGATCACAATGTTTGGATCGCGAATATTACCGATGGCAAAGAACGCGCCATCACGCAGGGTGGCACGGAAGAAGTTCGCAAGGGCGAACTTGACTGGGTTTATCCGGAGGAGTTGGAGTGCAAGACCGGATATTGGTGGGCGCCGGATTCCTCTGCGATTGCGTATCTCGAAATGGACGAACGCAAAGTCTCGCAGTATCCATTGGTGGATTTTTCTTCGCCGAATGGGGAAGCCGAGATGGAGCGCTATCCCGCGGCTGGTGGCGCGAATCCTGTCGTGCGCGTTTTTGTGACTTCGTTGAATGGCGGGGAATCGCGACAGATGGACATTGGAGCGGAAACCGACATTTACATTCCACGCGTGAACTGGCTCACCGATTCAAAACGCGTAGCGATTCAGCGGCTTAATCGCACGCAAACCGTGCTCGATCTTCTGATTGCTGACGCCAGCACGGGGCAGTCGCACGCGGTTCTCAACCAGAGTGATCCGAATTGGATCAACATCAGTGATGATCTCTATTTTCTAAAAGATGGAAAGCGTTTCCTGTGGTCGAGCGAGCAGAGCGGCTATCGCCATCTATATTTGTATGATCTCGAAGGAAAGCAGCTTGCACAGCTAACGAAGGGTGATTGGGAAGTTGCCGCTGTCGATGCTGTCGATGAAGCAAAAGGGCTGGTGTATTTCACGGCGACGGAAAAGTCTCCCCTGGAACGGCACTTGTACCGGGTTGCATTCGACGGCAGCAGATTCACGCGGATAACCAAAGATGAAGGCAACCATGCCGCGGTTCTTGCTCCTAGTGCGACCTCTTTCTACGACACCTACTCGAATGCCGCGGCACCGGGTCGCCAGGATCTCTATCGGGCCGATGGCACCCACATTGCAACGATTAACGAAAACAAAATCACCGAACTTGCGGACTACCACCTCACGCCGATGGAATTTTTTGCCGTGAAGACGCGAGATGGCGTGCAACTCAACGCCAGCATGATCAAGCCGCCGGATTTCAATCCACAGAAGAAATATCCAGTGCTGGTTTACACTTATGGTGGGCCGCACGCGCAGGTCGTTCGGAATGCATGGGGAGGCTCCAATTTTCTGTGGCACGAACTCATGGCGCAAAGGGGCTACATTATTTTTTCGCTGGATAATCGAGGTTCGGCGGGGCGCGGCCATGCTTTTGAAGCGCCACTGCACTTTCGAATGGGCGCGCAGGAGCTCTCCGACCAGCGCGAGGGCGTGCAATACCTAAAGTCGCTACCTTACGTCGACGCGAATCGAATTGGCATCTGGGGATGGAGCTACGGCGGCCACATGACGCTCCACGCCATGTTTGAAGGCGGCGATGACTTCAAAGTGGGGTTTGCGGGCGGACCAGTTACCGACTGGCGCCACTACGATTCGATCTATACCGAGCGCTACCTTGGTTTGCCGCAGAAGAACGAGAAAGGTTATCGGGATTCTTCACCGGTGAAATATGCCGCGCAGCTCAAAGGCAAGCTCATGATCGCCCATGGCACGGGCGACGACAATGTGCACTTCGCGAACACGCTTTCGGTGGTCAATGACCTCATTGAAGCGGGGAAGTATGTTGAGGTTTTAGCCTTCCCCGGCCGTGGCCACGGTGTTAGCGACCCACCGGCGCGCCGCGTCCTGATGCAACGCGTGACGCAATTCTTCCTTGATAACCTTTGATCGGCCGCCGCTGATGCGGAGAAAAATGGAACGGGGCAAAGCCCGTTCGGCTTTGCCGCTTGTTCTTGGCATAGAAGGTTACGGAGATTTTCTTCTAACCCGATTTTAGTGCACGCCGAAATATTCGACGTGGACATAGCGGCCCAGACGGGCGTTAAACAGCAAATACCAGCCGGGGTGATGATCGTCGTCGTAGACATAGACGCGATCGCGGTCCCACTCCCAATCGCGACAGCGATCGAGGTCGTAGGAAGCTACTACCCAATTCGAATTGTCGTAAAGGACCACGCGGCGGGTGCGGAAATCCATGCGCCGGGCGATGAACTCCGCTCTTACATGCTCGTAACGCCCGTAAGGGTAAGGGTGCCCGGGGCGAACGCGGTCATGATCGTCATCCCAATCGCGGTAATGGGGATTGTGGGGATTGTCCCAGCCTTTGTGATTGCCGTTATCGTGACGGTCGCCGCGATCGTCACCGCGATCATCGTGCTTGTCCTGACCTTTATGCTTTCCATTGTCGTGACGATCGTCCCGATCCCGATGATCGTCGCGGTCTTGAGGCGGAGCAGCGAGGGAAAGCGTTCCCGCCAAGGCCATGAACAATATTCCCGTCAAAAGTCTTCGCATAAGTCGTCTCTCCTGGAAGTGCGTTGCTGGCCGATCTCTTTGACAAATATCCCCATGTGGATCGGTTCAGCCTTCCGCAGGCGGTTGGGTGCCCTTAGCTATTCTGCGCTTTTAAGAGAAGCGCTTCTAGGGCGATGAGTTTCGCGTTACATACAAGGTACGTTCTGAATCCGCCCGACAGGCTGAAACAGGGCGGTTCGCTGAGTGTGGTGTGGGGAATTTACTTCAGCGGCTTTTCTCCTTTTGCGCCGATTCGGCCTTATAATCCCGCAGACCTCGGAGGTCAACGTGCTGAAAAGACTTTTCGTTCCCGCTTTGCTCGCCGTGATGATTTGGGCGCCAGTTCGTTCTAGCGCGCAGCAGGTTTCTCAAGACAAAGCAGACAGGGTTGCGCAGGAGAAAGAAAAAGTCTTGTGGGAAAAGTTGGAGGCTACCATCGGCGGTGTAGACCACAATCTCGACGGAGTGCTCGCCGTCGCCATTGTGGATCTCACAACGGGGCAAAAATATTTTCTTCATGCTGATGAAGTTCTTCCGACTGCCAGCTCTATCAAAATTGCGATACTCGCAGAGCTTTATCGCCAAGCGCAGCAGGGCAAAATCAAACTGGGGGATCTTTATATGCTGCAGGCTTCCGATCTTGTTGCTGGAAGCGGTATCGCCAACGCGCTCACGCCAGGCGTTACGCGACTGACCATCCGCGACGTCGCCGCGCTGATGATTTCCGTGAGCGACAATTCCGCCACCAACATCATCATCGACCGCATCGGCATGGAAAATGTGAATGCCCTGCTCGATTCGCTGGGCCTGACACACACGCGGCTGCGGCGGAAGATGATGGACGTGAAAGCCGCGGCGGAAGGCCGCGAGAATATCGCCACGCCCCGCGAGATGGTGATGTTGCTGGAAGACTTGTATCGAGGAAAAGTTTTGAACAAACAGATGACCGACGATTTTTTTGAACTGCTCAGCGTGCACAAGGAGAGCTACATCCCGCGGGAATTGCCGGAAGATTTGCGCATCGCCAACAAGCCGGGGGAACTTGAAGGGGTGCGCAACGACTCGGGCATCGTTTTTACGGGCAACCGGCCGTTTGCGATCAGCGTGATGACAACCTATTTGCGGCGTGAAAAAGACGGCGGTGACGCAATCGTTCGGATCGCAACGGCGGCGTACCAAATGTTTGACCGTCTCAGCCGTGCATCGCAATATGGCCGAGTGGTTTCCGCGCATGACACAGGAAATCCCTGAGAAAACTCTCATCTGACAATATCGCTTTTGCACGCGCGGGCTTCCAGATTGATACCGATCAACTTTTTGCCGCCTTCCAAAACAAGGATTCCTAGAAGCGTCCATTCACATAACTCCCCCTGACTAGGGCCACACAGCAGAACTTCTGCGAGGGCAGCAAGCCGAAGTCATCGCCATGTGCGTGTCACCACACCCGATGGGCAGACGATTGCCATATAAATCGGCGTGTGTTCGCGAACTGTTAGCGAATCCTTATGATCCGTCGAGACATCTTCGGCGCAACGTTTCTATTCCTGTTTTTGTCTGCCTCCACTGTGAGAGGGCAGATATTTTCCGACGAGCCCGTCTTCCGGCCGACAGTTCTCACGCCCGAAGTCAAAAGGTTCGACCTCAGGGCTGAATTTGCGGTGCCGATTCGGATCAAAGAGAACAGGGATGCAAAACCGTCGTCCACGGTTCGTTTCCACAAAAAACAGTTTTTGATTCTGTGTGTAGCTGTCTATGGAGCGAGTTTTTGCGGATATGCACCAAACTCTCAAGGAGAGGAAATATGACTGGTGGTACGAATCTGATCCGTTTGCAAGGCCTTTTGTGAGATTGCCCGCGCCTGTCTACTACGCAACCGGGTTTGCGATGGCCACCGGCCTGAACTGGGTCAGTTGGAAAATGGGGCATTCCAGAAAATGGCACAAGCTGGCGGCCATTCCGCAGTTGCTTGCAATTGGCGGCAACACCTACGGCTACAAGACCAATCTTTTTTGATGAAAGGAGTGCTTCGGTAACTCAGGGAGCGACAACATCCTTCAGTTTCGATTTCACCTGCACGGCAGAGAGGCTAGAGGCGTCCCATCCGCCACCCAAGGCCTTAATCAGGAGCACACTCGTCACCAACCGTTGTCCGTGAATCACCGCGAGTTCCTGCTCATTGTTCAATAAATTCTGCTGCGCGTTTACGACATCGAGGTAATTCACCAAACCGCCGGTGTAACGGCTGCTGGCGATGTCCAAGGTGCGCCTCGCCGAATCAACAGCCTGTTGCTGCGACTGATTCGCCTGATCCAGTACGGTCAAGCCGGTCACGTCGTCCTGCACCTCTCGAAACGCATTCAGGACGCTGTCGCGATACGCGGCCACGTTGGCGTCGTAGCCCGCTTTGGCGAATTGCACTTGCGCGCGCCGCGACCCGCCCGTGAAAATGCTCTCCGCAACGTTTGCGCCGACTGCCCAGAACGTGCTCTGCACATTCATCAGCTTGGCGATGTCAGCCGCTTGCCACCCGCCATTTCCAAACAGATTCAGCGATGGATAGTAGGCGGCTCGCGCAATCCCGATTTGCGCGTTGGCTACGGCCATTTGGCGTTCGGCTTCCGCGACGTCCGGACGGCGTTCCAGCAGATCGGAAGGCAGTCCGGCTTCCAGTGGAGGGGGCGCGTCAATAAGTTCCTTCGGAGAAAGATGAAAGTCCGGCGCAGGCTTCCCGACGAGGACAGCGATCGCGTCTTCAAACTGTTTCCTCTGTTGCTGCAGTAGAATGGCCTGAGTCCGCGTGGTATTCAGAAGCGTCTCTTCCTGTGCAACATCAAGCCCGGATGCTACTCCCCCTTTGTGACGGGAATCCACCAGTTGCAAGCCTTTTTGCAGCGCCTCCACGGTACGGTTCAGAATGCCAAGTTCCGTATCGAGCTGACGCAGCGTGAAATAATCGCCGGCCAGTTCGGCGGTGATCACCAGCCGCACATTTTCAAGGTCGGCAGCGCTGGCCTGATAGGACGCCTGTGCCGCCTCAATGCTGCGTCGGCGCCGTCCGAATAGATCCACCTCGTATCCCGCCGTGAATGGCAGGCTGTAAACGTTTTGAGTCACTGCAGACCTGACAGGAATGTTGCTGTTGGGCGGGCGGTTTCCGGAAATGCGTTGCCGTTCTGCTAGTGGCGCCACGGAAAGACTGGGGAATTGGGTTGCGATTTGGACGGCGGCAGAGGCCCGCGCTTGTTCCAGCCGCGCCGCGGAAACCTTGATGGTTTGGTTGGCGTCGAGCGCTTGTTTTTCCAGCCCGCTCAATTCGTCATCGTGAAAAGCGCTCCACCATTCGCCTTTGGCAACGCCATCTTTTGGAGCACCCTTTCGCCATGGCTCGGAAACATCCCATTTTGCCGGTATCGGCGCTGTGACGCGCTTGTAGTTGGGCCCGACGGTGCAGCCACCGGTAAGGACGCAAACACCAAGGCCAGTCACAGCAACAAATTGCTTGATGAGCTTCATTATTGTTTCTTGGCCGCGGGCGCAGGAGGTTGCTGTGCCGCAGGCGCTGGCTGGCCCTGCGGGTGGTTCGCCGCAATTTCTTTGACGCGGACTTCCTGCCCGTCGTCCAGGGAGTCCGCAGGGTTCAGCACGATCCAATCATTGACGTCGAGCCCTTGCAGGACTTCCAGAGTGGTGCCGTAGTCGCGGCCCACGGTGATCGCCCGAAGATGCGCTCGATGATTGGCGTCGACCACCACAGCGCGCAGACCTTCCGAACGGAATAGCAACGCGTTCACCGGCACTGCCAGGCGTGCGCCGGTCACCTTCACCTGCAGGTGAGCTTGCGCGTATCCGCCGGGGAGCAGCGCGCCAGTATGATTCGGCACGTCCACTTCGCTCAGCAGCGTACGGGTACCGGGATCGATCGACTCCGCCGTGCGCACCACCTTACCCAGAAATCTCTGGCTGGGATATTGCGTGAGCTCCAGGAAAGCACCGAGTCCTGCCCGAATAGACGGTGCGTAAGCTTCCGGCACGCTGACATACACACGAATAGGATCGGTCTGTGCCAGAACGAAGAGCTCTTGCGACGCGCCGCCGTTTCCCGCGTTGATTAACGTGCCTGTATCCACGCTGCGCCGGGTGATCACGCCGCTGAACGGCGCGTAAATATGCTTGAACGATTCCAGCTCTTCGAGCCTGCGCACATTAGCTTCCGCTGATTTTACGTTGGCGACTTTGGCTTCCAAATCGCCTACCGCATTATCGACTTCCTGCTTGGAGACGCCGTCGGTTTTGATGAGTTCCTGAAATCGTGCTGCGGTGATCTTGGAGAGATTCGCGTTGGCTTGCGCGGTATTGAGGTCGGCGCGTGCCTGCGACAACTGTTGATCCACTTCCGGAGTGTCAATGTCCGTGAGCAGATCGCCTTGGCGCACGCGGCTGCCGATGTCGTGGTACCACTTTTTCAGGTAGCCGTTGGTGCGCGCATAGATTGGCGATTCGACATACGCTTGCATGGCCCCGGGGAGGACAAGGTCCTCCTCCGCTGATTCCACGCCCGCATGAATCACGGCCACGGTGGGAATCGCCAGCGTCTCCGTTTCCTTGGCGAGCGCTTGATACTGCGTGCGCCGCTGGAAGAGAGTAAACGCGCCAAGAATCACCAGCACAATCACGACCAGGAAAAGAATCGTGAAGACCCGGCTACCCTTGGGCCTCTGTTGCTCTTGCACTGCAGGATCCATCTGAACTCCGCGTTCCATAATTACCCTATCCCCGCTCTCAGTTCCAGAAAGAAAAATCTCAAGCCGTGGCCTGTGACTGCTCCCCATGCTGTCCCAGCCTTCGTGTGCGGCGCCCGTGGATCATGGAGAAAACGCACGGAACAAAAAAAAGCGTGGCGAAGGTTGCAAAGACCAGCCCGCCAATCACCGCGCGGCCGAGCGGCGCGTTTTGCTCACCGCCTTCGCCGAGGCCGACAGCCATGGGCATCATGCCGATAATCATCGCCAGCGCAGTCATCAATACCGGCCGAATACGCACAAATCCGGCTTCGATGGCGGCATCGTAAGCGGCCTTGCCTTCATCCATTTGTTCGCGCGCGAAAGAAACCATCAAGATGCTGTTGGCCGTGGCCACCCCCATGCACATGATCGCGCCGGTCAATGACGGGACGTTCAGAGTCGTATGTGTCAACAACAACGTCCAGCAAATGCCGGCGAGCGCTCCGGGCAGCGCGGTAATGATGATGAATGGATCGAGCCAGGACTGAAAATTGACGACGATCAGGAGGTAAGCGAGCACAATCGCGCCAAGCAAGCCGAGCCCCAGGCCAGTGAAAGAACTCTTCATGGTCTGGACCTGTCCCCGAATAACAATGTGGCTGCCTTTCGGCAAATCCTTTTCGATGGCTCTAACGCGCTGCTCCACGACGTCAGCCACGCCGCCGAGATCGCGCCCGTCCACAGACGCATAGACATTGATCATGGGCTGCGTCGTGTAGTGCGAAACTTCGGCGGGGCGAGCAGTCGTCGAAGTAGTGACCAGATTCCCCAGAATTTGCGGCCTCGCGCCCGGCGTGCTGCCGCTGATTGGCGTGTTTTGCAATGCTTGATAAGAGTCCACGCGGTATTGTGGCTCCTGCACGGCAACGGAATACTCGACGCCATTTTTCGGATCTAACCAGAAGGCCGGAGCGGTCTGGAAGCTGGAGCTGAGCGAAACGAGAACGTTTTGCGCCACGTCGCGCGACTGCATGCCAACGGATTGCGCGCGCGCCCGGTCGATTTCCATGAACAGAGTTGGATTGTCAAAAGCCTGCTGCACGTGCACATCCACCGCGCCGGGGATGTGGCGAAACTCGTTGGCGAGTTTCTCTCCGATCAAATAGTTTCCACGCTGGTTGGCGCCGGTAACTTCCACGTCGATGGGCGCCGGCGTACCAAAATTCAGGATTTGCGTCACGATATCGGCCGGTTGAAAGAAGAATTGCACGCCGGGAAATCGTTGCGGCATTTTCTCGCGTAGTTCATTGATATACATGCTGGTGGGCTTGCCGCGCACTTCCTTCAATTGCACGAGAAATTCAGCGTCTGAGCTCCCGATCGTACCGGCGTTGCTGTACGTCAAGTTGATGCCACTATAAGGCAATCCGATATTGTCGAGAACCGTCGTCAGCTCTTCCTTCGGTATGGTTTCCTTGATGACGCCGTTTACTTGGTCGGCGAGGCGCGCCGTTTCTTCGATGCGCAGGCCGGTGCGAGCGCGCATGTGCATCCGAATCTGTCCGGCGTCCACCTTAGGAAAGAAATCGCGGCCAAGGACGCCGACGAGAGTGACCGATCCAATACAGAAAGCTAGAAAGCAAGCGGAGAAAATTATCGGGGAGTGCAGAGCGGCACCCAATGCCACGCGGTAGCCTTCCCGGAGTTTTTCAAAGCCGCGCTCGAAACCCTGTTGATACCGCCGGAAGAAGCCCATTTTCTCGCCGATATGTTCCTCAGCGTGATATTCGTCTTCCGAACTCAGCAGGTACATGGCCAGCGTCGGTACGATCGTGCGCGACCACATATACGAAGCCAGCATGGCGAAGCTAACGGCCTCAGCCAGCGGCACGAACAGAAATTTGGCCACACCGGACAGAAAGAACATGGGGATGAAGACGATGCAAATGCAGAGTGTGGAAACAAACGCGGGCACGGCGATTTGCTGCGCGCCGTCGAGAATCGCCTGGACGGTTTCCTTTCCCATCGCCAGGTTGCGATTGATGTTTTCGATTTCCACCGTGGCGTCGTCGACGAGGATGCCGACAGCAAGCGCCAGGCCGCCGAGCGTCATAATATTGATGGTCTGCCCCAAAGCGCTGAGGCACAGAATGCTCACGAGAATGGACAGAGGAATTGAGACCGCGATGATCACCGTGCTTTTCCAGTTTCCGAGGAAGAGCAGAATCATGACCGCCGTGAGGCAAGCTGCAATGATCGCTTCGCGAATGACGCCCTGGATCGACGCGCGCACGTAGAGCGACTGGTCAAAAAACGTGGAGATGTGCATGCCATCAGGGATCGAGCCCTTGTTGTATTCGAGCATGCGCTTGACGTTGTCCACAATCTCGATCGTGGAAGCGCTGCCAGTCTTATAAATGCTCATGAGCACGCCGCGCTGCCCATTTGACAGGACGATATTGGTTTGCGGCGAGAAGCCGTCGCGGACGTGGGCGACTTCCCTCATATAAATTGTCGCGCCATTCACGGTTTTGATGGGAAGATCGTTCAATTCCGCGACAGATTGCGGACTTCCGTTCATCTCCACGTTGTATTCGAGAGTACCGAGCTTCGCGGTACCTGTAGGCAGAATCAGGTTTTGTGCATTCACCGCGTTTACGATGTCTACGGCTGAAAGCCCCTTGGCCTGAAGCGCCTTCGGGTCGATATCGACGCTGACGATCCGCTGCTTGCCACCGTAGGGGAACGGAGTAGCCGCGCCCGGCACGGTGGCCAACTGCGTACGAATAAAAAAGTTGCCGAAATCGAAAAGCTGCTGCTCGCTGAGCGTATCGCTGGTCAGACCGATCTGGATTACCGGCACGGTCGAAGCCGAATAGATAATCACCAGAGGTGGAGTGGTACCGGGCGGGAGGAACCGCAAAAAGGTTTGCGAGATCGCTGCAGTCTGGGCCAGCGCCGTCTGAATATTCGCGCCAGGTTGGAAGAAAACCTTGATGACAGCGATACCATTCAGCGATTGCGATTCGATGTGCTCGACATCGTTGACCAGCGTCGTGACTCCGCGCTCGACGTTGGAGGTGATGCGCTGCTCCATCTCCTGAGGTTGGAGACCGTTGTAGGTCCACACCAGACTGATGACCGGGATATCGATGTCGGGAAAAATGTCGACAGGCGTCCGCAGCAGGACCACGGGAAAGAGCAGGATGATGGCGAGCGCCATCACCACAAAGGTATATGGTCTGCGTAGAGCTAGCCGGACAATCCACATAAAGTCTTAGTTCGCCACCTTGCCGGGGAGAGGCACGAATCGTCTCCTCTGGCTGCCCATCCGTCGCTAATCCAACTTAGATTCCCAAAAGCGTTTCTTTGGGTACGGTGCTAATCAGGCTGCGAAAGGACGCCGATTAAGTCTCACGCTTTGTATCAGTTAGAAAACGAAAAGCACTGCTCCCCGTAAAACCACTCCTTTTCGATGCACGCATTCTGACACAAGGCACACGCGCCACTCCATCCAATTTGGACGGCGATTCTGGCTGATCGGTAGGAGACTCGCGGAAAACTTGATGGACGAGATAAATACTACTTATGGGTCATGGTGAAGACGCCGTCCCAGCCGGAAGGCGGTTCGTCGAAGAGATAGTCCTGGCAACGCTTCCAATACGTCCGCGAGGGGCCGTCGTCGGGCCATTTGTCCAGAATGGTTTGGAAAGACCTCTGCGCGTCCTCCCATCGACGGTTGCTATAGAACTTGTGTGCCTGGCGGAAGAGTTCAACGCGCTGGCGCACTTCGTCTGGTGTACCGTAAACCGAGTTTTCCGTCGCTCGGCCGATGAGTTCGAAGATGGTGACGGGCTGGAGCTTGCCTTTGACGCGGATGAGATCGAGCTCGCGAAACAGGAAGCCGCCGTCCTTCGCGGCGGCATAAGTCGTCTCGTTGGCAAGGATGTGCGTGCCGTAGTCTTTGTTCAGCCCCTCCAGGCGAGAGGAGAGATTCACGGTGTCGCCAAGGGCCGTGTAGCCGAGGCGCTGCGCGGAGCCCATATTGCCAACGCTGGCCACACCGGTGTTCAGGCCGATGCCAATATCGAGATGAGGTTTTCCTTCGGCTTCCCATTTCTTCTGCATTTCGCGGACACGCTCCATCATCTCCAGAGCGGCATTGCACGCTTTATTCTCATGGCCCGGTTCCTCATAGGGCGCTCCCCAGAAGGCCATAACCGCGTCGCCGATAAATTTGTCCAGCGTCCCTTGGTGCTCGAAGACGAGGCGGGACATGTCCGAGAGATACTCGTTGAGGAACAGTGCCAGTTCCTGGGCGTCTAGTTTTTCAGAAATCGTCGTGAATCCGCGAATGTCACTGAACATCACGGTGATGTCCGTCTTTTTTGGTTCCACGAGACGCGGGTCCACTAGCAAGCGGCGAATCACTTCCGGGCTGAGGTACTGGCCGAACGCGGAACGCACACGGCGCTTTTCCTTCTCTTCAAACAGCGATCGGTACAGTGAAACAAGCAAGACGTTGGCGCTCAGGGTCAAAGCAGGAATCGTGAAATTCAGCCACCAGCCTCGCAAAAATGAGTAGTAGTCCACCGCCACAAGCGGGATGAACAGGGCGATTCCGAACCACATCCACCTCGGGGCCACCAGGGCCATCCAAATTCCCAGCGGCAGGCCCAGAAAGATAATCAGGAGCGCATCCCATAGCTGCTGCTTGACGCCGCGCACCAGAAAGTTCTGGTGCAGCATGTTGTCGATCACGTTGGCGTGAACTTCTACCCCTGGGTAGTCGATTTCTCCGTAAGGAGGTGTTCGCAAGTCTGCTATGCCGGTTGCCGAAGCACCGACAAGGACAATCTTGTCCTTGAAAGTTCCGGTCTTGAACTTGTGCTGAACCACATCAGCGATTGAGTAGTAGGAGTAGGTTCCGCGCGGGCCATGGTAGTTGATGGACAAGTGTCCTGTGGCATCCGGTTTGATGAGCAGGGTTTTTCCGAAATCGATTCGCACCACTCCGGTCGGATCGTAGTGCACGGTAACCTGGTCGGATCGCAGTCCCAGGTAGAGCCGCATGGTTTGTACTTCGAGGGACCCGAAGAGTTGCCACTCTTGAATATCCTTGGAGCGGCCAAACGGCAGCACCAGCATTGTGCGGCGCAGGACGCCGTCAGCGTCCGAAGAAACGTTGAAAAAGCCGATGGTAGTTTTTTCGATTTTGTCCGGATTCGCCAGAGCGGGAATGTTAGCGACGTTTGCGGCATAGAGATCCCCGTCTCTCCGGTAGCGATCCACGAGCTCTAGAAAATCCTGTTTTCCGGTCTGTGCCTGAAGCGCGTTTCGCCCGAGGGCATACCATTCGATCAACTCGTCATACTGATCTAGGATCGCGGGATCGATTCCTTTGAGCTCGTCCTGCTTCAGAAAGAAGTTTCCGAGCACCACCGGGCCGAATCGATCGATGGCCTTTCCGAATTGGGCGTCGGCATCAAACTCCGCAGCCAGGGCGCGGACTTCCGATTCGAGTTTCGCATCCACGGTTTCGCCGTTTTTTTTTCGCTGTTCGAGCCTGAACCATAGGGCGCGCACGGGATCTGCGGTGCGGTCTGGTTTGTCAAACGTAACGTCGAAGGACGCGACCTTCGCGCCGTCTTCGCGAAGGGCATCGAGCATGGTAGCGAAGTGCGTGCGGGAGAAAGGCCATTTGCCCAGCACTTCCTGGGATTGCTGGTCGATCTCCACGATGACAATGCGTGGATCCGGTGGAGTGGCGCTGGTTGGCCGGTATCGGAATCGCGTGTCCAGAGAGTTGTATTCGAAGCGCTGGAGAAAGGCGAAGAGAGGAGTCGTTCTTTCACCGAAAAAGGTGAAGTAATAGAGCGTAATCGCGGCGAGCGTAATGGCTACCGAAATGAGGAACGAAACTCGATGTCGCCACCACGTGAGTAGCAGTTCGTAGAGGCCGAGTGCGCCCCGCCGTTGCCAGAAGCCTGCTGACGGAGCTGCCATCGCGTTCGCGCGCTACTCGCGGAAGATGAAGTTCAGCCGCACGCCGGAAACTTCGACGAGATCTCCGTCATTCAAGCGTACCGGTCCGGAGACGGGAGCGCCATTCACGTTGGGGACTTTGTCACCGGGACCGAGGTAGAAGCCGTCATCGCGTTGGTTGATTTGCGCAGCCATCTGCGGTTTGAACCAGCCCTTCAGCTTAACGGTGGCCATGGCGGATTTCCCGATGACCGTGAGCTTGTTGGTCAGCACATACTCTTTTTGGTCCGTGTTGCCGCTGAGAACGATCAGCGTCGGAACTTTCATGCGCGAACCGGCAAACTGCATGGATTCGCCCATGGCGGCGGCCTGCTGGAGCATCTGACGGCGTTCCTTGGTGTCCAGCACCATCGTTTCGTCAATGCGTGGCGCGGCAGTCTTGCGCCCGGTATCCCAGGCCAGGGGAGCATCGCCGCTGGTATCGACCTTGATCTTGTGCTTCCCGATGTGGATGTTATCGCCGTCGTGCAAGGTGGCGCGCTCCACGCGGAGATCGTTCACAAACGTGCCGTTTAGGCTGTCGAGGTCTTCAATGACCATGCGGCCGGCCTCGTAATAAATTTTCGCGTGATAGTTGGACACTGCCAGGTTGTCCACCAGGATGTCGTTGTCCGGGGAGCGGCCAATCGTCACCGGCCTGCTACCCACCGGCACCTCTTTCACGATTTTGTTGTCAAACATGAGGCTGAGCTTCGGCATCTCAATTTCCTCCAGCGTTGCCATTGGTTCCCAGATTTTTGCGCGCCCCGCGGCGCAACCACCAAAACCACCCCTTGGATTCCTTCTCGAGCCGCACAGTGACAACGGTGATGTTGTCCGGACCGCCGCGTTCATTGGCCAATTCGACGAGTTTTTCCGACGCCCGTGTAAGGTCAAACTCCGACTGCAGCGTCCCCGCGATTTCGGGCTCGGTCACCATGCGCGTCAACCCATCCGAGCAAAGCAGCAGCATGTCGCGGGGGAAAAGCGTGTGTTCCTCCGCGTCCACTTCGATTTCCGCTTGTGCGCCAAGCGCGCGCAACAGCACGCTCTGCATGTCGCTCTCTTCCGCTTCGGCGGAAGTCAAGATTCCGCGCCGCACTTGCTCCGCCACCAACGAGTGATCGCGTGTCAACTGCAACAGGCTGCCTCCGCGCAGCAGATAGGCCCGGCTATCGCCAACGTGCGCGATACTTAGCCTTGTGCCGTTGATCCACACGGCCGTCAGCGTTGCGCCCATCCCGTGTTGATCGGGGTTTTCTTCGGCGGACTTGAAAATATTCCGATTGGCCAGGTGGACGGCGGTCGACAGACGCTTTGTCCAGCCGCTCCAATTGGGCTGGACCGACCCAATCACCGTGGCGGCTGGATTGGCCTCGAAGTCGAGGCAATGCTTCACTACCGTTTCGACAGCCATGGCGCTGGCAATTTCGCCGTGCGCTTCACCCCCCATGCCGTCGGAGAGCACGTAGAGGTTCAGCGGCTCAACGATCTTGTAACAGTCTTCGTTGTTCGAACGCACGCGACCGACATCGGTCACGCCGCCACTGGCGATTCGCACGCGAACTCCCTTGCCCCCGTGAAACTACACCCCTGCCCACACCTGTACCGGGCAACTCTGCTCCCACGCTAACAGAGCCCCAAGGACTGCGAAAGGCTGTGAACCCTACTGATTACTCGCTCTTTCGCTACAGGGGAGCGGGGAAGTGGCGCGTCCTCTTTGGTTTACGGTGATTTTAAGCGATACCTGTTTTCCTACTTTGTGTGCCTACGCCTGGGGGCTTTCGTTATACTCTCGGTTTCCGCGGAGCGCCCACCCTCTGCGGTTTAATTTCTTCTTCCATGCCTAAAAGCCGAAAATCGCCGCCTAAGCCCGCGCCGAGAGCCAGAAGAAAATCGCTTAGTGCCTCGAAGGCCACGCAAGAACTCGAAGAACTAAACCGAGTGGGGATTGCACTGTCCGAGACACGAGATGTCGGGCAGTTGCTGGGCCTGATCCTGAAGAAAGCCCGGGAAATCACGGCAGCGGACGCCGGCTCTCTATATCTGGTAGAGAACCGCGGGTCTCCTGCGGAAGCGGGATTGCGCGTTTCTTTGTTGCGGTTCAAGCTGACGCAAAATGACAGCGTGCAGTTTCCGTTCGGCGAACACACGCTTCCGCTGACGGAAGATTCAATGGCCGGATATTGCGCGCTGCACGGCGAAGTGATCGAGTTCGCCGATGCGTATCGTGTCCCAAAGGGGATGCCATTCCACTTCAATGCCACGTTCGATCAGCAGGCGGGCTACCGCACGCGTTCGCTAATTACGCTGCCGATGAAAAACGGGAAGGGCGAAGTGTTGGGCGTCTTGCAATTGATCAACTGCAAGCGCAATGGAAAGGCCCTGCTGAGCGATTCCCGAGCAGTGCGGAAGTGGGTACATCCGTTTCCGGAACGCGCCGTGCGGCTGGGATTGTCACTGGCTTCACAGGCGGCGGTGGCCTACGAAAACTCAAAGCTCTATCAGGACATTGAGGATTTGTTCGATGGATTCGTGAAGGCGGCCGTGAAGGCCATCGAGCAGCGTGACCCGACGACCTCCGGGCATTCACACCGCGTATGCGAAATGACCGTGGGCTTGGCGGAGGCCGTGGACCGCGAGCCGCGCGGACCTTACGGGGAATTGCGATTTTCCCGGGAGCAGATGAAGGAGCTTCGCTACGCCGCCTTGCTGCACGATTTTGGCAAGGTGGGAGTGCGTGAAGAAGTTCTCGTCAAGGCAAAAAAACTCTACCCGCTGCATTTTGCACGCGTGCTAGACCGCTTTGACTACATTCGCCGAGATATCGAGGCGCGCATCGCCGAGCAGAAGGTGGAAGCGCTGCTTTCGCTTTCGAAAAAACAAGCGGGAGAGCGCTTGCGTGCGCTCGACGAGGAATCGCAGCGGCTGCGCGCCGAATTGGATCGCTATGCGGAGTTCATCGCCAAGGCCAACGAGCCGACGCTGCTTCCTTCCTGGGATTTCGAGGTGCTGAACGAGATTGCGCAGAAGACGTATCGCGACGCACGCGGTGTGGGGCGCCCTTACTTGTCGGCCGAGGAAGTGCGATTTCTTTCGATTCCTCGCGGCAGCCTGGACAACGATGAGCGCCGCCAAATCGAATCGCACGTGGTTCATAGCTTCAATTTTCTGGCCCAAATTCCGTGGACACAGGAATTTCGTGCCGTCCCCGAGATTGCGCGCGCTCACCATGAGAAGCTCAACGGCAAAGGCTATCCATCCGGGCTGAATTCCGGGCAGATTCCGGTGCAAGCGAAGATGATGACCATCTGCGATATTTTCGACGCGCTATCGGCGTCGGATCGCCCTTACAAGCGCGCGGTTCCGACAGATCGCGCATTGGACATCTTGAAGCTTTGCGTGCGCGACGAAGAAATTGATCCCGAGCTATTCCGCGTTTTTCTGGATGCCCAGGTTTACCGGCTGGCCGCGAAACCCTCATAACAATTAGCGCGGTTTACTGATTGGATTTAGTTCGACGTGAAGAGGGAAATCCGCGAGAGCTTCTTCTAAACTGAGGACAGGCTGTTTTCCTGTGCTGACCTATCTTCTTGGACCATTTCTGGCGTTTCTCCCGCGACGATGGCGCAATGCGCTGCCTCTGGGGGAGGGGCTGGACTGGCGTCGCGCCACGGCCATGAGCGGTTTTGGCGAAGCTGCGGTGGCGCTGGCCGCCTTGATGTTTTGGTATTCGTACTACATGAATCTCCTGGTGAACAACGGGCTCGATTCGGCATTGAGCGGGAAAATGGGGCCGGGAGTGACGGATCAGGCCATCGGGTTTACAGCGCTGGTGATTTGGGCAACGCATCCGCTGACATTGCTCTTCGCTTACGGTGGAGTCGAGGGAGCCGTTCGTCTAATGGGCGCCGCGTTCACAGAGACAAACCTGGGAACATTACCGCTATTCCTGGCGGATAAGATCTTCCTGAAACTTTCCGGGCGAAGCGCTCCAAGCGTATCCAAGTCCTCGGGCTATGCGGAGAGTAATCTGTCCTCCTATGCGCGCGCTATTCGAGAAAAAGCTCTGTTAAAGAAGCTTCCGCACGTGCCCGATGAACTCGTCATCAGCAAGGACGGGGCCGAGGAGATGCTGGAGATTCGCGCGTGCCGCAGAAAGCCCGATTGGGACCCGCCGCGCACGGTGCGTTATCAAGATAGCTTTTACAGGCTCGAAGCTGCTGCCGAAGGGACGCCGCCGCGACCATTTCGCTATACGCTGCGGAAATTGTCAGCCGGAGTGATGGGGCGGACGGTGCTCGTATATGCGCCGCAGGAAGCTCCTGTCCTCGCGAAGAAATGAACCTGTGATTTCCGGGCGCCGATCAGCGCTTCGCTTTCATCGGCATGTGGTTCTCCACTACAATTCCACGCATGTTATCGCGCCGTGGCCGGTTCGCCTTCCTCTGTTCCATTCTACTTGCTGGCATCTTCACGCTTGAGGCTCGCTGCCAGCAGGCTGCTGCGGCGCCGGCGGCATCCGGCGCGCGAATGCTGCTGCTGCCGCGGCGCATCGTTTCCGGGGAGCGAGCCACGCTTGCAGTGCTGGATGTAAATGGCCGGCTGACTCCTGGCGTTACCGTGGATTTTTCCAACGGGGACCGCTTTACGACCGATGCGACGGGCAGGGCGATATTCGTGGCGCCGCTGAATCCGGGCGTGATTTTTGGTTCGATTGCAGGGCGCACGGGGCGAGTGGCTACGGCTGTTCTCACTTCTGTCGAGGCCGCATCGGCTTCCATCGAGATTTCCTCCGTGCCGCGAGTGGCTTCGATGGCAGACCGCTTCGAGATTCTTGGAAAGGGTTTCTGTGGCGATGCCGACGCCAATCAAATAACGATCGCAGGTCAGCCTGCGCTGGTACTCGCGTCCTCCCCCACGGCCCTAGTCGTGTTGCCGCCTCCGGATCTGCAGCCTGGCAGTGCCGCAGTGCAAGTTTCCTGCGCGAAACGCCAGGCGTCACCATTTTCCGTCACTCTGGTCGGACTTGAGCTACAAGCTGACTCCTCGCCGCTGAAAGCGGACGAACATCGAGCGCTAACGGTGCGAGTGCGAGGTACAGCGTCGAAAATCGAACTTGAGGCGCGAAACCTGGCGCCGGAAATCGCGGAGCTCACAGGAGGCAATCCTGTGCGTGCTACCAGCAGCGGCGGCGCAGAAAACTCGGCAAAGTTTGAAGCGGTGGGGCGGAAGAACGGCAGTTTTCTGATTTCGATCCGGCTGGTGCCATCTCTCAGAAGTCCGTTGCCGCGAGACTAGGCACGCGAACGATGGTTGAACTCAAGTATGTGCCCCCTACCCCCGGGCAATTTGCATGAATATCAAAACAAAAGACTTTTAAATTCGCATTTTGTAAGTGATTGATTCTAAAGAGTGCGTTCTGGTTTGATTCTTGGAGAACGGTTGGAATGGACGCCAAAAAAAAGCGGGAGGCTAGGCTCCCGCACTCCAAACGTAGTTTTATACGAGGTTAATTATATCATATTATATTTAAACAGAATGTCAATAGGAAAAATATTTCCACTCATTGGCGAGGAGCGCCGGAAACCAGGACTACGCGTTTTTCTTAAAGCTGGCCTCCGGAGCTAGCGGAAGCGTGCCCTGAGGATTCTCGAAGGGGAGCTCCGGAATGCCGGCGCCGAGCATGGTTTCGAGAGTGTTTTGAGCTCGCTCGAATAGCTTGTCAGACTCGCTGTAGCTTTGCTGGGCGTTTTTCAAATGGGTGCCCAGCGTGGTGAACTTGTCGGCGAATTTTTCCATCTGCTTTTCCATCCCAGACAGGCTCTCCAGGAGACGCTGGGCATTTTCCTCCATCTGCATGCCGCGGAGTCCCATGGCAATCACGCAGAGATGTGCGTAGAGAGTATTTGGAGAAACGGCGATGACTTTCTTATCGCGGCAATAGGCGTCGAGAGACTGGCCCTTGCTGTCCGAAGTTTGCAAGAGTTCGTAGTAGACGCTTTCCGATGGCACAAACATCAGAGCGACGTCGAGTGTGCCTTCGTCGGGCACGATGTATTTCTTGGTGATGGCGTCGGCATGGCCTTTCACGGCAGTCGCGAAGGCGCGGCGCGCTTCGTCGCCTTCGGTGGCGATTCGGCGATAGGGGTCGAGAGGAAATTTGGAATCAATGGCCATTAATTTTTTGTCGCGGAGCTTAATTACTGCGTCCGCGGCTTCTCCGCTGGAAAAGCGGTACTGCATGGCGTACTGCGAGGAGGGAAGGGAATCCTCGAGCAACCGCTCCAACGTTACCTCACCGAGTGAGCCGCGCGACTTGGCGCCGCCCAAAATGCCTTCGAGGGTCTGAGCGGTCTGCGACATCTGCTTCCCGGCCTGCTGGACTTCGCCAAGCTGGCGTTGAATTTGGCTGATTTGATCTCGAGTGTTTTTGAGCTCGTCGGCCATCTTCGTTTGCGCGTCGGAAGTCATCTGGCCAGTAATCTGGGCGGAGTTTTTGATGGCGTCCTGCAAGGCGGGAGCGACGCTATCCAGGCGCTGCGCGACGCTCTTGGCGATTGTTTCCAGTTTTCCGGTGCTTGAGGCTTGCGAGGTGGCGATGGTTTGCAGGTCGCGGCGCAGTTCGTTCATCTGGGATTCGATGGCCCCGCTCTTCTCGCGGCTTTGCAAGGTCTGCAACGCCAGCCAGATCACGAGGATGGCTACGAGGATTACTCCGCCTATCAAAACTGCGTTCATTGACTCTCCGGAACGAGCACGTGAAACGGTCTTCTTACTTTACGCCGAATTGGTGAGGTTGCAAAACCAGGTATGAACGAGCGGCAAGAAACCTTGATGTGCACGACGCTTAAAACGAAAGGGGCGCAGAATGCTGCGCCCCTACAGAGGTAACTTGAATTGGCTTGAGAATTACCAGCTCAGCTTGAGGGCAAACTGGAACTGGCGCGCGTCGTAAGAAGCCGTGGGCTGACCCGCAGTGCAGGAGGAGCCGGCGGAGGGGTCGCAGAGCTGGTTGACCGCCGCGATGTTCAGGCGATTGAAAAGGTTGAAGGCATCGGCGATGACATCGACTTTGAAGCGCTCACCGAGAGGAATGCGCCGGGAAAGGCGCATGTCCCATTGGAAGAAGTTAGGTTCAGTGAAGCGGTTCCGGCCCAGGTCACCGTTGCAGCCAGCTCCCAGTGTTGTGAAGGGAGGCACGCTGAAAGTATTGCCACTGGCGGTCAAACACTGATTGGCCGTGACGAAGACGACGCCCGGAATGAAGGGTGAGGTCGTTCCGCTCGAACCGCCAATCGAAGGCCGGGCCTGTGACGCACCCAGGTCGAGGCGCGTATCGGTGCCAGTAATGACGTTGTATGGCCGGCCCGCAGCAAATTCGACGATGGGAGAGAGCGTGAAATCGGCGACGAGATGCTTGAAAAAGCTGTCGCCGGACTTGGCGCTGGCCGACTGAATGACGGCGCTATTGACCCAGCGGTAGCGCTGGTCGTTGACGGAATTGGAGCGCTCCAAATTTGGGAAACGGCTGTCCTGCGGCTCGAGTGGAGACTGCAAGTCCGTCGAGTCATCAATAGAATGAGAATAGGTGAAGCTGGAGAGCATCTCAAAGCTGTGCGAGAAACGCTTGGTGAGATTGAAGGTCAAAGCGTTGTACCAGGAATTGCCGTTGGAAACTTGAGCATCGACGCTGTTGTAGGCGACGGGCACACCGAAGCCCTTGGGATACTTAGCCAAAGTCGCGAGTGCCACCTGGGTGGCGTAACCACCGGGAACCAAACCGGCGAAAGATGGATTGGGGCCGGACGGCCGGAAAAAGTTGAAAAAGGCTGGCGTACCCACGAACCCGACAGCTGCTGCTGGATTGCAGTTGGCTGCGGCAAAGCCTTGGCCAAGCGCGCCTGGAGCGATCAGGAAGACGCTGCCTGAGCCAACGTTGACACAGGAGTTGGGGTTGCCGCCGGGGACTACTACCGTCAGTGGATTACTAACGGAGATTCCGGAAGCAGCGGCGTTAAACGCATTCTGATCCAGGAGTTGTGGATCGGTGGAATTCAGGTCTTGCGGGCGGTTCAGGTGGATGCCACGAGTGTGTTGAAAACCGAGGCTGAATTTCCAGGAGCCGCCGATTTCGCGCTCGACGGTGAGGTTCGCCTGATTCGCGTAGCCATAGACGAAATCTCTGCCGAGGGGAAGGGTAAACGGCAGGATGGGAAGAGGGAAGCCCGCGCTCAGGTAATTTTGATTGGCAAACAGCGAGCCTGCCGCAAAGGGATCGAAGCGTTGCTGATTGGATTGGAAGCCAAGCGTAAGAGAGGTAGGCAGCGCGAGATAGATAGAGTTCGCGTTCAACACCCCTTGGAAAATGGATGAGCCATTCAGATTCGCCGGGGTGTCCGCGCCGCGACCGCAGTATCCCGGCGGAGGCGTGTTGACTATGGCTTGTGGAAGCGGCAGCAGTCCGCACGCGGAGGGAGTGCCTCCCGTGGAAAGCAATTGCGTCGAGCGTCCGCCGTCGGCAGTGGCGGAGTCGAACGCGGTGGCCAGCAAGGGATGATCGTAGAACATGCCGAAGCCGGCGCGAATGACCGTCTTGCCGTTGCCGGCGGGATCCCAGGCGATGCCGATGCGGGGCGCGACGTTGTTGTAGTCGCGCGGGATGCCTTCGATAACTCCCATTGCCTTTTCGGCTGCGGCATTGATGCCCGGCAGAGGCGCAAAGAGCGGAGTAATTTCCACGTCATAGCGCACGCCGTAGTTGACAGTCAGGTTGCGGTTGACGCGCCAGGCGTCCTGAGCGAAAAAGCCCATCGGGATGTTGTCGAACGGATTGTTGGAATTTCCGATGCCCTGGATGTAAGAGGTCGGAACTCCCAAGCCGTAGGATTGCAGGCCGGTGGTTCCCGGGAGATTGATTCCAGCAGCACTATTGGGGAAGCCGAAAGTGGACGCAGAGAACCCACCGAAGTTCACGTCGCCGCCAAAGTCGAGTTCGAAGATTTGCGCTTTCTTGGAGCGCAGTTGAATCAGGTTCATGTCGGCGCCGACCTTGAAGGTGTGCTTTCCGCGGATCAAAGTGACGTTGTCCGTGAACTCGAAGCGGCGCTCGATGCGATCCACGGTGGAATAGGGTTCGCGGCCAAAGTAGGCGAATCCCGGAATATTCACGCCGATCTGATCGCCGCCAGGAAGTTGAGAGAAGCCGAAGTGCAAGCCGCGACGAGCGACCTGCATGCGGAACTCGTTAAAGGCAGTGTCACTGGCGATGGTGTCGTGCTGAAAGGTAAAACTGAGGTCGCGCGATTGATTTACCCCGGCACGCGTGCCGGAATTCTGACCGAACACTTGGTTCTGCGAAGTGGAGGGAAGGCCGGTAACGAGAGAAGGAGAGACGCCCACGCGGAGAAACGAGTTGTTGTGATTGTTCCAGCGCTGGTCGAGGCGAGCGGACCACAAGCTAGTCTTCTCCATCACGGGATAATTGCCGCGAACGCTCTGCAAGGTGGCGTAAGAGGCCGGAAGCGGAGCGACATACACGCCGAATGCGGAGCAAGTTGCGCCATTGTTTACAGCTTGGCCCGCGGGGCACGCCACAGGAATGGGGAATTGCGCGCCTGGGCCGGCTGTCAAAGGAATGCCCTTGGACTGATAAAACCCCGTTGCGACAGCGCCAAAATCAATCCCGTGGAGGGCGACGCTGGAGGCGGAGCCCATGAATACGCCGTACTGCACACCAAGGGTCTGGAGTGCGGGGACGCCCGAGGCGAGAAGGGCGTTCACGGCCGTAGCTTGCGGGCCCGTCAACTGCACTGGCAGCGGACCGGCCGGTGTTGGGAGTGTCACGGTTTGCATACCGAAATTGTCGACGCCAATGCTAGAGAACCCAGTCTCTTCACGTTGCGTGTATTCGTAAGAACCGAAAAAGAAAGTCTTGTCTTTCTTGAGCGGGCCGCCGATGGTGAGGCCGCTCTGCGCCCGTGTATAAGCTTGTTTGACCGGATCGAGCGTGCCGGTTACCGGATTCACCTCGCCGGAAAAAGGGTTGCGCGACTGGAACGCTTTATTGCGAAAAAAGCCGAAGACGTCGCCGTGAAAATCGTTGCTTCCGCTCTTGCTTACAATGTTGATGACGCCGCCGCTGGCCCGACCGTACTCCGCGTTGTAGTTGCTCAGAATGAGCTGAAATTCCTGGATGCCCTCTTGAGAGAGAGTCGAGCGAATGGCGTTGATGGAGTTGTCGACGGCATCCGCGCCGTCCACGCTGACGGCGGTTCCGCGGGCGCGAGCGCCGCCGATGCTCAAGCCGCTGTTCGGGGCTGGGCCGATGGTGGGGGACATATCACGGTTGGTCTGCGAATTCGTCAGTGTGAAATTGATGTAGCTTCGCCCGTTGATCGGGAGATTATCGATGCGCCGCTGCTCAACGGTCTGTGAGACGTCGGACTTGGTTGTCTCGATCGGCGCGGTTTCCGCCGATACCGTCACCGTTTGCTGCATACCTTTGATGTCCAAGTGCGGATCAAACGTGGCAGCCTCGCCGACGGTGAGAATAATGGAAGCATTCTCATAGACCGCAAAATTGGCGCCGCCATCGACAGCCATCTTGTAACTGCCAGGGGGAAGACCGACGAGATTGTAGTGCCCGCCATCATCCGTAACGGCGTTGCGCTGGGCGCCGGTGCCGGCATTGGTCATGGTGATCTTCGCGCCCTTTACCGGCAAGCCTTGAGGATCGGATACGGTTCCCGACATGGTCGCGGTATTGACCTGTGCCAGGGAGGAAGTGGCCCATCCCATCGCCAGCAGGCACAGCGCGACTGCCATTGTCAGCGACCGCAAGGCGTTGAACTCAAATAGCGAGCTTCTGCGAATCGAAATTGACACACACACACCCAGAATGCCTTGCATGAGTCCTCCTGTTGGTACCGACTAATCTCCCGCTACCCCTAGCGGTGGCGTGCACTCCCGCCGTTCCTCGAATCAAACCGATGAAACAATTGAATATACGGCTTTTACTGCAATATACCGTTGCTTTCAACTGAAAACTTCTAAGCCGTCGCCCAGAACGAACTAGAAGCGAGCCGGTGCGCCTTCGGATTGTCAAGAATGAACGAGCACAGCCGAGAACCCGCAACGCCAACGCAGAATCCGCGAGTACGAGAAAAATCGCAAGAGACAAGGTACGAAACAGGTGAAAAACGATGGAATGTCGCTTCTTGTCGTTATCCCGGCGCAGGAGGGAGTTCAGTGGAGGGAAGAGCCAGAGCCGCGGAAATGTGGCAGCTGCGTCAAGAGAATGTGCTTAAAGCTGGAGGTGGCGCTGGACGAGCTTGCGGAGCTTTTCGCGGTCTTCGTCACGCATATGCACGAATTCCACGCCGTTGCCGTCGGGCCCGATGTTGCGGACCACGGCCGTGAAATTGATCTTGCGCAGACCGGCGCGGACTTCTAGCTTGATCGAGTCGCCGACACTGAGCTTGCGTGGAGACTCAAGATAGGCGCCGCCCAGGCTGATCGTCTTTACCCTCGCAAGGCCAGCGGGTGCGCCTTCGATCTGGGCGCGAAGCGGCGATTCCAGAGGCACTCGTGTATAACGCCGCGGAATGACATAGCCGGAGCTGGATTGCCCCGGTGCGCCAAACGCTGCCGCAGCCTGCTTGAACGTCGGACGATCCTCAATGAGAGCTAGCGCATCTTCAGCAGCGGCTCGCAAGCCAGCAGGCTCCACGTAAGCAAGGCCTTCGCGGCTCTGTGAGAGTGAGCGGAGCAGCTCAGCGGCTTCCGGAGCACGCAGTCGTCCGAGCGCTTCGATCGCTTTGATGCGCACAAACTGGTCGCGCAAGACTTCGTGTTCGCCGGCGGCGATTTCCATCAGTTGCGGCACGGCGGTGGTTTCCTGCGCCAGGCCAAGCTGGTCGATCATCATCGGAACGACCATGGGATGCGCGTCAGCAAGGATGGCCGAAAAGACAAAGGCGGTAGTCACTGCCGAAGCCGAATTGTTGGGCCGCGAAAGCTCACTGACTGCCAAGTCCTGGAGGTTCCATTCCCAGCTGGCCATGGCGCGAGCGAGGCCGCGCAGGAGCCGCTCCGGGTCTGCGGCGGCCAAGAGCTTGATTGCCGCGGTCACGCGCTGGCGGCGGGCTTCATAGAGGCGCGTTTCGAGAAGGTTCAGCACCGGTACGCCAATCGTTCGCAGCAAACGAGCCATCGCGGGTACCATTTCCGCGCCGCGTGGTTCCGTGAGGAGCAAAGTCAGGCGATCAAGCAGCCGCTCCGGATCGCGCTGCAGAAGCCGGGGCAAAATCGGATCCAGCGCGCGGTTAGCCAAAGCAGCGTCCACCAGCAAGAGCCAACGGTCCTGCGCCACCAGGCGGTTCGCGAGCGCTGACATGTGATCGTGTTCTTTATCGTGAGGAACGCGCTCGAGACCGGTCAGGATGGCTTCAAAACCGCCATAATCAGCGCGATTGACGGCGATGCGGCCGAGGGATTCGACGAAAGCCGCGAGAAGGGCAGCTGTTTCGGGAGACTTCTCCCCGTCCAGAGCCTTCATGGCTCCACGGCTGAGGTCTTCCGGCAATTGATTAGGCCAGAGGGACTCGAGGATCGAAGAAAGTTCATTGAGGCCGGCAGCGACGGAGCGCCTCGCGGCTGGGTCGGTGTGGTCAATGCGGCGCGCGTAGTTCAGGACAATGTTGCGCGCCTCGCGGCGGGGAGCATCGGCGCCGGCATCGGCGAGTTGTCCGAGCGTGTGGCGCAATGCCGCGACGGGAACGCACCAAACATCCGGGCCGCGCAACACCGCGGACTTCTCACGGGCCGATAGTTCCAGCCAGAAACGATCGATGAGGTGTTCGCGATGTGTGTCTGTCGCCCAGGTGACGGCAAGCGATGAGAGATGCTGCGAAGAGTGCGGGCCGGAATAACCCCCCGCTTCAACCATGACGTCGCTCAAGCGATAGAAGGTCGGCCTCACCGACTGAGCGGTAAGCGTTCCGCCGGAAAACTCCGCGCTTAGAAATTCAAAAACGATTTGTTCGGAGAGACGCAACAAGTATGGTTGCGGGCGTTCCCCTTCGCGCGGTCCATACTGGGAGACCGAACTGAGCAACATGGTTACGCTCTCGCGGCTGGCTTCCTCCATCGCACTGTGGATGGCGCGCGCTGCTTCCTCCGGAGAAAGGCCACGCGCCGATTCGAGAGGCGGAGTGAGCCGCGCCAGCAGACGCAGACAAGCAACTAGATCGTCAAAGTCGGGAGCCTGGATGGGCGCATCGGCAGTTTCACGCGGCGAGTGTCCGCCATACGCCACAAGCGCGGCGATGAGGCTCGCCAACACCGTGTCCACACGGCGCTCCGTTTGCGTATTGATGGAAATGCCTTCCACGCGGTTCTCCAGAAGTCGCGCCGGCCACCAGCCATTGTCGCCGCCGTTCGCGGGCTCTTCCGATCTTAGCAATGATGTTTTCACGAGGCGCACCAGCGTGTCCAGTTCGCCTACATGGAATTTTTTCGAAAAGACCAGCGCGTGAATTCCGGCCCGTTGCAGGTCCGCGGCCAGCGCTTGCATTTCCCCTCGCGCGTCTGGCAAGTGCGCATCACCGATGCGCGGCGCCACCAATCCGCCGCGTTCCACGCGGATCTCAAGGCCTCCCAGAGTTTCCGTCGCACTGCGGATGGAGTCGTAGGCGCTGTCCAAGCTGTCCAGCCGGCGTGGGTGATCCTTTTCGTAGAGGCGTTCCGAGCGCATCAACAGGTGCAGATTTCGGAGCGACTTCTGGACTTCGATCGCCTTGTGGTCTATCGCGATTGCCGGTACGCGCGAGACTGCCGTCGCGAGTTGGCGCAGGTAAGTCCGCGGAGTTAAATCCGGGTTCGACTGCGACGGATCGCGCTTTGCATCTACCATCGGCACTGTAGCCCTGACGACCAAGATGAATCACCGCTTTCCTGTTTCTCGTTCACCGTCGTAACGAGCGGGCCCGCCGTAAGAAGCGCAGGTGGTCCCACTTATAAAGCAAGCACGCCTCCGGCCCGGACTACGTGGCCCTAAGTCTTTTATCTGGAATGAATTTTGTAGTCGGTTCTAGAACTGAGGCCTTCTCAATGTAACAAAATGTTACGTTTCAGGGAGGCATTTAAGCACTCCAGCGAGCGACGGGATTCGACTAGTTTTGCGGATTCTGGGCCATTTTGATTGGGTTACTTTTGCTGCGCGGGCACGTCGACCGTGGCGGTGCCACCTTCACTTGCCTGGAACGTCCTCTTCGCAAACTGAAATCCGCTTAGGCGGACTGTGATTGTGTGTACCCCGGTGGGAACCTGCACTCGTGCTGGCGTGAATTGCCCAGTGGAATTCCCGTCCACGAAGATCTCTGCGCCTTTCGGAGTGGAACTCACTTGCGCCCATGCCACGCGGGCCGCCGATTTCTCAGTCAGCGGCACGTTTAGCTGCGTCTGGATGTTGTCCTTGACCTGAACGCCTCCAGCGTACGGCTCGTAACCCTGCAGCCGCAAAACCAGATTGTATTGGCCTGGAGCAAGCGGCAGCGTGACGGGCGTCTGGCCCGATTGCTTCGCGCCGTTGATGAAGACGTCTGCACCTGGCGGCTGACTGCTGATGTAAACGCCTTTGGCCAAGGACTCAAGTTTGATCTTCTGATCCTGCGCATCCCCACTCTTTACCTGCAGAGCGGTTTGGACGGGTTGATAGCCATCCTTCTGTACCTCAAGGCTGTATCGCGCTGGATTCAAATCATTGAAGCTGCAGGGCGTTTCGCATTTGCTTAATACGTGTCCCGCCGGCCCGCGCAGGACCGCATGAGCGCCGATCACGTCGGTAACGACGTGGATGGCTCCTTGCCCCGGCGGCGGAATTGGGTGAGCGCCCTCATCAGAGCCTCCCGCGGCGGCCACTGGAGTGTCATCGTATTCGAGGTGGTCGATAACGTGTACGTCGGAGGGCGCATTTCGCAAAAGCTTCAAAAGTGCGCCATGATCCGCTGGCCGGAGCTTGCCAGCGAGCGTTAGTGTGTTCCCGGCGGCTTGCACTCTCACATGGCCGCTCAGTCCTTTATCGGAAATGGCTTGTTCGATTCGTCCTTTGTATTCCGACGCTCTCGGGCTAAGCGTGTTTTCAGGTTTCTTGGGTGCCGGTTTCTCCGGGACGACTTCCACGGGTTTCGGTTCCGCAGGTCTGGGCTCCGCACTTGTCACGGCGGTGGAATCCTTCGGCTGAGAAACGCCTTCTGCTACAGCGGGATTCGCCGCCGCATTGCCCGGTGTGGTTTCTGAAGTTGCCGGTACAGCGGCCGGCGAAGGTGCACTCTTCTTCTGCTCGTCATGAAGTTCGCGCGCGGCCTCGAATACAGGTCTAATTTTGATCGCCCCGTAAACAATTACGCAGAGAAGGAACAGCGCTGCGAGGATCGTTCCCACGACATTTTTCTTCTTGGGAGGTTCCGGGGCCGGCGCAATCGTGGCCGTCCGCCGCACCACGGGAGTCTGGCCCGGCGCGGACGCACGTGCGTTCAGCGAGCGCGCCGTTGCAGCTACCGTATGATCTTCGCCGGTGAAGCCGCGGCCGGCCGGACTTGCGGAAATCAGAGTCGCTGTGGGCGAGCCTCCGCCCATGACCATTGTCGATTGCGGATTGGCTGCTCCAGGCGCAACGGTCCGGTAATTATGCAAATCTTCCAGCATTTCGCGGCAGTTTTGGTATCTCTGGTCTGGCTCTTTCACCAGCGCTTTCATGATGACCGCGCTGATTCCCGGATGAATCGAAGGATCAATCTGCCGTGGCGGAACAGGATCTTCGTTGACAATCTTATAGATCACCGTGGTGATGTTCTGGCCCGGGAAAGGCTTTTCTCCCGTCACCATTTCATAGAGCATCACGCCCAGTGAAAAGATATCGCTGCGTCCGTCGACGGCACGCCCCTTCACCTGCTCCGGCGACATGTAGCTCGGAGTGCCCATAACGTGCGCGGTTTGCTGCACGGTGCCGAACTGCAGAATTTTTGCCGTGCCGAAGTCCGTGACCTTGACGGTATCGTCGGCAGTAAGCATCAGGTTCGCGGGCTTGATATCGCGGTGGATGACGTTGCGCTCATGCGCGAATTGCAGCGCGCTGCAAGTTTGCTCCATGATCCGCAATGTTCGCGGCAGCGGAAACGCGTGGCCGCCGTCGAGCAGGGCCTGCAGGCTCTTTCCCTCCACCAACTCCATGGTGATGTAGTAGAGGCCGTCTTCTTCGCCGGCGTCGAAGACCACCACAATGTTTGGATGCGTCAGCAAACCGGCGGCGCGTGCTTCCGTCTGGAATCGCGTCAGAAGCTCGGGGCGCGAGAGTCCCGTGCCTTCTTCGCTCAGCCGGATAGTTTTTACCGCGACAGTGCGCCCGATGACCGGGTCCATGGCCTTATAAACGACGCCCATCGCGCCGCGGCCAAGCTCACCCACAATCTCGTATCTTCCGGCTTTTGTTACAGTTTGCATCGTTCAATCAGTCTGTCGCCACGCGGGGGCGGCACGAACTATTCAAACCTATCGCGCGATTCGGGTAGCGCTTCTGGATGGGAAGAAATATGGAAATACCCCCAGAGCTTTTATCGGCAAAGTCCACATTTTTATCCAGCGGAAATGCCTCCGCCGACACCCGGGCGCCCTATGTTGACAGTACCGAGCCAATTTTCTGCCGGTCAACACTACCGGGGTACTAGTGTTTCGCACTCGATACTGCGGGAGAGGGCTGAACTGAGGAGGTACCTTTATGGCACCCGCAGCTGTCTCTGATTTAACGAGTTACAGGCGTCGATCAGGGATTGCGGGTCGGCTCCCGTGGTGACAGGGTGCGTTCCGGCATGGGCACGTTGGTTTCGCGGATGGGGCGATCGACTTCGCCGGGCCGGGCGGGCGCCTCGAGGCCGTCCGTGAGCAAGTATCCTTGGAGGGCGATGCCGTTGGTCCACACGCTCTCGAGTGCAGCAATGTATTCGATTTGCAATTCGTAGAGCCTTCGTTGCGTATCCAGCACGCGGGGATAGGAGGCCAGCATCTGGCCGTATTTTTCCACCATTAAGCCGTACGCTTTCTTTGCGCGCGGCAGCATCTCCTCGCGATACTCCATAGCCATGAGTCGCGCGTTGGCGTATTGATCGACAGCCGATGCTGCGCGCTCGCGCAACGTTAGCCCGATGCGCTGTTTTTCCTCTCCGGCGCGCTCAATATCAGCTCGCGCTGCGGCGACATTTCCCTGATTGCGATTAAACAGAGGAATTTGCACGGCGACTTCGGCGATTCCTTCCCAGCCTTTCGCGAAGGGCGCGCTGCCGAGCAACTCATTGTTGTATTCCAATCCGCCGCGGATCTGCACGTCGGGAATCGCTTCGCGCCGGGCGCGGTCCAACAGACTCTTCGCCCGCGTTTCTGCTGTCTCGGCGATTCGAACGGCAGGGCTTTGTTTCGCAATCGATTCCACGGCCTCTTCCTCATTGACTTCAGGCCAGCCCTTTTCCAGATCGCCAGCCACCGTCGCCAACGGCAAATCCGGTTGCCCGATCACCGCGGCCAGCGAGCGCCATTCTTCGCGCAGCGTGTTCTCCTGCATTCGCGCGCTCATACGCATCCTTTGCACTTCGATTTCTGCTTCGAGCACTTCGGATTCGTCGGCTTGGCCTGTGTTCATCAGCCGGCGCTGAGTCTCCAGAGAATCTTGCGCGATCATGACCATGTTCCGCCGGGCATAGAGAAACTCTTGAGCGGCAAGCACGCGCAAGAACGCCATCTTCACCGCGCTTTGCACGCGAATCCTCTGCTCTTCGGCTTCGACTTCTGCAAGCTTCACCTCTTTTCCGAAAACATCGCGGCTCAATGCCAGTTTTCCGCCGGTTACCACCGTCTGTTGCACAAAAAATCCTTGCTTCCCGCCGCCTACTGAGCCACCACGAATCTCATCCCCCGTGTAGGCCACGGTTGGATTCGGATATAGGCCCGACTGCTGCTGCCGCGCCTTCGCAGCACGAATCTCCGCCTCCGCCTGCCGCAGCGTTGGATTCGATTCGCCGGCGACCTTCTGCACCTGTTCTAGAGTAACCAGCGCCTCCTTGGCATTCTCTTGCGCCCTCCCCATCCGCGGGTATTGGGGCTTCACCACCGCCATTTCCATGTGACCATGCGCTTCCTGCTTGGGCATCTGTATTTCCTGAGCACGCGCCGCGCCAGCGACCACTAGCAAGCTTGCAATCATCGTCATCCCGAAAATCTCTCGAACACGCATGTATTTTCCTCTTCTTCTCTGCGAACTCTGTTTTCTCTGTGCCCTCTGTGTTAAATCTTTTTCCTTTCTTTCACGATTCATGGTGATGCTCCGTTTGCGCGCCAGCCGCCTTCTTTCGTTCGAGAATCGCGTCATATTCTTTTTCCGGCAGAACGCGGATCATCGTCATCATCCCCATCATTCCCGCGCTCCAATTCTTCGGCAGCCCGTACGTTTCCGGTTTCGCCACCACTTCATCCATTCCCATTTCCATGAACGCATCCTGGGGAAAGCCCGGCACTTTCTCTGCATTTGCCGCGACTGGCGATGGATGCACGTGTTCGAACGGCACGCTCTTTGCCAGCGACATCATCTGCCCGACCGCCTTCTCTTCTGTCTGGTCCGCCGTTTGAATCTGCCGGTCGCGCAGCAAATCCATCATGCTGTTCATCATGTGGTGTGGTAGGTGGCAGTGAATCATCCAAGCGCCCGGATATTTCGCGTCGAATTCCACGACGCGTGCTTGAGCCACGCCCACCAGCACGGTATTCATCGGATACCATGTCGATTCCGGCGCGCGCCCTCCTTCGGTTCCGGTCAACACGAACTGATGGCCGTGCAAGTGAATCGGGTGGTGATCCATTCCAAGATTCAGGATGCGCAGCCGCACGCGGCTCCCCAGCCGGGCCAGCAGCGGGGTGGTCATAGGCGCGGAAACGCCGTTGAACGTCAGCCAGTTGAATTCCATCGACGCCGTATTCGGAATGGTGTTACCTGGCAGAACCGCCCACTCCTGAAGGACCAATCCGTAGTCGTGGTCCACGCGCGGTTTGTAATTGCTTTCAGGATGCGCCACAAAGAATCCGATCAGCCCCATCATTTCCTGCATGGCGCTGTGCGCGTGGTAGAAAAAAGTTCCTTCCTGGTGCACCGTGAATTCGTAGACGTACGTTTCGCCCGGAGCAACCGGCTTCTGGCTGATGTACGGCACGCCGTCCTGCTCGATGGGGATTTCCAGTCCGTGCCAATGCATGGAAGTGGACTCTGGCAAGTGGTTCTCAAAGACCACGCGAACACGATCGCCCTGCTGCACCTGGATTGTCGGACCAGGGCAGCTTCCGTTGTAGCCCCACGCATCGATGGTCTTGAACGGCGCGATCTTTTTCTTTACCGGCTCCGCTACAAGTTGAAATACTTTTACAACGCCATCCATTTCGTGCGGCAAGTCAGCCAGGTCCGGAGTCGCCATCGGCAGCGCGCGCTCACGCACTTGCGTATTTTCCTTCGCGGGATGCGGTCCCTTACTGCCATAAGGGGAGTGGTGTCTTCCATTCTCGTTTTGGCGCGGCGATTGGAATCCATCCTCCAGCGCGCCAGCGTGCAGCGTCTCTCGTAGCCCGAACAATCCCGCTCCAAACAGGGCCGCATCGTGAAAGAATCTTCTTCTAGTGCCGCTCATACCGCCTCCTGATTTGCCACTCGAGCAATGGGCCTTACAGCGAGAAGGACTTCGCGCGCCGAAAGGCAAGTTCAAGCCTGTCTAACAGGATGACTGCATTGGGGTTTCAGGCTAGTTTTGTTGGAATTCTCAGATGCGGAGCACTACCGTGGAAATAACATTACAAAAATGCGGCGGTGACTCTAGGTTTGCGCCGATGGGAGGAGAATTGTGGGTGCTTGCAGACGAGTAACCCGCGGAAGGAACGCCAGTTGCAGCGCAGGAGGCTTCTGCGCGAACGCTTTGCAAGGAGCCGCGCTTGTCCGTCGAAGTCAGATTGACCGCTTGTAACTCTGGAGCGCCACAGCTCTGAACGGATTGAAGATAAACCACGCCGCCAGTCGCTACCATATGCGAATGGCATCCCTTTTCAGTTGACGCGTGGCCCTGCTCGCAAGTCTGCGCAGAACAAAGAGGCGCGCAAGCAGGCGCAACAACCAAAGCCAGAAGTGTTACGAAGCTGGCGATCCTTGCAAACCAAACCCGTTTTTGTGATGGCGTGGCACTATTCATAGGACAATTTCCACGTTACTCCGCCACTTGCTTAGCGTCAACTTGGCTTTTGGGAGAGTGGTTCTTTCCCGCCCGGCCTCAGCCGATTGTGATAGGCTGGCCCTTGCTCCAGTGAGATTTCCGCGGGAGTGCCTCTTCCGTTTGTGCTTTGAAGTTGTCATGAGCTCTTCCGGAGGTTCTTGTGGCTACCGCGTCTTCCTCTTCTCCTTTAACCAAGCTTGCGCCGCATGTGCGCGGACGGATTCTTCTAGAAACTCCCGCATTAAACAAAGGTACCGCATTCACTCTCGAGGAGCGGCAAGCTCTTGGCCTCGACGGCCTCCTCCCCCCGGTCGTTGAGACCATCGAAGAGCAATCCTCCCGCGCCTACAAGGCTTATCTTCGCAAGCCGGATGATCTCGAGCGTCACATTTATCTCCGCCAGCTCCAGGACACCAACGAAGTTCTTTTTTACCGCCTGCTGCTCGACCATATCGAGGAAATGCTCCCCATCGTCTACACCCCGGTCGTTGCCGAAGCTTGCCAGGAATTCAGCCACATCTACCGCCGTCCACGCGGCCTGATTATTTCTTATCCGCTTCGCGACAACATCCGCCGCCTGCTTCAGAATCGACCTCACGAAAACGTGAGCGTCATCGTCGTCACGGATGGTGAACGCATTCTGGGCATCGGAGACCAGGGTGTCGGCGGACTTGGCATTCCCATTGGAAAGCTTTCCCTCTACACGCTCATTGGCGGCGTTCCACCCGTGCAAACGTTGCCAGTGATTCTGGACGTAGGAACAAACAATGCGGAACGCCTCGCCGATCCGGAATACTTGGGCTGGCGACATGAGCGAATCACCGGAGATGCGTACGACGATTTCGTCGACCGGTTTGTTCAGGCCGTGAAACTGGAGTTGCCGGATACTTTGCTGCAATGGGAAGACTTCGCCAGGACGAACGCTCGGCCCATCTTGGATCGCTACCGTAATCAGCTCATTACCTTTAACGACGACATTCAGGGCACCGCCGCGGTTGCCGTTGGCGCAATCCTCTCTGCGGTCCGCGTTTCAGGCCGCCCGCTTCGCGATCAGCAAATTGTCATGGTCGGGGCTGGATCGGCGGGCATCGGCGTCGCTGATTTCTTGCGTGAGGCGATGGTCGCCGATGGCTTATCCGAAGCGGAAGCGCGCTCTCGTTTCTGGCTCATCGACGTGGACGGTCTTCTCCATTTCCCGCGAACAGATCTCTCTCCAGAACAACGGACTTACGCCCAATCCGCCGAGCGCGTTGCCAATTTCCCGCGGACCTTGACCGGCGGCCGTATCGGTCTCGCTGACGTCATCAAGCAAATCGAGGCGACCGTCCTCATCGGGCTTTCTACAACGTTCGGCGCTTTTTCTGAGCCCGTCGTCCGAGAGATGGCGCGCAAATGCGAACGTCCCGTCATCTTGCCGCTGTCCAATCCCACCTCCAAGTCTGAGGCCGTTCCCGCCGACTTGGTTCAATGGACTGACGGCCGCGCCTTAATCGCGACCGGTTCGCCGTTCCCGAATGTAAATTACAAAGGGCGCGAAATTCGCATCGCCCAGTGCAATAATGTCTATATTTTTCCGGCCATGGGCCTGGCTATTTCAGCAACGCGCGCAAAGCGCGTCAGCGATGGAATGTTCCTGGCTGCGGCCCACGCTCTCGCCAAGCAGTCCCCTGCGCAATTGGATCCGTCGGCACCGCTGCTGCCACTTTTGCCGAGCCTGCGCAGCGCCGCGATCGAAATCGCCATTGCCGCCGCGGAGCAAGCTCAGCAGGAGGGATTGTCCCCCGCCATGACTCCGGAATCCCTGCGTGACGCCATTGTTTCTTCCCAGTGGTCGCCGCAGTACACTTCCTATCTTTAACTCCTGGCCTTACATTCAAATCACTCTGGCTATCGGCCCGATCCGGCGTCGTTTTTTGATACTTATTCAACAATTCTGAATCTGATGTAGAGTCTTGGCGCATTTCTCCGCGGAGGCTCCATGAAATATGACGCCGCCATTGTCGGTTCCGGGCAGGCCGGCAATCCACTCGCGTATCGCTTAGCGGATCTCGGCTGGTCCGTAGCGCTCATCGAGAAAAAGCATTTGGGCGGCACGTGCATCAACGTCGGCTGCACGCCCACCAAGACGATGGTCCACCGCGCGCAGGTCGCTCACTACACCCGCAACGCCGCTCGCTGGGGCGTCAACACTTCAAATGTGAACGTCGATCTTCCCAAAATCGTCGAACAAAAAGATGAAGTCGTGCTAAGTTTTCGCAACGGCCAGCAACGGCAAGTCGACAAGCGCCCCAACCTTCGTTTGTATCGTGGCCAAGCAAGCTTTGTCGCCTCGAATCAACTGAAAGTCGGCGATGATCGTCTTGAGAGTGAGAGGATTTTCATCAACACCGGTGGCCGGCCCAATATTCCCGCTATCCCCGGCCTGGATTCCGTCCCGTATCTCACTAACGAAACTGTCATGCAGCTCACCACGCTCCCCGAACATCTCATCATTCTAGGCGGTGGCTATATCGGGTTGGAATTTGGACAAATGTTTCGCCGCTTCGGCAGCCGCGTCACGATTCTTCACACCGGCAAACAAATTGTTCCGCGCGAAGATGCCGAAATTGCGGCTGAGTTGCTAAAAGTGCTAGAAACTGAAGGAATCCAATTCCGGCTCAACGCTCGCACAACGCACGTTGGAGGCAAAAATAGAGCCGTCACTCTCTCTTGCGAATCCCCCGTCGGCTCGTCGACCGTCACCGGCTCTCATCTACTAGTGGCCACCGGGCGCGGTCCCAACAGCGGCGATCTCGCTCTCGATAGAGCCGGCATCGAAACGGACAAGCGCGGTTTTATCAAAGTTAATGGCCGCCTCGAAACCAACGTGCCTGGCGTTTGGGCTCTCGGTGACTGTAAAGGTGGCCCTGCTTTCACGCATATCTCCTACAACGATTTCCAGATTGTTTATGCCAACTTGGTGGAAGGGAAGAATCTCACGGCAGAAAATCGGCTCGTTCCCTATTGCGTCTTCACCGATCCGCAACTCGGTGGCGTCGGCTTAACCGAGAAAGAGGCTCGCGCCAAAGGTTTCAAATTGAAAATCGGCCGGTGTCCGATGACCTATGTCGCCCGTGCCATCGAGCGCGGCGAAACCGCTGGCCTAATGAAGCTCGTCGTCGACGCTTCCAACGACCATATCCTCGGCGCTTCCATTCTCGCTTCCGAAGGCGGCGAACTCGTCCAAATCCTCGGCACGCTAATGCTCGCGAACCAGCCTTACACGCTCCTGAAGGGCGCCGTCTACATTCACCCCACCCTCGCCGAAGGTTTTTTCTCTCTCATGGAAGATGTCAAGCCGGTTGACTGAAACGTTCCTTCGTAACGCCACGTTGCGTTGCACCAATGGTATTCTGCCAACGACAACTTCGTCGCTAAACCGGTGGAGGCCACAAGACAAGTTATGGAGAGTCTGAAGGGTCAAATTGCCGTCGTGACTGGTGCCAGCAGCGGCATCGGCAAAGCCATTGCCCTTTCCCTAGCCGGGCACGGCGCGGAAGTTTGCCTCGTGGCGCGCCGCCGCGAACTACTCGAAGAAGTTGCGAAGCAAGCCCACTCGCTGGGAACTCGCGGCCACGCCTGCCCTGCCGATCTCACTAAGGATGAAGACATTCGCGCTCTCGGCGAACGCATTGAAAAAGACTTCGGCCACGTAAATATTCTGGTGCTGTGTGGCGGCGCTATTTTCCACGGTCCTCTGGAGAAGGCTTCGCTCGCCGATTTCGACTTGATGTACCGTTCAAACGTCCGCGGTCATTACTTCCTGATTCAGACCATGCTGCCGTTGCTACGCAAGGCCGCTGGCCAAATCGTGTTCATCAATTCCTCCGCTGGACTCCGCTCTCCCGCAACAGCCGGGCAGTTTTCCGCCACTCAGCACGCCTTCCGCTCCATCGCCGACAGTCTGCGGGATGAAGTCAACCCTCTCGGCATCCGCGTCCTAAGCGTTTTCCCCGGCCGCACCGCCACCCCGCGCATCGCCAATCTCTTCGAAAAAGAAGGCCGTGCCTATCAACCCGATCTACTAATGCAGGCCGAGGACGTCGCCGAAATGGTCACCCATTCCCTCCGCCTCCCGCGTAGCGCCGAAGTCACCGACATCAGCATCCGCCCCATGCAAAAATCTTACTGACACGAGCATCGAAAATAGAAAACGGAAAATAGCACAATTTCAATTTTCCAATTTCGATTTCGTTTTTCTATTTTCTGATTCTGGTGGGGCTGGGCGGATTCGAACCGCCGACAAGCAGTTTAGGAAACTGCTGCTCTATCCATCTGAGCTACAGCCCCACATTTCCATTGTAATACGTCTCGCGCATTTCCGTTTCCTCCGCATTCCTCACGAGGACGGCCGCGTCGCTCCCGGGTCGGCTCCCAGCCCCGGCGCGATCTTTGTGACTCCCAGTCTCCGAAAGATGGTCGGCCAATATTCTCTCAGCGCGTTGCTGGCGGTATTCAATCCGATCCTTATCCCATAGCGCTGAAAGGTCCGGCCCGCCGTCTGTTCTTTCACCGGCAGGTAACTGGTCGCCAGGCTCTCGGCCAGCAGCGGCCCCAGCATTCCCGCCCAATTCGCCGCATTCCTCCCGTCATCCCGCCGCGCGACAACGATGCGGCTCAGCGCGTACCCGATGCGGTATCCCATGCCGCCATGCAACGTGACGAAGTAGCGGGGATCGCGGTGCAGCGCCGACGAAATCACAAACGTCCCAAAAAAATTGTTCGAAGCCGCCGTGGCCATTGAAGAACCGAACCGCTTGCCGTAGCCTCCGGCTCCCTGTCCGTACTCAGGCAGAGTATTCTGCGCTTGGCCGATCCCCGCCCCGGCGGCGGAACTGAGAAAACGCGAAGGCGCAACACTCTCATTCGCAAAAAGCTCGAACTTTTGTTTCGCGCTGAGAGGGCCCACACTGGTTGCTATGTTGGGAAAGAAAATCGATTTCGTGGTGAGAACTCCCACGGTGGCGTTGAACGGATTCTGGCGTTTGGATGCCTCGCCTTGCGGTTTTGCTGTGGGCGCGTCAGGAAGGTTCTGTGGCTTCGGATCCTGCTGTGCCTCCGCCGTTGCCACGACGGTGAGGCACAGCACCATGAGGCGCAGAAGGGATGAGCCGTGCCGCATCCATTCATCGTAACACGAACTTAAATCTCCTTCCCGAACCTGCAAATATCACGCGCGGGATTTGCAGACGAAATTTCCAGTTCGCATGAGGCGATCCGCCTCCCTCGACTCAGCCCGTCATCGTCCGCGCCACCCGAAATCCATAATCCGCGTATTGAAATTCTGGAGGAATGCTGGAACGCGCCGCAGTCCTCGTCACCTTAATATGGTGCCGCCACGAGCCTCCCCGCGAAGCCCTCCGCGTGCCGCCCTGCCGTCCTTGTGGATTTCGCTCGAGCGACCGCGCGTAGTATCCGTCGTCATACCAATCGACGCACCATTCATGGACATTGTCGCCGGCGTTGTAAAGCCCATAAGCATTTGGCGCATACAATCCCACCCGCTCCGGCCCCAATTTCCATCGCTTTGCATAATCCGGAACCATCTCCGGAGGCGCATCTCCCCAGGGGTACAAAAATCCTTCCGCGCCTCCGCGCGCTGCCCGCTCCCACTCTGCTTCCGTGGGTAAGCGATAAGACTTGCCCGTGGCACCGCTCAGCCACTCGCAGTAACTCGTCGCTTCATGCCACGACACCGCCACCACCGGCATCCTTAGATCATTGAAATTTGCATCTTTCCAATGAGGCGGCGGGGTGCCGCCCATCGCCGCAAGAAAGCAACCGTACTCCGCGTTCGTCACCTGATAAGCGCCAAGCTCAAACGCGTCCACCCACACGCGATGCACTGGCTTCTCATCATCCCGCCCAGTCGCGCATCCCATCTCGAACCAGCCCTCCGGCACGCGTACCATCACCGGCTCGATGTCCGCGATCTTTCCTCCATTCAACCTTGAGGCTGTTGCCATGTCTCCTTCACGTGTAGTGGAGGGTCTTGAGACCCGTTCTTTATCCCTCTGCTTCATCTCGCTTCACCGGTTTCTCACGGCAACTGCGCGCCCTCCGCATTCACATAAACCGCATACAGCGACTGGCTCGCTGCCATGAACAACCGGTCTTTCTTCACGCCGCCGAAACACAGGTTCGCGCAAGTCTCCGGAAGGTGAATCTTCCCAATGAGCTTCCCATCCGCCGCAAACACATGCACGCCGTTGAAGTCCGCTGGTCCCCATCCCGCCGCCGACCACACATTCCCGTCCGTATCGCACCGAATCCCGTCCGACGAGCCCGGAGTCATGTCCACAAACAGCCGCCCATTCTTCAGCCGTACGCCATCGACGACGTCATACACGCGAATCGGATGAGGGTCAGCGCTGCGCTTCGGTGTTCCGGTATCCACGATGTACAGCAGTTTCTCGTCGGGGGAAAAGCAAATCCCATTCGGCTTGACCATGTCGCTCGCCACCACCGTTGCCTCGCGCGTCTTCGGATCGAGCCGGTAAACCACCGCAGGCAGCTCGAACGCAGCCTTGTGCCCTTCGTAGTTCGACATAATTCCGTAGCCGGGATCGGTGAACCAAATCGCCCCGTCGGAGTGCACAGCTAAGTCATTCGGCGCGTTCAGTTTTTTGCCCTGAAATCCGTCCATCAGCACGGTGATTGTGCCGTCGTATTCGGTGCGCGTCAGCCGCCGCGCGTCGTGCTCGCAGGTGAGCAGCCGGCCTTGGCGGTCGCGATAGTTCCCGTTGCTGTAGTTCGACGGGCTGCGGAACACGCTGACCTCTCTCGTGTCCTCGCTCCACCGCAACATCCGGTTATTCGGAATGTCGCTCCACAAAAGATACCGCCCGTCGCCAAACCACACCGGCCCCTCTGACCATCGCGTGCCTGTGTACAAACGCTCAACCGCCGCGTTGCCCTGCACGTATTTTCCAAAGCGCGGGTCAACCACCTCCAGCGCCGCATCGGGATATGACACCGGGCTCTTCCGTTCCTGCTCCCCAGCCAACGCCAGCGGCTTGAACGCCAGCGCCGCTGCGGCCCCCGCCGCAACATTCATAAACGCCCGTCTCTCCATGACTCCCCCTGTCCTCGCCGATCGTAACTTCTGGCACTTGTCGAATTCCTCGGCCATCGAGACGCCAGTTGTAGGGGAGGGGCTTGCCCCTCCCGCTGCCGCAGCGCCGCGAATAATCCGTTCTCGAACGATGTCAACAGACCCCAACTTCCTTCCGCTTTCTCTTGGGTTCGCCTGCTCCGTCATTTCTCCCACAACCGGAATCCCCCGACAAACGCATTTTCATTCTTTCCCAGCCGCGCTCCATCAGGCAGCTCCTTCAATTTCTTGCTGTTTCCCCCGCCCAGCACAACGTAGTCGGCTCCCAGAGCCTCCTTCAGATTCTCCACAACTTTCGCCACGTACCGTCGCCACTTTTTCTTTCCCATCCGCTCCAGCCCGCGCAGACCGAGGTAGTCCTCGTAAGTTTTCCCATTCTTATAAAGCAGGTGTGCCAGCTCCATCGGCTCCAGGATTCCATCCACGATCATCGCCGATCCCAGCCCCGTGCCCAGTCCCAGGAATAGCATCCGCCCGCCCTGATAACTTCCCAGCGCCTGCATCGCCGCGTCATTGATCACCTTCACTGGACATCCAAACGCCTTGCTGAAATCGAATTTCATCCACCCGCCTCCCAGGTTGTGCGGCTCGCGAAGCGCATGCCCGTTGATGATCGGCCCTGGGTATCCCAGTGACACCCGGTCGTATTTCCAATCCTTAACGCACTCTTTGACCACTCGCACCATTTTCCCCGCCGTCATCGTTGGCCCCGACGGCATCTTGCGCGGCTCCTTTTCCCCCGTTGCCAGCATCTTGATGTTCGTTCCGCCCACATCCACCACGAGCACTTTGGCACTCTTCGCCGCCTGCCCGCCCTTCGCCGCCTTCACAAGTTCCATATCCCCCGCTCCAATCGCGCCAAGAGCGTACCAGTTTCCCGCCCCTTTCAGCACCTTTCCCCACTCTTGCAGGGGCGCAGCATTGTTGCGCCCTTTTTCGCCCTTGGAGCGCCCGAGGCACGTCGCACGTTCCCTGCCCGTCCGTGGTACGATTTCACTCGCCGCACCCAACCTCACCCGCCCTTCCGGACCGGAGGTCGTCATGAATAAAGCGTTGAAAATTGTTCTCATTGTCGTCGGTTTGTTGATTGTGCTTGTTCTCGTCATCCCGTTCCTGATTCCGGTGAATCAGTTCCGGCCCGCCATTGAAGAAAAGGCTTCCGCGGCGCTCGGCCGCAAAGTGGAGTTGGGCAACCTGAGCCTGTCGCTGCTCAGCGGCTCGGTTTCTGCCGATAACCTTGCTATTGGCGATGACCCGAAATTCAGTTCGACACCTTTTCTCACCGCCAAGTCACTGCAGGTCGGCGTGGAAATTATGCCGCTGATTTTCTCGAAAACTCTGAACGTTACTGGCGTAACGATTGCCAGTCCCCAGGTGACTTTGCTCCACAACGCCGCCGGCATATGGAATTTCTCTTCGCTCGGCGGTGCCGCCGCGAAGTCGCAGGCCAAAAAAGCGCCCGCCGAAAAATCATCCGGCGCAACAAACGCTGCCGACATTTCCATCAAAAAACTCTCGCTCACCGACGGAAGCATCATCGTCGGCACGACGAATTCGCAAAAGCGCAGCACTTACGATCATGTCGATGTCACTGCCTCCGACGTTTCCATTACCTCGAAATTTCCCGTCACCGTCACCGCCGATTTGCCTGACGGCGGGAAATTCAAGCTGGAAGGCACGCTCGGTCCCGTAGACCAGGAGGACACCACGTTTACTCCTCTCGATGCCAAGCTCGACATCACCGCCTTAAACGTAGCCTCCACCGGTTTCGTCGATTCGTCCCTGGGCCTCGGTGGCATCGCGGATCTGGATGCCAACGTTTCTTCGCAAGGCGGCGAAGCGCAAACCAAAGGCACGTTGAAGTTTTCCAAGGCGCTTCTCGTTGCCGGTGGTTCGCCCGCCGGAGTTCCAGTGACCGTGAATTTTGCGACGAAATACAATCTCCGCAAAAACGCCGGCGTCCTGGAACCTTCAACTCTCAATATCGGGAGCGCCGCAGCGCATCTGAACGGCACCTATGAAACCGCAGGCGAGGCCACCGCGGTCAACATTAAGCTCGATGCTAAAGACATGCCCGCGAAAGATCTCGAAGCTTTCCTTCCCGCGCTCGGCGTAAATCTGCCTAAGGGCGCTTCTCTCACAGCTGGCACGCTGAACACCGATCTCACCATTGCCGGTCCCACAAATAAAATGGTCACCAGTGGAAACGTCGGCCTCTTCAACGGCGTACTCGCGGGCTTCGATCTCGGCTCGAAGATGTCCTCGATCGCTTCGCTCGCGGGAATCAAATCCGGCAAGGACCTGAATATTGAAAAGCTCACGTCCAACGTTCGAGTCGCGCCCGAAGGCATCAAAGCCGACGACTTTATTGCCGTGGTTCCAACCATCGGAGAGCTGACTGGCGCAGGCACGCTGAACTCGAAGAACGCGCTCGATTTCAAAATGCTCGCCACGCTCACGAAAGAAGCGAGCAGCTCAGCAGCCTCGTCCGCAGGCGGAGGTGGAGGCGAACTAGGCGGGCTGCTTGCGGCGGTAACCGGCAGCGGCGGCAGCGCATGCAGCGAAGGACTGAAAGTTCCGTTTCAAATTCAAGGCACGACCGCAGAGCCGAAATTTATTCCAGACGTAGGCGGTCTCGCGAAGGACCTCTTCAAATCCAAGCTGGGATGCCTCGGTGGGAAGTCTTCCGCCGGCACGAACAAAGCGCAAGGGCAAAATCCTGCCGACGCCCTCAACGCCATCGGCGGCCTCTTCAAGAAAAAGAAGCCGTAGCCGAAAATCAGAAAATTGAAATAGGAAACTCGAAGCGAAAAGTAACAGCCAAAAAACTGAAACTGATCTTTCACTCATAACGTAACGCAACCATCGGATCGACACGCATGGCACGCCTCGCCGGGATGTAGCAAGCGGCGAGCGCAACGAGGTTTAGCAAGATTGCAACACCCGCGAACGTGAGCGGGTCTGCGGCGCTAATCCCAAAGAGCAGGCTGGCCATGAGCCGCGTAAGCCCGAGCGCAAGAAAAATTCCGAGGAGCTCACCGGCTAGCGCGAGCCTCGCGGCTTTGGCGATGATGATCCACAGAACGTCGGCGCGTTCTGCGCCGAGGGCGACGCGAATGCCGATTTCGCGCGTGCGCTGCGTGACGGAATAAGACACGACGCCATAGATGCCTGCCGCCGCAAGGAACAGCGCGACCGACGCGAAAACTCCCAGGAGCACGACGTAAAGGCGGCGCCGCGCGACGGAATCGGAGAGAATCTGCTCCGTCGTCTGAATTCGCGAGACCGGCTGGTCTCTGTCGACTGACCAGATGCGATCCTTCACCGCCGCAGTCAAGCGAAGCGGATCGCCGTCGGTGCGCACCACCATGGCGTTGAAAATTTGTCCAAACTGCGCGTAAGACCAATAGATCATCGGGCCCACTTCCGCGTCCAGGCCGTTGGTCTTGACGTCGCCGACTACGCCTACGATCTCGCCGGTGAGCGGCGGGCCCCAATCTTTCATCGTGATGTGCCGGCCGATAGGATTTTGGTTGGGCCAAAATGTTCGGGCCAGCGTTTCGTTAACGAGGACAACGCGAGCAGAGCCGGCATTGTCATGTTCGGTGAAAACCCGGCCCGCGAGCAGCGGAATACCCATGGCAGGGAAGTAGCCCGGGTCGGCCACGCGAATGTCAGCGCTGGGCTCATCGCCAAGGCGGGGGGCGGAGCGGCCTTCGATTACAAATTCTGTGCTTGGACCTCCGGTGATGGGCAGGGCGTTTACCACTCCCGCGGAACGCACGCCGGGGAGGGCGCGAACGCGTTCGAGCATTTCGTGCAATATGATCGCGGGTTTCGCGGATTCTTCGGGGTAATTGACCGACGAAAGAAAAACTTGCAGGGTCAACAGGTGATCGGAATTGAATCCGGGGTTCTCGCGAAGAACACGGAGAAGACTGCTGCCCAGCAGGCCAGCGCCGAAGAGCAAAATCGTGGCCAGGCCGTATTGCAGGATGGTGAGCGTCCCATTCGAAATCCGCACACCTGCACCTGTTGGTTCCCAGTTGTCTTCTTTGAGTGGGGCATTCAAATTGAGTTTTGCTCCGGCGAGGGCAGGAGCGAGGCCGAAAAGAAGTCCTGAAAGAATGGAAACGCTAAAGGCGAATGCGAAAACGTGCCAGTCTAGATTGATTTCTGTGAAGCGCGGCAAATCTTCCGCGCGTTGGGCGCGAATGAAAGTCAGCCCCGCTTCTGCGAAGAATAACCCCACCAATCCCGAAAGGAGCGAGACAAAAACGCTTTCGGCCAGCAACAGCGTGGCGAGCCGAGCTGGGCTGGCACCGAGCGCCAGGCGGACGGCAATCTCTTTGCGCCGAGCCGAGGTACGTGCCAGCAACAGGTTGGCCACGTTGGCGCAAGCAATCAGGAGCAGCAATCCGACGGCAAAGAGAAGAATGACGAGCGCGGGGCGAACAGGAGCGACGAGACTTTTTTGCAGAGTCACGGCGTTGAGCGTGAGTGAAGGATCATCCACGCCGGGATTTCTTTTCTCGACACTTTCGGCAAAGGCGGTCAATTCGCCTTGCACGCCAGCCATCGATTGGCCGGGCTTGCGATCGACAAGCACGGTAAGCAAGTGGGCGCGGCGGTTGTCGTGCAGGTTCCCTCCAGCAACCAACGGGCACCACATTTCCGACCGTTGCGGGAAATCAAAGCCAGGGGGCATTAACCCAATCACAGTGAAAGGCTCGGCGTTTATCTTGAGCGTTTGCCCCAGGATCTTGGGGTCGGCACCGAAACGGCTCTGCCACAGCGCATAGCTGAGGACGACTACGCGATTATTCCCGCCTGCTTGGTCATCTTCCGGTTGGATGGTTGTGCCAAGCAAGGGGCGGCTGCCCAAAGCGGCGAAAAAACTTCCCGACACGAGGGCCCCCGAAACTTGCTCTGGCTCACTTCCGCCGGTGATATTGAAAGCCCAATCGCGGTACGCAGAAACATTTTCGATTGCTTTTGCTTCGCGTTCGAGATCCAAAAAAGTGGCGTAAGTCATACCCAGAGCAGAGAAAATCACGCCCGCGCCGGGAGCCCCCGGATGTGTTTCCTGGACGCGCAGAAGGCGATCCTGATTTTGATAAGGTAAAGGACGGAGGATGACACTGTTCACGGCTGAGAAGATGGTGGTTGTGGCGCCCATGCCGAGGGCGAGAGTCAAGACGGCGATCGAGGTGAAGCCGGGATTTTTTCGCAGGAGACGAAACGCGAATCGCAGATCCTGAAAAAGAGTCTCCAAGAGCGGCAGGCGGCGCTGGTCGCGGTAGATTTCTTTGGTTTGCTCAAGCCCGCCGAGTTTGATGAGGGCTTGGCGGCGCGCTTCTGAAGCGGACATGCCCGCGCGCAAATTGTCTTCGACGTGCATCTGGAGATGGGTGTCGAGCTCAGCGGCAAGGTCGCGATCACGGCGTTGCTTGTGAAACAGGCCGCCGAGCCGAAGAAGCCATGCACGGATGGATCTCATGATGTCACCTCCTGACTATTCGTAGCGCAGCGCGACCAGGGGATCGACGCGTGTGGCACGGCGGGCCGGGACGAAGCTCGCAAGAATTGCCACTGCTGCAAGCAAAGTTGCCGCGAGAACAAATATCACCGGATCGTATGGCTTTACTCCATAGAGGAGTGCGCTAGCGGCGCGGCCGGCGGCCAAGGACAAGGCACCGCCCGCCAGACAGCCAATTCCCAGCAAGACCACAGTCTCATACAGAAACATGCTGAGAATTTCTCTGCCACTTGCGCCAAGCGCCAGGCGTATGCCGACTTCGTTTGTCCGCTGGGCAACCACGTAAGCAATCACGCCGTAGAGACCGATGGCAGCCAAGACGATGGCGAGCAAGCCAAAGAAACCGGAAAGCCAGGCCATGAGCCGATCATTTATCAAGGAATCGCGGACCATGGTGTCAAAGACTTGATAGGTAGCGATGATTTCCGGACTGACGCGAAGAACGGCGCTCTTCACGCTGGCAAGAGTTTCGGCCGGCGGCAAACTGGAACGAATCAGGACTTGAGCAAAAGCTGCCGGGTGCTGGTCCTGGGACTGGGGCAAAAAAATGATAGGAGCCAAAGGCCCGCGAAGATCGCGATATTTTGAATCCTTCACGACCCCCACAATCTCAAAGCGCATTTCCGGACTTCGCGGAGTGGCCTCTCTCCAAAATCGCAGACCTACGGGGTTGGCACCTTGTAGAACCGTGCGAGCGAAGGACTCGTTCACAATGGCGACGTTTGGCGCGCCCGGCAAATCGTTGGCGAAGAAGTTTCGGCCTGCCAACAGATGAATGCCCATGGTTTCGAAATAACCTGGGCTAACCGAGCTGAAAGAGCACTCGGTCTGCTGAGACGAATCCGTGCCGTCCATCCACACTTGATTGGTCCACCCGCTTTCGCTAAGAGGAACGATATTGGTTTCCGTAGCCGACTGCACGCCGGGAATTTGTTCGAGGGCGCGGACCAGGTCGGCTTTGAACGGCTGGCGGCGTTCGACCGGAAGATTCAAGCGGGACAGATCAAGATATGAGATTAGGACGCCCTTCCATTGAAGGCCGGTGTCGTTGGCGGTGAGATTCAAGAAGCTGCGAGTAAACAGCAGAGCACCGATCAGCAGCATGAACGAGAACGCGATTTGAGAAACGACCAGAAAGCGGCGGAGTGTGAAACGGCCAGGACCAGACGTGACTGCCCGGCCCGACGACTTCAAAGCGGCGCTGGGTGAAACACTAGTCCCGCGAAGGGCGGGCGCGAGGCTGAACAGAATGCAGGTGGTGGCCGCGACGCACGAAACAAACAAGACCGTCCTCCAATCCAAGTGGAGGGGGAGAAAGATGGGATTGGACTCAGTGGTAAGAAACCGCACCAAGAGCCGGCTCAAGACAGTGGCGACCCACACTCCCAGGATCGCCCCGGCAAACGCGAGCAGAACACCCTCGGTCAACAATTGGGAGAGCAGCCGCATTCGGGAGGCGCCGAGCGCGGTTCTTACGGTGAGCTCACGCTCGCGAGCGCTGGCCCGCGCGAGCATGAGATTTGCCAGGTTAGTGCAAACAATGAGCAGCACAACGCCTGTGATCGCAAGGAGCAACCAGAGGGAACTCGCGTAGCTCTCGCGCAGCAGGGAAAGGCCGCTGCCCGCTGGTTTGGCTGTCAATTTCAGTTTCAAATATTGTGGAACGCTGGCTTTCGGATAGTCTGGCCGAAGCGATGATTCAAATATGCCGGGGGAAATGGTGAAAAGATGTTCGCTGGCTTTCTTGATTGTCCATCCACGGTTCAAGCGGCCCATTACAACCAGCCACCACTCGACACTGGAGTTCAAGCGATTGTCGTCGGGGTCTAGAATTTGGTCGGCGCAAAGGGGGATAGCCAAGTCAAACTTCTTGCCAACCTCCAGGCCGGTGAAATTTGCGGGTGCGACACCGATGATTTCGTAAAGGCGATGTTCCAGGGTGAGTTTCTTGCCGATGGCCGAAGGGTCCGCCGCAAACTCGGTCTGCCAGAATGTATGACTGAGTACAACGCCTGGGGAGCCGCAGCCGCGTGTATCGTCAGCGTCAACGAACAGGCGTCCCAGCGCCGGCTGTATTCCGAGGGCACTGAAAAAATTGCCGCTTACCTCGAGCCCCGAAGCGAAGCGTGCCTCTCCGCTGGGGCTCAGGTTGAACTGGCCGGGACTCCACGCAAAGACACTGGAAAATGCTTGTTGGCGACGGCGAATCTCGTCCCAGAGCGGGTAGGTCGCATCCGCACCCCAAAATTCAACGCTGCCTCTGACGCCTTCCCTATTGGCAATGTCGACTTCTGCGATTTCTTGCGGATTGCGGACCGGGAGCGATTGGATGGTCAAGGCATCCAGCATCTGGAAGATGGCGGAATTGGCGCCAATCCCGAGCGCAAGGGTCAACACTGCAACGGCTGTGAATCCAGGATTCTTCCGGAGCATGCGCAGGGCAAACTGCAGGTCCCGCAGTAACACTTCGAAGAACGGGAGCCCGCGCCGCTCGCGGTAGATTTCCTTGGTTTGCTCGACACCGCCGAGTTTCATAAGCGCCTCCCGTCGTGCCTGTGCCGCAGTCATGCCCGCGCGCAGATTGTCGTCGACATGCATTTGGAGATGGAACTCCATCTCGGCGGAGAATTCGCGGTCGCCCTGTTGCCTGCGGAATAATCCGCCGAGCCGCAGAAACCAAGAACGCAATCGCCTCATAGTCATTCCTCGCGACAGTAACCGGTCTGAAGACCTGCCTGAGGCAGGCCGGCCACTACAAAATCATTCGTAGCGCAGCGCAACAAGAGGATCGACGCGAAGCGCGCGCCGCGCCGGGATGTAACATGCCGCGAGGGCGACGAGCGCGAGCAGGATCGCGACAGCCACGAATGTCGCGGGGTCCGTGGGCTTCACCTCGAAAAGCAGGCCGGCCATCAGCCGAGTCAGAGCGAGAGCACCTGCAATCCCGATGACGATGCCAAAGAGCGTAATCTTCGCTCCATCGCCCATAACGAGCCGCAATACGTCGCGTCGTTGCGCTCCCAGCGCTGTCCGTATACCAATCTCGTGCGTTCGCTGGCTCACGGCGTAGGCCATCGCGCAGTAAATTCCCACCGCGGCGAGAATCAGCGCAAGTGCTGCGAAAAGTCCAAGCAGGAGCATGTTGAAGCGCTGCTGCGCCAGCGACACAGCCATGAGCTCGTCCATGGTGTGAACATCGCTTACCGGAATCTGGCTGTCCAGGCTCCAAACCTGGTTCTTCACTTCTCCGACCAGCCCGGACGTCGCACCACGCGTTCGGATGGCGAGCGTCATAAAGTGCCTCCATCTCTCGTCGTTCTGCGAAAAAGGGGTATACACAGCGGGGTCCGTCGGTTGATTCAATCCTGAATGTTTTACGTCGGCCACTACGCCGATGACGGTCATCCATTGTGGCGGCCCTGCGTCGCCCGCCCAGCGGATGCGCACGCCGATTGGGCTTTCGTGTGGGAAAAATTCTCGCACCATTTCCTCGTTCACAATTGCCACCAGTGGTTGCCCTTCGCGGTCCAAGGCGGTGAACTCGCGACCCGCGCGCAGGGGAATCTGCATCACGTGGAAGTAATTGCCCATCACCGAAAGGGTTTGCACCAGAGGCTCACCTCCCACGGCCACTGGAGGGCGTCCGTCGATAACGAAACGGTGGCCCACATAATTCCCGCCGAGCGGTATATCAGTCACCATCGCCGCTTGCACGCCCGGCAGGGAATTCAAGCGGGTGAGCAACTCGCGGCGGAACTGGGTTTGTTTGGGGATTTCGCCGTACCGCGTCGTGGGCAATTGGAGATACATCGTCATTACGTTCGCGGAATTGAAACCGGGGTTCATCGAGCGCAACCGTGAGAATCCTTTGATTAGCAAACCAGCCCCGACCAGCAGGACCAAAGCAAGTGCAAGTTCCGACGTGACCAGAGTTTTTCTTATGCGATGCCCCATCGTGCCTGCAGTCGTGCTCCGCCCGCTCTCTTTTAGCGCCTCCGCAACATCCGCACGAGCCGCGATCCACGCCGGCGCCATTCCGAACACGATGGCAGTCAGCACCGAGACCGCAAAGACGAACGCAAGCACCCGTGTATCGGTGTGAATCCCGCTCAGCAGCGCCAGGTTCGCCGGCCTCAGTGCCAGCAGCATGCTCGTGCCCCACTGCGCGAGCAACAATCCGGCAGCGCCGCCGAGAATCGACAACAGCGCGCTCTCCGTCAGTGTTTTCCGGATCAACCGGCCGCGTCCCGCGCCCAGCGCCGCGCGGATCACCAATTCCCGGCGCCCCGCCACGGCCCGTGTCATCAGCAAGCTGGCGAAATTCGCACATGCAATCAGCAGTACCAGGCCTACAGCTCCGAACAGCACCAGCAGTGCTGACCGCACGTCTCCCACCAGCCATTCATGCAGCGGAACTAATTGGCTCTTCCGTTCTTTTTCTTCGGCGGGATACTGCTCCGCCAGCCGGCGGTCGATCGCGGCCATCTCGGCCTGCGCCTGCGCGAGCGTGACGCCCTGCTTCAATCGCCAATAGGTATGCATGAAGTGCAAATCGCGCTCAGCAGCCCCTCCCGGGTCGCTGGCCCAGAGTGAAACGAAAACGTCGGCGTGCTCCACTGGCGGAGCAAAACTCTCGGGCATAACGCCGATTACCGTATAAGAGTTTCCCCCCAGTTGAATCGTGCGGCCCACCGCATGTGGATCGCTGCCAAGGTAGTCTTGCCAGAAATGGTTGCTGACCATGGCGAGATGCGGCCCGCCTTGCACGTCTTCCTGCTCCGAAATGGTCCGGCCCAGCATCGGCTGCGCGCCTAGCGTTTCGAGGAACCCCGCATCGATCTGCCCGACACGCACTTGCACAGGTTCGGCTCCGCCGGTGTAGTCCATCTTCTCGACGTTGATTCCGCCACCCTGTGAGAATGCTCGCGCCTCTCTCTGGATAGCCATGACATTCGGGAGCGAATCGTGTTCCTTTATAACCACGAGTTGCTGCGGATTCTTGTAGGGAGGCGGACTGAGCAACACGCCATTAATCACACTGAAAATCGCGGTATTCGCGCCGATGCCTAGTGCCAGTGTGAGAGTCGCAACCACGGTAAAGCCGGGATTCTTCAGGAGCATGCGAAGGGCAAAGCGCAAATCCTGGAACAGGGTTTCAAGAAGAGGGATCCCACGGCGCTCGCGATAGATTTCCTTGGTTTGTTCAACGCCACCGAGTTTCATGAGTGCCTCCCGTCGCGCTTCTACTGCGTTCATGCCCACGCGCAGATTGTCTTCGATGTGCATTTGGAGATGGGACTCCATCTCCGCCGAAAGTTCGCGGTCGCTGCGATTCCTGTGGAGGAATCCGCCAAGCCGCACAAACCAAGAACGCAAATTGCCTCATATCCATCCTGCACGACACGACCGGTCCAAAGACCGGCAACTACAAGATCATTCGTAGCGAAGCGCGACCATGGGATCCACACGCGTGGCGCGCCGCGCGGGAATGTACGTCGCCAGCATTGCCACCAAAAGAATTGCGAGCGGCACGACGAAAAAGAGCCGCAGCTCACTAAAATGCAGGCCGAAGAATATGGCGTCGAAAAGCTTCGGCAGGGGCAGGGCCATAGCGAGTCCAACGGTTGCGCCAATGGCAGCCATCTTCAAGCCTTCCCACAAAACCATGCGAAGGACGTCGCGGCGGTCGGCTCCGAGAGCGAGGCGAATTCCGATTTCATGCGTGCGCTGGCCCACGGAATAGGCGATCAGGCCGTAAATCCCGATTGCCGAAAGGATCAGGGCGAGAATGGCGAAGACGCCCAAAATTCGGGTGAATAACACATCACCGCCTCTCTGGCGCTCGATCACGGAGTCCATGCTCATCAGACGATCCAGAGGAAGTTCGACATCCGCTTGCGCGACGGCCTCGCGCAGAGCGGGGGCCAAGCTATCAGGATCGGCATTTGACCGCACTATGAGAGAGAAGGAAGGGACGGGCCGCTGGAAGAAGAACTCGTAGGCTTGTGGATCGTCGCTCGTCGCTTCGGAGTAGGTTTTTACGTTGCCGACGACTCCGACAATCTCGCTCCATTCGGGAGGAGCGCCGGCTACGTCCAAGCGAATCTGTTTTCCGAGCGGCTCCTGACCGTTGAGATGCCGGCGGACAAACTCCTGATTTACGAGGATGATCCGGGGCGTCGTGGCGCTTTCCGCGTCTGTAAACGCGCGGCCGTGCAATAACGGGATGCCAGCCGTCCGGAAGTAATCAACGGTCACGAGAACATCGAGAGCAGTAGGTCTCTGGTTGGCGGGCAAATCCGGCTGGCCTTTGATCTGCAAAGTGACCGTGTTAGGTCCGGTGCTCGGCAAGTCGGAAGAAACTGCAACAGCCTCCGAGCCAGGAAGGCGTTGGAGGCGCGGAAGGATGTCCCTGACGAATGCGGACCGCTGACTGGCGTCTTTGTAGCGTGCGGTATCCAAGGTCACAGCGGCAGTGAGGAGATGATCCGCCTCGAAACCCAGGTTCTGATGTTCGATGAGAAAAATTCCGCGGATGAGCAAGCCAGTGCCGATGAGAAGGAATAGAGCGAGGGCGATTTCACCGGTCACCATGATGGTCCGGAGACGGCTATGCGAGCGGCCGGATGAGGATGCGCGGCTCTCGTCCTTCAAGTGAGCGTTGATATCGGTGCGCGCGGCCTCCAAAGCCGGGGCAAAGCCGCAGAGCAACGCGCAAGCCATAGAGACAACGACGGTGAACAGCAAGACGTTCGAATCGAGAGTGATCGGAACGGCGGAAATTGCGGCGTTAAAGCTCAAACGGGCGCGCATAAAATTGATGCCCCAATAGGCAAGCGCGAGACCGAGGCCACCGCCAAGTAGGGCGATCAGCAGGTTTTCGGTGAGCAACTGACGAATGACACGGATTCGTCCCGCCCCCAGAGCGAGACGAACGGCTAATTCCTTGCGGCGACGCGCGGAGCGGGCCAAGAGGAGCCCGGCGACGTTGGCGCAGGCAATCATCAAGACAAAACCCACGGTTGACATCATGACGGCGAGGCCGCTGCGAATGCCAAAAGCAGAGATGAGGAAGTCGGGGAGAGTACGTACGGAGGCCCCCCAACCTTTTTCGGACTCGGGGAAATTCTCCTCAGCGCGGTGCGCCATGGCGACGATCTCCGCACGGGCCTGGTCAACAGTGGCAGTAGGTTTCAGGCGCGCGAAGATGTATAAGGAACGGTCCTTGCGGGCGGCCGCAGTTTGATCGGCCGCCGCCAACACAAGCGGGGTCCATAGTTGAGGTGCGAAGCCCAGCAACTGGAAATTCCGAGGCATCACACCGACGACGGAATAGTCTTCGCGGTTTAGGCGTATGGTACGGCCGATGAGCGAAGTGTCGGAACCGAAGCGCCGTTCCCAGAGTTCGTGGCTGAGGATAGTGACATGGTCGCGGCCGAGCTGGTCTTCTCCGTCTGCGAACGTCCGGCCATGCTGCGCAGAGACGCCGAGGACGCTGAAATAGTTGGCCGAAACGGCCGCCGAGCGGAGCACCTCCGGCTGGCCCGCCTCGGCGGACAGGCCCTGGGAGGTTAAGTTGATGGAGCGGTTTTGATCGGCAGCGGCAGCATCGGCAAACACCTGGTTTGCGTCTCGCCAGGCGAGGTAGTTGGGGGCGGAGAGAGGAGAAAGGTCGGCCTGGAAAGCCGGCGCGGGATTAATTGAAGTCACCACCACCACGTGTTCGGGATCGTGAGCTGGCGGGCGCCGCAACAGGAAGGCGCTGACGAGGCTGAACATGGTGGCGTTCACGGCAATGCCCAGCGCCAAGGTAACGGTGGCCACGATCGTGAATCCGGGATTCTTCGATATCATGCGCATGCCGTAGCGCAGATCCTGCAGCAATATTTCCAGCATGGGCAGCCTCCTTCGCTCGCGAACGATTTCTCTGGTTTGTTCCATGCCGCCAAGCTTGATGAGCGCCTGGCGGCGCGCTTCCTGCGTGCTCATCCCTGCACGCAAATTGTCTTCGATGTGCAACTGGAGATGGGATTGCAGCTCGGCGGCAACTTCGCGATCGTGCCTGTCTTTGCGGAATAGGGCCGCCAGACGGAGGAATAAAGCGCGCAGGCGTCTCATGCGCTTTCCTTTCCGGGGGCCAAGAAGCGCGCCAAGATTTCCGTGGTCTGGTTCCACTCGCGGGCTTCCTTTTCCAGTTGCTTGCGGCCGGCGCGCGTCAGCTTGTAATACTTGGCTTTGCGATTGTTGTCAGAGGTGCCCCACTCAGAGGAAATGTAGCCTTCCTGCTCGAGCTTCAGCAGCGCGGGGTAGAGAGTGCCGTAGTTGACGGCCAGCAAGTCGCCGCTGGTCTGTTCGATGCGGCGGGCAATGCCGTAGCCGTGGAGCGGGCCTAGGGCCTGCAAAGTCTTTAGTACCATCAAGGCCAGGGTGCCCTGCCAAACGTCTTTTTTATCGCCCACGCGCTTTCTCCTGCAGCTCCTATGGGATACCCATACCTATATGCTACAGTCCCTATGGGAATGCAATAGAAGAAACGGAGGATCCCCGTATTTTGTTTCCGGAAATTATTAAATTATTTTCGACGAGATTCTGTCGCGCTGCACGACGCTTGGTGGGCTCGGCTATTGATTGCAGGGAGCTTATGCGGCGCGGGGTTATTCGACGACAATACGCTGATTCCAGGGATCCTGCGGCTTAGGGTCGACAGCGGATTGAATAGGTGCGGGTGCGGCCTCCGTCGGCGGAGGGGGTGCAGGGCTATCCTGAACTGGCCTGTCCGTCGGCGGGGCGATGTTCCGAGAGTCGATGGGCAAAAGTTCCGGATGCTGCGCGGCCCACTTGGCGGCCAGCCCGTTCAGCGGGCTCTTGGTGTTGTACTCCTGATAGGCGATCATCCGGCCGATCCGCACGATCAAGTCATCCAAGCCTTCCGAGGCGGCCCAGAAGTCACCGATGCACACACTGCCTTCGTCAAAATTTGGATGGAAGACGGGAGCCATCATGCGGCATTGTGGGGCACGCCGGGGATAGCCAAGAGATAGGTTGACCTCCAGTTGATGCGTGTCCCGTTCCTGGATTTCACCAGTTGGCGAAACGTACAGGCCCTTGATCTGGTACGTGATGCGATAGACTTCCGGCGGCATCCCGGCCGTGCCACTTATTTGAATTACGGGCCAATTCGCAAACCGTTGAATCAAGGTGTCGTAATCGAGTTTCAGGCGCCTGATCCGTGGAGAGAGCATGATTCCTCTAGAGCGAGCCACCCAGGAAGTTCCGCGCCGCGCCAAAGGCGAGGGACACTGCGACTAATGCGGCGAGCGCTACGGCCGGAACGGGCGGCCAGGTGAAAACTTCGTCCCGCGTAGCTTTCCAGTAGGCAGCCGCGAAGTAGACCAGCACCACGGGAATGATCGAGACGACCAATGCATTGTAATGCAGAGCTTCTGCGATGTTTAGATGAAGGAGAGCTGCCACTGCGCGAGTAGCGCCGCAGCCCGGACAGTAGACGTGCAAATACTTGAAAATCGGGCATTGCGGATAAAAGTGATACTGCTCCGGCGGAAAGCGATACAACACTGCAGCGGCGACCAATGAGGCGAACGCGACCGCACGCAATTTGGTTAGGGCCGTCATTTCACTTAGGCGTACACGCCTTGTTGCTTTCTCGTTTCATTGATCTGATTAAAGTGGTATTGAAAATAAAAGACGTTGAAGAAAAATACCATTACTCCATTCAGACTAAGCCCGATGGGTTCGTCTGTATTGTAGTGTTCCTCGATGGAATTCTTCATGCTGAAGGACCCGGAAATCCAAAGAATCACGCCAGCAAGCCTGAAGAGGGTCATTAGCCCCTTGGCGTTGCTGTCCGGCAGCGCGGACAAGACACCATCAATGAGAGAGCAGAGAATTGCCAAGGACCACAGGATCATGCCTTTGCTGTTGGGTTGCACTTTCCTGACCCAGTTTGCCTGGACGATGGCCCAGACCCATAAAAAGATCCCGCATGTCACGATCCCAAGCAAGAGAACTATGCCCCAGTGAAGCGAGGGCGGCGAAGGGTAACGCGCGGCCGCGGCGGCAGCAATCGACGCCTGCGTTGGCGCTGGTGCGGCTTGCGGGACGGGAATATTCCCAATTACTTGGGAAACAGGCAGCCAATCCGTGGAGCCCTCGCTGTGGCAGAGATCGGTGAGCAAGACATTTCCGGACGCCACATAGCGCTGGAGTTCCGAGAGAGTATACGGCCCGTATTCCTGGAGATCCCGCTTGATGAAATAATTCATTGCCCCTCCGTCGTCAGATGAACTCCACTCCGTCGCAATCTTTGCTGATGGTACAAACTTCCACGATGGCCCAGATCCAGCTCACCACGGCTCCATAAAAGCAGGTCAACACGGTAAGGCAGAGCTGGGAAACTGCCCTCTGTATATACCCAGCATAGAAATTGTGCACTCCGAAAATTCCCAGAAAAATGCCAAGCAGTACGTAAACCTGCCGGCTCTTTGTCGTTCCTGTTCCTCGAATAACGTCCTGCGGACGCAATGGCGCGTATACGCCTCTGGGTGAGGGTGCTGGAGGAGGTGGCGCTCCTGTTCCCGAAGCCGGTGGCGGAGGCGGCGGGGGCATTGCTCCTGATGCAGGTGGGTTCTGGACTTCCAGCGGCTGTGAAGGTCCGGAAAGCTGCAAAATGGAAAATCCACCGCTGTGCCTGCGTGCAACTGGAGTGGGAGGAAAGGACGTCGTGGCAACCGGGGCCGGAGCTCGATTCAATTCCGTGCCGGAGACGCTGATTTTGGGTTCGTCCTGCGGCGCTTTGGAGCAGCCAAAGACGGTGCAGCCTCCATTTTCCGCAAAACACTCCGGATGGTGAGGGGTCCCGCACCCGGGACAGTCAAGCCGCTCCTCGGCGGAGGACCCGACTTCCGTCCGGCAATAGGGGCAGACTGGATTCACTTACGCTGCCTTTCCGAATAGCGAAACGCGTATCTGCCAATCTGGACGGCGTTGCCGCTCTGCAAAACCTGGACCCTTGCGGGCTGTCCCGACACGTAGGCCGGGCCGAGGGCGCGGAATTGCACGCGCGAGCCGGCAATTTCGACGATAGCGTGTTCGGCGAGGACGTTTGGATCCTTGAATAAATAAATGTCACACTTCTGGTCGCTGCCGATGACCGTGCGCGGCTTGTACAAAATGAATTGCTTGCCTGCGAGCGGGCCGGCAGTGACGTACAGCCAGCGATCCTTGAGGGCGCTTTCGACAAGCCCCATGGCAATACCCGTCGCCAGGCCGAGAAGGGCGAATCCCACGCCGCGGCTGGCGGCTCCGCCTTTGGTCAAAAGAGCGATGGGATCGAAGAGCATGCCACCGAGGCCAGCACCAATCACTCCGCCGAGAATTCCATACATCGCCTTTTTCGATGAAAGTCCAACAATTCCGTAGACGGCGCCTGGCGCTACGCCGAGAACCATCCAGGCAATGCCGCGCGCAACCCAGAATGCGGGGTTCCTTGCCGTCTGCGCACCCATGCCTGCCACAAAAGAGACACAAATGAGAAACACAATCCCAGCGATGACACTGATCACGGCTCCGAAGATCGCTCCCAACGGTATGGAAAGCCCACCGCGAGTCAGCGCCTTTTGGGGCGAGCGCTCAACGATGCTTTCCGCGACGCCGTACGCGACGCATTGCAAAGTAACGACAAGTGCGATCAAAGCGAAGGTTTGCCAAGCTCGGCCGGGCCCGGGTCCATCCACGAACCAAGGCTCGATGGCAGCCCAGCCAGCGGTTGCGCCGACGAGTCCGGCAAGACCCAGGTAGAACCAGCCTTGCAAGAGAATGCTGCCACGCTCCTCGGGGGACGTTGCGACGGGTTGGTCGGCGGCCTCGGTCACGCTGCCGTAGATTTTTGCGCCGCCTGGACCACGGCCGGGCGTGATGGGTGCAACAGGCGCGGCCGTTTCCACCCGAGCCAGATCGTCGAGGGTGATTTTGATGGGCTCGTTATTTTTGTCGGGGGACATTTTTCTCCTTGCTCGTGTCCTGATTGTTTGCCGGTGAGGCGCTGCCGTCTTTTTTGATCGCGTCGCTTCCCTGCGGTCCGGGAGTCAAGGGCAGATCGCTGGGAATGGCAAAACCCGGACCCACCCGAAGACCAGGCACCTGCTGGAGATGCTTTCCGTCTTGCGTGGGCTCATAAACGAGACCCGTTGACGTATCAATGAAATACATTTCCTTGTGGGGAAAGAAGACCCAGGAGGCTAGGAAACCGAGAACAAGCACGAGAGTGTAAGAAACCACGGAGAGCGTAATGCGGAACCACGCTGGGGCGTCATTCGCATCGTCATCCTTCGGCTTGCGACTGACAATCTCGTCGCCCTCGGCGTCGCCGAGCATTCCGACGGGTTCAGGCTTTCCCGTTTCTCCAGCACCTTCGCCGCCTCGATGGTCGAGGACCGAGATTTCGTTGAGACGCTCGAGGCGCTGGCCTACCCAGCCGAAGCAGCCCTCCTCGTCGCTGTGCGGGTCGTATACCCAGGCAACCTGAAGCGGGGAGGAAAAGAAATTCTTGTGAATGAAGGTATCGTGATCGGAGAGAAACACGCCAAACCCTGGGTGCGAGTGGTACCAACCCACAATGCGATAGTCGGGATACTTGGCGTCCTTGGTCTGGTAGATATGCGCCCAGGTGTCTTGCGTGAACGTGACATGCGTTCCGGCTTGGGCTGCGTTTGCTCCGGCGATGCATGCTTCGATGACCACAGAGTTTTTGTCATCGCTGCCGATTAGTACGCCGCAAACTTCCGCCTTGCTGCAGGAGCGCGCATGCTGACGGATTTGCCGAAGCACTTCACTTTCGACAACAACAGCTGGTTGAGGCCCTTTCCCACCGTGTTTCCGCACTCTCATAGTTGCCTCGCCGGGACGGTGCGTCGTCCCAGGATTTCTTCGCGGTCACCGGCGATTAAATAACCGAGTTCGTGTTCAGCGCTCCTTGCGGTGAAGATATCGAACAACGGCAATCCCAATTGATCCAGCGAACGCGCGCCGTACAATTCGGCCCCCGAAAAATTGTGGATGGTCGCGACGGTACGCATCTGACCGTCCTTTGGGCATTTTCCTTCTGCAAACGAAATGCTGCCGACGGGAGCAAAGCGTTCTTCCTCGGCGCCGCACTTGGGGCAGACGAGTTTGTGCACGACGTCGCGGCTGAATTCGATGGTTACTTCTCTTGCGCCGAGGTCACGCCTACCGCGCTCTAGCAAGTCTGCCAGCTTCAATTGGCTCGCGCGTTCCGGGCATTCCATGATGCGGTCCAGCGTGTAATGGCTCATGCAATCCGCGTTGGCGGTGTATTCCACGCGGTAGGAACTGTGGTTCAAGCCTTCAAACACAAATCCATGTCCTGCCAAGGTGGGCATGCCATGAATCAGCTTCACCGCTTCCTGGACTTGAATTCCGGCGATGATGGAAGAGATTGTCGGCGTGGTCGGCACTTTGCCTTCGACATTGCTTTCGCGCGTCAGCAAATTGCACGACATGCGTTTTTCCAGCAGCTTCCAGTCGGTTTCCCCGAGCGTGCACTCGTAGCACGGCGCCGACCCGGCCAGGAAGACTCGAGCGACGCCATTGATGCCTTCAATCGCGCCGTCGATCCAGGGCCGGTTTACTTTCCATGCACACCGGTTAATCCACAGGCGCGCTTCGCGATTGTCGAGTCCCGCCAGGATCACATCGCTCCAGGCAAAAAGGCCCAAGCCGCAGTCGTGCAGCACATTGCCAACCAGCGCGCGCACGTTACTATCACCGCTGATGGCCTCGACCGAGCGAGCGGCGACATCGGCCTTGTACTCGCCGATGTGTTCGCCGCGGAATAGCACCGTCCGCGAGAGGTTGGATTCCTCAATACGGTCCAGATCCATGACCACGATGTCCCGGAATCCCAGCAAGCCCAAATTTTTTAGGATTTCGTTGCCGAGGGCGCCAGCGCCGATGACCAGCACCTTGGTTTCGCGGATTTTGTTATGGTCCCACCAGGGAATCAGGCCGAACCGGCTGTAGCGGTCCTCGCGGACTTCCTGCGCGCCCACCGTAACCATGTTCGGCGGGTTCATGTTCAGCCTGCGGTGATTTCCGGTTGCAAACGCAAGATGTCTCCCTCGTGCACTCCCGCTTCTCCGAGAGTCTGGGAATCTTGAATCTGGCGTCCTGAATTTTTGTGGTGAAACTTGTAACTCAAAGGCGCGCCATCGGGTCCATTGGTGGGCAGCCGCAATTTCTGCACCAGCACGGCTACAATTTTGTTGCACGGGGCGTCGTCTGGCAGTTCCACGGGCACCCGCTTGTTTTCCGTAGAATCGAACACCGTCACATTAATGGTGGGCATCAGTTTTTATCCCTGGGGAAGAATGGAAGAGGGCAGGAACGTTGGATCGTGAATGCTCGCTGGATTTCCCAAAATTTCCGGCGGCATGCAAATAGTCCTCGAACTGCTTGCGGCCTTCGGGCGTGAATTCCCAGCCGAATTCGTGGAGAAGGGCCTTCGCCGCTACCGCGAAATTGAGATTTTCGGCGTTGGGTTGGGCGCTCTTGTCGAAGGTCGAGCTCACCACTCCAACGAGATTCCCTTGCTCGTCATAGACTGGTCCGCCGCTATTTCCCGGGCTCACGGGCGCCGAAATCTGAAGCACGTTTTCCTGCAATCTGGAAATTATCCCGGTGCTGAGCGTGAACTTCAGTCCCTCTGGGTGGCCAATCACAAAAATGCTTTCGCCTTCCTTGGCCTCGGTGACCGGCTGCACAAATTCTCCTTGGCCGGAATGCCGCGGCAGCCAGACCAGCGCGAGATCGAGGTTCTGGTGCCTAGCGATAACGTCCGCGCCGGACCACACTCCGGAGGCCAGCGAGACCATCGCGCGCGGTTTCTTAGCGACGCTCCAGTCGCTCGTGCTTATCACGTGCCTTGCTGTCGCAAATAAATAGCCTGCGGAATTGGCGTGCAAGAGCATGCCGGCCCCGAAGGACGACGAAAGAATCTCGCGTTTGCCGAAAAGCGATTGGCCTGCGGGAGAGATGACCGCGACGAGGCTTTTGAGCTGCTTGGAAGCGTCGCTGCCGGTCATCGTGCCGTCTTTGGGCAAACGTGGGTACTCGGAGCGCTCATCAAGTTCCGCCAGACCACTGCTGACGACAGAAGGCAACGGACCGAGGGAAAACACGACGACCACGGCCAAAGAAGTTAGGATTCCGCTGATAACTAGAAGCGTCGAAAGGTAGGCCGTCCAGGCATGGCGTGTTCGCGGTGGCTGCGTGCGTAGCGCCACTCGCAGAATTATCGTAACCAGGCATAAGAGCGGCAGAACGGGAACGAGCAAGATCGGCACCAGCCGCCCCCACAAGGGGATTGCCGGCGGCAGCTTCGGCTCGAGGCGGACGGCTTGCTCCGGTCCCGGTTGGATATCCGTGAGCTCTCCGGAGCTAATTACGATTTTGTCCACTAAATCCTGCTGCCTTTCCCCGGGCAGTCACACCAATCTCTGTCGAGCGCCCTCAGCGGAGAGAGTTATATACAGTGTTATACCTCAAAGTACAAGGTACGGGAGAAGTTGCCATTCGCATCGTGTCATAAGTCTAATCGCGGCTTGAATGCTCTCCTGCTAAGTTTTTTTCTTGAACGAAAGACGTAAGTGCTTGACTGGCTTGTAACTTCCCACTAGCCTCTTGCGTCTAGTTCTCCAGTCACGGTTGCCGGGGGACGGTCGTCCTTTCAACGTTTCGCGAGGAGTCTTGCATGCGTTCCAAGCACATATTTAAGTGTACGTCAGCGGTCTGCTTCATCGTTCTTTTGGCGCTGTTCTGTGCCACGCCGTCGTTGCAGGCACAGGGCGGCGAGCCGCAATACTTCGCTATTCGCGGCGCAAAGGTTGTGCCCGTGTCTGGGCCACCGGTTGAGAACGCCACGATTGTTATCGCTCGCGGACTCATTACCGCAATTGGAAAAGACGTCGCGATTCCGCCGGAAGCGTGGGTCGTCGAAGGGAAAGGTCTTACGGTTTATCCGGGGCTAGTTGATGCTTTTACCGATGTAGGGATTCCCGCTGCCCCTCCTCAGGCGGGTGGAGAAGTCGGAGGTGGTCCGCGGCGAGGGGCGCAGGAAGGCGCGGCGCGCGGCCCGGAGGACCGGCCTGCTTCCACGCCGTGGCGCAGTGGGGCTGATGAAGTCAGCCTGAGCGACAAGCGCATCGAAACTTGGCGGAACGGCGGATTCACAACGGTTGTTTCTGCTCCTAAAGGCGGGATTTTTCCGGGGCAGGCGGCCGTGCTCGATCTAGCGGGCGAACGAGCCGGAGATCTCGTCGTGAAATCGCCTGTGGCGATTCCGCTGTCGTTTCAGACGTCTGGCGGCTTTGGCGGCGGGTTCCCGAGCTCGATCATGGGCGTGCTTGCCTACATTCATCAGGTCTGGCTGGACACCGAGTGGAGCATCAACTCGCAGACGGTGTACGAAAAAAATCCTCGCAGCACGGCGAGGCCGCGCTATGACCGTACCGAAGCGGCGCTCGCCGACGCTCTGGAAGATCACGCGGTGGTTCTGATTCCGGCGAACAATGCGATTCAATTGCGCCGCGGTCTTGAGCTTGTGGACCGCTGGAGGGTCAATGGCGTTCTTTACGGCGGGCAGATGGCTTATGAAGTCGCACCGGAAATCGCGGCGAAAAAATTACCGGTACTAGTGAACCTCAAGTGGCCTGAAGCTGAGAAAGACGCCGATCCCGAAGACAAGCCATCACTGCGAACGCTGCGGTTCCGCGATCGCGCGGCGTCTTCGCCTGCGGCGCTGGCCAAAGCTGGCGTCAAGTTTGCGTTTTATTCCGGCGGGATCACTGCGCCGAAGGACATTCTGAAAGCCACGAAGAAATCGATCGATGCGGGGCTCGCGCCGGACACCGCGCTTCGTGCGCTTACGCTTTCGGCGGCGGAAATTTTCGGCGTCGCGGACCGGCTGGGCTCTATCGAAAACGGGAAAATCGCGAATCTCGTCGTCGCGGATGGCGACTTATTTGAAGAGAAGACGAAAATCAAAATGATCTTTGTCGATGGCCGCAGATTTGAGGTTCACGAGCCGGAGAAGCCCAAGGATCCTCCGAAAGGCGACATCAGCGGGAAATGGAAATTTTCCTATACCACGCCCGACCGTGGTCCAGAGGAATCCACTGCTGACCTCACGATGGAGAAGGATGGCGCCATCTCCGGCACCGTGGCCAGCCAGCGCGGTACCACGTCGATCATCAGCGGATACTTGAGCGTGGATAAGTTCAGTTTCACCATCAACATTCTCATCGAAGGAGGCCCTGCCGATGTCACCTTCTCCGGCACGTTTGATGGAACTTCCCTGAAGGGAAGCATCAGCGGGCCAGGTTTCTCGATCGATTTCACTGGCGTGAAACCCACAAACCATACAACTGCAGCGGCTACCGTGCTTGGAGGTGTCCAGTGAGAATTTCAGCCAAATCTTTCGAGAGCTCGAAGAACTTCCGACTCCTTAACCTCATTTACCTCCTGTGTCTCCTTTACATCCCGGTCTCTCTTTGTGCTGCCCCGCCGGATGCTCCGTCCGTCATTGTGATTCAAAACGCCACCATCCTCACCGTTTCGCATGGAACCATCGAGCACGGCTCCATCCTTATTAAGGATGGCAAAATCGCCGAAGTCGGCCAGAGCGTGAAAGCTCCGAAAGACGCACAGGTGATCGACGCTGCGGGTCAGTTCGTTATTCCCGGGATTATCGATTGCCACTCGCACATCGCAGCGGAAAGCATTAACGAGGGCAGCGTTTCCGTTTCGTCGATAGTGAATATGGCGGAAATTCTGAATCCTGAAGACATCGACATTTACCGCGACTTGGCGGGCGGGGTCACGTCGGCAAATATCCTCCACGGGTCGGCTAATTCGATTGGAGGGCAGACGCTGGTGATCAAGCTGCGCTGGGGCCAGCCAGCCTCGAAGCTACCCTTTGAGGGCGCGCTTCCCGGCATCAAGTTCGCCCTCGGCGAAAATCCCAAGCGGTCGAACTTCAGCGTGCCCGGCCAGCCTCGGCGTTATCCCGCCACGAGAATGGGTGTGGAGGAAACCATTCGCGGAGCTTTCAGTGAAGCGCGCGACTATAAGAAAGCCTGGGACGATTACAACAAGCGCGCCGCCTCTGGCGAGAAGAACCTCATTCCGCCGCGCCGCGATCTGCGCCTCGAACCCCTCGTCGAAGTGCTGGAGGGCAAGCGTTACGTTCACTCGCACTGTTATCGCGAGGATGAAATTCTGATGCTCCTGCGGGTTGCGAAAGAGTTCGGCTTCAAAGTGCGAACCTTTCAACATGTTCTGGAGGGTTACAAAGTAGCTGATGAACTGGCTGCCGCCGGTGTCGGCGCTTCCACTTTTTCCGATTGGTGGGCTTACAAAGTGGAAGCCTATGACGCGATTCCTTACAATGCCGCGCTGATGACGCACCGCGGCGTGGTCGTCTCCATCAATTCCGATGACGCGGAAGAAGCCACGCACTTGAACCAGGAAGCCGCCAAGAGCATCAAGTTCGGCGGGTTGACGCATGACGAAGCGCTGAAGATGGTCACCATCAACCCCGCGATGCAGCTCGGCATCGACAAGCGTGTTGGCACAATTGACGTCGGCAAGGATGCAGACCTCGCGATTTACAATCACGATCCCATGAGCGCCTACGCCGTGGTCCAGAAAACCTTGATCGATGGCCGCGTCTACTTCGACCGCCAGCGCGACATTGTTGGGCGTCCCGAAATCGAGAAAGAAAAGAAAGCGCTGATGGACAAGCTAAAGAAAGTTTCGGAGAAGAAATCCGAGGACAAGAAACCCAATGCTACCGTTCCTATTGGCCAAAAACCTGCCGAAAAGAAAACCGAAGAAAAAAAGCCGGAAGATAAACCGAAGCCTCCGCAATCGAGCACGGATTCAGTGTCTGCGGCCGCTCTGCCCGGAGGTGCGCTGTGAAAAACACGTCCCTCGTGTTCCGAGCCATTTTGATGTTCGTGGTGACCTGCATTTTGTCTGGCCTTGCTAGCGCACAGTCTCAGCCAAGCACCTCCTATGCGATCACGCATGCAAAAATCTTCACGGTGTCTGGAACTACCATCGACGATGGCACGCTTATCCTTCGCGATGGAAAAATCGCCGCCGTTGGAGTGGGGTTGGATATTCCCGCGGGAGCTCAGGTGATCGATGCCAAGGGGCTGCAGGTATACCCAGGAATCTTCGACTCCATTACGCAAATGGGGTTGCGCGAAGTCGGTGCGGTGAGCGCCACTGTTGATTCGACGGAGACAGGGAACTACAACCCAGACGTGGTTGCGGCAACGGCGGTCTCCCCTTCAAGCGAACACATTCCGGTTACACGCGCCGCGGGCATCACGGAAGTTCTTGCCGTTCCAGGCAGCGGCGGCTTTGATTCCGGCGGCGGAGGCAGCGTCATTGGCGGTCAAGCGTCCGCAATTCATATGGCGGGCTGGGAAATCGACGAGATGCTCATCAAGAAAAGCGCGGCCATGGTGCTCAACTGGCCCCAGATCGAGACGCAAACATTCGACTTCGCCACTTTCTCGCGCAAGGAAAAGCCTTACGCCGACGCCAAGCAGGAGTACGACAAACAAGTAAATGAAATCACGGATTGGGTAGAACGCGCCAAGCACTACGCCCAAGTGATGGATAAGAGTTCGGCGGCCAAGTACGATCGCGACTTGAAGCTCGAAGCCCTCGCTCCGGTAGTTCGCGGCGAATTGCCAATGCTGGTATTTGCCAATCGCGCGCGCGAGATTCGCAACGCCGTCGAGTTTTGCGACAAAAACAATCTGCGGATGATACTCGCTGGCGGAGAAGAGGCTTACAAAGTCAAAGATCTGCTCCGCTCGAAAAGCATTCCAGTAATTCTCCGTCCGATGCTATCGCTCCCGCTCGATGAGGACGATCCGTACGACCGGTTGCTTTCCCAGCCTGCCGAGCTTGCCGCTGCCGGAGTGAAATTTGCCTTCGCCAGCTTCGATAACTCATTCGCGCGCAGGTTGGGACAGAACGCGGCGAATGCCGTCGCCCACGGCCTGCCATATGACGAAGCGCTGAAGGCCGTCACGCTCTATCCCGCGCAAATCTTCGGCCTCGCTGATCAGATCGGAACCATCGAGCAAGGAAAACTCGCCAACATTATTGTGACTAACGGTGACCCGCTCGAACTGACCACCGACGTCAAATACCTATTCATCCGTGGTCAGCTCACTTCTCTGGACAACCGCCATCTGCGTCTCTACGACAAATACACGAAGCGGCCCAAACAGGCGAACTAGTCCTTCAGCCCGTGCTTGCGCGCTGCTAGAGCGAGACATTCGCGTGTCGCGTCCGTCAGAATAACTAACCTCTGACCGCGCAGGAGCACACATGGCCACACTGTTGCAGGACCTTCGTTACGCCCTCCGACTTCTGGCGAAGAGTCCCGCCTTCACTCTTATCGCTGTCTTGACGCTGGCCCTCGGGATCGGGGCAAACACCGCAATTTTCACAGTGGTCAACGCCGTTTTGCTTCGCCCACTCGGTTTTCGCGACCCGGCTCGACTGGTGCTCGTAGCGGAAAAGAGCTCTTACCCCACCATTTCCACTTCCTATCAGAACTATATTGACTGGCGCGACCAGAGCCATTCGTTCGAATCGTTGGAGGCCACTCGCGGCACAACGATCACGCTAACCGGTACCGGTGAGCCCGAGCGACTCAACGCGCGCATGGCTACAGCGCCACTCTTTTCTCTGCTTGGAGTAAACGCCATTCTTGGCCGCACCTTCCTCACAGAAGAAGATCGCGCCGGAGGCGCACCCGTCGTCGTCTTGAGCTATGGATTGTGGCAACGCCACTTTGGCGGTTCGCGCGAAGTCCTTGGCAAATCTATTACTCTCGATTCGCAGCCATACACCGTCGTCGGCGTCCTTTCCAGCGGATTTGAACTTCTCCAGCCCGCCGACGTTTTCCTTCCTTTCCATCCTTGGGCGAAGACGCTTCCCGATGATCGCAACTGGCACCCGGGGATTTTCGTCATCGGCCGCTTGAAAAAAGAAACTTCGCGGGAACAAGGGCGCACGGAGATGGTGGCCATTACCAAGCGCCTCGAAGAGCAGCATCCCCTCTACAATACCGGAACAAGCGCCGATGTTGTCGGTCTTCAAGAACAATTGGTGAAAAATGTGCGCCCTGCGCTCCTGCTTCTCCTTGGAGCTGTGGCCGCGGTCCTGCTCATCGCTTGCGTGAACGTCGCGAATTTGCTGCTGTCTCGGGCGGCGGCTCGCGGGAGGGAAGTGGCCATTCGCACATCCATGGGCGCAACGCGCTGGCGCATCGTCCGCCAGTTGATCACGGAAAGCGTTCTCCTTTCCACGGCGGGTGGCGTACTTGGATTGTTCTTTGCCTGGGCCTCGCTAGGCCCGCTTCTGAAACTTTCCGCAACCAGTGTGCCGGCGGTTTTCTCCGTTAGTCTTGACCGCTCTGTGCTTGTTTTCACACTCGTCGTTTCTCTCGTCACCGGATTTCTCTTCGGCATCGTGCCCGCCCTGCGCACCGGGAAACTCGATCTCCGGGAAACGCTGAACGAAAGCTCTCGCGGGTCCACTTCGGGGCCCGGCCATCAGCGCATTCGCGGAGCCCTCGTAGCCGCGGAAATTGCCATGGCCATGCTTCTGCTCGTCGGTGCCGGGCTGTTGTTGCGCAGTTTTTCGCATATGCAAGAAAATCCTCCTGGCTTTCAAGCGGACCATCTGCTGGTTGCCGACCTTCCCCTCTCCCTGTCGGCCTATTCCAAACCAGAGCAACGCTTTGAATTCTTTGACCGCCTCGTCGAACGCGCGAGGTCTCTTCCCGGAGTGCGCTCCGCGGGTGCTGCCTCATTTCTTCCCGTAAGCGGTGGGGGCGGCTTGCTGCACTTCAATATCAATGGGCGCCCGCCAAAGTCGCCTCACGACTACATCGCGACCGGCTACCGCACAATCACTCCGAACTATTTCGAGACTCTCGGTATTCCGCTTGTGCAAGGGCGTTTTATCACAGCGGCCGATACGGAAAAGGCTCCCCCTGTAGTGGTCATCAACACGGCTATGGCGCGTGCGTTTTTTTCGGGAGAAAACCCGCTCGGCAAACGGCTGCAAGTCGGCGCGACTCCGGAATCGGATGTTCCCTGGATGGAAGTCGTAGGCGTCGTGGGCGATGTCCGCCAAGGGCTGGATCTGGACCCGAAGGCGGAAATGTACTTGCCGTATCGACAGGCGGACGCGGTCCTTCCCGTGTTTCAGCTCTCCATCGTGCTGCGCACCGCAACGGACCCCATGCTGCAAGCATCGGCCTTGCGCAGCGCGCTTGCGGAGATTGATCCGAATCAGCCTTTAGTCAAAGAGCGCACCATGGAAGAAAATATGGCCGCTACCGTGGCACAGCCGCGATTCCGCGCATGGCTAATCGGCATTTTTGCCGCGCTGGCGCTGGTTCTCGCAGGCGTGGGAGTTTATGGCGTCATGTCTTACACCGTGACGCAGCGCACCAGCGAAATTGGCATTCGCGTCACTCTGGGTGCGCAGCCGGAGGACGTTTTTCGTATCGTCGTGGGAGAAGGCTTGCGGCTGGCCCTTGCTGGGGTCGGAATCGGAGTCGTTGCCGCACTAGCGCTTACGCGCTTGTTGCAGAGTTTTCTGTACGGCGTTAGTCCGTACGACCTGCTGACGTTTGGGGGCGTTGCGGTGATTCTCACCCTTGTAGCAGTCGCCGCATCGTTTTTTCCGGCGCGCCGCGCCACGCATGTCGATCCCATGGTAGCCTTACGCTACGAATAGCGCGGCTCGTACATTATTAAAAGACTGTTTTTCTGCAATTCTCGGGAAACTTTTTCCGAGAAACTGCGTTCTAGTCAAAGAACGCCATGAAACCACGCTCCCGCTGCTCTGCCTTCCTTGCGTACCTTCTTGCGCTCACTATCTCTTATTGTTTTGGATCTCCATCGGCTGTCTTTTGCCAAGAGCCGGGAAAAATCGTGGATCAGTACGTGAAGGCGGCGGGCGGTGGAAGGGTTCTCGCAAAAATTCAGACGTTGGCCTTGGAAGGGACGTTTACGACCGACGACGGCAAGTTCGGCACGTACACGCTGGATACCAAGCTGCCGAACCGGTATTACTCGGAACTCTTGGTGGGTGAAGAGAACGTCATCGAGGCGTACAACGGAAAGTCGGCTTGGCATCAGACCGCGACCGGCGAGCTGGGCACGCTCGTGGGCCCCGAAGGAATGCAACTGGAGGCTGCTTCGCAGTATTACAACTCGCGGCTGCTCAATCTAAAGAAAAATAAGATCGCGCTTGCGCTTGTGGGACACGCCCAGGTGAGCGGAAGGGACACATTGCAACTTGAGGTGACTACCGCGACCGGAGTGAAACGCCAAGTCTTCTTCGATGCCCAGACGCACTTGATCGCGAAGGAAGCCGCGACCGTTGCCGGTATTGAGCAGGCGATTTTGTATGACGACTACCGCACTGTGGACGGCGTGAAGCTGCCTTACAAAATCGAGCTGCACCGCGGGAGCGAGAAGTACGACATTGCCGTGACGCGCGCGGCAGTCAACGGAACCGTCGGCGAAAGAGTGTTTGATTTCCCGATCAAGTCACAAGTGAAGCTGCCGGACTTGAAAGCCCTTTTCAAAGAGATCGACGACAACCAGAAGGCCATCGACAAGCTCAAGGAAAACTATGCTGGATCACAGTCGGAAGAGGAGACGGAATACGAGAGCGACGGAAAAGTAAAAAAGCACGAAATCAGCGAGTACACGTTCTTCTACCTCGATGGGGATGAAGTCACCACGCTGGTGAAAAAAGATGGCAAGCCGTTGGGCGAAGCGGAGCAGAGGAAAGAAAACGAGAAGACCCAGAAACGCATCGAGGAGCACCAGAAGCGCGCAGCTAAAAAAGAAGCCAAAGAAGAGAAGGCCAAAGAGGAAGGGAAGAACAAGGAAGAAGACGAGCCGGGGATCGAGCTTTTCCTGCGCGCGTGCCAGTTTGTGAATCCACGGCGCGAACGCTTCCGCGGGCAGGACGTGCTGGTTTTCGATTTCGAGCCGAATCCCGAATTCAAGCCGCACAAGTTGGCGGAAAAAGTCGTTCAGAAACTGGCCGGAGTCATTTGGGTGGACGAAAAAGCGCATGATGTGGCGCGGCTGGAGGCCTATTTCGTTGGCGACATGAAGATCGCCGGCGGCTTGTTGGCAAATCTGCAGAAAGGCACCAGCTTCGTCTTTGAGCAAGGGTACGTGAATAACGAAGTCTGGCTGCCGACCTATCTGGAGGCGCACGTTGGTGTGCGCCTACTGCTGGTGAAAGGGATCAAAGTCAATGTCGTGACACGCTATTGGGACTACAAGAAATTCAATGTGGAAACCCTGTCCACGATCGCCAAGCCTAAGGGGACGACTGAGGTGCCCACAGATCCGCCGACGAAACCGCTGTAGGCTGTCTCCCGAAGAAAGTGAGGAATTATCAGATAGACAGTCGATGGAATCCGTCGGCTGCTATCGTTCTCCATCACCTTCCCGGATGCAGAAGATGCAGGGAGAAGAGAGGGCGGACTAGAGTCCGCCCTGACATGAGATGCCCTAGCTACCCTTTCACCGGGATGGTGACGGGCTTCGCGAGCTTGAACGTTAGCTTACTCTTGGCAGCGAGTAGAGTTACGTCCTTGTTCGGTTTAGACTGGTCCGTATTCTTGGCATCGGTTTTGGGCTGGCTCTTCGGTCCGGTGATCGAATTACTGTCCAACGGGTAGGATTTTCCGTGGATGGCCACCGAAGCGAGTGTCACCTTTATTTCGTGCTTTTTTACCTTGACGATGCGGCACGTGACTTGGGCCCCCTTGGGAATCACCGTCTTTCCATCCACCTGAATTGGCTCGGTGAGGCTGGCAGTAAAAGTGTCACCGACCTTGTTCTTGTCGGTGGCTAGCGTTTGCCTTGCCGCCGCGCTGATCGCCGTGCCTTTCGGCAAGGTGATCATGGTTGTTGGCTCCGCTGCTTTGGCTACAACGGCAGTTTTTGCGGGTCCAGGTTTCGCAGCGGCAGCAGGCTTTGCTCCGCCGGCTTCCTTTGCGGCGTTGCTGTCGTCCGTGGCCGTCTTCGAACAGCCCGTTGCCGTCAAGACGGCCGCAGCGGCCAAAGCAAGCCAGAGACCCCGATACGCCTGAGAGTGAAACATTTGACACCTCCAAAGGGGCACCCTTGGGTGAATGGGATGAGGAGGCTGGTTGGACCCTTCACTGATCTAAGCTTACAGATCGAAACGATGGGTATCCCTTACCTTCCCTGATCGTACTAACTTCGGCCAGCGCTGTCCTACGCATCTGCTGGGCGTGTCCTTCCTATCACCGTTCTATCGGCCAGTATCGCGCGTACAGGTCGGAGAGATCTGGGGTGAAAAGCGGACGCTTGGGAGGTAAGTAATGTAAAATCCGGCGCATGAAGTCGGGACGCGAAGCCGGCGGGCAGTTTTGGAGGAGTAGGGGGATTATGCGACGACTCTCATTTCTGGTTTTCGTAGCGATGATGACGATCTTCGCGCTATTCATGGGCGCACGCGTTGAACTGCACGGGCAGACGAACCCCGCTGCAAAAGAAGAAGGGCCGTTGCGCGTCGCCCTGGCGGGACTGGTTCATGGTCATGCTTCGGGATTCTTCGACCAGTTTCAGAAAAGGTCGGACTTGCAAATCGTGGGAATTGCCGAAGCCGATGGGCAACTGGTAGCCCAATTCGAGAAAAAGTACTCCCTGGCACCAAGCCTTTTCTATGGCGACCTCGAGGAAATGCTGAAGAAAACGCATCCTCAAGCCGTGCTGGCTTATACCAACACGTACGATCATCGGCGCATAGTGGAAATCTGCGCGCGGTACGGCATTCCGGTGATGATGGAAAAGCCACTAGCGGTCAGCCTCGAAGATGCGCGGGCGATCGAGAAAGCGGCTCAAGCGGGGAAGATTCAGGTTTTGGTGAATTACGAGACGACGTGGTATCGCAGCAATCAAGCGGCTTACGACTTGGTCCACGAAAAAGCCCTCGGAGACATCCGAAAAATTGTCGTACACGACGGCCATAACGGCCCCAAAGAAATTAATGTCGGACCTGAGTTTCTCGCATGGCTCACCGATCCAAAACTGAATGGTGGTGGCGCGCTCTTTGATTTTGGGTGTTACGGCGCGGACCTGGCCACCTGGCTGATGGATGGCCGCAGACCGGACTCGGTAACCGCCGTGACTCAGCACATGAAGCCGGATGTCTATCCTCGAGTGGATGACGAAGCAACCATCATTCTGACTTACCCCAACGCGCAGGCGATCGTGCAGGCTTCGTGGAACTGGCCATTCTCGCGGAAAGACATGGAAGTGTACGGGCAGAAAGGGTACGCGGTCACGGTCGGCCGTAACGGGCTACGCGTGCGACTGCCGGGCAAAGAGGAGAGCTCCACCGACGCCAAGCCACTTGAAAAAACGAAAGAAGACTCGGTTTCCTATTTGCGAGCCGTGCTCTTGGGTGGCTTGAAACCGGAAGGGCAATCCTCGCTGCAAACGAACGTAATTGTAACGGAAATCCTGGACGCAGCGAGAAAGTCAGCGACAATGGGAAAGACCGTCGTGCTTCCCGGGACGCCGTAGAGCCTGTGACGCGCCTCGCTATTTTGCGTGAACAGGACGATCCAGCGCCTCACGCACTTTTTCGCTCAGAGCCTGCGGCGTAAACGGTTTTTGGAGGAATGACATTCCCTCTTCAAGCGTGCCATCTTCGGCGATCACGTTGTACGTGTAGCCGGACATGTACATCACTCGCAGATTGGGGAAACGCCCGGTGAGGCGCCTGGCGAGTTCACGTCCGCTGATTCCTGGCATCACCACATCCGTCAGAAGCAGATGAATTTCAGTGCCGTTCTTTCCGGCCAGCTCCTCTGCTTCGGTCGGCGAATGTGCGCTGATCACTGTGTATCCTCTGTCAGAGAGAACCATCTGGGTCAGCTCACGCAAATCGGGTTCATCCTCGACGAGCAGGATTGTTTCTTTGCCTTTGCGTGTTGTGGAGGCAGGAATCACCATGGGCACATCGGATGCCGGGACAGCATCCGTAACGCGCGGCAGATAGACCTTGAATGTCGTGCCTTTTCCCAGCTCGCTGTACACCCAGATGTAGCCGCCGCTCTGCTTCACAATGCCGTAAACCGTCGATAGACCAAGTCCAGTACCACGTCCGCTTTCCTTGGTGGTGTAGAAAGGCTCGAAAATGTGCCCGACCGTGTCCGGCGTCATTCCAATTCCGGTGTCGGATACGGCGAGCAAAACGTAGGGCCCCGGAACGACTACCGCGTGATCGCGTGTATAAGTGGAGTCGAGATCCACGGTGCTCGTTTCAATGAGGATCCGGCCGCCGTTGGGCAACGCGTCCCGCGCATTCACCACCAGATTCATGATGACCTGCTCGATCTGGCCGGGGTCGGCTTTAATCGCGCCTACACCATTCGAAACTAGTGTCTTCATTTCGATGTTTTCGCTCATCAAGCGTCGCAGGAGTTGGTCAAGATTCAACACGATGGTGTTGAGGTCGAGGATTTTTGGCCGCAAAACCTGCTTGCGGCTGAAAGCAAGTAATTGTCGAACCAGCGCTACCGCTCGATCGGCAGCCTCTTCAACGCGCCGGATATCGCTATGCAACTCCGGCCGGTCCAGGCAGCGGTGCAGGGCCATTTCCACGTAGCCCTTAATGATGGTGAGGAGATTGTTGAAGTCGTGAGCGACGCCTCCCGCCAGCCTTCCTACTGCTTCCATCTTGCGGGCCTGCTGCAACTGCTCTTCCAGCATCTTGCGGTCGGTAATATCGACGATTAGCCCTTCCATCACCGGGTGACTGTCGCTGCCGCGCACTACCACCGCCGTATCGCTCACCCAGACGATTTCACCGTTTTTTCGGGTCATGCGATATTCGGCCTGGAAAGGTTCTCCACGGCTGCTGCGATCTTCGGCAGAGATTACAATCGGATGATCTTCGACGGGCACGTGACCCAACCAATTGGACGAGTCCTCAAGCCACTCATCCGGCGAATAGCCGAGTATCGTTTCGATCTGTGGGCTGACATATAGCCATTGGCCAGAGGTGCCCAATTCCGCAATGTAGCTGATTGCTGCGACTTGCTCGATGAGAGTGCGGTACTTGATTTCCGTTTCCGCGCGCGCCTGTTGATCGCTAACGCGATCAGTGATGTCATGACTTACGCAAATTGTGCCGCCATCCGGCAGGGTGGTAACAGCCATTTCCGCCCGAACCGATTTACCGCCGGGGTGATGCAGGGTCATCGGCCCGAACCACTTGCCATGCCGTTTCAGAGCTTCTCGAATCTCCAACTCCACCGATGTCACGTTTTGGGGATCGGAAACCTCCCGCCATGACTTGCCCTGCATCGATTCTCGGGTTGTATTTCCGATCATCCGCGCATAGGCCGAATTGACATAGACGAACTTCCCTCCGGCATCGAGAATGGCCATGCCATTGATGGCAGAATCCATCGCCATGGTATGTGTTAGCACCGCATTCGCGCTTTTCCCTTCGCGATACTGGCTGATTCCCAGCCGTGCGGCGTAACACAAGATCGAAATTCCAAGCAGCGAGAAACGAAGCGGGCGCCACTCCCCGCCCATTTGCGAGACCTGCCAGAGAATAATTAACGGCGCGAGCGCAAACGTGGCGTTCGTCACCATCAATTCGCCTAGCGTCTTTCGTTGCAATCGCGAGCCAGTTTCCTCGGCAGGACTTGGCTGCCACTTTGCCGCCCAAATGGCAAAAACAAGAAACGGCCCTGTCCAGAACAAGTCCCGCATTGTTCCAGTCGGGGTTGGGTTGACGCTTTGTTGATACTGGGCCAACGCCGCGCACACAGACAAAAACAGCAGGTAAAGAGCTAGGCCGCCATAAAGATTCCGAGTGCGGCGTTTCCGCGCGCGTAGCGCCTGGAAACCTGCCAACGTGGTCAGGAAAACATCTTCTACGTTCTCGATGCGCATTTCGCGCAGGAACGCCGACTGACTGTCAAGGCGATGAATCGGCAGGTAGTAATATTCGACGTAAATGAAAAAAAAGACGATCCCAATCTGGATGAAGTCAAGGACCGATTCTGCGTCGATCCGCGGAGAATCCTTGTCCTGATCCAGGAACAAGGCCGTCGCGATCAAGACAATCTCCAGGCCGAACAGAAATCTTACGATCGACGTTGACGGCGGCTCGCTGTGCAGCACCACTTCGTAGTACATCCAGCCCAGGTTTGCCACACCCCACATGGCGATGCCCGCGCCAACGAGCAGCCAAAAGGGGCGGCTCATGCCTTGTCCGCGTCGATGGGCCCCGACGGCCATGCTCACCGCAAAACCGCAGGCGGCAATTTCCAAGAGATTCGCTAGCAAGGAACCAAACGGAGTGGTACCCAACGTTGCGGCCTCGCAAAGATGCAGCGCAACGATAACGGCGGCAAGGATGAGAGGTTTCCGGGGCATTCCTTGTCGTACTCTCGCGTTTCAAGCGGACTTTTTGCTCAATTCTATTTTAGGGGGAAACTCGCAGGCGTGTGCACTAACCCCCGGAAGGCGTGCCCAGCCAGATACGGGACTCTTCCGCGAGAGGAGAAGGTACTTGGTTAAGTTTGAACTCTCATCCTGCCCGAATTACCGGCTTTCGAGCGGGTAGCGGTCCTGGGATTGGACGGCGGCGGCCACGCGGCGCCGCAGCGCGATAGTATCCACTGCGGCCCGCTTGGCGAAGCGCTTCAAGACCGCGATTTGAGTGGTGAGCATGTCGCCTTCATGGATGGTGGCAATAGCGCGCCTGGCTTCGCTTTCGACGCGCTCGGCCGCGTCGTTGATAAACACACGCGCGGCATCAATCATGGTCTGCGATGCGGCTTCGCCCTTTGCTGCGGCCGCCTTTTGCGCGCGCAGTAAGCAGGATTCCATCGCGTAGATTTCCATGACCATGTTGGAAAGGGCGCCGATCAATTCCTGCTCGTCGGCGAGTTTTTGCATGTATTTCTGAACTGCGCCTCCCGCGGCTTGCAGAAACATTTTCTTGGCGTTGGCGACGACGCGGGATTCGGCTGCCAGCACGCCCTCGGGTGCTTCTTCAAATGACGGCCCGGCGAGGATCTCGTCTGCCAGCTTCATGGCCGCGGGAACCAGCGGCAGCTGTCCACCCATCGCGCGCTTCATCAGCATTTGGATGATGAGCATACGGTTAATTTCATTGGTGCCCTCAAATATCCGGTTGATGCGCGAATCGCGGTAGGCGCGGCAAACCGGATACTCTTCATGGAACCCGTAGCCGCCAAAGATTTGCACTCCTTCGTCCACCACGAAATCAAGCATTTCACTGCCGTACACCTTGGCGATCGAGCTCTCGATGGCGTATTCCTCGAGCACTTTCATGGTGTTCTGGATTTTATCTCCTGAGCCGGACGCTGCCGTCATGGCGGCATCGATGTTACCGGCCGAGCGGTACACCATCGATTCCACCGCGAAAATCTGAATGGCCATCTCCGCCAGTTTTTCCTTCATCAAACCGAAGTCGCCAATTTGCTTTCCAAACGCTTTCCGCTCTTTGCAATATTTCGCGGAAGTCATCAGCACGTGCTTCGAGCCACCGACCGCGGAAGCGCCAAGCGTGAAGCGCCCAGCATTCAGAATGTTGAACGCCACGATGTGGCCGCGCCCGATTTCGTGCAGCAGGTTTTCTTTCGGCACCTTGCAGTTTTCCAGGAAGATCGGCGTAGTCGAACTGCCGTGAATGCCCATCTTGTGCTCTTCGTTGCCGGGCTTGAAGCCAGGGAAGGTGCGCTCGACGATAAATGCTGTGAATTTATCTCCATCAATCTTCGCAAACACAATGTAAACGTCGGCGAACCCGCCGTTGGTGATCCACATCTTCTGGCCATTCAAAATGTAGTGCGTGCCTTCGGTGTTGAGCTCCGCGCGCGTCAGCGAATTCTGCGCGTCCGATCCTGCCTGCGGCTCGGAAAGGCAGTAGGCGCCAATCCATTCGCCGGTCGCCAGCTTCGGCAAATATTTCTTCTTCTGGGCATCCGTGCCGAAGTAAACGATTGGCAGCGTGCCGATTCCGGCGTGCGCTCCATGGGTCACTGCGAATCCGCCGTAGAGGGAAAGTTTTTCGGTCAGCACCGTGGTCGAGATTTTGTCCAGGCCTGCCCCGCCGAATTCCTCCGGCACGCCGCCGCCCATCAATCCAACTTCGCCGCCTTTCTTCACCAACTCGGCCATGAGCCCGGGCTTCTTGTTCTCAAGCTCTTTGATGAGCGGGAAAACTTCCTTGAGGACAAATTCTTCCGCGGTTTGCCCAATCAACCTCTGATCGTCAGTCAGATCTGCAGGCGTGAACACATCGCTCGGCTGCGGCGATTCCAGGAGAAAGCTGCCTCCCTTTGCGGCAGGCTTAGTGAGAGTAGCGGTGGCCATCTTGGTCGCTCCTAGCGGAAGGTCTCTGAAACTGGATTCAGCCTAACGAACGGCTGTCTGCGGCGAAGAAACATCTATTCACCTCATTTTACTCCCGCAATCAGACCTAGTAAACACCGTTAAGTCCATTGTTGTCACAAGCCGGAATGCCGCATCCATACTCCTCCACAGACTTATTCTGTTGGCTGGGCTCGGATACGGCTGCCGTGGCACGCTCCGTTGTTCACGACGGCTTCGACCAAACACTCCTATACAACTTAGGAGAGTTGTGGTATCCTTCCTAATCTGCTTAGGAGAGTGATGTGCCCGAACAAGCTCAACTCCTTCCCGGCACGCTCGACTTGCTGATCCTCAAGGCTGTCTCGCTCGGACCTTTACATGGCTATGGCGTACTGTTGCGCATCGAGCAGATTACCGGCGGGGCGCTTCTCGCCGAACAGGGCGCGTTGTACCCCGCACTCTCCCGGCTCGAACACCAGGGGGTGCTGGAGTCCGAATGGGGAACCTCCGATAACAACCGTCGCGCCAAGTTTTACCGTCTGACTGCTGCCGGTCGAAAAAGATTCCGCGAGGAAACTGTAAGCTGGAACCGTCTGGCGATGGCAATTAGCGCAGCGTTAAGCGCCAAACCGCAGGAGGAATGAATATATGTTTCCGAAACTGCGTTCGTCCTGGGGCACAATTTGGAACCGTTCTCGATTCGAGCGCGGCATGGACGATGAGATGCGATTCCACCTCGAAGCTCGAATGGAAGACTTGCTTCGCTCCGGCCTTTCGCGTGAGGAATCCCGGCGCCGCGCGCAGATCGAGTTTGGGTGCACGGAGGCTTATCAGGTGCGCGTTCGCGAAACGCGAAACGTGAATTGGTTCGACGACTTGAGACAAGATCTGCGCTACGGATGGCGCAGCCTGGGGAAAACCCCCGGGTTAGTGCTCGTCGCCGTGCTCACGCTGGCGCTAGGCGTGGGCGCCAGCAGTTGGTTGTTCAGCATGCTCAGGCAATGGGTGATTGAAGCTGTATCGTTCCCCAATCCCGATCGTTTGGAGGTGCTCTGGAAACTCGACACGAGGAAAGGTTGGATCGCACCAGTTTCCGCGCCGGACTTTCTTGATTGGCGCGCGCAGAATCACGTCTTTGAAGACTTGTCTGCTTGGACCTCGGACGAATTCGATCTCACCGGCGGCGCAATCCCGGAACGAATTGAGGGCGCGCGCGTCACGCCGGACTTTTTCCGCACTCTCGACGTCCAACCGGCGGCAGGCCGCCTTTTCTCTGACGGCGAGGACCAACCGGGAGCAGCCCACGTTGCCATCATCAGTTACGGGCTGTGGCGAGAGCGCTTCAAATTGGAATTGAAAGACACAGTCATCAAGTTGGATGGTGAACCGTACACTATCGTCGGCGTCGTGCCGGAAGAGTTCCATTTTCCGTTGATGGGACGCGCCAATATCTGGGTCCCGCTGATCTTCACTGACAAACAGCGCACCGATCGCGGTACGGGCTGGCTCAATGTCATCGGCAGACGCAAGCCGGAAGTTGCTCAGGCTGCTCTTGAGCCTTCCATGAGCGCGGTCGCCGGCAACATGGAAAAGGAATATCCCGACACCAACACCAACTCTGGAGTCCAAATCAACACGCTCTCCAAGGAAATCGGAAAACACGTCGGCGATCAGGCGATTTACACCGCATTCATCGTGGGGATTTGCATCGCACTGATTGCCTGTTCCAATCTCGCCGGCATTTACCTTGCCCGGGCTTGGACACGCCGGAGGGAAATGGCGGTGCGTTTGGCTCTTGGGGCGAAGAAGAGCCGCTTGGCGCGGCAGCTCTTGTCAGAGAACGCCCTCTTGATGCCGGCGGCCATTGGACTGGGCCTGCTCATCGCAAACCTGGGCGGCAAATGGACTACCAACACGATTCCGTTTGAGAACCGCGGCTACTTGCCCAACTATGGCCGCGTTGACATCGACACCACCACCGTGCTCTATGCCATCGCTGTCGCTGTTCTGAGTGTGCTGCTCTTTTCGATTTCGCCCGTGCTTGAAGGATATCGGGTCAATCTCACCGGTGCTCTCAAAGAATCGGGCAATGCCGCTTCGGCGCCTGGCGGCCAGCGTTTGAGAAAGCTTCTGGTCATTTGTCAGATTGTCCTCGCGCTGATGGTCTTGGTCCCCGCGGGTTTGACGTCGAAATCTCTCTCCATCCTCCTGCGAGCCGATCCCGGTTTTCGCGCGGACCACGTCCTAACCGCCCAAATGAACTTGCCAACCGCCAATTACGCAACGAGCGTGCAGCGCCTGAATTTTTACAATCAACTGCTCCAGCGTTTGCGAAGCCTCCCTCAAGTGGAATCGGTGGGAGCGAGCCAGCACATTCCATTTGGCCGCACTTCTAGCTGGCTGGAGTTCCGGATTGATGGCCAGCCTGAGCCTGCTCCAGGAGAAGTACCTTCGACCCTGATCACTGCCGTTACTCCGGGATTCTCGGCCACTTTGGGGCTTTCCGTCATCGGGGGGCGATTTATTAGCGAGGAGGACGATTCAAGCACGCTTCCCGTGATCGCTATCAACCAAACCTTGGCCGGGCGGCTTTTTGCTCATGAAGACCCCTTGGGCCGGAAAATTCGTTTGGGTCGTGACGATGCGGTTTCCTACACCATCGTTGGCATCGTCAAGGACGTTAAGTTTTTTAGCCCAGGCGATGCGCCCATGAACGAAAGCTACATCGCTTTTGCTCAAGCTCCCAGTTCGACCATGCATCTGGTCCTGCGCACCGCCACGGATCCCATGGCCCTCGCCTCGGCCTTGCAGAGCGCCGTGTGGACCCTGGACAAGGAGCAGCCCCTTTCCGGCGTACAGACTCTTGAGACGCGCATCAGCAACCAGGAAGCGCCAGTCCGCAACATCACCGAGTTCTCAGTCTATTTTGCGCTTCTGGCGTTGTTCCTCGCCGCCATTGGGATCTACGGCGTGATGGCGTATTTGGTGGAAAGCCGGGCGCGCGAGATCGGCATTCGGATAGCTTGTGGCGCCGAGCGTCGCAATGTTCTGTTGCTCGTGCTCACGGGCAGCTTGAAACTGGCTGTCGCGGGAATCTCCATAGGATTGCTGGGATCCTTCGGCATTGCACGCTTGCTGATGAGCAATGTCTTTGGAGTGAACACAAGCAACTTGGATGTTTATGTCATCTCCGTAGCAGTCCTGGGCACGGCTGTTTTCCTCGCCACTTTGGCTCCCGTACGCCGCGCCACACGCGTGGATCCCCTTACCGTACTGCGCTACGAATAATGGTGGTGCTCAATCCCTGACCTGGCGTGCGAACCAATCCGGAGTATAATCCACCCTCATTCCACGCATTACTGAGGGACTCTAATGAAGACGTTGTACCGCGTTCGCACGCTCGCCTCTCTTGTACCCGTGCTGGGCGCTTTCTTGTTGACCGATTCCGTCGCGGCCCAAACTTCACCGCCCTCCACGACTGCCACCCTGCCCAGCGAAACGCCGGGACAGATCATTCCAGTCACTGATAGTTTCGACCATGTGCGGCGCGACGTGATGATCCCCATGCGCGATGGCGTGAAATTGCACACCGTCATCCTCGTCCCCAAAGGGGCCAAAAACGCGCCTATCCTTCTGACGCGCACGCCCTACGATGCCACCGCACTGACGACGCACTCGCACAGTTCGCATCTCGGTCCCAGCCTCCACGGCTACGACAATGCTCTCGAAGTTATCCTCGAAGGCGGCTACATCCGTGTCGTTCAAGACGTGCGCGGCAAGTACGGCTCCGAAGGCGACTACGTGATGAACCGCCCGCTGCGCGGCCCGTTGAATCCCACTTCGGTCGATCATGCCACCGACACGTATGACACCATCGATTGGCTGATCAAAAATATTCCAGAGAGCAACGGGAAAGTCGGAATTCTCGGCATTTCCTACGACGGGTTTACGCCGCTGATGGCGCTCATCAATCCGCATCCCGCGCTCAAAGTCTCCGTGCCGATGAATCCCATGGTGGACGGTTGGATGGGCGACGACTGGTTTCACAATGGCGCCTTTCGCCAGCAAAACATGCCGTACATCTACGAACAGGAAGCCACGCGAAAGAATGACGAGCATTGGTGGACCAGCAACTACGACGACTACGATTTGTACATGCAGGCGGGTTCCGCAGGTGAACTCGGCCGCAGGCACGGTCTCGAACAAGTCGGCTTCTGGCGCAAAATCCTCGAACACCCGGCCTACGACTCATGGTGGCAGCAACAAGCCATGGACAAGATTCTCGCCGCGCAGCCTCTGAAAGTTCCCACCATGCTGGTGGACAGCTTGTGGGACCAGGAAGACATTTACGGTGCGATGGCCGTCTACAAAGCGCTCAAGCCGAAAGACACCGGCAACGACAAAGTTTTTCTTGTGATAGGCCCGTGGCATCACGGCCAGGAAATTGATGACGCCAGCTCGCTCGGTGCGCTGAAATTCTCGAGCGACACCGGCCTGTATTTCCAGAGAGAAATTCTAGCGCCTTTCCTCGCGCATTATTTGAAAGACGATGCGCCGAAGAGCGACGTCGGGCCGGTCACCGCTTTTGAAACCGGCACGAACACCTGGCGGCGTTTGCCGGCGTGGCCCGCCGGCTGCGCCAGCGGTTGCACCTCAAAACCGACCCCGCTCTATCTCACGTCGGGACTAAAGCTGGGCTTCAACGCGCCTGCAGCGAGCGAGGCGCCGTTTGACGAATACATCTCCGATCCCGCCAAGCCCGTGCCGTTTCGCGCGCGCCCCAGTCAGCCTATTGGCTACACTAACGGTCTCACCTGGGCCCAGTGGCTCGTGGACGATCAGCGCGAAGCCTCCGGCCGCCCGGACGTAGTGGCTTTTGTTTCTGATGCGCTCACTGCTCCCGTCAAAATCGGCGGCCAGCCCATCGCCAACTTGTTCGCCTCCACCAGCGGCACGGACTCCGACTGGGTCGTCAAGCTCATCGATGTCTATCCCGATGAAGTGGGCGCCCAACCCGAAATGGGTGGCTATCAGCTCATGGTCGCCGCCGACATTTTCCGCGGTCGCTACCGCGAAAGTTTTGAAACGCCCAAGGCCATCGCGCCGGATAAGCCGCTGCTCTATCGCTTCGCGCTACCCACAGCGAATCACGTGTTCCTGCCAGGGCATCGCATAATGGTGCAAATCCAGTCGAGCTGGTTCCCGCTCTACGATCGTAATCCGCAAACTTTCGTCCCCAATATTTTCTGGGCCAAGCCAGCCGACTATCGAAAAGCCACCCAGCGCATCTACCACGCCCCCGGCCCGGCCAGCTTCATCGAGTTGCCGCTGGTTAGCACACCCTGAGGCACACGGGTGTCGCCGCAGTCCGCTGTGACGGCGGCACGTGACTCTAGTTCGTTGTCCCTGTTATTCTCTAGCGGCCCAATTTGCCCTAGGAGTGAGTCTTATGCGTAATACTCTTTCCGTTGTTCTCTTTCTCGCCCTCGCTGCCATTGCTTCAGCCCAGCAAACTCCGCCCGTTTCCCACTTCGACGGCAACTCTTGGTGGACGCACGTCAAGTTTCTGGCCGACGATTCGCTGGAAGGGCGCGACACAGGCAGCGAAGGTCTGCGCAAAGCGCAAGCTTACGCCGTCGAGCAACTTCAGAGAGCTGGCCTCGAGCCTGCGGGCACGAACGGTTTCTATCAGCCCGTCCGATTCAATCAATACGAAGTGGACGAATCCAAATCTTCGCTCGCTCTAGTCACCAATGGCCAGGCGAAACCGCTCTCTTTCGCTGACGATGCCTTCATCAGCTCCCGTGCCACACGCAATTCCGCCGCTCTTTCTGCACCGCTGGTCTTCATCGGCTATGGCCTCAAGATCCCTGAGCAGAATCTCGATGAACTGGCTGGCCTCGACCTGAAGGGCAAAATCGTCGTCTATCTCGCCGGTTCTCCCTCGGACATTCCCACGGCACTCGCTTCGCACTATCAAACCGCCGGTGAGCGCTGGAAATCTCTTCGTGCCGCCGGCGCTATCGGCACCATTTCGATTTTCAATCCCGCCTCCATGGACATTCCGTGGTCGCGCATCTCTGTCAACCGCAATCATCCTTCTATGGATCTCGCCGATTCCGAGTTCAATGAAACTCCCGGTCTGCAATTAGGCGCCGCGTTTAATCCCGCCTCCGCAGAGCAACTTTTTGCCGGTTCCGGCCACACTTTCGCCGAAATCGCCGCTCTTGGCAAAGACCGCAAGCCTCTTCCGCATTTCGCGCTGGCTGTTTCGCTTAAAGCCAGCGCCGTCATCCAAACTAAGGCCGTCGAATCCGCCAACATCGTCGCCAAGCTGCCTGGTTCTGATCCCACTCTGAAAAACGAATTCGTAGTCCTCTCCGCGCACATCGACCATGTGGGCATCGGCGCGCCCATCAACGGCGATCGCATCTACAACGGCGCCATGGATAACGGCTCCGGCAGCGCGCTCGCCATAGATATCGCCGCCAGCTTGAAAGCACATCCAGAAAAAATTCAGCGATCCATTCTCTTTGTTCTCGTCACCGCCGAGGAAAAAGGTCTTCTCGGTTCCAAATATTTCGCCGCTCATCCTACCGTCGCTCCGAAATCCATCATCGCCGACGTTAACGTAGACATGTTTCTTCCCATCGTCCCGTTGAAAGTCCTGAAAGTCGGCGGCCTTGAGGAATCCGACCTTGGCACGCGCGCTGCCGCCATCGCAAAATCCATGGGAATCAACCCGATCGCCGATCCCGAGCCGCTACGCAACCTATTTATCCGCAGTGATCAATACAACTTCATCAAGAAGGGTGTCCCCTCGGTAAAATGCGACGTTACTTTCGAGCCCGGCTCGCCCGAGCAAAAAACCTTCAAGGACTGGCTCACGAACCGCTATCACGCCCCGAGCGACGACGTGAATCAGCCCGTCGATCTACAAGCCGCCGCAACGTACGAGGAATTCACCCGGCGCCTGCTGCTCGACACTGCGAACACCACCGCGCGCCCACGCTGGAAGCCCGACTCCTTCTTCCGCCGCTACGCCGCAGACTAATTCTTCGTGGTTTTGTAGGGCCCGCCTGGAGTTCACTCCGACTCTTGTCGGGGCGGCGAGCCGCTCCGCGATTTCATTGGGTGGGGTGTTTCCGCGGCTAACGGGCGGCTTTCCGAATTCGTAGGGGCCGCGGCTTGCCCGGCCCGTCACTGATCAAGGTCCCGGATCATTACAATTTCTCGATCTCTCCCAACCTTCGCCGCAAGAATCGCCGTTCAATATCATTCGTCGCCAACGTCAGGGCCCGCCGATACGCCTCCGCCGCTTCGCCCTTTCTCCCAAGACGCCGCAAAAGATCCGCCCGCGCTGCCGGCAACAAATGAAACTCTTCCAACTCCTCCCGCTTCTCGATTTCGTCCAACAGCGCCAACCCCTCTTTCAACGATCGAGCCATCGCTACCGCCACCGCTCGGTTCACCTCAACCACCGGCGAAGGATGCGCCCTCAACAAAACGTCATACAACCCTGCGATCTGTGCCCAGTCTGTCTCCGCCGCCGTTTTCGCATTTGCATGCAACGCCGCAATCGCAGCCTGCAACGCATACAGTCCTGACGCTCCACGGTGTAGCGCCGATTCCACAAATTCCGTCCCTTCCCGGATCTGTTCCGCGTGCCACAAACTCCGGTCCTGCTCCTCCAGCAAAACCAATTCGCCTTCTGCGCTGACGCGTACGTCCCGCCGCGAATCGTGCAGCAGCATCAGCCCCAGCAATGCTAGCGCTTCCGCCTGCGCCGGCATCAGCCCGCACAACACGCGCCCTAGCCGAATGGCTTCCGCGCAAAGCTCCCGCCGGATCAGTGCGTCGCCGGTGCTGGCTAGATAGCCTTCATTGAAAATCAAATAGACCACCAGCAGCACGCCATCCAGCCGGTCTCGCAACTCTTCCTGCAATGGCACACGGTAGGGAATCCCCGCCTCGCGAATTTTCGCTTTCGCTCGCACCAGCCGCTGTGCCATCGTCGCCACAGGAATCAAAAAAGCCCGCGAAATCTCCTCGGTCGTAATTCCGCAAACCGTACGAAGTGTCAGCGCAACACGTGCATCGAGCGGCAGCGAAGGATGGCAGCACGTAAAGATCAATCGCAACCGATCATCGCCAACCATTTCCTGATCTATCTCGCTCTCCGGCTGAACGGCAGCCTCGGAGGTTTTCGCTATTTGCTCAGCCTTCCGCTCGAAACGTTGCCCGCGCCGCAAGCGGTCGATGGCCTTGTGCCGCGCCGTGCTGATCAGCCACGAACGCGGATTTGCCGGCGTCCCCTCCGATGGCCACTTCTGCAGCGCAACCGCATACGCTTCTTGCAGCATCTCCTCGGCGAGATCGAAATCACCGAGGAGACGAATGAGCGTTGAGAGGATTCGGCCGGACTCTTCCCGGTGGAATTTTTCGAAATCCATGAGGGTGAGTTTTATCTCACCCTCCAGAAGGGGGATTGTCAACTTCTTGCACAGCTTTGAACTTCCTAGGCCTGGACAGCCTGGCTTCGGGACATGATGGGGCGCACTTCGATGGAGCCGGATCGCGCTCCCGGTATGCGGGCCGCGATGGAGATGGCTTGGTCCAGATCGTTCGCTTCGATCAGGTAATAGCCACCGAGTTGCTCCTTGGTTTCCGCAAACGGGCCGTCAGTCACCACCCGTTTACCGTCGCGCACGCGAACGGTTGTCGCGGTGGTGGTCGCCTTCAGGGGATTTCCCCCAACATAATTGCCGCTATCGGTGATTTCCTGCGTGAACTTGCCATACTCCGCGTACATGGCATTCAACTCGGCGGGTGGGATCTTGGCCATTTCCACTTCTGAGCGATAAATCAGTAGAAGATATTGCATGGTATTGCCTCCTGCAGGTTAGTCGAACGGGAACCACGAGAATCGACACCACTTCCCGCGCGTTTATGGATCTTCCTACGCTTGCGCTACTTTCCCGCGAACCGCGATCGGCCGCACCTCAATGGTGCCGTTCCGCGCGGACGGTATCCGCGCCGCGATGGCAATCGCTTCATCCTGGTCTTTGGCATCCACCAGAAAATAGCCGCCCAGTTGCTCTTTGGTTTCCGCAAACGGACCATCTGTCACGACGCGTTTGCCCTCCCGCACGCGCACCGATTTCGCCATTGTCGTTAATGCAAGTTGGTTGCCTCCCAGGAACTTGCCCTTTCCCGAGAGTTCCTCCCTGAGTTGCCCGTATTCCTGGTAGATGGGGGCCCTGTCCGCTTCTGTGGTCTTCTCAAATCCCGCTTCTGAGTGATAGATAAGCAGCAGATATTGCATGGTCTTGCCTCCTGATGGTTAGTCGAACGGGAAGCGCGCAAATCGACAGTCCTATCCGCCGGCTTTTTTGCTTTCCTTTTGCTTCAGAAACGTTCCTTTATCAAGTTCGTGGAACGCCTGCCGTAGCTGCTCTTGCGTGTTCATCACGATGGGGCCGTACCACGCCACCGGCTCTTCCAGCGGTTTGCCCGAAACCAGCAGAAACCGGATCCCTTCGTCCCCAGCCTGCACCATCACCTCGTCGCCGCGATCGAACAACACCAGCGAACGGTTGTCCGCCTCCGCCGGCGGATTCGTATCCGCCCAGCTAACCGGCTCCGTCGGCACCGCGAGCGGCTCCGATGCGTTACAGAATTTCCCGTCGCCCGCAAAAACATACGCAAACGCGTGCCGCGTCACTCCCACAGGCAGAGTCTTTCTCCGCCCCGGCGGCACGGACACATCCAGATATATCGGGTCAGCCGCGATGCCATCCACCGGCCCACTCTTCCCCCAGAAATTTCCGCACACCACCCGCACATGCGTTCCGTCGTCATCCTTGATTTCCGGAATGTCCAGCGCTTTCACTTCTTGATACCGCGGTGTCGTCATCTTCAGCGCCGACGGCAGATTCGCCCACAGCTGAAACCCATGCATCCGCCCGGCGCCGTCACCCTTCGGCATCTCCTGGTGAATGATTCCGCTCCCCGCCGTCATCCATTGAACGTCGCCCGCCGCAATCGCTCCTTTGTTCCCCATGCTGTCGCCGTGCTCCACTGTTCCCGCCAGGACATAGGTAATCGTCTCGATCCCCCGATGCGGATGCCAAGGAAATCCCGCCAGATAATCCTCCGGCACATCATTCCGAAAATCATCCAGCAGCAAAAAAGGATCAAAATCCGTCGTATTCCCAAACCCAAATGCCCTCCGCAAATGCACCCCCGCCCCTTCCGTAGTCGGCTTGGACTTAATCAACCTCTTCACCGGTCGTATCGACATAGCGTTCTCCTTCCCCGAGTCTACCCCTTGGATGCACCTCCGCCTAGTTCTAGCGGCCGCGCTGAATTCATTCGACCTCTGCACGGATTTTGTGTTAGTGTCCGCGACCAAACGACGTGACCCAAGGAGAAACTCATGTTTTGGAAAAACGGTAAGCGAATCTTTTCTGTAATGGTCGCTTTAACGGCGCTAGCGACTGTCACCGCGATGGCTGCACGGCAAGAAAAAACTGCAGAGAAGGCAGCTGCACCTGCGGCGCAACCTGCGAAACCTGGCATTGCGGAGATGGAGCGGCTGAAGTTTTATCTCGGCGAATGGGACTATACCGAGACGTATCCAAAATCGGGTTTCTCTCCTAATGGTGGGAAGAACACCGGTATCTACACCAGCAAGCTCGGGCCCGGAGGGAATTCGCTCGTCAATTCGTTTCACTCGCAAGGACCGGTCGGCGATTTTGAAGGACTGATCGTAATGACCTGGGACGCCAGGGAAAAAGCATATAAGGCGTACGTGTTTGGAAACGGCATTCCTGGAGCCGTCGTGGAGACCGGGCAATTCGAGGGCGACGCACTGGTGTACCGCTTCGAGTTTCCTGTCGAAGGCGGTTCAGTGAAACTACGGAACGTCACAAGAGTTACCGGCCCCGGAACGCTGGTAACCGAAGAATTCATGACCACGAAAGATGGGCCAGAGACGTTGTTCGTGCGTGTGGAAGCCAAAAAGCGGTAACCCAACCTTAGGGTTTCGCGGTAGTAGCGGCGTCCTTGAACCGAATCATGAGAAACCGCGCAGGTTTATTTTGTCTGGGAAGGAGGATCTTCCACTCTTTCCCGGCTTCTAGCCAGATTGTTTCGCCATTGGTAAGAGATTTAGCGGATTCTCCCGCGATGTCCACTTGCAACTGCGGGCCATCCTCGGCGACGAGCAGTCGGGAACTCTTAGAGTCCTCGTTGTAGGTTCCGACGAGCGAAAGTGAGTACGAGGCAACCTCGATTTCGTCCGTCTCGAAGGATCGCCTTGGAACGATACCGAGCTTTGGCAGGGCCCTAAGTGGAGAATGCGCTGGCAAGCCTTTCACTTCGCCTGTGCAGGTCAGAGCTGGACCGGAGACAACCTGGTCGCATAGATTCTTTGGCTCGCCTTGTGGCTTGAGAAGTTCAATGGTGACATTGTCGAAGGTGCTGCCGGCGTCAGTGCGGGCGATGTGGGCAAAGTGGCCGAGGGAGTAGCCGACTTGGCCGTCGGCCATCACGATGCGGGCTTCGGGCCGGCCTCGGACGGCGTTCACAACATCAGCGGGACCGAGCGAAATGTAGATGTAGGGCACATCGTGCTGGTGCAGCAGCGTGGCGGCATGCGCGGGCACGCTGACGCGGAAGACGCGGACGTATTCATTTTCGAGGACGAGATGATGATGCGGCTCCTTTGGCAGGGGAACGGCTTCGGGAGCTTGAGCGTTCAGAGAAAGTGTGAGCGAGAGCAAGAGTAAGCAGAAAAGCGGTTTCATAGCCTGACCTCTGAACAATTTAGAATGATTGATTGTTCCTCAAGTACGAATCACTTCGGAATCATACCGATTGTCCCAAGCCACGTCTCCACCAGCTGAGGCCATTCCGTTATCGGGAATTCCGTGCGCCGCAACCCGAACGCATGCCCGCCTTGCGCATACAAATGCATCTCCACGGGAACCGCAGCCTTCTTCAGCGCAATGTAGTAAGCCAGCGAGTCGTCTACGTTGTCCACGTGGTCGTCTTCCGCCTGGAGCAAAAACGTAGGCGGCGTTAGGCGAGTGACAGGAATCTCGGGATTCAGCCAAAGATCCTTACCGGCATGCGCCGGATGACGGACCACAAACTTCTTGGTTCCTTGCTTGGCATCCCATTCCGCCGCAGAAAGCGACAGATGTCCGGGATAAATTACCACCGCGAAGTCCGGGCGGCAGCTTTCTTTGTCGGCCGCATCGACAGCCGGATACAAACGCTTCGCGAAATGGGTGCTGATCGCCGCCGAGAGATGCCCGCCTGCCGAAAAGCCAAGCACACCAACCTTGTGCGGATCGATGTGCCATTCGGCGGTGTGAAAGCGCACCAGCCCCATCGTCCTCTGCGCATCTTCCAGCGCCATTGGTGATTCCGGATATGGCCCTGATTTCGGATACCGCGCCGGTTTCGGGTACCCTTTATCGTCCGGCACGCGATACTTCAACAGCACACACGTGATGCCCTTGAGCGTCAGCCAGTCGCAGACCTCCGTGCCTTCCAGATCGATGGCCAGAGTCAGATAGCCACCGCCAGGAAACACGACCACCGCAGCGCCCGTATTCTTTCCGCTTGGCGAATAAACGGTCATTGTGGGCTGCGAGACGTTGACTACGAATTCGCCAGACTTTCCGGCGATTAGCCCCTTCGCCATTTCGGCAGCCTCCGGCCCGACAACAGCCTGTGCATCAGGCACAGCCGCCGGCCATAACGGCATTTGCGTATGTCCAGGCGAGGGCTGCCAGCCAGTTGTCTGCGCGGTGAGTGAGGAGGAGAACAAAAGTGCGAGAGCAAGGAACGGGCGTTTCATGAGCGCATTGTATATCAACTGAATGAATCCCCCGCGAAGGCGAGAGCTACTGGGTGGACCACCAAGCCAAGACGATGAAGAGGATTTGCATGGGAATCCGCAGCCAAAGAGCCGTGGCTGGCTTGCCGCGAAGAGTTATTCCGGAACGAGCCGCGTGGACGTTTGCGGGCAAGACGGCGATGAAAAAAAGAATCAGCGCGATACCCGCAGCGCGCCGCGTTTCCGGGATCACAAGGCCAATCGCGCCGGCCAGCTCGCAAAGCCCGGTAAAGAAAACCATTGCCCGCGGCCAAGGAACCCATTGGGGCGTCATGCGAACCAGGTCTTCCTTCATGGGAGTGAAATGCGCGCTCCCGGTGAAGAGAAGCATGACGGCGAGCCCGTCTCGCACATCCGCGGACCAGGAAGCGAAAGCGGGCACTCCCGTAAAGCCAAGCCCACGAAAAATAAGGATCGAAGCTATGAGAATGATCAGAACCAGCATTCGGATCAGAGGCGCTCGAAGATGCCGGCAGCACCCATGCCGCCGCCGATGCACATGGTGACCATGCCGTAGCGGGCGTTGCCTCGCTGCAGTTCGCGGATGATGGTGGCGGTTAACTTTGCACCAGTGCAACCCAGGGGGTGGCCGAGGGCGATGGCGCCGCCATTGGGGTTAACGCGACTCGCATCGAGACCGGCTTGCTGAATTACGGCAAGGGATTGGGCAGCGAAGGCTTCGTTCAGTTCGATGACTGCCATATCGCTCAGCGAAAGCCCCGCAAGTTTCAATGCTTTAGGGATGGCTCGGACGGGGCCGATGCCAAATTCTTCGGGAAGAACTCCAGCAGTGGCGTAGGCGACGAAGCGCGCGAGCGGTCTCAATCCCAGCGATTTGGCGCGAGTGTCGCTCATGATGACCGTGGCAGCCGCGCCGTCACTCATCGGGGAACTATTCCCTGGGGTGACCGATCCTTTCGAGTGAAAGGCGGGCTTGAGTTTGGCGAGCACTTCGAGATTGGTATCGGCACGAGGCAGTTCGTCAGTCGAAAATGTAAAGGTCTGAGTCGCCGGTTTGATCGTCCCACCCTTCGGCTTGGCGGAAGCGCCGTTGCCATTCGGAAGCGCTGTGATTTTCACTTCGACAGGAATCGTTTCGTCCTTGAAATTGCCAGCGGCGATGGCGGCGAGAGCCTTTTTGTGGGAATCGGCCGAGAACTGGTCGGCTTGCTCGCGGGTGATGCCGAACTTGCGGGCGATGTTTTCCGTGCCTAGCCCCATATTAATGTACGCGTCGGGGTAATTGTCGACGAGCCAGGGATTCGGCGAAATCTTGTTGCCGCCCATGGGCACCATGGACATGGATTCGGTGCCACCCGCCACAATGACTTCGGCCGAGCCAGCGCGGATGCGTTCAGCGGCGAGGGCAATGGCTTGCAAACCCGAAGAGCAGAAACGGTTGATGGTCATCGCGCTGGTTTCAACGGGCAGGCCGGCGCGCAGGGCGGCGATGCGCGCGACGTTCATACCTTGTTCGCCTTCGGGCATGGCGCAGCCGAGAATCACATCGTCAATTTCTTTGGCGTCGAGGCCGGGAACCCGGGCGAGGGCTTCCTTAATGGCCAACGCGGCGAGATCGTCGGGGCGCGTGGCGCGCAGCGATCCTTTGTAAGCGCGACCAACGGGAGTGCGGACAGCGGAGACGATGACGGCTTCTGGCATGGCGCAACCTTGTAGCTCAGGCCTTCAGGCCTGAGGCTCTCTCTTGCAAACCCTCATTGTTGGGCGAGCGCAAAGAAATTGCAACTCTTGCAAAAACGGATGCCAGTACATTGGACACAAGCACCAAAATAAAAAATGGCAAAAATGAGCTTGACTTCTCCATAATTCTTAGTATACTTATTCCTGTAGATAACTGCGTTTGGCGTGCGGGTTTACCCGAGCTTCGAGGGGAGCCCAACTCCCGCTTTTCTTTTTTGGGCCCTTTCCAATCACTTCCCGTTTTGCTCGGCGAAAAGCATCTCCTTCAGAATCAAGTAAATACGAAATGCAAATTTCGTAACTCTTTTCTTTTGATATTCATACAAGTTGCCCGGGGGCTATGGGGTACCACCGCTCCGCGCAAATCGCTTCTTCGACTCAGCCAGCTGGGGGATGGGAGCGGAGGGAACGAGCGATGAGGCCGAGTCCTCCAACGAGCAGGATCAGCATGACGAGCGTGTTGAACAGGCTGGTGGGCCGAAAGTAGATGTGCATGTTGGCGAGCACGCCAGCGAAGATAAAGAGGGAACCTGCCAGGGTAAGAATCCAGCCGGCGGTGCTGCGACCGTTCCAAAAGAGCAGGCCGACTCCGAAGAGCATGGGTAGCAGCGTGATGCCAAAGGTGTTGGCGCCAAAAAAACTCCAGAAAGAACCGACCACGCTGACTTGATTAGCAAGGAAGTATCCGCCCAGGCAAACCATGATGACGCCGAGCAGGAAATGGCCGAGACCGCCAGGAGTGCCGCCGACGTCGCTGAAGGAACGGTTTTCCATGGGTCGAGAATAGCAGAGGCCCCTCGATGGCCTGCCGGAGTATTCTGTGCTTGATGCGAATCGAGTAATCGTGCGTGTCCGGGCAAGCTGGCCGGAGTATGCTGCGCCCTTACAAAGGATCTTCCTCGTCGGCTCGACTAGCGATAGACGCGCGAATCGAAAATTGGAACGTGCTACTCGGCGCGGAGGGCCTCGACGGGGTCGATGGTTGCGGCGCGACGCGATGGTACGTAACTCGCCAAGAACGCGGTGAAGATTAGTCCGGCAGACACCGCGACGTAGGTAAGAGGATCCGTGGGATTGACCTTGAAGAGCAGTGTGGACATGAGCCGCATGATGATGACGGCGACCACAAGTCCGCAGGCAACGCCAATGCCCGTCAGGAACAAGCCGTGGCGGACAAACATGCTGGTGAGCGTGGGCTGCTGAGCGCCTAGAGCCATGCGAATACCGATTTCGCGACGGCGCTGCGAAACGGAATAGGCGATCACGCCATAGATGCCAACGACACCGAGGAGCAGAGCCATGGCTCCGGCAACGCCAAGCATCACCAAAGTAAATGAGGTCCTGGCCATCGACCGCTTGTAGAAATAGTCGACGGTGTGGACATTGGCGAGAGGAAGATTGGGGTTCACTGACCAAACGGCCTGACGGACTTCGGTCATAAGGCTTTCCGAGCCGGCGCGGGAAGTGCGGAAAACGAAAGACACATCGCGGCTAACGGTTGTCGAATCGCTTTCAAAATGGTCCAACAGAAGGGGCCAATAGGCCGCAGTGGTGGCTGGCTTGCTGACCCCGTCGTAGTAGACGTTGCCAACGACGCCAACGATTTCGCGCCAATCATCCTTGGTGCTGACCCGGATGCGTTTGCCGAGGGCGGCGGCAGGATCGTGCCAATACTCGCGAGCGATATTTTCAGAGACCATGGCGACGGGAAGTTTTTTGTAAGTCTCCGCCCACGTGAAATCGCGGCCGGCCACCAGCGAAGTGCCCAGGTTGGACAAGAAGCCGGGTGAGACGAACTTGAACGCGCGAAGGGGCGGAAGTTCGCCCTCGGCGTAGGTGCGGCCCTCCACAAAAATAGGGTCGTGCCAGCCACTGTTGTCCATCGGCAGGGCAGTGGTGATGGACACAGAGGAGACGCCAGGAACCGCTTCGACTCTGTGCAAGATTCCCTCTTCCATGCGGAGAACCGCCTCGTTTTCCTTCACCTGGGCTTCGGGAATGGAAATGCGGAAGGTTTGCAGCTCTGCTGCGCGAGAGAAACCGGGGTCCACTTTACTCATGGCGCGGAAGGTGCGGATCATCAAGCCAGAGCAAATCAGGAGAACGAGGGCGAGGGAGACTTGCACGACCACCAGAACGCTGCGCGCGCGGTGCTGCTCGCGGCTTTGGCTGAGGGCGCGTCCGCCTTCGCGAATGCCGGTGCTGAGCTGTGCGCCAGCGTACTTGAAGACGGGAATGGCGCCAAAAAGAAGACTCGTTAAGACAGCAATCGCAGCGGTGAAGAGCAGGACCGGACTGTCAATCCCGATATCATGAATGCGAGGCAGTCCGGTCGGCGCTATGACAACGAGAACGCGCAAAGCTCCCCAGGAAAGTCCCAGACCGAGCAAGCAACTGATGAGCCCTAGCGTGAGGCTTTCCAGCCATAATTCTCCGGCGATGCGTCCCCAACTGGCGCCAAGAGCCGAGCGCAGAGCCAATTCCTGACGGCGGCCTTCCACGCGGACAAGCAGAAGGTTGGCCACGTTGGCGCAGGCGATGAGCAACACCATGCCGATGGATCCCATCAGGACCCACAAAACGTTGCCAGCATCGCCGACGACATCGCGCTTGAGAGTGCGAACGTTGGGACCGATATGAGCGTCGTCAAAAAGCTTGATGCTGAAGCCCGGGGGCGCCGCGAAACTATTCCTGACAATGGGAAGCATGCGCGCAACGTCGGTATTGAGCTGTTCAAGGGTTGCACCAGGCTTCAAGCGGCCAAGAGCTTCGTAGCTGAAGTTGCCCAGGAAGACTTTGCCTCGCTCAAATTGAAAAGGGAGGAAGAGTTGCACGTCGTCTTCGTCCAGGAAGCGGAATCTTTGCGGCATAACACCGATGATTTGACGGGATTCGCCGTCCGCCATGAGCGTTTTGCCGATGGCTGCGGGATCGCCGCCGAATTTGTGGCGCCAATAACCGTAGGTAAGTACGGCGGTTTTTGCGGCGCCCGGGGAGTCATCTTCTTTGGTGAACGTGCGACCGAGAAGAGGGGGGATACCGAGGAGGGGAAGAGTGCCGTCGGTGACGCGCATCGCATGGATTTGCTCAGGCTCCGCGACTCCGGTGACGCTGACGGAATCTCCTTGGTACATGCCGATGTCCTGGAGAGTCTTTCCCTGCTCGCGATAGATGAAATAGTTAGAAGGGGACATGTTCAGGTCGGCGATTTGAAACCCAGGCGCAGTGTGCCAGACGCCGACAAGTTCTTCGGCGCGAGGATAGGGGAGAGGTTTTAGGAGGACGCCTTCGAGAACACTGAAAACAACGGTGTTGCCGCCGATGCCGGCAGCGAGGGTGATCACCGTGACGGCGGTGAACATCGGTGCGCGGCGAAGCCGGCGAAAGACTTGTTTGAGCTGTTGGCCAATCGCTCCCATCATCGAAACCTCCCTGGCGACCCTGACCCGACACGTTGGACGAACTGACATAGATATACGGTAGGGGGCGGGAGAAGTTCCGTGGGAAAAAACGAAGCCCATGAGGAAAGTATTGACACCACCGAAGATATTTATGACCGAGGGAGATAGAGTTTAGAGCGTCCGCGCAGCCCCGGCTGTGGCTAGACCGCCAGGCTTGGCCTCTACCTGTCCTTGATGGGCGCACCTTTGCGTGCGATGAAGATGGTGGCGGGAAGCTCGACGGCGAATTTCTTCGAGTAATTGCCCTGGTTGATGGCCATGCCGACGCGGCCGCGTGAGTCGATATAAAGAAGCGTATCGCCCACAGGGACGTCCATGAAAGTCTTCACGTAAGGTAGCACCACCGACTTTTTGTTGATTTCGATCCGCAGTTTGTCGCCGAGGTTGTAGCCGAGTTTCTTGAATTCATCGCCGGGAATATCGGTGACCAACGAGCCGAAGGGGTCGTCAAGTGCGATGATATTGCCGATGATGCCCTTGTCGGTGGTTGTTGATGTCTTCAGAGTAAGGCGAACGAGTTGAGGAACCACAGGACCGGCAAGATTGAAATCCCATCCGGCGGCGAGGTGCGCGCCGGCGGGGGAAAAAATGTCGCGGCCGTGGAAGGTGGAAGAAATGGCGGCTTGGATCATCCAGCCTTGATTGGTGATTTCACGGGCGGAATCGAGGCCGTCGCGTTCGATTACGGGAGTAATCAGGCCGTTGTCGGGAAGAACGAAGTATTGGTCCCTCTTTGTTTTGACGATGATGGCTTTGCGCGAGGTGCCGACACCAGGATCGACGACGGCAACGAAAACGGTTCCGGCAGGATAGTAGGGTGACACGGCTTCTAGAAAGCGCGCGCCTTCTTCGATCCGAAACGGCGTGACCTGATGAGTGATATCCATGATGCGGGCATCGGGGGCGATGCTGAGCATGACAGCTTTGCAGAGAGCTACAGCGTCGTTGGCGGTCCCGAAGTCAGTCATGAAGACAATGGTGGGACGGGCGGTGGACTTAGCGGAGGCAGGGTCGTTAGGTGCGGAGGACTTCGAACAGCCGCTGATTAGAGCAAGAAGAAGCAGCGGGAGAAGAGTTAAACGAATCCGAGAAATCATCAACGCTCCACTATTGCTGAATAACTCTATGGCGAGCCAGTGTAAGCCGCGCGGTTGACATTCGGCAAGGCGCGTTCTAAAAGGGACGTGCACTAGGGTGGCTACTTCGCAGGGCGAAGAGAGAAGAGGCAGACCAATGATCTACGCGCTTGTGGTGGGATTGATCGCCGGCTGGTTGGCTGGCCAAGTGATGAAGGGCGGAGGCTACGGCGTCATCGTGGACATCATCCTCGGACTTGTAGGCGGAGTAATCGGTGGCTTTGTACTTGGGATGATAGGTCTGCACGCTGGAGGATTGATCGGGCAGATTGTTGTGTCGTTTATTGGCGCTGTCATCCTGGTTTGGATCACGCGGCAACTGAAAAAAACGTAACGAAGCCTCTGACGAAAAAAAACGCGCTGCTGCGGCACGGAACTTGCCGTGGCAGCGCGTTTTTGTTTCTAGAGTTAGCTAGCGGGCCGCCCCGTTGTTCGGGTGCGTCACCAAAAACCATTCGACGCTTGGGGCGCGCTCATATTTCAGTCGCGTGCGCGCTGCTTGCGTCGCGTCGGCATTGCCGAGTTTTTCCTGAGTGAGGGCAAGTTGCTGCAAGGCAAGCGGTGAATGGGGATCAGCCGCGAGTTCACTGGCGGCATTGGAAAGATCGCCCTGCTTTAGGAGAAGATAGCCGCGGGCGGACTCATAGGCGTTCATGACCACGGAGTCGCGCGAGGAAGTGGCCAAGCCTTCGAGTTGCGAGACGGCCTCAGAGGCGTTGTCGACAAAACCGTTGAGCGCAGCGACACGAACGCGTTCGCGAAGAACGGTGGCGCGGTTGACATCCCGGTCTGCTTCATTCATGCCGGCCAGAGGCTTTTCCAGAAGATCAGAAAGAGCTCTGAGCTGTTGGAGTTCGTCGCGCGAATCTGCGGCGAGCATGGCCCCGGCCAGAGCGATTTCGAATTGCCCATTGAATTCTTTTATCCTTGCGGCTTCTTCTGCGAGAGCGGCCAGGGCTTTTCGGCCCTCGACGGGGTTGCCCTCCCAGAATGACACAAGGGCTTTCTGGCATTTGGCATCGAGTACCTCGAAGGGGATGCCTGAGCGCTGAATAACGAGGTCGTATTCTTTTCGGGCGTTGCTGTAATCGCCCATGAGCGTCCGTGTGCCGCCAAGACCCGTCTGCGAATTCAGAAATTTGGGATCAATTTTAAGGGCGGCAGCGTAGTGCTCCAAGGCAGCCGCATCGTCACCGGCAAAACGGGAGATTTCGCCAAGCGAATCCTGGGGATTGGGAGAGTTGGGCTCGACTTGCGCATAGCGTTTCAAGGAGGCGATGGCCTTTGCGGGGTCGGGAGTGCTGCTACCGATATAAACGTAGCCCAGACGATTGAGCGCGGCGGGGAACGTGGGATCGATTTGGAGAGCGGTTTCCATCATGGAACGTGCGCGGTCATCATCCTGCTGGAGAAGGAGCCATTCGGCGGTCATATAAAGGATGTGCTTGTCGCGAGGAAAGCGCTGCAAGAGGTCGTTCATGCTGGAGATAGCGGGCAGAAGATCGCGGTCTTGAATGCCAATCATCCAGCGAGCGAGCAGCTGTTCATCGGGCGTAGCGCGGGATAGAAGCGATTTCGCTTTGGTGAAGGCGGCGCTGTCGGGTACCCACCGGCGGGCAGCGAAGGAAGCCATGGAGTAGGCGAGGGCGGATTGTGGATCTGCTTCGGCGGCGCGGCGCGCCAGAGCCGCGGATTCGAGGTAGTCGGCGTTTTCGTATTTGTCGACGGCGAGCTCGAGCAATTGACGGTTTTTCTCGGAGTGTGTGGAGAGCGCGATGGCGCCAAAAAGTTGCTGGGCGCCCGCTACGGGCGGGGCGCTGGTCGCGGAGCGGTCGGCAGCCGGCGCGATGCGCGGAGAGGGAGCTTGTGCCCAAGCAGCAACTCCAGCGAGAGAAGGAAAGAGCAAGAGAAATAGGCGTGCTGCGAATCGATTCATAGAGAGATACTCTCCGTTTCCTGAAAAGAAATAGAATGAGCCCAGGCTGAAAACGTAGCGCGTGGGGAGGGTGTGGCGATACTGGTCTGCGGGGCAGGTGTGCGCGAAGAGAAAGGGCAGTCGTCCAGTTGAGCACAGCGGGAAAACGGGCGCTTGCTCAGTCCCGTGACGAGTGAACATACTGCAAGTACTCTGCCGGAAAGCGAGCAAGAAAGTTATGAAGCAGGATGTCCGCGGAAAATGGCTGCGAATTACGGCGCTGTTGTGCGCCGCCTCGACGCTCGGCGTTATCAGCGCCGCAGCGATCAAAAACATGGCGGTCGTTATTTCCGCTGGGAGCAAAGTTTCGGATGTCCCGCTCGCGGACCTCGTGAAATTGATCAAGGGCGCCCAGAAGTCTTGGGCCGACGGAAAAAATTTCCTCCTCGTCATCAAGAACCCCGAAACTCCCGAGATGCATGTTGTAGCCCAAAAGCTTTTTGGCGATGCCGGCAGTGATATCAGAGGGGCAATCGCGAAAATGAATGAGTCCCGTGTGACTATCAAGATCGTGGGCAGTGACGACGATCTTCTGCGCACAGTAGAGGCAACACCCGGCGCAGTGGGGATTATCGACGTCTATTCCATCAATAGTTCCGTGAAAGTTCTTCGCGTGGATGGCAAGTTGCCGTTTGATGCCGGTTACACTTTCAAGGGAAACTGACGCGCTTCCTCTTTCAAGAATCTTAGGCTTTCCTCAAAAGAGTGGAAAAGAACGCGCTTGTCGGAATAGTCTTCCCGAGTAAGCGCGCCGCCCGCCGCGGCGGGCGCCACTACAAAGTGTAAAGTTCCGATCCGAAGGTCCGATGGGCTTGTTCCGTTATTGAGCGGAGGCTGGCGTGCGCATGGCGCGCAGAGCAGCGGTGCCGAGAAGAATGACGGCGATGGCCAGGGCGATCCACAACAGATTGGGGTGGCGTTCGGTGAACGGGCGAGGATCGGCATAATTAGAAGTGGATTCTTCAACGCCCAAACCCAAGTGGGCAATCACTTCGTTTGCCTGGATATGCAGAGTCCGTGCGAGGTCGTACTGCGGTGCAGTCGCGCGGAAATTGCCGTAGAGCAGGCGATAGGAACGACCCTGCGCCGGATGGAAGAGAACTAATCGCAAGGGCATCGTAAGAGATAGGCGAACTCCCGATAGCGGCGCGTCGCTGGCGTTGAGCACTTCCACACGCCAGTAGCGCGGCCCCCAAACCTCGTAGCACTGAACACCTAGCGATTCTTCGGTTCTTCCGTTCACTAGAAACCGGTGAATCTCGCCACCACCGACAGATTGCCACTCTTTCTGATCAGTGCTGTTCAGCAAGCGCACCGCCCGGTAAAACTCGGGTTGCGTGGTCTCAAAATTGAATCTGGCAATCGGGACTGCTGCGGCTCCTAAGTCCACCGTCCATTGCGTTTGCGAAGGTGCGGAATTCGAGTCGGGAAGCAGGGCAGCACCGAGAAGTGCGCCGCTTTCCGTTGGCGCTTCTGCCTTGAAGGCCGGGGAAGAGAAGACCTCCATGCCTGTGACCTGAAAGGTGTGCTCAGCTTCCTGGATGCGCACACGGAGATACCGCGCATTATTTTCCGAATAGCGCACCAACTGATTGCCTTCGAGGTTTTCCCTACGGAAACGGGAGATGGGAGCGCGCGGATTGACGATGCGCCACTGGTGAGCGTCATCGCTCGCTGCAACTTCCACCCAGTTGATGAAGTCGGACTCGGACGTCTGTATGCGAACGCTATTGTGAAAACTCGCGCGATCGCCCAGGTCCAGAACAACCTGAGTGAACTGGCGGGGAACAAAACTGTTCTCTCGAATTGTGGCAGGGACACCGACAGGCTGAGGCGGAGGCGTGATTTGCGACCTCACTTCGAAAGGAACCTCATGGCCGAGGTCGTCGATGATGCGCAGGTCCGCGAGTTGAGCTTCGGAATGTGAGAAAACTTCTCGATCGAGGACTACGTAGTTAAGCTCGTCCGCTCGCTTTGATTCAATCGTGCGGGAGTAGCGCCAGGAGCGCCACGCGGACGGCAGATCAGTGGAGAGGGCGGAAGCGCCGAGTGCGGCGAGCAGCAATGCTAGGCAAAAGATTCGGCGACTCATGAGGTGGAGCGCTCGCGAGCGACTTTGCGCTGGTACAGAAACGAAACAGTCAGCAGCACAAGTCCAAGGATGAAGAACGAGACGATACGGTAGAAACGTTCGAGAAACGAGCTGTCGTAAATGAAAACTTTGACGACTACCAGGCCGAAAAGTATCAAGGCCTGCCAGCGCAGCAGTGCGGATTCCCGGCTGACGCCAAGAGCGATCAGCCCGGAAGCATAGGCCGTCCAGAGCAGAGAAAGCGCTAGATGTTGGGCGAGACCGGAATCGATACCTAGCCCCGCATGGGAGCCAAAGTGATCCCAGAGTTCTAGCGAAAGCGCGATCAAGGCAAAGACGTTGATCGACACGGCAAAAACGCCGAGGGCGCTGAGCTCCTCGCCGCTCACCGAGGAAGACTTCTCGCGCGCAGCGTAAAGAATCACACCGAAGCAGAGTATCAGGACGGCGTAAGCGGCGAAGCGCTGATTGAACAGAAATTGCGCCGCAGGCAAAGGAAATATCAGGAGCCGGATCGCCGAGAGAGCAATCAAGAAGTAGCCGCCCGCGCGCAAGTAGCCTGCCATGGAGCGGAAGCCCGTCCAGACGAGGATCGCTCCTTCGATGGCGAAGGCCAGCGTGATCCATTTGCCGTCCAGTCGAATGGGAATGGCCAAAGTGGCAAAAGTCAGCGCCAGGCCGGCAAAGAGCAATCGCGTTAACGGCGATTCACCGGGCTTCGGCGGCGGAACGAGGCGCGCGACGAGAACCTGCCCTGCGGACAAAGCGAGAACCAGGAGCGTGAGCGGCCAGCGGTCCTGCGGCCACAGCATGAGGTAGAGCGCGCCGAGATATGCGAAGGAGTTTGCGACGACCACGAGGACATCTAATTCACGCAAACCGGAAAATCGAACAGCACGAATGACTGGCAGAGCGGCATAGAGCAGAAAGAAGAGCGTCGCAAAAATCACCGTGCGCTCAAGCTTGTCGGGACGATAAAACTCCGAATACCAACCCCAGAAATAGAATTGACTCAGCAAAAACGAAATGGGTGTAAGCGAACGCCAGTCCCGGCGTAGTTCGATGAAGAGAAGCCCCGCACCAAGAATCAAGAGGTAGGTGAAGAGAACGATTTGCGCGTCCTTGCCCTCGCTGACGAGGATCGGCGTGAGAAAACCACCGAACAGAGAGAGCAAGGCAATGCGCTGCGAATTGCGGCCCAGAGCCACCGCGCCCATGCCTGCGGTGACGATGATCATGGCGAAGAAGCCCATATCCAGGCTGAAAAGCTTGTAGTACTGGCAGCCCGCCCAGATCGATAGGTACATCACGGCCGCACCCAGGCCCGCGATGCCTTCTGAAAAGTAGGAATAGCCGCGGTTCAGCAGCCACTGGCTCCATGGAAGCATTGCCGCACCCAGCAGGACACCAATGGCTACACGGCCGCTGGGCCCGATCCAATTGTTGTCAAAGGCGTATTTCAGAAAGAAGGTGACCGCGCTGATGATCGCCACAATGCCGATGCGATTCAGCCAGCGCCCGCCAATCAAAGTTTCCAAATCGAGGTTCGACGACGACTTTGGCTTCGAGCTATGAAGCGGCGGCGCGGCGAAGACGTTGACCGGCGGCGGGGCGGGGACTTCGCGGAGGTGGGACAGCGGTGGAATAGGAAGAGGTGGCGGAAGCTGCGACGGAACTTGTGAAGCAGGAGTACCAGATGGTAGGGGCGAAGGCGTGGACGCAGCTGTAGGGGCAGGCGGGGCAGTCACGGGCTTTGGTTCGTGCGCCCTCTCGGATTCTCTCGCAGAGAGGGACTTCTCGATGCTTGCCAAGCGTCGTTCCAAAGCGGACAGACGATCTCCCATGCTGAGCAGGGAGCCGCCGCGCAATTGCTCTGCAAGATGCTGGACGCGAACAAAGGCGGAGATGGCAAGAATCGGAGTAATGATGATGAGTATGATGGCGAATACGGCTAGTAATTCCATAGGGAAGCTGGAAACTCGTGCCGGGCGATTACAACATACTTGGGTACTCCGAACAATTGTGCATTATGGGGAGCGCCGCCAACTGGTTTTCCGGCGAATGATTTTTCACTTGACAATAGCGAATAAAAAGCGAAATATGAAACACGTTTGCCGGCCTTTCCGCCGCGGCACTTGATACGCTTTCTTGGAGGGATTCACTAACTAGTGTGTTTGACAACCCCTGTACGGAGGTACAGGTTTTCCACAGCTGGTACAGGGAAAACGAGGCGAAAACTAGGGCGAAAGTCAAATGTGCTCTAAGCAGTTTGTTTTCATTAATTTATAGGACGCTAGTCTGAGAGGTTGCGGTACTAGGCGAGAAGTTTAGAGCCCAAAATGTGACTTGCGTACCATCGCGTTTGGAGCCCGAAACGTGTCAAATGGTACAGGTGCAGCGGGGATAACGTAGACCCTACGGGCAGGGTGGCGCATCTAAGGAATGGAAGAAAAGAGACGCAGCACGCGAAACATGAGTTGGCTGCAAGGGTTCAAGGGGTAGGGATGATTGACAGAGGAAAGATGAAGACCCAGGACAATGGCCGGAAGTGGATGTGGATGTTCCTAGCAGTGCTGGTTGCGCTGCAAACCTACTTTGTGTGGGAATTGCTGGCGGTATTCGCGCTGTTTGCGATCGGATTCGCAGCTATCGCTTCCGTGGTCGGGAGTTTGTACATGCTGCACCGAGTCTGGGCAGTGGCCGTGGAGCGAATTGCCGATAGCCAGCATCCGGTCATGGTGGCCACACGGCAGAGCATTTATACGATTGAAGATGCCGCTCGGCGGCCGTTTCGGCGCCCGGGTTCAGCGGCAGCCCGCTAACTAAATTAGCGACTTTCTGGCCTCAGCCAGAGCACACGCGGATCTGGTCAACCTGCCTCCTTCGGGTTGGCGCAGTTTCCGCGGCAACAGAAACGAAAGAAAAAAGCCAACCGTCCTGAGAGAGCGGTTGGTTTTTTCTTTGTTGGAATGGAAAATCTCGCAGTCCGCTAGTGTCCTAGTGAGTGAGCGGATCGATGTCGGTGCTCGGAAGTATTTCCTCGTCATCCTTTGTGCGCGAGTCGTTTTCCGCCTCAAACAGCGTTTTCCCGTTGTCTTTGGTAAGCCCATCGAGCGTCGATTTTGAGTGTTCATCCACCGCGCTCACCGCGGCTACCAGGCAGGAGTACAAGAAAGCTTTCATCCCTTTGCGGAATTGGTCGGTGGAGCGCTCCGCCGCGCGCGCGACTTCGGTCTCGAGCGCCAGACGGCGTGCCTCGCAGGCCGCACGGCTCTCCGCATCCAGCGAGGAAAGCGCAGACACCGCGCGTTCCCTGGTTTCGGTGAGGACAGCATTGGCGTGCGCGTCTGTCTGCCGTTGGAAGGCTCCCAGAGCGGAATTGACCGCGCCATGGATCAGCGCTTGCACTTCCGCGGAGCGCGCATCGAGCTTCATGAGCGCTTCCTGCGTCACCGCGTGGGTATTCTCCAGCATGATTTCATAGCGGCGATGCGCGGTGCGGGCGGTCGCTCCCTCAAATTCCGCGTTGGCACGAGCAAGCGCTTCGTTCAAGCGCGCATGGAGCTGAGGCTCCCCTTCGCGCTGCATTCGTTCCAAGAATTCCTGTGACTTCGCCAGTTCGTGCCGTAACTCCGCTGCCTGTTTCTCCAGCCGCTGAGCCATTTCTTCGGCTTGGCCGCGGTACTTTTCCATTTGTTCTTTCCACTGCGATGCGATCTCGCCGGAAAGGTCCGTTTTCGAGGAAAGCTTCAGCGCTTCCACGCGAGTCGGGAAGAGTTCTTCAATCTCGCGCACGCTGGAGTTGCGCACGTCATCAATCGAGTTCAGCGCTTCGCGTACCGCATCGTCCACTTTTTTGGCAACTGCCGCTTGAACGGCCTTTTCCGCGGCTTGCTGGAGTTTGCCTTGCAGAGCGTTGATCAGACCGTCCGGCGTGATCACGACTCGCTGCGGTTTTGGCGCCTCCGCCAGCTTCGGCGCGGCCGGCTTGGAAACAACCGGCGAGGGGGACGGAAATGTAGCCACCTCGGCCATCTTGTGCTCGACAGGCGCCGGCGGCTCTTCTAGCGTCGTGGGCATGAGAGGCGGCTCGAGGGTGGGCGCAACTGCGGTGGCGAATTGCGCCATCGGCATACTCGCTCCCTCGGCGGTCATCCAATCCTGCGGCGGAGTCACGATTCCCCAAACGTTTCCCGGGCTTTCCAATTCCACGCCGACTTGCTGCAACTCTCGCGTACTCTGCGAGGTGTGCACCGAGCGCACCCGTGCACGCACCGCCGGGGGCTTGGGCTCGACATTCAATCCCACCACTTGCAAGGTGACCCACGATCCAACGCCGTAGTCGTGCCGCGAAGGATACCGGCATCCATGCAAATTAATGCTGGTGGACACGGTTCTTTCCACAAACGGCTCGCCCAGGCGGTTTTGCCCGAACACGATCAGTGGGACGGACCGCTCGATGCGCGTGCTGCGGCGCGCTTCTTCTCCTACGGAATTGCTGGGAGTATTCATCAGTGAGGACTGGCTCACGTCGGCTCCAAAGGAGCTCAAGCTCCGAATCTCATTAACCAGAAGACACTAGATCCACGTTCCGCGGGGAGGCAAATCTGAAATTACGTAGAAAGCAGTTCCGGCACATTGATGCGCCGTGTCTCTCGCGGAACCCCATGCGGCAAATGTTAGCCGAAGCCCGCTCCGTTGTCGATATTTCCGTACAGGAATGCTGGATTCGGAAGCGCAAGTACCCTGGTGGATTCTCCCCAGGCGACGAACTTCGGCGTCTCTGATAGTCTTTGCTGCGTCCAGGAGGAACTCTTCATGCGCCGCCTCGTTTTCGCAATTGGTCTAAGCCTTGGAATGCCACTGCTCGCTTTTTGTCAGACGCCACACCGGCTGGCCATCCGTGCTGGAAGGCTGATCGACGGCAAGAGCGAAAAACCGATCGAGAATGCCCTCATCCTCGTTGAAGGCGACAAAATCGTGTCCGTCGCGGCGGGAGGAAGCGCGCCTGCGGGTGAGGAATTGATCGACCTCTCCAAAGCCACCGTTCTGCCGGGTTTCATCGATACTCATACCCACGTACTGCTACAAGGCGACATCACTGCCGAGGAGTACGACGAGCAATTGCTGAAGCAATCGATTCCGTATCGCGCGATCCTTGCTGCGCGCAACGCGCAAATTGCTCTTTCGCATGGCTTCACAGCGATACGCGACCTGGAGACGGAAGGCGCGATGTACGCCGACGTAGATGTGAAGAAGGCCATTGCCAACGGGGAAGTGCCCGGCCCACGCATGCAGGTAGCCACCCGCGCCATGACTCCCACGGGAATGTATCCCCTGCTCGGCTATTCCTGGGAGCTAAAGGTTCCTACCGGTGTGCAATATGTGGACGGAGTTGACGGCGCTCGGAAAGCCGTGCGAGAGCAGGCGATGTACGGCGCCGACTGGATCAAGTATTACTCCGACCGCCGCTATCACTTTGAGGCGGACGGCGTGCTGCACTCCATGGTGAATTTCACCGACGAAGAAGCCAAGGCTATTGTGGACGAAGCGCATCGCATCGGCAAAAAAGTTGCCGCGCATGCCATCGGAAGCGACGGCATTGCGGCCGCTCTACGCGCTGGAGTGGACACCATCGAACACGGCGATGGCTTGACGGATGCGTTGATGGATGAAATGGCCCGAAGGCACATTTATTGGGTGCCGACGATTGCCGTGGGTATGTACGTCGCGCCCGGCCGAGGAGGAAATTGGCAAAAAATGGCGGACCTCCAGAGGGAGAATTTCGCGAAGGCCGTGAAGAAAGGCGTAAAGATTGCCCTAGGAACGGACGCGGGCGGCTTCGACTGGAAAGCGCTGAACGAGGCGAAAGAGTTTGAGTATTACGTGCAATACGGCATGACGCCCATGCAGGCAATTCGCACGGGCACTTCCGTTGCAGCGGAACTGCTGGGTTGGGAAGACAAGTTGGGCACCATTGAAGCGGGCAAGTGGGCGGACCTGGTGGCAGTCAGCGGCGATCCATTGAAAGACATCAAGGAACTTGAGAACGTGAAGTTCGTGATGAAAGCCGGCGCCGTGTTTAAGAACGAGATGCACTGAGTCGGCATTTCTGCGGGACGTTGATTCAGGACGCCATCGGAATCAAGAGCGGCCGCCATTGGACGCTTACCTTGCAGCGCATTGCGTGGTCTAACGGGCTAAGACCCTGCATCGGCACGCCCCGAGGTGGAATATGCGCTCCACGATTCAAGATCTCCGATTTGCCCTGCGCATGCTGGGCAAGAATCCCGGCTTCACACTCGTTGCCGTTCTGACGCTGGCTCTCGGAATCGGCGCCAACTCCGCGATCTTCAGTGTTGTGAACGCCGTATTGCTACAGCCTCTTCCTTACCGCGCTCCGGAGCGGCTGGTGTATCTCGCCGGTTTGGTCCGGCAAACCGGGGCCGTCGGAGCAAATTTGTCGTTCACCAAATTCTCGCAGATCAAAGAGCAAAACCACACGCTGGAGAGCGCTACGGCATTTTATGCTGCGACCATGAGCCTGGTAACCGAGCGGGAGCCGGAAGCGGTGAACGCGGGCCGCGCCTCTGGCGATTTCTTCAAGGTTCTTGGCATCTCTTCGATTCGCGGGCGCGACTTTCTGCCCGAGGAAGATGCGCCCGGCGGCGCGGACGTGGCGATCATTTCCGATGGTTTCTGGCACAGCCACTTTGCGGGAAACTCTGCCGCAATCGGTCGATCCATGATCCTCGATGGCCGCCCCGTGATGATCGTGGGAATCCTTCCGCCCAGTTTTCGTTTTCCTCTGCAGTTTCCTGAACCCGATATTTGGATGCCGCGGGTATTCGACCCCACGTTCTTACGGCCGGAGCAGGTACGCTCCGGCGCAGGCTATCTGGGCGCGATCGCGCGCTTGCGTTCCGGGGAAACGGTGGTTTCCGCGAAGGCGGAGTTGGACACCATTGATGCGCGCTACCGCAGCCAGTTCACCGGATTTGTGGACGCCGAGAAGTTCGGTGTATCCACCGCGCCTCTCGCGGAAAGCCTGGTTGGCCCGCTCCGCCCGGGATTTGCAGTGCTACTCGCGGCGGTTGCTTTCCTTTTGTTGATCGCGTGCGCCAATGTTGCCAATCTTCTCCTCGCGCGGGCTACTTCTCGAGAGCGGGAGATGGCTGTGCGCAAGGCGCTCGGAGCGTCGGGCGGGCGCCTGGTAAGGCAATTGCTCTCCGAGAGCCTGCTGCTCTCGCTCTTTGGCGGAACTCTAGGCGTAGCTCTTGCTGCTGGCATTATTCCCACGCTACGTGCGTTCAGTCCCGGTTCTATCCCACGGCTGGCCGAAACGCGGCTGGATGCCGGGGTTTTGCTCTTTTCCGTGCTGCTGAGTCTTGCCACCGGAATTCTGTTCGGATTGGTTCCTGCCTTACAAGCCAGAGCGGGAAATCTTCACGATACGCTGAAAGAGGGAACGCGCGGATCTTCGGAAGGAGGACACCGTGGGAGGTTGCGCGCACTTCTTGTAGTCGCGGAGATGGCCGTCGCGCTGCTGCTGATGACGGGCGCCGGTTTGCTGTTCCAGAGTTTTTCCCGGCTGATGAAAGTTAATCCTGGATTCACATCTGATCATCGTATGACGTTTCTTCTGAACCTCCCGCCGAACCGTTACACGCAGCCGGAAATGCAAACCCAGTTCTACCGCCAACTGATCGAGCGTGTGAAAATGCTCCCCGGAGTGGATTCCGCTGGCGTGACCAGTTACTTGCCTCTTGCGGGAGCAATTCGGTTTGTGTATTTCTGCCCGGAAGACACAGTTTGCCAGGGCGTGGGGAAGGATGCTCTTACCGCGCTTCGTCAAGTGAGTGCGGGATATTTTGACACCGTGAGCACTCCGCTGCTTCGTGGCCGCACCTTCAATGAACGGGACGTCGCGACGTCTCCGCCAGTGGCCATCGTGAACCAGACGATTGCAGATCACTACTGGCCCGGCAAGGATCCCATCGGCAAGCACATCGCCAATTCACGTGACATGGTGCAGCGCGAAATTGTGGGCGTAGTCTCCGACGTGAAGTTCAATGCTCTGAACCTTACGAGCTCGGAAGAAATGTATGTGCCGCTGGAGCAGGTTCCCTGGCCTGCGACGACGCTCATTGTGCACTCCCAGGGTGATTCCCAAGCACTCGTCTCTGGGGTTCGCACCAAGATTGCGGAGATCGATCCCAACCTCCCGGTAACAAGCGTAGCCAGCATGGATTCCATCGTAGCCGCTTCCGTGGCGCAGCCGCGCGTTCTCTCGCAATTCGTCGGAGTATTCGCCGGCTTCGCGCTCGTGCTTGCGGCCATCGGCATTTACGGCGTGATGGCTTATTCCGTTGCCGCGCGAACCCAGGAAATGGGCATTCGTATGTCGCTGGGTGCCGAGCCGCGGGACATTGTCAAGCTGGTTGTGGGGCAGGGGATGCGCTTGGCGTTCCTCGGAGTAGGTATAGGCCTTGCGGCATCGCTGGCTCTGACGCGCCTCATTTCCTCTTTGCTTTTTGGTGTGAGTGCCACAGACCCGCTGGCCTTTTCGCTCGCCGCTATTGCTCTGGTCACGACGGCCCTGGTCGCCTGCTACCTCCCGGCGCGCCGTGCCACGCGAGTGGATCCGATTGTGGTCCTCCGTTTCGAGTAGAGACGCGGCACCTTCGAAATTGTTGATGGCAATTAGTAAAACACCACGCCGCCGTCGACATTGATGGACTGGCCGGTCATGGCGCTGGATTGATCGGAGCAGAGAAACAGCGCGGCGCGGGCGATTTCTGCGGCTGTTTGGGCGCGGCCCTGCAGCAGACCGCTTAGGAATCCCGCCAATTGCTCTTCTTCATTGACGCCCATTTTTTTCGCGAGCACCGCACCTAATTCCTTGGACATTTGTGTTTCCGTCACCGGGCCCGGGCAGATGGCGTTCACGCGGACCCCTTTCCGTGCCCCCTCGGCGGCCGTGACCCGTGTCAGCCCCAGCATTCCCGCCTTCGCCGCCGCGTAGGCTGAGCCCCAAGCGTAGGCCGCTTTTGCAGAGAGGCTCGAAATATTGAGGATTACGCCGGACTGCCGCGCGTACATTTCCGGCAGCACGAGTTTCGACAGCAGAAACGCAGCGCGAAGATGAACCGCAATCACGTTATCGAATTCCGCGAGCGGATAGTCTTCCACGGGAGCCACCGGACCATAATGTCCCGCGTTGTTCACCAGGATATCGATGCGGCCAAATTTTGCTCGCGCCGCCGCGACGACCTGCTCGCAATCTGATTCTCGCGATAAATCCGCGGCGGCGAAGCCGGCATGCCCTCCGCCGCTCGAAATCTCAGCCGCTGTGGAGGCAAGTTCCTTTTCTGTGCGCGCCGTAAGAAACACAGCAGCGCCTTCCTGTGCAAAAAGCTTTGCGATGGCTCGGCCTATTCCACGTCCAGATCCGGTAATCAGGGCAACGCGATTTTCGAGTTCCATAGGGAAATTGAGGATAGTGGGAACGGCGAGAAGTCGCAAGCCGCGAACTCGGAGACTCTTTTGCGGGCCAGCATTGCTCGGTGGCCAACATCTGTCCTTCGGGTCAGGTGCAATCCTACTTCGCGGTGGGTAACCTTTATGGCATAAAGGGTATTCCTACTACTGGCAAGACCAGTGCTAGGCTTTGCTACTTCCTGCTGTTGCGGCCTCCCCAAGTCCAGCCGCTCAAACCGAACTGGGGGTGTACCTCGTGCGCCGAACGATTCTCACTCTTCAGCTTACGGCTCTGCTGCTCGCAATTTCCGTGGCTGGTTGCTCCGGGCTTTCTAGTTCGACCAATGGGACGTTGTCCGTCTTACCATCGCTGACGGTCCAGCCGGCGAGCGTCACGGTTACAGCAGGCCAGCAGGCGACCTTCAGCGTTTCAGCGACCGGTACCGCCCCGATTTCCTACCAGTGGCGCAAGAATGCAGCCAACATTTCTGGCGCGACGTCTGCCAGCTACATCACGCCTGCAACCACGACTGCCGACAGCGGCTCTAAATTTGATGTCGTGGTGAGTAACAGCGCAGGCAGCATCGCCAGCTCTCAAGCTACTCTCACCGTAAATGCTGCATCAGCCGCTCCCACAATCACCACACAACCCTCGAATCAAACCGTCACCGTCGGCCAGGCAGCCACATTCAATGTTGTAGCAGGCGGTACCGCTCCGCTTTCCTATCAATGGCGCAAGAACACCGCCAACATTGCCAATGCGGCCGCCGCCAGCTATACCACGACTGCGACTGTTGCCGGCGACAATGGCGCCAAATTTGACGTTGTGATCAGCAACAGTGCTGGCAATGTAACGAGCGCGCAAGCGACGCTCACTGTGAATTCGGCGCCTGTCGCTCCGACGATCACGACGCAGCCCGCAAATCAAACTGTAACTGCGGGCCAGACCGGTACGTTTAGCGTCGTCGCTAACGGCACTGCGCCGCTCACCTACCAATGGCAGAAGAACACCGTCAACATTACCGGTGCGACCGCTGCGAGCTACACAACTCCGGTCACGACCACCGCGGACAGTGGCGAGCAGTTCCGCGTCATCGTAAGTAATTCCGTCGGGAATACTCCCAGCATGTCTGCCACGCTCACCGTCAATCCTGGCACGAGCAATTCGTCCGTCGATGTGGTCACCTATCATTACGACAATGGCCGCGACGGCCAGAACCTAAACGAAACGGCGCTGACTCCTGCGAATGTCAATTCCACACAGTTCGGGAAAAAGGGCGAATTTACAGTCGATGGCCACGTCGACGCCCAACCTCTCTACCTTTCGCAGGTCACAATAAGCGGACAGAAGAAAAATGTTCTTTACGTGGCGACCGAGCACGGCTCCGTCTATGCCTTTGACGCCGACTCCATCAACGGCACGACTTCCACGTTCCTCTGGAAGACCTCGACGCTCGGCAGCGGCGAAACCACCAGCGACAATCGCGGCTGCGGCCAGGTTTCGCCGGAGATTGGTATCACCGCTACGCCCGTCATCGACCGCTCTCGCAATGCCATCTATGTTGTCGCCATGTCGAAAAATTCCAGCGGCACGTATTTCCAGCGAATTCATGCACTCGATTTGACCACTGGCCAGGAACTATTCGGCGGTCCTATGAACATCACGGCAACGTTTCCAGGCACGGGCGATAACAGCTTCGGCGGAAACGTTATCTTCGATCCGAAACAATACAAAGAGCGCCCTGGCCTTCTTCAGATTAACGGCACTATTTACACCACGTGGTCTTCGCACTGCGACATCCGTCCCTACACTTCGTGGGTGATGGCTTTCAGCGCGGACACGCTCGCGCAAACCGGCGTCCTGAATCTCGTGCCCAACGGCAGCGAGGGCGGCATTTGGATGGCGGGCACAGCTCCCGCGGCCGATGCGGCCGGTAATCTCTTCTTCATCATCGGCAACGGAACGTTTGACACCACGCTTAACTCCAGTGGCTTTCCGTCGAACGCGGACTGCGGCAACTGCTTCGTCAAGCTCAGCACTTCTGGCGGCCTGAAGCTGGCCGATTATTTCACGCCGCACAACACTGTTGCGGAATCGAACGCTGATACTGACTTCGGCTCCGGTGGCGGAATTCTGATGCTGGATGTCACCGACTCCGGAGGCAACACGCGTCATCTTGCTGTTGGTGCCGGAAAAGACTCCCTCATTTATGTTGTGGATCGCGATGCCATGGGCAAGTTCAATGCCACCACGGACCAGATCTATCAGGAAATTTCGGGCCAGTTGGGTGGTGGCGTCTTCTCCATGCCTGCGTTTTTCAATAACACGGTGTATTACGGAGCGGTTGGCGATGCGCTGAAGGCGTTTCCCGTTACAACTGCCAAATTAGCAAGTACGCCTTCGTCACAGTCCACGCATCATTTCGGATATCCCGGCACGACCCCGAGCGTCTCCGCCAACGGCGCCACCAACGGCATCGTCTGGGCCATTGAGAATAGCGGCGCCGTTCTGTACGCCTACGATGCCACTGACCTCACCAAGGAACTCTACAATTCCAATCAAGCCGCCAATAACCGCGATCACTTCAGCGGCAACAAGTTCATCACGCCCATGGTCGTCAACGGAAAAGTTTATGTGGGCACAGCCACAAGCGTCGCTGTCTTCGGGCTGCTGCCTTAACGATTCAACGTTGTCTGCGATTACTAAATGTGAGCTCTAGTCTGCCCCAGTTGCTCGCGTTTTGAATTTCGCCAGCGCGCTCACGCCGAATGCTTCCAGCAGTTGAGCTTGCATCTCGTCGGTGAGCGCGTTGATTCTTTGCACTCCCGGCCCGCCCGGACCCACGCGATAGCGTAGTTGGCGCTGCCCGGCGGGCGTCTCAATGATTTGGAGCACAATATCCGCGATCTCCTGCGGATTCGCGCGCGAGCTTGCAATCCTAGCTTGTATTCTTTCTGGGATTTCCGCCATCTCGCCGTATCCAGTTCTGCGCGAAGGATCTTCGCCGCGCTCCAGTTTTTCCATGATGGGCGTGGCATATGCTCCCGGCTCAAGCACTACGGAGTCGATTCCCAGCGAAGCCAGTTCATAACGATACGTTTCCGCGAGCGCTTCCATCGCAAACTTGCTCGCGCAATACAAGCCCATCCCTGGAATCGCCAGACGTCCCGCTCCACTGCTCACGTGCAGCAGCAACCCGCTCCCCTGGCGCTTCATCACCGGAAGAACTGCTCGATTCATCCGCAACACACCAAAAAAATTGGTGTCAAATTGCCGCTGCGCTTGTGCCATCGTTACGGTTTCCGCCAGGTCCACGATTCCGTGGCCCGCATTATTCACCAGCACATCGATACGGCCGCATTGCAGCACCGCTTTGCTGACCGCGCTTTCCACGGAAACGTCATTCGTGACGTCCAACTCCAGCGTTTGCAGTGACAGCGATTCGCGCCGAGCAAGCTCTTCTATCTCGCGCGCGGCTCCCGCGTTTCGCCCCTTCACGTTGCGCATCGTCGCGAATACGCGGTAGCCCTTGCGCGCCAGCGTTTCCGAGATCAGCTTGCCGAACCCGGTGCTCGTTCCGGTCACCAGAACAACTTCTCCGCTTTTCATCGCTACCCCCATTTCTTCACGTTGCTCCACTGCGTCTGATAATTTTCCTTGCGGCCACGGCACAGCAAGATGGGCCGCGTCTCATTGGAGAATGCGTAAGGGTTCTCGATGGTAGCGCCAACCGTCACGCTTTCGTAGCTCGATCTCACGCCCTCATTGAGCGGCGCCCCTACACGGATGACGATCTCGCCCGTGTAACTCCGCGGTCCCCAGAGGAAATAGTTCTGATGCCCGCTGATGGCTTTCGGCAATCCGTATTTGGGCCCGAAGAAATCAATAGCCGCCGCTTCGCCGTAGTTGTCCGTGAAAATTGCTGTCTTGGCCTGCTCTTGCGGCGTCAACGTGTGATAGACGCGCGCCACTGCCTGTGCCATCTCCTCCCAATTGAATTCGTCCGTGTAGTACTGCGGCAGCGTTGCTCCGATCTGGCTCTTTTCCGTGCTGGAATGTGTGATCCCTAAGCGTTCTTGAAATTTCACATACTCCTCGATAGGCAGGATGGGAAGAACCATCGGCAAGATCAGCACTACGCTTGCGATGAGCCAGGCAAACGCCAGAGGTTTTAGACTCGCGCGCAGCCGCGGCCACGCGTCGAAAAGCGGCTTAGCAAGAAACCGCTCCACCGCAACGGCACCGGCTGCGAGCACGATTGCATATGCAGGCGCGCAATAGTAGTCCTTACCGTGGGCCAGCATGAAAAACGCGATGGCGATGGCGAAGGTCCAGCCAAACGCGCGAAGTTCCTTCGCGCCTCGCGAAAAGAGGTAGAAGAGGAGCCCTGCAATCCAGAAGGGAAGCGTAAATGGGCCGGCCATCATAACCTGTTGCTTCAGAAATGCGAGCGGGGGGAGCGCCACGTCTTTTCCTGAAACGCGGATGTTATGCATCAGCTCGAGGAACGGCCAGTGATGATGAATGTTCCATAGCAGATTCGGCAGAAAAAGAATGAGGGCCACGCCGCCACCAGCGAAAAGCCACGGCGTGAACAGCAATTTACGTTGCGAAGAAAGAAGCAGCCCTGCGAGCAGCCCAAAAGCGAAAATCGCGATCGAGTACTTATTTTCGAGCCCCAGTCCCGCAATCGCACCGAAAGCCAGCCACAACCTCAAATTTCCGGTCTTAATCATCCGCAGAATAACGTACGCGCAGCCCGTCCAAAACAGGGGCTCCAGCGCGTTCATCGCGAATTGGTGATCGAGCACGTACCACACCGGAGGTGTCGCCGCCAGCATAGCGGCCAGCGCCACACCGAATCGCCCGGCTCCCAGTTGCCGCGCGAACGTGCCCGTCAGCACGATGCGGCCAACCCCTGCCAGTGCCGGCCAGAAAAGCAGCGCCCGCAGCGAAGTTCCCAGCGTGTGCCGCGCCATCCACGCCAGCGCCACAATCAGCGGCGGCTGGTCGACGTAGCCCCAGTCCAGGTGCTCCGAGCACGCCAGGTAATACAACGTGTCACGAAAATACCCGTAGCGTGTCGTCGTCAGCATGTGCAGCAAAAAATAGACCGCCGCCACGGCGAACACCCCGAGCGGCAGCTTGGTTTCTTGCGACTTCTCGTTTGTTGGGGCTTGATTCATGGCCCGAGAGGATACCAGTTCTGAGTCGGTCACGCCGCGCGTGATTCCAAAAGCAAAAACCCGCCCCGACGGTATCGGGGCGGGCTCTCGCCACACTCTGGTTGCTCTCAGCGAATCAACTGCCCTTGGGTTTCAGACCCTTCAGCAGCGCATGCACCATGTCGTTCACCTGGTCGTGCGAGATCGTTGTGCGATAGGGCGGCTCCACGCCGATAGCCCGGTAGGCCGGCCGTTTCGTGTCGCGCTTGAAAAGGTCGAACACAAACGTCCCTTCGTGGAACCTTACGTTTTCGTAGCTGACTTCGGGCGGTCCGTAACCCCATCCTTGCCAGCATCCATACGGCCCGCACACGAGACCGGGATATGCGCCCGGATAGACGCGCTGCACAGTCGCATTGCGGCGCCGCATCGCGTAGTGATAGTCCACCAGAAAATCCGCCACGGCCGGATCGCTCACCTGCGTCAGCCCTTTTTCCGTCAAGTGCCCCTCGATCGCCGTGCGCAGTTCATTCCGGACAGTTTCAGTCGCTGGATCCGGCTGCGGCGCCGCCGTTTCGCGGCCTCCAATCACGTCGCGCGAAATCACCGGACGCTCATTCTTCGCTTCCTTACTGTGGTGGGCCGGACGCCATGCCCAGGTCTGATGTTTCAATATCGGGATATTTGGGTCGCGAATAATCTCCACTCGTTCGTCGCAACCTGCGAGCCCCAGCCCGGAGAATAGGATCGTAGCGGCCAGCAGCCGTGATCGTCCCAATCTATTGATCTGAAGCTTCATTTGTTGCGTCCTCCAGAGGAGACACGTTTCTCGCTTTAGTTGAACCCCGAAAGCTTGGAAGAGTTGCGCTCGGCGAGAAGTTGTGCGGTCCGGCCAAGAAGGGAACCGTTATTCCGAACCGAAAGTCTTGCCCGCTACGGCATCAAGCGCGTGGAGCAGCCCAGTCCGAGGGCGGAAAAACCACCGGCCAGAACTTGGGGTTCGGCTGGTCGAATTCAAAAGCCACGGAAAAAAATTCCGGCGAAGTATCTTCCACGCGCACCACCCGGCAGTTCTGCTGCACTTTATTGTGCGGATTCACTAGTTGCATGGGCTGCCCGACGTGCACGTCCATTTTCATCTTCATCAGGCCGCCATGCGCATTCACGATCAACGTCAGCGCTTCTTCTCGGCGCGGCTTGTGCTCGATGTCGTCCGCGATCACCGTGATGCGCATCTGCAGCATCACGCGCTCACTGCGCCGCCTGTTGATTGGATTGTCGGGCGTGGCCAAGCTCTTCTCCCAAAATAAAGTCCGCGAGCCCGCCGGACTTTTCAGAGGCCGAAAAAAGAATCACTGGATTCTGAGACGAATTTTACCTTACCTGCTCAGGGTCGACGCTGGCCGTTCGGCCAGTCGTAGCGCAAAAGGTAGGGGCTTACGTTCATGCGCGCAGCCTTACTTTTAATGGGAATTAAGCTTTTCTTCCAGGCGCGCTTTCACCGCCGGCCATTCTGAATCGATGATGCTGAAATACGCTGTATGCCGGATGCGCCCGCTCGACGTGACCATGTGGTTTCTGAAAATGCCTTCTTCTTTCGCGCCAATTCTCAAAATAGCGTAGCGCGATTTTTCATTCAACGAATCCGTCTTCAGCTCCACGCGGATGCAGCCCAGCGATTCGAACGCATGTTTCAGCAGCAGGTATTTCGCTTCCGTATTGATGGCCGTACGTTGCCACTCTCGCGCCACCCAAGTCCACCCAATCTCGACCCGATGATGTGTCCGCTCGATATTTCCGTAGCGCGTGCTCCCGATCGCTCGGCCGGTGGCCTTCTCCAAAATCGCAAATGGCAGCGACACGCCGCGCCGCTGCTCATCGAGCGCCGTCTCGATATACGCCGCCATCTCCTCACGCGTTCGAACGGCGGTAGGTATCCACCGCCACAACTCCTCGTCCAGCCCCACCTCCGCCAGTCCCGCCAGATGCGCTTTCGTCAACGGTTCCAGCCGCACATGCCGCCCCTCAAGCGTCACAGGCACAACCATCATTTCTATCGCCATCGTGGCTGAATTCTAAGTGCAACCACCAAGTTCAGGGAGCACCAATTTGGCGGCGATTCCGCTTGTCATGTTTTTCGAATCAATAACAGCGACTGGTCGTCAAACTGCGCCCCGTGCCGCTCCACACTTTCCCGCAGCGATTTGCAAATGGCTTCCAGCGGCTCCCTGCCATGTTTCTGAAATTCGGCTTGCAGCCGCGCCAGCCCGAATTCTTCCCCAGCCGCATTCGCCGGCTCCAGAAACCCATCCGTGTACAGCGCGAAGACGTCCCCGGACTCCGCCCGAATCTCAGAGCCTACAAAATCCGCCGAGGGCAGAATTCCCAGAGGCATGTTGGGACATTCCAATGCTGTGACTTGGTTAATCTTGGCCGAAAAATGCAGAATGGCCGGGTGACCTGCCAGCCCGATACGCAACCCTTCTCCATCGCGGGCAAGAAAACAAAATGTGACGAACATGTCCGGTTTTTTCAGGGGGTAGAGGACTTCATTCAGCCGCGGAAGAAGATGCCCGGCGTCATCGCCCGAACTTAACAGCATGCGAGCCGCGCTCTTGACCATGCCCATCACCACTCCGGGCGCCACTCCGTGGCCGGATACGTCCGCCACGTAGGCGACCCACTTGTCCTCCGCACCAGCCAGGTCGATCAGGTCTCCCCCGACCTCGCCACTCGGCGCCGACCGTCCGTAAAACTCGTAACCACCGAGCTTCGCATCAACCGCCGGCACCAGCACGCGGTGAATCTCTGCGGCCAACTCAATTTCCGCATGCTCTCGGAAGTAACGACGGCCCTCGGTGATGGTGGAATAAAGGAAACATGAGTAACCCAAAGCCACCGCAACAATTGTGGCAATCGCGTCTGTGGCCAGCCGGCCTTGCAGCCGGGCGATGTCGGCTGCGTTCATCTGCTCCAATCGAGGTCCAGTGGGAAGCCAATTGCCGAGTGCAAATATCAACAGGAAATGCAAGGCAAACAGGGGCAGGAAGGCTTTCCAAAACTGTTTACGAAGAATGAATCCCGAGAGCGCGTAAGAGGTGGAGAACAAGCCGGAAAGGAGAACGCCCAGCACAAAGTGCAGCGTGGATTCGCGCCCCAAGTCCAGAATGTCGCTGGCAATCCCAAACGTGCTGAAAATGCAAAAGACGCCTAATAGGAAAACGAAGCGTGAGATTAGGGGGATAGTCTTCCAGTAGGTTTTGGCTCCGCTCATAGGAGGAGTGGCGCTTTGGTGCATCCTACCATAGCAGACAAGGGAGTGGCGCAAGCGTTATCAAGCGTTATCGGGAAGCTTTGGCCGGACCAAGAATCTCAATCGTTTAACGACGGAGCCTCGCCTGAAACTCCGCTATTCAAAAATCATGCAGCTCTGTTGGAAGGAACTGAGGAAGGCAGCGAGCAGAAAAACTGTTTGCCTTAAGCACCGCTAAGCGTAGTAGGAAGCCAGCATGGTTCTTCCCTTCACGGGGAGACACTCGCCGTCTCTGCAGATTCGCGAAAACTTCAACACTAGGGATTCATCGAGTACGCCGCGCCTAGCCTCGCGATGGAGAGTTTCCAACGCATCCTCTGAAGAAAACGCGCGCCGGTAAGGCCGAGCCGTTATCAGCGCATCATAAATGTCTGCAATTTGCAGAATCCGCGCCATCAGCGGAATTTCATTACCGTGCAGCCCGTCTGGGTAGCCGCTCCCGTCCATTCGTTCATGGTGATGCCGGATCGCCGGCAGGATTCTTCGCAATGACTTCAGCGGTGCGCAAATGTTTTCTCCGATCACCGGGTGTTGCCTGACGATCGCGGTTTCTTTCTCGTCCAGGGCTCCGGGCTTCAGCAGAATCTCATCGGGTATCGAAACTTTTCCAATATCGTGGAGTAGGCAGGCGATTCGCAACTCCTGCAAACTTTCTTCCGGCCAGTCTAGGCAGATTCCAAGCGGCAAAGCGTACTTTATGATTCGTTCCGAATGTCCGTCCGTAAGCGGACTTTTCGCTTCGATACTGCGCGCCAGCGCGAGCACCACGGACCTGGCCTGCTCGTCGATGTAACCCCTCAGCCGTAGCAGAGATTCAACGCGGCTTAAGGCTTCCCGAAGCGACGTGGAAGTTCCCCAGAATTCGGCAGCGCCTGCCTTGCGTGCGCGGGCGAGATCTACCGCATCCGCGGAAGGCTTGATGAACACGATGGGAATCTGCTGATGGAGCGGGTTTGCTTTCAGCCGCTGGCACAGCTCGAACCCATCGACGTCCGGCAGAGTGTCGTGAAGCAGCACGAGATCTGGCTGAAGCTCACGACACTCCCGTAGGGCAGATTGTTCGTCTTCTGCAGTAAATACATCGTAGTGATAAGACTGCAGGAAGGATTTCCAGGAATCGCGGCTGGCCGAAGCCACGTCCACAATCAAAATAGCCGAGTTCATAGTCCCTCGTCATTTCTCAAGCGCTTGGCGCGGTGCGCGGGCACACCACTCCTCACGACAGATAGACAGTCTTGCGACATTCTTTCGAAGGATTGGACTTGCTTGCGTTCTCCAATCCCTGCTTGCGGAGGATGCCGCCTCCGCTTTGCGGGGGACGAGAGGGAATGAGGTGGCTAGGCGGAACTACCCGATGCTCTCGAAGTGCCAAAACACGAATCTATATAAGTGTCTCAGAATTCAGATTTTGCGTTGCTACTCGCGCAAAAGATCGCCCGGCACTAGGAAATTTTTTCACAGCGCCTCCGATGTTTACCCGATGCGTCCTTCCTCTCCTCCACCTTTCGATCCCTCTTCGCCGTCTTTAAGAGTCTTTCTGCAGACCCCAAAAGTTGGGCCGGGTTGCTTACGCGATGTCGCCTATTTTCTCCTCCGTCGGTACGTTTGAGCGTTCTCCAGTGCGTCGTTTCTAAGAGGGTAGCTTCGTTGAGGAAACGGGATGCAGGCGGCGCACCGCGTAAGGTATGATAGAGTCTTCGGAAACTATATATTTAGGACAACAATGCTGACTGCCACCAATGGGAAGGTTTTGCTGAGGGTAAGGCCACGCGGGTTCTGCGCCGGTGTCGTGCGCGCCGTGGATATCGTTGAACTGGCTCTGGAAGCCTATGGCGCTCCGGTCTACGTGCACCACGAAATCGTCCACAACACCTATGTAGTCGAGCAGTTACGCCGCCGCGGCGCCATCTTTGTTGAAACGATCGAGGAAGTGCCGCACGGCGCCGTTCTCGTTTTCAGCGCCCACGGTGTTCCCCCAACGGTTCGCGACGAAGCCAAATCCCGCGAGCTCAAGGTCATTGACGCCACCTGTCCTCTGGTGACCAAAGTTCACCTCGAAGCGCTCAAGTTCGCCCGCGAAAAGCGCACCATCATTTTGATTGGCCACCGCGACCATCAGGAAATCGTCGGCACTTCTGGTGAAGCGCCGGACCGCACCATCGTGGTGGACTCCGTCGCCGCCGTGGATGCGCTCGCAGTAGACGATCCCAGCAAGCTTTCATTCCTGACTCAGACCACGTTGAGTCTCTACGATACGCAAGAAATTGTGGCGCGCTTGCGCCAGAAATTTCCGTTGATCCAGGGTCCTGCCAGCGACGACATCTGTTATGCCACGCAAAACCGTCAGGAAGCCGTCGAGCAGGTCGCTAAAGACGTCGATCTGATTCTCGTCGTCGGTTCGCCGAACAGCTCCAATTCGAATCGACTGGTGGAAGTCGCCCAGCGCAGCGGCGTCAAAGCGCAGCTCATCGACTCCGCAAAAGACATCGACGTGAAGTGGCTCGAAGGCGTTTCTCGCGTGGGTTTGACTGCCGGCGCTTCCGCTCCTGAAGTTCTCGTCGAGCAAGTGAGCGAGCGGCTCGCCGAGTGCGGCTTCACCGATCAGCGCGATTTGGATTTGATTCGCGAGGACGTGCGCTTCACGCTGCCGCCGGAATTGGCGACCATCGCCCCGGCGCCGCGCCGCTAACGAGTTTGCAGTTTGCTGTACCCGGCAGGGGAACGCGCAGGGAGTGACCGGAAGGGTCTTGGCCCAAGTTTCGATGATCCGGTCATTCGAGCCGTAGCGCGGTAGACGGGAAATACAAAATAAGGAGCCAGACCTTGGCGGTCAAAATCGTCCGTCAGCCGAAGAAGATTGCCTTGATTGGCGCGCCCTCCAGCGCCGCGGCTTTTTCCGCGGGCAGCGAAAAGGCTCCGGCGGCGCTGCGCGCGGCCGGCCTCGCGGAAAAATTGTCCACGGTGGGCTACGAGATTACGGATTACGGCGACTGCGCTCCGCGGCTCTTCGCGGACGACGACGAGCACCGGCGTGCTCGAAACCTAACTGAAATTGTCGCCGGCTTAAACGATCTCAAAACGCGCGCCGAACTCGCGGTGAAAAGCGGCGCTTTTGTTTTGGTGCTGGGCGGCGACTGCGCGCAAGTAATCGGATTGCTAAGCGGCGCCCGGCGTTATTACAAGCATCTGAATCTTCTCTGGTTCGATCGCGACGCCGATCTGAACACTCCAGCCTCCACCCCCTCAGGACGCATCGACGGAATGGTGGTGGCGCACATCATTGGCAAGGGCGCGCCGGAGCTGGTGCGCTTCTGGAGCGAAGCGCCGCTGGTGCGCGAGCCGGACGTTACGCTCTACGGAATCGAGCGGCTCGATCCGCCGGAGCAGGAGTTCCTTGGCAAGTCGCCGATGCGACATATTCTCGCCGCGGACATTCAATCCAAAGGTGCGAGCAAAGCGTCGCACGATGCGCTAACTCAAGTGCACGCTGACGCGCGCGAATTCGTTCTCCACGTCGATATCGACGTTGTCTCGGGGGAGGAATTTCCCGCGGTTAACGTGCCCGGCAGCGGCGGATTGGACTTCGAAGAAGTTCGCGCGTCGTTCATCGAGTTTGTGAAACACAAGAATCTGCTGGGATTCGACGTGGCGCAGTACAATCCGGACAAAGATCCTGACGGCAGCAGTGGCAAGAAGCTCGTCGACTTGCTGGTCGAAGCGCTTGCCGCGCGGCTTGAAGCGCTGGCAACTCCTACCGCTGAACCGGCCTCCGGTCAGGAAGAAGTATCTTCGTCTGGAACAACCGCCTAGCTCCGAGACTAAAAATTAGAAACTGGAATTAAAAACCACGATGCGCAAACGAAAAACTGAATAGCCTGTTAGACATCACTTGCGTTTCCTCTTCACTGACAACTGAAAACTGACTACGCAACGCTCGAAGCGGCAGCGGCGCGTTTGCGCAGATAGCGCTGGAGGCCTAGAAAAGAGAGGTTCAGGCCGGCGCTGAAAGCGTAGTGTTCGGCTTCGCTGCCAACGTGCTTGGAGATTTCAGCGTACGTCGCGGACATGAAGGAATCCATGGCGGCGGAATCGCTCGCGGCGGAGCGCAGAACTTCCGCGGCGAGCGCAGCCCACCGATGCAGGCGTTCGCGGAACAACAGAATGTGTTCGGAAGGATTGTCGGAATAGCCGTAGTGCGTGAGAAAGAGGCGCGCCGGTTTGCGCTCCAGGATGGCGGCGAAAGATTTGTCCCAGATTTCCAAATCGATGTCCGGTGGGGGAGTGGCGGGCATCGCGAAGGAATTCCCCTCGATGCGGACGCCTGCGGTATCGCCGACGAAGGCGACGCCTTCCGCTTGGTCGAAATAGCTGACGTGGTGCGAAGCGTGGCCCGGGGTGTAAACGACTTCGATTTTGCGCGAGCCGAGTGTTAGCATTTCGCCGCCTTCGAGAACGCGCAAATTTTCCGCCGGGACGGGAAGCGATTCGCCAAACAGGCGCTGCAAATCGTTGGGCCAGAGGCGCTGCGCGCTGGCTAGGAGCTTCGTCGGGTCAATCACGTGCGGTGCGCCAGCTTTGTGGACATACACGGTGAGGCGGGGGTTTTCGCGCACAAGCGCGCCGGTGGCCCCGGCATGGTCCAGGTGAATGTGGGTGAGAAAGATGGCGTCGAGATCGCGCACGCCGAGGCCATGAGCCTGAAGCTGCTGGTGAAAGGTTTCGAGCGTGGAGCCCGGGCCGGGATCGACGATGGAGCGGTGGCCGCCGGATTCGAGAAGGGCGGCAGCAATGGTGTGCGGGCGGCCCGTCCAAAGATTGTCGAGCGTGGTGATGGATGGCATGGCGGCGGATAGTTTAGCGTACTTTGCTAGCACGGGCTCTTCTCTCTGGCGTGTTCCAAAATGGGAAGAATCCACATACACTCCGGCAGTTTTCGTAAGAGCCGCAAACAAAGGACATAAGTGGGGCCAACGTACGGTAATGCGGTACGACCAGTGGGGATACCCCTCCCCCTATTCTTGTAACGATATGATTCGATGGGGGTTGATGGGTGGGGGTCTGCAAACGATATGATTCCATGGAGAGTTAAAGATCGTCCAACCACAGAGGAATGGAACGTAGAAGGGAAGGAGGTTGTAAGTAGGGATGGAGGCGTCGAATTCACAAGGAATGGTTAGCATGATTTAGTTGATTAGGCGGACATCTGGCAGGCCATCGGGAAAAAGGTGGGCCAAACGGTGAAAGTGTTGTTGCAAGAGCGGATGAAGAACTAACTTTAGACGAGCCCGATTCAAGAACCTGCCCCACCCACCAAAGTCAAAAGCCCCACACGCAGAAAGGAACCTGTGAAAAAACCCTTTTGCCGATGTTTTTAAGGGTTTCCTTGGTGATACAAAATCTATACCGAGGCCCAAATAATCGCTCCTCGGGCCTCTAATAGAGGAAAGTTTTTGAGCCCGTTTCCGAGTTGAGGTTATTTCACAGCTTCAAAGCGGCGTATGGGGCACCCGCAGAAAGAATCAAAAGACAAAATCAAATGCCCGTCCCCCGCGCTTCATTGCCCCTTGGGTTCCGTGGTGGCGGATGGGTCGAAGCCGAAGCGTTCGCGCATGCGTTGCCGGAATCGTTCTCGCTCTTCGGGCGTCATGTTCTCGCAGCGCTCTTTCATGCGACTGCGGAAATTGGGGCGACCGGAACGACCGTGACCGTGCCCTCCGAGTCCACCGAAGAGGATCCGGCACAGCGCCAGAAGCCCTAGCGCTTGCCAGAAGGTGAGTTCGCGCCAGCCGAAGAGCGGCGGTAGCAGCCAATTCCACAAGTGCATCACCAGTTCGCCGCCGATGAAGATAAAAACCGGGATCGCCAGGATCGCTAAGGGAGCCATCCAAATCCATTTCTTATTCATGTTGAGTACCTCACGCTTTCTTGAATTCGTCGTGAATGCTTTGCAATTGTTCGCGGAGATGCAGCACCGCATAGCGTTTGCGCGAGAGCAACGTATTCACGCTCACGCCGCTTGCTGCCGATAACTCCTTGAAGCTGCGGCCTTCCAGTTCGTGAGCGACGAAGACTTCACGCTGCTCATCGGGCAGTTCATCGAGCGCTAGTTCCAGCTCATCCAGAAGCACGTTGCGGAAGTAGAGCGCTTCCGGCCCGGCATCGGGCGATGGCAACAGCTCTTCGATGCGCAGCAGCTCGCCGTCTTCGCCCTCGACCGCCGCATTGCTGAAAGGCTCCGGCTTCTTCTTGCGGAAAAGGTCGGTGATGCGATTGCGCGCGACACGAAAAAGCCAGCCGGTTACGTGCTCGATGGGCATCAGCAGGCGATTGGCTTCCACCAGTTCGTAGAAGACTTCCTGCACAATGTCCTCGGCATCGGATGGATCGGGCACGCGCCGGCGGATGAAATTGCGAAGCCGGGAGCGTTGTTCCGCGACGATTTCGGAGATTTGACGGTCTTGCTCGATCATCGAGGTGGCGCTCACTGGCTCATCCATCCACTTCTGTAGACGAACGGCGGGTGCAAATATTGTAGAGATTTATGCGGGTGGGTGTGCGAGAGAATCTAGGAGAAGAATTTGTTTTGGCTGGTGGCGCTGAGGGAGTATATCATTCGGCACTATCCTAGGTAGGAGATGTGGGTGCCTAAGTCACGGTTGCGTTGGGAGCACAGGGGGAGACGATGTTTGACGCTGCACTGCCCACTGTGGAGTTTATGCCGACTTCTAGGAATGAGCGCTCATACGCTGGGTTAGAGTGGACGCAATCGAAGCACGACCTTGATCGGGTTTTTGAGCGTGATGGGATAGCGTATGGAGCGAAGATTAAGAATACGCTTGGCTATATTGATAAGGAGGAGTTGGAAATTAAGGTGGCGATATGTCATAGGTTGCAATTACGTCCGCTGTTTATCGTTAGGATGGCGCTGAAGAGTTATGTGAATTTTGTTGAGCAGGAAGGTGGTTTTACGCGCATCTTCAAGTATCAACTGTATCCGTTTGGGCAGAAGACTTTTGCGGATGAAGTGAGAGGTCGGCTAGGTATTCCAACTGACAGGCCGGCGAGAATAGAGCAAGGGACTGTAAAGAGATTGTTGGATTGGCACGTAAAGAAGCTGAAGGTCACTGGAGGTTAGGGATTTGGTGTGAATTCGATTCGGAATTCACGCTGGCTATAGCGGAAGTGGTTTAGAGTGAAGGGGATAGGTGTTACCCCTATGAATACAATAATGGCTGGAGCAGGTTGGGGCAGCTGCAAAAGTCGAGCGCTGAGCTCCCTGATGGCGACGGCAAAGGTGTTCCAGTGTGGAATAGCTAGGCGATGCGGCTGCCGGAGGCGTTCCGCGTGAAGAGAAAGGAAGTGAAGATCTCGCGGCGTGGCGATGAGATTGTGCTGCGAGAACGCGTCGGCTCGATGGAGCGGGCATTTGATTTGCTAGCGGCGTTGTCGCCGAACTTGAGGCTGGCGGGGCGGAAAAAGGATAAGCCGCAGAAGCGCAAGGGGCTGTGATGGAGTCCCAGCCGGGTCGCCTTTACATGAGGCGCATGGCGAGGTGACGCACCTACGGCGCTGAGGGAGAACCCGCATGACCAGACCAATTGCCACTGCGCTTCTCATTTTTGTTTTCTGCGGGGCGGAGTTGCGCGGCCAACAGCCGGCAGCTTCTGCGGCCACTCCTATTTCCACTGTGGCGCAGACGGAAGCGGATGAGTACACGCGGTACGAATTGCTGGGACCGGAGACGGCGCGTCCCGGAGCAACATCCGGGATGCAAACTTCGCAATTCAAGATATTTTATGAGGTGACGGCAACTACGCCAGGGGCCAGGGTCTACTACAACCCGATTCGGAAGGGGAGCACTGCTAGCGATGAGGCGGTTTACGATGCGATGACTGGGGAGGCGCTGCGATTTGAAGTGGTGAGCGGCGCGGAGGCTCGCAAGGATCCCTTGATGCCGGACGCGGATCTCGCTGGGAATTACATCAAGGTGCAACTGGCGCGGGCGGTTCCAGCGGAGGGGCAAGGGCGCATCCTGATCGTCAAGACTTATGCGGATGCGAAGAGCTACTACCGCGAAGGCGATGCGATTGTATTCAATCGCGGATTGGGGATTCGGCGGAACAAGGTGGTCTTGCCTGCGGGATTTGAATTGGTGGGCTGTAATGTGCCTTCGCAAGTTTTGCCGGAGGCGGATGGGCGTATCGCCATCAGCTTCATGAACGCTGGGGCAGGGGAAGCGCACTTGATCCTGCGCGCGAAGTTGGGTGCGCAAATGGGGCCGTCTGTGGCGCCGCATCCGGCGACGCAAAAGCGCAGCTGGGAGGCGCCGTTCGAGGGGGAGACGGAGCACGAGCGGCTTTCCGAGCGCGCGCATCAGGATCGCGATATCGTTTACTTTTTGCAGCAGCCGGAAACGCACGCGTTCAGCTTGTATCACGACTACACGGAGTCGCGGCCGGGTATGGACAAGTATTTGAATGTGGTGCGCGAGGGGAGCACGGTTTCCGAGCCTTCGGCGTACGTGCTCGACACCGGCGAAAGGCTGGCGACGCGGCTGCTTAGCGGAGCGGAACTGGCAGCGGCGAAGATTGAATCGGAAGAACCGGTCAAGCCAACGGCGCAGGTCGTCGTGATTTCGTTTCCCCCGGTGAAAAAAGGGCAATCGCTGCGCTTGCGGATTTCGGAGACATATACGGCTCCCGCGAGCTATCGGTTGGATGGCGACGAATTGGTTTTCGACCGCAGCCTGGGGCGACCGCGGAATGCAGTGGTGCTCCCGGCAGAGTGGTATTTGACGGCGAGCGCGATCCCCGCGACGGTCACGCAGCTTCCGGATGGGCGGGTTCGGCTGGATTTCTGGAACGGGCGGCCGGATTCGGTGGACGTGCTCGTGAAGGCCCGGCGGCGTGTGAGTTCGGCGGCACCAAGTCACTAATTGCACGCGGGGAGAAAAGCAGATCCCTCACTATGTTCGGCATGACATCGTGGGAGAACGGCCTGAACGAAGAGCGGCCCGCCTCGGCCCTTCGGCTGTACTCAGGGCAAAAAGGCGGGCCCTACAGGAGAAATCTGATGGACTCTTTGCTAGGGGCTTTCTGATGTCGGAGCTGAAGATCCGACCCCCAAAAGCCAAGTACGAAATGAGTGTTGGACGAGCTGAATATTGCCCGGAACGCGAGGAAACAGTTGCACGTATAGCGAGTTGTGGATAACCTTATCGCGCCGCTTCCTTTTGCATTTTCAGGTTTTTCCCCGTGCCCGGAGAGGGGTGTGGGGAGTGGTGGGGACTTGAGAATAACAAAGCGACCAATGGAAAAGCTGCAATGCGTCTAACGGAGTCCGCCAGGAGCAGCGAGCGGTCAGCAGGCGGGCGCGTGAATCAAACAGGATTCAGTGGATAGAGCTCAGGAGGAATGCGATGCGTAATTGGTGTGCAGGATTGGTGATGAGCGCGCTGTTGGCTTTACCGTTGTGCGCGCAGCAGAAAAGCACTGGGACAGGCGACGATACCGCAGCTGCCGCAACTGCTGCGGAGAAGAGCGCGACTTCAGCGAACGCCGCAGGAGGCGGCAACGCGGCGGCAAGCAGGAAGCCAGTTACTGCGAAGGGCGTATTCGCACTGCCCGAGACGCCGCGGCCGACACCTTTTCCGGGAGGGACACCTCCGGACATGAAGGATACGAGCGCGCCGGGACTCCTTGTTCCCCGCTACGAAATCTCCGGAATGTACGACTTTGTGAACTTCGCGCCGGGAGATCCTTTCGCAAATTTCAACAGCCACGGTGGCGCCGGCTCATTTACCTACAATGCATCTAAGTGGCTGGGGCTAACCGGCGAGTTCGGGGCTTATGACTTCAAGCGCAGCCTTTTCCCGGTGACCGGGAGCACCAGCAGTGTCAACGGAAGTTTTCTCACCTATTTGTTTGGCCCGCGGCTGAATTGGCGCAAATTTGATCACTTCGTACCCTTTGGCGAATTCCTGGTTGGCGGCACGAAGGGCGGCATTGAGCTCGTGGGCGTCGATTCGCAGAATGCCTTCGCATTGGCGGCCGGCGGCGGCGTGGACATGGTGATCCACAAGAATTTTGCCTGGCGCGTGGCCGAATTAGACTACTTGATGACCACGTATTCGGGCACGAATGTGGGAGCCAGCGGACGGCAGAACAATTTCCGCGCCGGCACTGGCGTCGTCCTTCGCTTTGGGATTCCCAACCCGCCGCCTCCGCCAAACCATCCCCCGGTTGCGGCGTGCTCGGTGAGCCCGGCTTCGATCTATGCCGGCTCGGGCGATGCGGTGGCGGTGCATGTTACGGCGAGCGACCCGGACAACGATCCATTGACCTACAGCTACACGGCAACGGGGGGGACAGTGGAGGGAACAGGCCCAGAGGCGCGCTGGAATTCGACTGGCGCTGGCGTCGGTTCCTACACCGTGAACGTAAAAGTGGATGACGGGAAGGGCGGTACGGCTTCGTGCGCGGCGGATATTAAAGTGGAAGAAAAGCCCAACCGTCCGCCGACGGCGTCAATCTCCATCGAGCGCAGCCCGATTTTCCCGAGCGAGCGCACCGGAGTCACTTGCAATGGCAGCGACCCGGACAACGATCCTCTGACTTACAGCTATACCAGCACGGGCGGAAAAATCGTGGGCAGCGGCTCGAACGTGCAGTTTGATCCCAGCGGGCTCCAGCCCGGCAGCTACACCGTGAAGTGCACGGTCAACGATGGCCGCGGCGGGACGGCGGACGCTTCCGGAAACGTGGACGTGAAGGAAGCCCCCGAAGTGAAGCAAATCCAGCAACTGGAAGCCAAGCTGGCGCTGCACAGCGTTTACTTCCCAACCGCTCTGCCCACGGCAGGGAAACCCACGGGTGGACTGCTGGCGAGCCAGATAGTAACGCTCGATCAATTGGCGAGCGACTTCCAGCAGTATTTGAAGTATCGACCGGATGCGCACTTGACCCTTGAGGGCCATGCGGACATTCGTGGCGCGAAAGACTACAACATCCAGCTCTCCCAGAGGCGCGTGGAGCGCACTAAGAGCTACTTGGTGGAAAAGGGAGTACCGGCGGACAAGCTCGAGATCAAAGCGTTTGGGTTTGAAAAGAACATGACTGACGCGGATGTCAAAGCGCAGGTCGAAGCTGACCCGAGCATGAACGCAGCCGAAAAGCAGAAGATCCTGAAAAACCTGCTGACCGTGCGGCTGGCGAGCAACCGCCGCGTCGATGTGACTCTTAGCACCACGGGCGAACAGTCCGTTCGCCGCTTCCCGTTCAGCGCCAAGGATGCCTTGACGCTGCTCAGCAGAACCGGCGGGGAAACACCCAAGAAAAAGACGGCCGCCGCGCCAGCGCAGGCGAAAGAACCAAAACCGTAACGCCCGATTCGTCGCGCGGGCCAAGCCCGCCGGAAGTGCTCGTCACTTCTAGCAGGGAACGAAAACAAGACGAGATCGTCAAGCGGGCTCTTCGAGAAGTTTTCGGGGAGCCCGCTTCGTTTTGGAAGGAGGGACAAGGTGGATTGAGCGACGATTCCCGAATTGGAACAGAAAGGGAGAGCGGAGAGGAGATAGAACCCAAAATTGAACTTACCAACTGTTATATCATTTAACTAATGTATTGACAAATGAATAAGTATCGGAGAAGTTCCTGAAATGGAACTCGAGATGCAAGCAAGAACCACCCGGAGGCTTTCATGATTCCAGTCATGAGTGAGGACGTGGCAGTCCGCCGCGAAGTGGTCCCGATGAATATTCTCATCGTGGATGATGAGATGTCCATCCGCGAGACCTGCGCCACGGTCTCTGAACAATGCGGGATGAAAGCCGTCACCGTAGCCACCGCCGATGAAGCGTTGGAAGTACTGGAACACTCCGCAATCGACATCCGTTGACCGATTTGAAGCTACAGCATTCGAGCGGCGTGGAGCTGCTCAAGCAGGTGCACGAGCTGCATGGAACGCACACGGCCTCGCTGAGAGTCGGCAAAGTACAGAAAAGGCCTCATGGCCGCCAGCTTGCAACGCATGATCGAGCGGGCCCCGAGTCATTCAATGGCTGCGGTCGAAGGCCTAATCGGAGCCATGCACAACAACATTAGCTAGCCGTTTTCGACGCGCGCCTTTATATCCGAGTACGCCGTATCGATCAGCCTGCTTAGCGCTTCGGTGTTGGTGGCCGTTCCCGGTCTCAGCTTCACATGACGCATGAACTTGCCGGTGCCTTGCAACAAGCGAGCCGGATCCGGCAGTGCTGCGCCGTGAAAGAACCCCACGTTTACGTGCGAAGTGAATACATTCACATAGCCGAACGGCACATCTCCCAAACATGCAACTGGACAGCCGTCATGCAACAGCTCCCGGACTTCGTCCCCGCATTTTCGCAGCACCTCAAACCACCGACGCGCGATGGCTCCCAATTCACCTGCATGATCGTTCATCCACGCATCGATGGCGGGATCCCGTTCGACAGCGCCGTTGAATCGCAGCAATTCCGTTCTCATCGTTCGCCTTTATGCTCTCGGAAGCAATGGCGCATGTATGCAGCTATCTGCAGGAAAAAGACGATTTTGCTTTGTCCACCTCTAAGCAGTTCGAGTGCAACGCCGCAGTCAGTGCCTGGCCTGCGCGCGATTGTAAACTGGGGAATACCGTTATTGAATTAAGCGATAGATCAGTAGCGCTGCGCGTTTGCTCTGCAACGGCAGGCGAGAAAGATCCACACTCTCCCCTGGAGCATGTGCACCGGTCCCGACCGCTCCGAGGCCGTCAAGAACGTTCGTAAATGGAGCAACGAACGAAGCGTCGCCTGCACCGCGCAGCATCGGGTCCAACGCTTCGATCTCCGCGACCCCCAACGCTCGATTCCCCCCGTTCAGCTTTTCCAAGAGGGCGATGTTGCCGGGCGTGGGGGCCATCGGCGGGTAAGCATCTTTAAACGCGATCTCCGCTTTGGTCCCGGGAAGGTTTTCGCTCGCCACCATCGATGCCATTTTGTTCTTGACGCGCGCAAGCTGGTCCGGCGTAAGGACGCGAAGATCTCCTATCGCGAGGGCTTCCCCCGGCACGATGTTCGGCTTGCCGGAGACGGAAGCATCGCCGCTCGATTCCACTTTGAGATTCGAGCCTCCCAGCACCAGTCCGGCGTTGTACGTCATGTTGGGTTCGCGAAGTGTGTTGTGAAAGAGATGGAGGATGCGGCTCAACTCGAAAATCGCTCCGTCACCTATGGCGGGAGAAAAGATTCCTCCGGAGTGGCCGGCCTTCGCATGGACGCGGAGTTCCCACGAGGTGCTACCGCGCCGCGCCGTGCTTGCGTAGTCTTTGTCTTGTTGTCTTATGCCGGGCTCGAAAGAGAGGACCGCGTCGCTGTCCTTGCCCGCTTCCATAAGCTCCTTGCGCGAAATTTCCGTGGGTTCGCCGACGGCTTCCTCGTCACCCGTAATAAAGACCGTAATCCTGGCTCCGTCGAGTGCCCCCGTGCTCTTGAGTGCCTTGAGCGCAGAGAGGATCACGACGATTCCGCCCTTCATGTCCGAGGTGCCAGGACCAGTGGCGATGTCCCCTGTGCGAACAAATTTCTGAAATGGGCTGGACAGCTCGAAGACGGTGTCCATATGCCCAATCAGCAGGACTCGCTTCCCGCGGCCGCCTCTCCGTTCCGCGACCAGCGAAGGAGCGCGCTTAACCGCGTCCATGGACACCCATCGGGTTGTGAAGCCGAGGGCCTGGAACTCGCGTTCCAATACCTTACCGACCTCTTGTACTCCAGCAGGATTAAAAGTCCCGGAATTCATATTGACGATTCTCTCGAACAGCGCCACTGCCGCAGAGGCCTCTTCATCAATAGAGCGAACGAGAACTGCCTCTTGCTTGGAAAGTTGTTGCCCGAAGAGCCGGGACGAAAACAACAGGGCAACCAAAATGAGGGCGGCAAAGCGAAGTGCGCTGCGCAAGAGGCTCATGGTGTCGGAGCGCATGATACTACTACAGAAGTCATTTCGATTTGTCAGCCTGAGCGAAGAAGTGGCTCTGCCCCCTGCACTCTTGCGCAGCGGACCATTCTGGGAAGAACGCCGTGCAAAGTTTCGGCATGGAATTTTCTGCCTCCCATGCTCTCCTCTAAGTCGTTGATTTAATGAGCCTAATCGACATATCCAGATGGGCCTGCCGATGCAAGAGTGATTGCGCGAGAACTAACTCCGATGTTGCGCGTTCACGCGATGGCGCAGGGCTGGTTGGAGAAGGCCTCGGTTTGAGGCGAGTGGATGAGAATTTGGCGGAAAACCGTGGAGAAAGAATCGAGCGGGCCGGGCATTGCCCGGGAACCCTGAATGGTGCTTCCCGGCGAGGAAGCGCAGAAGGAGCTTGCAACGCACGGATTCGCAAGCCGGGCCGGCGTCTGGCTCGAGGCTCATCCAAACGGAGCGCATTGCAACGAACTCGCCGCCGGATTTCAGGGAACGGTATGGGACCGCGGCAACCGGGAACAAACCATACTGGTAGTAAGCGACGATGCGGCGCTGTGCGCGGCGGCGAGGAGAGAGTTCGAAGCCAGCATCGCCGGGTTGCTTCCGTGTCAAGCGTAGCCGCGGCGCGGAAAATTCTCGAGGAAGAGTCACCGGTGGTGATTTTGCTTGAAGAAGCTGCGATCGTGCCGGATGCCGAAGGGCCGCGAGCGATCCTGCCGCGGCTGGATGCAGTGGTAACTTCGCTGGCAGTTTACGCCCCGGTCGTGGTCATCGGTACCGTGACGCAGCGCGCGGAACTCTCCGCATTGGTCGACGCTGGCGGCGCCGACTATGTGATGCGAGATGGCGGATGCCTGCCCGCGGCGCTGGGACTCATCCGCGGCCGCTTGCGCCAGGCGCAGAGAGTGGCGGACAGCACGCACGAACCGTTCGAGGAGCCGTGGAAGATTTTGGACAAGTGCTGCGGCATGAACTGAATAATCCGCTGACGGGCATTTTGGGAAACGCGGAATTACTGCTCGCGGAAGTTCACCGCAAGAATGACGGTACGCTCCCGCATGGGGGAGAGCACCGACTGGAAACGACTGCGGCGCTCGCGGTGCGTTTGCGCGAGACGGTGCGCCGGCTGAGTCAGGAATGGGAAGCACGGCAGCATCCGGCGCATTGAATGGAAAATAAAAACTGGAAATTAGAAATTCGGAATTTGAGAAACGCACCGGTTGAAAGATAGGATCATTTCACGACAACGATGTTTAATTCCCCCGCGGAACTTGAATCTGTGAGGGAACGGGATTTGCGCCGGCCGGATTCGAGGCTGCGGAGTTTTTGGAGGCATCCGCGAAAAAAGTGAGCACGCGACGGCGGAATTCTTGGGGGGCGAAGCCGTAGGCGGCGGTGTGGAAGGCTCCGGGAACGACCCAGAGTTGTTTGGGGCCGCCGGCAGCGGCGTAAATCATTTCAGCGTGGCGGCAGGGAAGAGCGTCATCTTTTTCGTCGCAGATGAGGAGGACGGGAAACGTACGAGCGGCCACGGCTTTGACGGGCGAAACTTCGGCGACGGGAAAACTAGCGAGTTTTTCGTCGCGATAGAGCAGCGTCCAGGTGCCGGGAGCGAAAAGAGTTTTACCGAGCCAAGGATATTTGCGGAGGCCGGCGTAGTCGTAGGAAGCTTCTCGCAGATTGGCGAAGGGCGCTTCGGCAACCACGGCTTCGATGCGCGGATCGGCGGCCGCCGATTGCAGAGCGATTCCCGCGCCCATGGATTCCCCGAGAGCAAAGAGATGAAACGGTGGCTTTGATGACGCGGGCGGGGCCTCTCGGCTCCGCTCGGGATCAACAAGGCCCGCCCCTGCATGCTCGGACAAAAGGAGCCTGTCGATGATGGCACGGGTGTCGTTGCGTTCGAGCCAGCCATACGTGGCGATGGGGCCGCCACTGGCGCCGTGGGCGCGCGCGTCCATCATCAGCACGCTGTAGCCGGCGCGCAGTAAAAATTCGGACTGGCCGACGACACCGACGCGGTTGTCGGAGACTCCGTGGAAAAGAATGATCCAACTGCCATTTGGATTTTTGGGGCGGACTTTCCAGCCGCGGAGAATTGCTCCATCACTGGCCTGTACGTCGAAATCCTTGCGGGTTGCGCCGGTGACGGCGAAGGAAGCGTCGGCTTCGCGGATGAGATCGGGCGTAAGTTCGCGCCGAATGGGATGGAGAAATGCGGGGCCGGCGACCCATCCACCGACGGCGGCCAGGAGCGGCGGGAAGAGCAGCAAAATCAGAGCGATGCGAATAAGGCGGTGACGCATGGGTGCCATCTAAGAATACGAAGAAGTAGGGTCCAATGTTCACGCAATGCTTGAGGGTGCACGCCCTGCATTCGCTTCATCGCCCATGATATTCTTTTCATGGACACCCCTTGAACAGAAATCATTGGAGAAAGCCCGCGAAGGTTTTGACGGTTTTGCTTCTGGCGGCACGGCTGGCCGGTGCGCAAGGCGGGCATCCGCAGCCTCCTCCTCCGCCCTCGGGAGCGAAAGCCACCAAGTGCAGCGGGCGGCCGATTCCGCAGCTCGAGGACATCACCTCGAAAACGGGAATTACCTTCACGCACACCTCCGATCCCGCGAAAAAATATATTGTGGAGTCTATGAGCGGCGGCGTGATCTTGATCGACTACGATCGAGATGGATGGCTGGACATTTTTTTCACGAACGCGCCAACGGTAGAGATGGCGGTGAAGGGACAAAAGAGCCGCGGCGCGCTTTATCGGAACAATCACAATGGCACGTTTACCGACGTTACGGAGAAGGCTGGGTTGACTTCATCGTGTTTTGCCATGGGCGGAGCAGTCGGCGATTACGATAATGACGGCTGGCCTGATCTATATGTGACCTGCCTCGGGGGCAACGTTCTTTACCACAACAATGGCGATGGCACGTTTACGGATGTGACTGCCAAGGCCGGCGTTGCCGATGGGCGATGGTCTGCTGGCGCGGCTTTCGGCGACTACGACGGCGACGGATTCCTCGATTTAATGGTCACGAATTATGTCGATTTCCACCTCGATGATCTGCCCGGATTCGGAAAATCTCCCAACTGCAAGTATCGCGGCATCGATGTGCAGTGCGGCCCGCGCGGATTGAAGGGTGCTGGCGACGCGCTCTTTCACAACAATGGCGACGGAACGTTTAAGGATGTTGCGAAAAGCGCGGGTGTAGATGATCAAGCCGGGTACTATGGCATGAGCGTGGTCTGGGTGGATTTCAACAACACGGGACGGCCGGATATTTATGTCGCCAACGATTCGACGCCGAAATTCCTGTACAAGAATCTAGGCAACGGAAAATTCGTGGATATCGGGCTAGAATCCGGAACAGCGGTCAGCGAAGACGGTTCCGAGCAGGCCTCTATGGGCATCGCCATCGGCGACTATCTGCATACCGGCAGGCCATCGATCTACGCGACAAATTTTTCGGACGAGAACGATGTCCTGTACCGCAACGACGGCAATTGGAACTTCAGCGATGTGTCGTACGCTTCGGGAGTGGCGCTGCCATCCCTGCCGTACGTGAAATGGGGCACGGCTTTTGCCGACCTGGACAATGATGGATGGCTGGACCTGATTACCGTGACGGGGCATGTTTATCCGCAGGTGGATTCACTGCCCTCCGGCGCCACCTATCGCGAACCGAAGCTGCTGCGCATGAATCAGAAGGACGGAACGTTTTGCGATGCCAGCGACGAGGCGGGGCCGGCTCTGATGCAGAAGCGCGTTTCCCGCGGGCTGGCGGTTGGCGATCTTTTCAACAGCGGGAATGTGGACGTGGTAGTTGGCGACATCGATGGCGCTCCGATGATCCTGAAAAACAAAGGCATCGTAGCGCGGCACTGGGTGAGTTTCGAGCTGGTGGGAACGAAGAGCAATCGTCTGGCTATCGGCGCGAGGATCAAAGTCGTCGCCGGAGGGATAACGCAGACCGACGAGATCCACAGCGGCGGAAGCTATTTGTCCCAGAACGACCTGCGCTTGCATTTCGGTCTGAACACCGCCTCGAAGATCGAGCGGGTCGAGATTCGCTGGCCTTCGGGAAAGATGGACACGCTGACAGACTTGCCGGCCGACCAGTTCTATTCCGTGTTGGAAGGCACCGGGGTAGTGCCTGCGGAACGCATTCGACCTTTGCCCGCAAAGTCTAAGCCCATTGCAACCCAAGCGACTCCATAAAGCTACTACACCTTTTGCTGGCAGCACCCCGAATCTGCGATCTAGAGCTAATCTCGCAATTGCGGGTTCCAAGCATCGAAAATAAAGTTGCTTAGAATAAGGTTATTCTATAGGCTGTTAACGTTAACGCTCGACATTTTTTTGGCATCGAGAACCAAGTGCAGAATCAATGATTTGCAATTCCCCGGAGGCTTAATGAATACCCGCAGAGCTCTTCGCTACGTCTTGGTCTTCTTTCTGCTCATCACCGCTTCCGCCGCCCGCGCAGGTGACGACATCCCCAAAGCTGCGTGGAGGCGCCCCATCGGGGCGGCCTTGGAGCATCCGGGTACCAAGAAACCCGCGCTGGACGCCGGCCACATTGATGATGGCTACTGGCAAGGCGCGCCCGTCGGCGGCTTCGGCTCAGGAACTTTTTCGCGCACTTATCGAGGTGATTTCGCTCGCTGGCACATGCAAAGTGGCGTTCATAAATATCAAATCGTGGATGGAAATCAGTTTGCGATGTTTCAGAAATCGGAGGACGGCGAAAGCGTCGCTCAGGTCCTCACCGCGAACCATCCGAAGGATCACTCGCTCAGCTCCTGGAAGTGGGACTATCCTGTTGGCGCCGGAGACTACGCCGCGCTCTATCCTAAGGCGTGGTTCGATTACCGCTGGGACAAATTTCCGGCACATGTCTTTGTCGAACAGTTTTCGCCCGTCCTTCCCAACAACTATAAGGAAACGAGTTATCCCCTAGCCGTCTATCGCTGGCATGCGGAGAATCCCACCAAGAAGCGCGTCACCGTTTCCGTTTTGCTCTCTTGGGAAAACATGCTCGGCTGGTTTCGGACAAATAGCCGCGATCTGAGTGGCGGGATCAACGCCGGAAATTTCAATCGGCAGTCTAGCGAAGCCCTTGGCGCAACGGGAACGATGAAAGGCGTCATTTTCGATCGCAACCACATCGGCAGCGTGCAGGAGGCTTGGGACGGCCAGTGGACCATCGCGGCGCTCGAATCGCCAGGTGTCGAGGTTACTTACCAGACCACCTTTGCTCCCGGCGGTGATGGAAAAGAAGTTTGGGAAGCTTTCAGAAAAGACGGCAGGCTCTCAAACAGCAAGGATACTTGGACCAGCACAGGAGAGAATCTCGCTGGCGCGATCGCGGTCCGCTTCACACTGGAACCGGGTGAGAAACGCGTCATTCCGATGGTCATCGCCTGGGATCACCCGGTCGTTCAGTTCGGCGCGGGCCGTAGATGGAACCGCCGTTACACGGATTTCTACGGCACGTCAGGCACAAACTCCTGGGCTATCGCGCGCGATGGACTGAAAAACGCCTCAGCCTGGAGCGAAGCCATCAACGCTTGGCAGGCTCCATATATCAATGACGAGTCCAAGCCGCTCTGGTACCGCGGCATGCTTTTCAATGAGACTTACGTCCTGGCCGACGGTGGTTCATTCTGGGGCCGCCCTGTTGGATCCGACGCGAAACTGCCGGCCGTGTACTCGTTTATGGAATGCTACGACTATCCTTTTTACGAAACACTGGACGTGCGCTTCTATGGCTCCATGCCGCTGATCAAATTCTGGCCGGACATCGAAAAAAACGTGATGCGGGAGTTTGCCGATACCGTTCCCCACGAATACAACGAAAGAATGATCTGGCTCTGGAAGACTCTCCAAACTGGCTCCGCCAATTTCAAGATTCGCAAATCCAAAGGCGCCGTCCCTCATGACCTCGGCGTACCCGATGAAGATCCCTTCATGCAGATCAATCAGTTCAGCTGGCAGGACACTAACGGCTGGAAAGATCTCAATCCCAAATTTGTGCTGATGGTCTATCGCGACTTTGTGCTTACTGGGAGCAAAGACAAGGAATTTCTGCGCTATACCTGGCCTGCTATCCAGGAATCGCTGGCGTATCTCTTGAAATACGACAAGAACGGCGACGGCCTGCCCGAAAACGAAGGCTATCCCGATCAGACCTACGACACCTGGGTGGTGCGAGGAGAAAGTGCCTATTCGGGCAGCCTTTGGCTTGCCGCGCTGCGTTCCGCGGAAGAAATCGGCAAGCAACTCGATGATTCCGCGGCATCAAAGCAGTACCACGATCTCTTCTCTAAGGCACAGGCCAGCTACGTAAAGAAACTCTGGAACGGCGAATATTTCCGCTACGACACCGACAGCGAATATCGCGACAATATCCAGGCAGACCAACTTGCGGGGCAGTGGTACGCCAATATGACCGGCCTTGGCGAACTCGTTCCCCGCGACATGCAGGTCAGCTCGCTGAAGAAAATTTACGCTTTCAACGTCATGAAATTTGCCGACGGTTCCATGGGCGCCGTCAATGGGATTGCTCCCGACGGTTCGCTGGTCAAGACCAATGAACAGGTAGAAGAAGTTTGGACCGGCACGACCTTTGCCGTTGCAGCCCTCATGCTCGGTGACGGACTGAAGGACGAAGCCTTTCGCACTGCCTGGGGCCTCTATCACACCAGCTACGAAACGAAGGGTTATTGGTTCCGCACTCCCGAAGCGTGGGACAGCTCCGGAAATTATCGGGCCTCCATGTATATGCGCCCGGCGGCCATCTGGGCCATGGAGATGACTCGCCCCGCGAAATAACCTCCGGTAGAAACCGTGCTTGCCACCCCCTAAAATGTCGCGGCCTGCATTACTTCTCATGAAACGCTCGTTGCAGTTTCCTGGCGAAACGTACAACGGGCGATGTATTGTAAATCTGGAGTTCATAGAAGGGTCTTCGGATCGCGATGAAAAAGTTGCGCATTTTGGTTTCCTTGACGACGAACGACAACGACTACCAGATCGAGCAGGCGCAAGCCGCTGAACAAATGGCTCGCAAGCTCGCCGTGGAACTTCAGATTGTTTATGCGGATAACGATGCCATTACGCAGAGTACGCAGATCCTGAAAGCCATCCAGGCCGACGAGAATCAACGGCCGGCCGCCATTGTTTTCGAGCCTGTGGGCGGTACCGCGTTGCCTCAAGTCGCCCGGGCTGCTGCAACCGCGGGCATTGGCTGGGCGGTTCTGAATCGCGACGCCAATTACATCCCGGAACTGCGCAGGTCTTCCTCCGCGCCATTTTTCGCTGTCAGCTCTGATCACGCTGAAATTGGACGCATCCAGGGCCGTCAATTTGCCGCACTGCTGCCGCATGGCGGCTCGATCCTTTATATACAGGGACCGGCGGAAAACTCCGCCGCCAAAGAACGCACTGTGGGGATGCAAGAAACGAAGCCGGCAAATATCCACTGCGTCTTGCTGAGGGCGCAATGGACGGAGGAGAGTGCCCAGCGATCCGTGCGTTCCTGGTTGAAATTAAGCACTTCGCAGAAAGCCGCCATTGACCTGATTGCCGCGCAGGACGATTCCATGGCAATGGGTGGACGCAAGGCCTTTGAAGAATTGCCGAACGAATCGGAACGCGAGCGCTGGCTGAAACTTCCCTTTACCGGTTGCGACGGTCTGCCGAAGACGGGTGAGGCCTGGGTCCGCTCTGGACAGTTGGCCGCCACCGTCTTTGTTCCTCCCAATACCGGCCAAGCCATCGAAATGCTCGTCGACGCCATCCAGAATGGCAAAAGGCCTCCCGAGCGTGCCTTGACTGTACCCGTTTCCATCCCGACTCTAGATCAATTGAAAGCTCGCTAGTCACCAGCACGTGCAACCCGACTATTGCCATCATTTTTCCTCAGCCCGCCCCATGGTTCAGTAGAAAAACGATTTTCGACGCTTGTTTGTCCTTCACATCGTCGTATAATGCGGCGGAAACATTTGGTGCTTATTCCCTTGCTGCGTTTGCCGAGGAGACGCATGAAGAAGCCACGCAAAGACTCCGCGCTCGACCGGAGACAGTTTCTTGCCGCGACGGGCGGACTGCTTGCTGTATCTTTACCTTCCAGCGCAAACATCTCCACCATCGCAGAGTCGGCGTCCCCTTCGCCAAGTTCTCCCGGCCCAAAGCCTTCCGGCAGCCTGCGCAAAATTCCCATCGGCGTGTTCGATCCGGTCTACGACCATCTCTCTCTGGACGCCATGCTGGACAAGGTCACGGCGCTGGGCATCGAAGCCATGGAGATCGGCACCGGAGGCTATCCGAACAATCCTCACTGCCCGCTGGACGAACTCATCGCCGATCGCGCCAAGGCGAAAGTTTGGCTGAAAAAGTTTGAAGACCACGGGATTCGCGTCGCCACTCTCAGCTGCCACGGCAATCCTGTTCACCCCGACGCCAAGCACGCGCAAAAGGACATCGACACCTTCCGCAAGACCGTACTCCTGGCAGAAATGCTGGAAGTAAGAGTCATTGTAGGTTTTTCAGGCTGCCCCGGCGGTACTCCGCAAGATACTCAGCCGAACTGGATCACTTATCGCTGGCCTCCTGAATACGCGCAGATGCAGGACTGGCAGTGGAAAGAAAAGCTCATTCCGTACTGGAGAGATGCGGCAAAGTTTGCGCGCGAGCACGGCGTCAAGCGCCTCGCCTTGGAGATGCACCCCAACTTCTCTGTTTATAATCCGCGCACTTTGATGAAACTCCGCGAAGCAGTTGGCGAGGAAATCGGCGCCAACAATGACCTGAGCCACCTCTTCTGGCAGGGCTGTGACCCTGTCGAAGTCATCCACTTTCTGGGTAAACAGGGCGCGATCTTCCACGCGCACATGAAGGACACCGTTTTCTTTCCCGAAAACGTCAATAAGTATGGCGTGTTGAACTTTGCGTTTGAAACCAAGGATCTTGATACGGCCTCGGAGACTTTCCGCGCCGTCGGTTACGGTCACAGCGCCAGTCTCTGGAAATCCATCATGAAGGCGTACATGGACATCGGCTTTGAAGGCATCATGAGTATCGAAAACGAGGATCCAATTCTGGCGGGAGAGGTTGGCGTCGAGCGTGCTGTCTACGTTTTGAAAAATGTGCGCAAGGAACTTTTGGGCGAATGATGGGTAATCAGAGGAATGTTGTCAGGTCAGGGAGGAACTATGCAGCGGCGTGAAGCGTTGAAATTGCTCTTGGCCGGCGGAAGTATGTCCGCCGTGCCCACCGATCTCCTTGGTTTTTTTCACGCCGCGTACCCAGCATCCGGTTACACGCTGCGCACGCTCAATCCGCATCAGAACGACACCGTCGTCGCAATGATCGACCAAATCATTCCCGAAACGGACACCCCCGGCGCCAAAGGCGCGCGCGTCAATGAATTTATCGACGTCATCCTCACCGAATGGGCCAACGACACCGAGCGTCAGAATTTCCTCAATGGCCTCGCCGAAGTCGACAAGAAGAGCAACGACCTCTTCGGCAAAAATTTCACTGACGCCTCTCCCGCCCAACAACTCACTTGGCTCCGCGCCATGGACGAAGCCGTCGCCACCAAAGCTCCGCGCCGCATGCGCCACAACAACACTATTCCTGCGGAGCGCGACAAGCAGCTCACGGGCGAATTCTTCTCTGTCTTCAAGAACATCACCGTCCACGGCTACTACACTTCCGAAGTCGGCTTCTCCAAAGAGTTGCGGCTCGAAATCATTCCCAACGCCCAGCATGGCTGTGTGCCTGTGCCTGCGGACAGGAAAGCATAGGAGACTCACATGGCCACCAACACTTATGACGCAATCATCGTCGGCTCCGGAATCACCGGCGGCTGGGCCGCAAAGGAACTCACCGAAAAAGGGATGAATGTCCTCATCCTCGAAGCCGGCCGCCCCATCGTTCCAGAAAATGATTACGTCGAGCACGTTCCCGTCTACGATCTCAAATATCGCGGCTGGGACAATCGGGCCGAGCGCCAGGGCAAGCAGCCCATTCAGCGTGAGGTCTACTATGCCTGCGACGAGTACTCCAGCAAATTTTTCGTGAGCGACGTCGACAACCCCTACACCATCGACCCCAATGCGCGCTTCTCCTGGATTCGCGGCCGCCAGGTCGGCGGCAAGTCCATCACCTGGGGACGCCAAAGCTATCGCTGGAGCGACCTCGATTTTGAGGCCAACCTGAAAGATGGAGTCGCCATCGACTGGCCCATCCGCTACGCCGACATCGCTCCCTGGTACGACTATGTGGAAGATTTTGCCGGCATCAGCGGCCAGCCCGAGGGGCTCCCGCAACTCCCCGACGGTAAATTCCTTCCTCCGATGGAAATGAATTGCGCCGAACAGGACTTTCGCGCCGCACTCGCGAAGCACTACGATGACCGTTTACTAACCATCGGCCGCTCCGCCGTCCTTACACGCGTGCACAAAGGCCGCGCTGCCTGCCACTACTGCGGCGTCTGCCACCGCGGTTGCATTACGTCCTCGTATTTCAGTAGCCTCAATTCCACTCTCCCGGCCGCGCAAAAAACCGGCCGCCTCACCGTTCGCCCGTACAGCGTCGTTCATAGCCTTAATTTCGACTCACAGAACCGTCGCATCGCCGGCGTCCGCGTCATCGATTCGCAAAACAAAAACGCCATGGAGTTCAAGGCACGTATTTATTTCCTTTGCGCTTCGACGCTCGAATCCACCCGCATCCTTCTCAATTCCTCCACCTCCGAATTTCCCGGCGGTCTTTGCAATTCCAGCGGCGAACTCGGCCACAATCTCATGGATCATCACATGGGCGCCGGCGCCGGCGGCGAAATGCCCGGTCACGAAGACAAAATGCCTTTCGGGAACCGTCCCAACGGCATCTACCTCCCGCGCTTCCGCAATGTGAAAACCAGGCAGAAAGATTTCATCCGCGGCTACGGCTACCAAGGCGGCGGAAGTCGCGATGGCTGGGCCGCCATGGGCTCTCGCCCTGGAATCGGTATCGACTTCAAAAATTCTCTCAAGATGCCCGGGCCTTGGCGCATGGGCCTCGGCGGTTTCGGTGAATGCCTGCCCTATCACACCAACTTCGTCGAAATCGACAAAGAGAAGCTCGACGCCTGGGGTGTCCCCACGCTTAAGATTCACTGCAAGTGGGGCGACAACGAGCACGCCATGTCGAAAGATATCTGCGTCCAGGCTGCGGAAATGCTCGCTGCCGCCGGCGCCCGCGACATCTTCCCTTATCAGGACATTTCCACTCCCGGCCTCGGCATTCACGAAATGGGCACCGCCCGCATGGGCCGTGACCCCAAAACGTCAGTCTTGAATGAACACAACCAGACACACGACGCCAAAAATCTTTTCATGACCGACGGCGCGTGCATGACGTCCGCTGCCTGTGTGAACCCATCGCTGACTTATATGGCGCTGACAGCGCGCGCATGCGATTTTGCGGTTTCCGAACTCAATAAGCACAATCTCTAGGGAGATAGCGTCCCATGCCTCAAGTGATCCGTTCTCCAAAGCAATACGACGTCTGCATCATCGGCTCCGGCGCGGGCGGAGGCATGGCCGCGAAAATCCTCACCGAAGGCGGCCTGAATTGCGTCCTGCTAGAGGCCGGCCCAAACGTATTTCCAGAAAAAGATTTCAAGATGCTGATGTGGCCGTACGAAGCGCCGCATCGCGGCGCCGGTGTCGGTGGAAAAGCCAGCGAAAATTTCGGCGAGTTCCTGGCACCCAATGGCGCGTGGAAGATTGAAGGCGAGCCGTATACTTCCGCTCCCGGCTCGGATTTCCAGTGGTTCCGCTCGCGCATCGTCGGCGGCCGCACCAATCACTGGGGCCGCATCGCCCTGCGCTTTGCTCCCATCGATTTCAAGTCCGCCACGCGTGACGGTCTCGGCGACGATTGGCCTATCACCTACGAAGACTTATCCCCGTATTATGACAAGGTTGAAGGCTACATCGGCGTCTTCGGCACGAAAGAAAATGTCTCTAGTGCTCCCGACGGCGTTTTTCTTCCTCCTCCCAAACCGCGTTGCACCGAGCTGATGGTCAAGAAAGCTTGCGACAAGCTCGGCATCATTTGCATTCCCTCGCGCCTCGCGGTCATCACGCGTTCGCTCAACGGCCGCCTGCCTTGCCATTACTGCGGCCAGTGCGGCCGCGGCTGCATCACCGCCTCGAATTTCAGCTCCAGCCAGGTTCTACTGCCCCCAGCGTTGAAAACCGGCAAGCTCGCCATGATTACCGGCGCGATGGCCCGCGAAATCCTCGTCAACAAAGAGGGCAAAGCCGAAGGCGTCTCCTACGTCGACAAAGCCACGCGCACAGATAAACGCGTCTACGCACGCGCCATCGTCGTTGCCGCCAGCGCTTGCGAATCCGCCCGCTTGCTGCTGAACTCCAAGTCCCCGGCTTATCCCGCCGGCATCGGCAATTCTTCCGGAACGGTCGGCAAATATCTCACCGACTCCGTCGGCAGCAGCGGTTCTGGCTACTTCCCTCAACTGGAGAAGATGCCGCCCCACAATCACGACGGCGTCGGCGGCATGCACATGTATATGCCGTGGTGGAAGTTCGACCGCAAGAATGCCTTCCCGCGCGGCTATCACATTGAATTTGGCGGCGGACGCGAGATGCCCGGCGTCGGCATATTCCACGGTCTCTGTCACGATGAAGAGGGCTACGGCGCCACCCTGAAGCAGCGCGCTCGCCAGGTCTACGGGACGCACATCGGCTTCGCCGGACGCGGCGAAATGCTCTCCAATCCGGACACTTATTGCGAAATCGATCCAGACGTTGTCGATCAATGGGGCATTCCCGCGCTGCGTTTCCATTTCAAATGGTCGGATTACGAGTTGCTCCAGGCCAAGGACATGCAGGAGACTTTCCGCTCCATCGTCGAGACCATGGGTGGCGAATACCGCACCAAGACTTCGATCCACGGCGATCTCCCCTTTGGCATTGAGGCGGGTGGCAAGATCATCCATGAAGTCGGCACTGCGCGCATGGGCGCCGACCCGAAAACTTCCGTTCTCAACGGCTTCTGCCAGTCTCACGACGTAAAGAATCTTTTCGTCACCGATGGCGCTCCGTTGGTCACAAACCCCGACAAAAATCCCACGCTCACGATCATGGCGCTCTCCTGGCGCGCTTCCGAATACCTCCTCGACGAAGCCAAGAAAGGCAACCTCTAACATGCTTGGCAATGTTCTGTTTTCGTCCGTCATTTCGAGCGAAGCGAGAAATCTCTCTTCTCTCTGTGTCCTCTGTGTCTCTGCGTTTATCTCTCCTTCTTTTCTCTCTGTGAGGAACCTATGAACGACTCCATCTCTCGTCGCGACATCCTCCGCACCTTGACCTTCGGCGCTGCTGCCGGCTCCGTCCTGCAAATCATTCCCGCCGAAGCCGCCGCCTACGCCCACCAAATGGTCCACAAGGAAAAATCCGCCGCTCCCGCCGGCGCCTACACCCCGAAATATTTCACCGCCGCCCAATACGCCGCGCTCCTCTTCCTCTGCGACACCATCATCCCCAAAGACGAGAAATCCGGCGGAGCCGTCGAAGCCGGCGCCCCCGAATTCATTGACCTCCTCACCAGCGAAAACCCGGAATACCAATTGAAGCTCGGCGGGGGCCTCTACTGGCTCGACGCCGCTTGCACCGACCGCTACGAGAAAGTTTTCATGGAGTGCACGCCAGACCAGAAGAAAGAAATCCTCGACCTCATCGCCTACCGCAAAAACGCCAAAAAAGACCCTTCGCTCAGCCAGGGCGTAGCCTTCTTCGCCTTTGTCCGCAACCTCACCTGCGACGGCTTCTACACCAGCAAAATCGGCATCGCCGACCTCCAATACATCGGCAACACCTCCCTCCACGAATTCTCCGGCTGCCCCCCGCCCCAGGAATCTTGATGCTGTAGTTGTAGAGCCCGCCCGCCGCAGCGGGCGAGCCGCTCCTCATCTGGCACTGCGCCTATTTCCTCAAGGCCGACGTACACTTAACACTGCCGCATCTCTACTTCACGACCAGTGTCAGGGGAAGCGTGCGGTTCGCGCCGCTCGCCACATCCGTCCCCGTCACCGTGACCGCATAAGTGTTGGCCGGTGTCCCGTGCATGCTAGTGGAGGAGCTTGCTCCATTGCAGCCAGTCAGCAGGATACCGAGTAGGAGCATCGCGCCGGCCGGTATGGCGAGTCGGCCTCTTCCGTCCTTCCGGGCCGCGTTACCGCCCAAGATCAGCAGAAGCGCCATCAAAAGCCAAAGCAGCACAAGAATTGAAAATGGTTTTGTTCCGACAGGCCTGGGCAGCTGGATGCGCGGAAAAATCACCGAGCGCGACATTGTAGCCACCCCTATCGAGAACGCTTGACCTGTGTTGCCGTTCAGGTTCACTGAAGTAGGCGAAATCGTACAAGTGCTTACCGGTGGTGCGCCCGAGCAGGCCAGATTGACAGTGCCCACGAAGCCAGTTGCAGCTACCTGAAGGTTGAAGATCGCTGTCTGCCCGGCAACGATGGTTGCCGCTGTGGAGCCACCGGAGGCCGCTCCCAACGAAAAATCAACGCCGTTGCCGGAGAGCGTGACGGTGTGAGGGGTTCCAGCCGCATTGTCATTGATGGTGATGGAGCCTGCTCTGGTGCCTGAGGACGTGGGAGTAAAGGTGGCGGTTATGGCGCAGCTTTGGCCTGTGGCCACGCTAGTCCCACAATTATTGGACTGCGCAAAGTCGCCGCTAATGCTGATGCTGGAGATCGATAAGGCCAGATCACCTGTATTGGACAGATTGAAAGTCTGCGGGTTGCTCTTGACGCCGATGAGCTGGGATGCGAAGTCGAAGGCTGTCGGGGAGACATTTGCGACGGGCGCAACTCCCTTGCCGGAAACGATGACGGTCTGAGGACTCCCGGCGTCACTGGTAACGACCTGAACAAATCCCGTGCGAGTCCCACGCGCCGTTGGTGTGAATGCTAGATTGATTTGGCAGTTTGTCCCCGCCGCGATCGAGCTGCCGCATGTATTTGTTTGGGCGAAATCCCCGCTGGAAATGACGCCGCAGACCGTTGCGGCTGCTGAACCCGTGTTCGACACCGTAACTGGCTGTGGACCGCTGGTTATCCCTACCTCCTGATCGGGAAAGGCCACACTAATCGTGGAGAAGGTGAGGACGGATGACCGGGCGAATTCATAGGCTCCCATATCGATCGTTGCTATGCAATCACCGTCGCCGTTGAGAATTCGGTCATTTCCGGCGATATCCTTAGCGGGGAGGTTGGGTGCGGCGTTCGAGCCTGCATCAATCGCGGGCGAACCTGCCTGCAGGTAAAAGTCAGAGGCCGCCGAATTCACGAAAACTGGATCGGCGGAGATGTTCCCGTTTTTACCAGTTTGGTCGAGACAGATGCTGCCGTAGTTGGGGCCACCGGATGTAAAGACGTCGTTAAAGCTGAACACGGGGGGACTGGCGGTGTCGAAGGCGCGGCAACCGACAGCCGACTGGGCAGGCTTCCCCACGAAGATATTGTTGCTGAAAGTCATGGCCCCAGTTGTTGTGAAAAACGCGCCGTAGAATGCGGAGCCCCCTCCGGGGGCGTCGTTGCCAGCAATGGTGTTACCCAGAACCAGGGAAACGGTGTTGTCAATTTCAATTCCGCCGCCCGTCCCCAACGCCATGTTACCGGTGATGACGTTTTCGATGATCCGGACCCCGGAGGTGTCATTCGCGCCCCCAATGCCGCCGCCGTTGCTGGCGGTGTTTCCTCTGATAAAATTGTCCTGGATTAATACGGGGCCGGGAGTCCAGAGACCGATGCCGCCACCATTTACTCCGCTTCCCGCATTGTTGCCTGTAATGGTATTGCCGATGATCTGGGCGCCGTTTGAAGCCCCAATGACTTCGATTCCGCCGCCACCAACGCCTCCGGAACACCCGGCTTGGACGTTGTTGGAGATGATGTTGTTCTTGATGAGGGGAGCGGCGCCCCCGATGTTAATTCCGATGCCGGAGCAGCCGCTATTGGCAGTGATGGTGCTGTTTTGGACGGTTGGCGCACTACCCCCGATGTTGATACCGCCGGGAAAACCGTTTGTGACCGTGAATCCATCGAGCACGGATGCGGGTCCCTCGCTGGTTACGAACTTCACGACATAATCGACCTTGCCTCCGTCAATGATTGTGGCGGCAGCCGTGGCCGCTCCACTCACGCTCATGACTGTAATGGCCTTGCCTTTAAAGTCGATGTTCTCTTTGTACGTTCCAGCTGCAACCACAACGGTATCCCCGTCCGCTGCAGCGTTGATCGCGGCCTGGATCGTCGGTTGCTCCGCTGGCACATGAATGGTATTCCCCTTAGCCGCAGCCCCTGATAATAGGATAAGAAGCAGCCCACACCCAGCTGCCGCCAAAACCCTAATCGGCCAGAGCCTGCTGCCGTCTCCCTTTTCGGTCCTCCTGCTCGACCCCGTGACAGCATCGTCCGCCGAGGTGACCGGCCCAACCATGATCTGCAGCGATCTCAGAACCATATTGGTACTCCTTTTCCAAAAACATCCCGTTTTTCAACGACTTGCAGTAAGAAGCTTCGCGGAACAACCCTGAAATTCCGCTTCGGCTACATGTACGCCACGACCTGTACGAGCGCAAGCGACAAAGCGCGCCTCCTCCAAGAGCCTTGCAAATGTCACACTTTGTCGTCCTTTCTTGGGAATCGAGAGGGCAGGCGGCAGCATTCACAAACACCCTTCATGGATTGTCGAGTGGCAGTGCACCTTCCGAAGGTCGGGTGAACTACCCTGGCAGTTTTGTTTATGCAAGGGCAGGGCGTCTTCGGGCGGATCACAGGTGTCGTGTTTCATTTTTAGGAATACCACCCGGACCAAAAAATAGGGCGCCCGCCGCTGCGGACGCCCCCTTAGGAGGATACAGAGACTACGATTTGATTTGGCTGGACGCGGCGTCCCAAGTCACGGCGCTACTTCGGAAATAGGATTCGTTGACCATGTGGCAAGCCAGTGCGGCGTTGTGACCGAAGACGGCGTCTTCTGTCAGCGGCTTGCGCGATTTGACGCTGGAGAAATAAGTCCACAGGTGCGGACGTTCATCGTCCCACGAGTCGCCACGCCAGGAATAGTTTTGTGATAGTGGTTCCTTACCCGGCGCGGGGTCGTGATCCTTGTGCCATTGCTTGAGGTACGCTTCGCGCATCGCTTGCGGGTAGCCGCCCGTGTAATAACTGGGCGCGGAATCTTCGCCGGATTGCGGGTAGTGGTTGATGGTGAATTCCGTGACTTCCAGAATTCCATGCGAACCTTGGAATCGGTAGACTTCCGGAGTCTCACAGCCGAGATTGAGCCGCAAATAAACAGGCGCACCGCCGGCTGACGGGTATTCATAGAGTGCAGCCTGGACGTCCGGCATATTGCGTCCATCGGGGAAACGAATAATGGCGCCGAGCGCCATAACGCGCTTGGGAGGTTCGTTCCAGCCGAGCATGTAGTTCATGCCGGAGACAAGATGCACGAGCAAGTCGCCAGCGACTCCTGTGCCATATTCCTTCCAGCAGCGCCAGCGCGCAAACCACTTGGGCGACATATCGGGATCCCAAGGTCGATTCGTGGCGCCGCTTTGCCAGGTGTTCCAATCGAAGTTTTGCAGCGAGAGATCGGGAGGCGGGGGATATTCCCACGCGCCAGTAGGATCGTTGCGGCCGAGCGAGCCTTCGACGAGAGTCAGTTTTCCGATGGCGCCGGCAGCAATCATTTCTTTGGCCTTGGCGCAGATGACGGAGCTGACGCGCTGCGAGCCGACTTGGACGATGCGGCCTGATTTCTGCTGCGCGGTGACCATGTCGACGCCTTCGGCGCCGGTGTGCGACATGGGCTTTTCAATGTAGATGTCTTTTCCGGCAGACGTGGCGTCCACGACGACGCGCTTGTGCCAGTGGTCGGGTACCGCGGCGACGATACAGTCGATGTCCTTTCTGTCGAGCAGCTCCTGGTATTTTCGCGTTGTGAAGAGATCTTTGTTGCCAGTGAGTTCCTTGGCGAGAGTGTGGCGGCCATCGTAAAGATCGGCCGCGCCCCCGCACTGGACGCCCGGAAGCGTAAGAGAGTCGTGAAGCAAGCCGGAACCTTGCATGCCGATGCCGATGATGCCGAAGCGGACGGTGTCACTCGGCGGAACGTAGGACATGGCCGGAATTGGATTGGGATCCGTGAGCAGCTTTGGAGCTATGGTCGCCGCGCCGGCGATTCCAGCGGAGCGTTTTAGGAATTGACGGCGAGTGAAATCGTTTTTCATAGTGTGCTCCTTGAGAAAGTTGATAGTCGAAAGTTCAAACTTGAAAGTGCGAAACAAAAAAACCCTTAAAAAAAATCGTCTCGCGTTTCTTGTGCAATTTCTAGCGTCCCATGCACGTGCAGCAGACGGAAAAGCGGCGTCAAGCCGCCGCACTCCAAATTATTTTAGAGACTGGACACGCACTTCTTTGAAGAAAACTATGTCGTTGTCGCTGTGATTCTGGAGGCCGATGTAGCCTTCGAGCGGTCGAGGGCCGCGCTGTGGTTCGAAATCGAATTTGCGTTCGGGAACCGGTTGGCCTTCGCTGTAATCGGTGACAGTAACATCGTTGAGTGCCACGACGGTGCGCGGGCCATCGAGGGTGATCACCATGGTGTTCCACTCGGGACCGGGCTTGCCAGGCTTGGCGAGAGGCTTGGTCAGCGAATACAGCGCAGCAGTGATGTGGTATTCGTCTTCGTTGGAAGTTTCGGGATGATTGTCAATCTGAACTTCGTAGCCGTAGTGAACAGGCATCCACTCTTCGCGCGGTTCGATGGGGATTCGAATGAAGACACCGGAATTATCGTTGAAGTCGCGCATTTTGTAGACCACGCGGATACGGCAGTTTCCTAGCTTTCCGCCGGTCCAGTAAAGCAGTCCCATGCCGCCATGGGTTCGAATGAGACCGTCTTCCACAGTCATGTTGCCGGGGCCAACGTGTTTCCAGCCAGTGAGATCCTTGCCATTGAAGAGAGGCTTCCAAGCAGGAGCTTGTGGCTGGGCGGCAGCGATGGCGAAGACAGTCGAAATCGCGGCGACCATCAGCATGGTGATCCATTTGCGCGAGTTCATGGCGAGGTATTCCTTGTGGAAATAGTGCCAAGCAGGCGCAGCAAGCTGCGCCACTACAAAGGAAACTTCAAAATTGGAGTTTGCTCAGATAGTCGTAGCTGATCTTAATGTCGTCGAAGGCTGATTTGGGTTCGTCGTTTTCGACGAAATAGTGCTTGATGCCGGCTTGCTTGGAGTGCGCGAAGATTTTCTTCCAATCGATGGCTCCCTGGCCGACATCGGCAAGATGGCCCTTGAAAGTCACGGAGGGGCCGGTGGCGCCACTAAAACTGCTGGTGGAATTGGGATCGTTGACGTAGTCCTTGACGTGAACTAGTGGGAACCGGCCCGGGTACTTCGCAAAATAGGCCATTGGGTCTTTTCCCGCGACGTTGATCCAACAGAGATCCATTTCCATGGCGACATTCTTGGGGTCCAATTCGGCGAGCAAATAGTCATAAGCCATCTTGCCGCCGATGGCTGGATAGGTTTCGAATTCGAAAGAGTGGTTGTGGTAGGCAAATTGGATACCAGCTTTCTTGGCGGCTTCGCCGGCTTTGTTGAAGAGCGCGGCGGCCTTTTGCCAGCCGTCGGGAGCGGTGCGCTGGGAGACGTCGATCCACGGACAAACGACATAGCTATGTCCCACGACATGTGCGGCCTCGAGAGTTTCCTCCCATTTTTTCTCCACGACATCGTAGCCCACGTGGCAGGAAGGCGAAGCCAAACCATTCTTGTCGAGAATCGCGCGAACGTCTTTCGGAGAATGGTCGAAGTAGCCGGCGAATTCGACTTCCTTGTACCCGGTAGCGGCGACTTTCGCGATCGTGCCTTCGAAATCGGTTTTCATGGCCGCGCGCACGGTGTAGAGCTGGATGCCGACGCGGTCAATGTGGTGTGCGGAGTCCGCGGCCCAAGAGGGCTTGGCGGCGGTTGCTAGAGTTGCTGCAAAAGAAGTGCCGATAAATGTTCGTCGATTCATGGGCGCATTTTACTCCTTCTGGCAGGGAAGAGAACAGGGAATGCTAAAAAAGAAGGGCGGCCCGACCTGCGCCGGACCGCCCTCCCGGGGTTAGGGGCTAGAAATAGAACCGCAAACCGAGCTGCATGCGTCGCGGGTCGTGAGTGCCGTTATAATGCAGGAACGTGCTAGGGGCAGGTGCAAAGGATGTGTCGATGCTGTTGTATTGCGTGTGATTAAAGAGATTGAAGTTCTCCCATCGGAAATCGAAACCTGCTTTTTCGCTAATAGGGAACTTCTTGAAGACGCCGAAGTCGAAGTTAACGCGTCCAGGCAGACGTACAGTGTTGCGCCCGACGTCACCAAAGGTGAGACCTCTAGGTGCGGCAAAGGCTGCCGGATTGTACGCCAGTGGCCCACGGTTGGCTGGATCCTGACCAGAGGTGAATCCCGAGCTAGGACTCGAAACCAAGTCTGGGCGCGAGCCCGTCCCGGCTCCGTTGCCGACCCCGGCATTGTCAGTGGAGTTGGTCACACTGACAGGTGTGCCAGTCTGTGCGACGGTAATACCGGAAACCTGCCAACCGCCGAGGAGTTTGTGTGTTGCGCCCGCTGCCTTGAAAAACGGCAAAGAGTAAACGTAACTGACCGAGAGGTTGTGGCGCTGATCAAAATTCGAGCTAGCGCGATTCGCGGCATAGTTGTAGGCGTCGACGAACGCATTATCGCCCCGGCCGGAAGAATCGTCGATGGAGTGACTGTAGGTATAGGCAACGCTTAAGGTGAGGTCACCGACCGTGCGCTGAGCTCCAACCTGCAGAGAGTGATAGATCGAATCCGCAGCATCCCTGAGGCTATGGACGCTGCCGAAGCCAGGGAAATTGGGTCGCTGCGCATCGACATTGACGTTTCCGCAAGCAACATTGAGATTTACCAGCGCCTGCCCAGTGACGGCCACGCCGCTCGGTGTGGTTAGAGTGGTGCAATCGTTGGGGCCTATGGGTTCACCAGTCTTATACGGATTTGCCGAGGTGGGTACCGGGTGCAGCTGGTTGCCGTCTGTGATTAGCGTCAAATGGGTACCTTTGCTACCGACGTAGGCAGCAGACAAAACAAATCGGTAGGGCAATTCCTTTTGGATGTTGAGGTTCCATTGCTGGACGTATGGCCAGATCGCTTTGTTAGGGATGGAAGTGGGAACGAGCGGGAAAAGAGAGCCGCCGCCGGCACCAATATTGTTGTAGCCGACGATGTCGTTTTGCGTTGAAGTCAGCACCAAGGGCGCAGAACCTTCTAACGATTCCGTGTTGCCCTCGTTGCCGTTGGTGTGTTCGAAGAAAATGCCGTAGCCGCCGCGAATGGCCATCTTGCCATCACCCTTGGGGTCGAACGCAAAGCCAATTCGCGGAGCGGGGTTAAAGAGATGCCCCTTTAAACAGCCCGCATTCGATGAGGATCCCACCGTGGCGGAGGGGAATGCCGCGAGTATAGGAGCAGGGATGGCGGAAGTTCCTCCCTTTCCTCCACACTGAATAAAGCCGTCGAATGGATTCCCGCTGCCAGGGCCACCAATTAAGGCTCCGGAGTTCGGATCGATCGCGGGTGCGCTCGCCAACTGGAAAGCATTGGGGTCGAAATTAAAGGCTTGCTGATAGCGTTCGCGGTAGGTTCCAAAAAGACTGACGCGCAAACCGAGATTCAGGGTAAGGCGTTTGGTGACGCGCCAATCGTCCTGGAAGTAAGGCTCTACAATCTTGTAGCGGTTGTAATACTGGGTCTCTTTGCTAGCCTGCTGGTAACTCGCGATATTTCCCAAAAGGAGGTCAGCGAAGGAATTGCCGGTGGAGATGGCGTGGGAGGTGTCAAAGGTCAGGATGCCTTGAACGTAGGGGGAATTGGCCTCGTTCTTTTGGGCGAAGACTACGTAAGCGCCGAACTGAAGGGTATGGTTACGCACAATCTTTGTTACGTTGTCGCGTAGGGTGTAGGTGGGGTTGGCATTTTTCCATGGGAAATAGCCAGTGTCATTGTTGAAACTAGTGCCGTACGCCGCGTTAGTCTGAAGTGAAATATCCGGAAGCTTTCCGCCAAAACCATTGTTGAAAAGCGAGCCCATGGCGAACCCGGAGGGCAGCGCCACTGGTCCCCCGGTGGTGAGGAAAATATGGTCACCTGTGTAGCTGGCAACGAATTCGTTGAGGAGCGTCGGGGAAATGTTGGCGTTCAGGCGAGCCACAAAGCTTGTCCCTGGACCCACGAAGTTGGTGGTAACGTTCTGAAAACTGGCCGGAGAAAAATTGCCCCAAAGAGCGTTTGGTATCACGGTCTGCCAGGAATCGTGAATGTAGCGGAAAGTCAGACGGTAATTGTCGTTGAGGTTGTGATCGATGCGAATCAATTGTTCCCGCCACGTCGTGGGGCTCGCGACAGTCTCCTGGACAGCTGGAAAGCCACCGTTCGTGGTATTGGCTTGCGGGATGATCGCTAGAAGTGCCGTGCCGGTTGCTGTCGGCACTACTTTGTTGCCAACCACTTGGGGACCCGTCGGGCAATCAGCAGTGACGGGAACGCAAAGATCCGTGAAGTCTCCACCGCGTTCCGCATCGGACGGCACGTTCTGAAGAATCGTGGTCGAAACTTTTTCACGCCGCCATTCTTGAGACCAGAAGAAAAACGTCTTCTTCTTGTTGTCGTTGTAATGGCCGGGGATGTAAACCGGTCCGCCAATGGTGTAGCCGAAGTCATGCTTCTTATAAGGGGCTTTCTTCGCGGTGGGGTCCTGGCCCTCGGCCCAGGACTTCGCTTTGAAGAATTCATTGCGGTTATAGTAGAACGCGCTGCCGTGGAAAGTGTTAGTTCCGCTCTTAGTTTCCACTTCGATGGTGCCCGAGCCGTTGCGGCCGTACTGTGCTCCATAATTTGAAGTGAGGACCTTGAACTCGGCGATGGCTTCGGGATTCGGGTAAACGTTTAGGGTGGCGTTGCTGCCGTTATCCATATTGTCGCCGCCGTCGAGTTCCCAGTTGTTGTATTCGTAGCGGCCGCCATTGATGCTGAACTGGATGTTGCTGACGCCGACGATGCCATCGTCCGTGCCCGTGGCTCCGAATGTTTGGTTGGACACGCCCGGGCTGAGAGCGGCGAGTTGCGTGAAGTTTCGGCCATTGATTTCGAGTTCGTTGATCTGCTTGCCGGTCACTGTCGACCCGAGCGCTGAGGACTGCGTTTCCACCTGAGCGACACTTTCGCCGGTCACCTCGATTACTTCGTTGACGGCGCCAACGGTGAGTTGCACGTCGACGCGGATCTTCTGGGCTACGTCCAGCACTACTTTACTGGCCGAATATTTTGAGAAGCCTTTTGATGTTACGACTATGTTGTAGCTACCGCCCGGCAAGCCAGCGACAACGTAAGCACCGTCGGCGTTGGTCGAGGTCGTGCGTGTCAGGCTGCCTCCCACGTTGGAGATTACAACCTCAGCGCCAACGATCGCGGAGCCAGTCTTATCAGTGACGGTGCCGCTAATGTACCCGGTGTCCTGCGCCCGGGAAGCCGGCGGCAGGGCCAGCGCCAGCATCAGAACGCTGAGCCACAAGCACGCCCCTCCCAAAAGATTCCTGCGAAGACTTGAAAGGATAGTATTTTCCTTCACGTTAAACCTCCAAGAAGTTTCGATTTTGGGGAGACGATGGAAGGCAAGGATTCGGCGCAGACGGCTAAAGCAGCCACCCCTGAAGTCACCCCGCGCAGAAAGCTCCCAGCCCGGATACAGCCTCCACCACTCGACAACCGCAGGCACCGCACCAAACGTATCTATTTCAGGGTTTGCAAGTACAAACCTCGAACCCCGCTATTAAAACGAGTTAATAGTGCATTTAAACGTAGATGTCAAGCAGGAAGTTCTGGTCCCACTGAGAGATAGCACGGGCGGGCGGGGAACGGACGGCGTTTTACCTGTGCCAATCGCAGAGGCTCCTTGAAATCCCGCAGCGACTGCCTGACACTGAATGCCGATGCGCGCGCGATTTTTTTGCCTTCGGACTATGGCTTGCCTGCTAACGGCGAGCCTTTTCTTGTCCCCAGCCGCGCCCACTCTTGCCTGGTCCAGTTTAGAAGAGGACAGAGAGAAACAATCCGCTTCAACGTCTAGCGCTGCAAGTCCGCGAATCGATCCCCGGACATGGTTTGCGAAAGGGCAGGAGGCGTTGCAGGCCGGTGACCTCGATTCGGCAGAAGCGGCTTTTCGGAAAGTGCTGGTAGCCGACCCACAGGCCGGCGCGGCCTATGCCAACCTCGGCGTCATCGCCATGCGGCGCAAGGATTGGGACCACGCGATTACCCTGCTACACAAGGCCGAGAAACTCGAACCGAAGATGGCGGGTATTCGTTTGAATATCGGGATCGTCGAATACCGGCGTGGCAATTACGCGGCGGCGATCGCGCCGCTTTCTTCCGTCTTGCGCGACCAACCGGACTCGCAGCAGGCGCGCTACCTTCTGGGGCTTTGCCAGGTCTTCACTAAAAAATTTGCCGACGCGGTCACAGTGCTCGAACCTCTGTGGGTCGAAAAGTCCAACGACGTGTTGTATCTCTACCTCATCGATATCGCCGCAGTAGAATCCGGGCAAAAAGAGCTCGACGAGAAAATACTCAGCCGCATGGTTGCTGTGGGCGGCGGGACGCCGGAATTTCACCTCATCATGGGCAAAGCATTTTTGAATCGCTACGAAGTCGCGGAAGGCAAAGTGGAACTGGAACGAGCTGCGCAAGGGAATCCTGACCTTCCGTTTCTGCACCTCAATTTGGGCATCACCTATATGCGCATGGGTGACAACGAACGGGCCGAGGCGGAGTTTCACCGTGATATCGCACTGGAGCCGGATCTCGCCGACAACTACGAGCAACTCGGCATACTATATTCGCGCATGCAGCGGGACGCAGACGCAGAGAACTCTTTTCAGGAGGCGCTGAAGCGCGATGCCAAAAGCGCCGGGTCGTACCTGGGGCTTGCCAAACTCTATCAGAAACAGAACAAGCCGGAGCCGGGATTGAAAATGATTGATGCGGCACTGCGGCTCTCGCCGGATATCCATGGCGGGCACTTTTTGCGAGGACGTATCCTGACCCAGTTGGGCCGGCGCGAGGAAGCGCGCGTGGAATTTGCCGCGGCACAAAAAGGGATGCAAGGCAAATTGGACAAAGAGCGCGAATCGCAAGACGAGGATCGCGTGCCAGTGCCAAATCCCGAACTGACCAGCCAGCCGCCATCGTAAGGCACAGTAGCGTTCTGGATTCTCAAAGCGGAGGAGCTTGCCATGGCCCGCGAGACTGTTCGATGACTTCCGCAACGGCCAAGACCAATTCGTCTTCGAACGGCCGGCCGATCACTTGTACACCGATTGGCAAGCCGTCGTTCGAAAGACCGATGGGCACGGACGCTCCAGGAAAGCCAGTCAGGTTCAGCCACTGCGAAAAGCACATGGTGTCTCGGTATCCCGTGCCCGGAGCATAGTTTCCCGCCCCATGGCGAAACGCGGGGCCGGTGGAAACCGGCGAAAGCAGAATGGGCGTGTCCTGCATTTGGCGCAGAATTTCGGCGCGCAGAAGATCGCGGTCCGTGCACGCCTTCATGAATTGCTCAAGCGTAATTGGACTTCCGGAATTTGCGTTGGACAGATATTCGCAAAACATGGGGCTGATTTGATCTTCCCGTCCAGCAATACTTTGCCGAAACAGGTTGGCGATCACCGGGCCGAAAAAAAACCACCACAGTTCCAGCGCGCGATCGAGTCCCTTCATTTGAAATGGTTCAACAATGAAGCCACGCTCGCAAAGTGATTTTGCAGCTCGATCGACAGCAGCGTGCGTCTCCGGAGTCGCAGCGCCGAGTGCTTCGCTTTCCAGGATTCCGACGCGCATTCCACGCAGTTCGGTTTCTTGGTATGTGCGCAACGAGATCGGAGAGGAAAGCGCATCACCTGCGTCCGGTCCGGCCATCACTTCGAACAGCAAGCGGACATCTGCGATGGTGCGCGCCATCGGGCCGACAACGCCGATCCAGGAAAATGCGCCGGCACCCGGTGGAAAATGTCCGGTCGACGGAATGCGGCCTGGGGTAGGCTTCAGTCCGCAGATTCCACAGAAATGTGCGGGCACGCGAATCGAGCCGCCGCCATCACTGCCGACGCCTCCCGCGGAACAGCCCGAAGCAATTGCTGCCGCTTCGCCGCCGCTCGAGCCGCCAGCGGAGTAGTCTAAGTTCCACGGATTGCTGGTTTTTCCGTGGGTGAGATTGTTGGTTTCGTAAGCCATCAGGAATTCGGGAGTGTTTGTGTTTCCGATAAGGATCGCACCTGCGGCTTTCAATCGAGCAACCAGCGGGGCGTCCATTCTGGGAATGTAGCCCATTCGAAGAACGGAACCGGCGGGGCAGGGCCAGCCGGCGACGTCTATGCAACTCTTGACCGTAAGAGGAACGCCATGAAGCGGACCAACTGGATCGCCACGCAGTAGAGAAGATTCGGCGGCGAAAGCTTGGACGCCGGCTTCGCGGTCCGAGTGAACAAAAGCGTTGAGCGTTTCCTCGCAAGAGCCAATGCGATTGAGATGGGCGACGACGATTTCGACAGGAGAGAACTCCTTCGAACGAAAGCCATCGGCAATTTGTTGGATCGTGAAGTAGGGAGGTATCCGCATGAACTGAAGCGCGAGAGTAAGCGCACGAAGGGTATAGGTCAAGTATGAGTGATTCGCACAAATCACTTCACATAATATAGAGTTGACGAGGCGGGGAGCAGCCCGGAGAATTCCAAGTGCGCCCGAACGATATGTATGCGCGTTCAGGCATCCCGCGGAGGCTCGGAAAATATTTTCATGCGATCAACTCACAAGCGTTCAGTTGGTGTGATTTTCGCCTGTTCAATTTTGATTTGCTGTGCGGCAATTCTGGTGCGCTCCAGTGCGCCGTCCGTGCAGGAGAAAGCCACGCCAGAAAATAAGGCTGAGAAGTCGGCCACGAGAATGGCGGAGGCTTACCGCTTCAATACATTGGGCGTGGCCTACCTGAACCAGCAGCGTCCCGCAGATGCGCAAAAATATTTCGAGCAAGCGCTCGAATCCGATGCGAAATTTGCGGTGGCCCGGTTGAACCTGGGAGTTTCTCTGCTCGCGCAGCAAAAGTTGGAGGCGGCGCGCGCGGCGCTCGAAGCGGCAGCGCAGCAGCTCCCGAAAGATCCTTTCGCTTGGTATAACCTCGGGCTGGCCTACAAAGATCTTGGCGAGCCGGAAAAGGGGGTCGCCGCCTTTGAGCGCGTCACGCAAATCGTCCCGAATGAAGCGGACGCCTATTATTTTGCCGGCTTTCTGAACTCTCAGCTGCAGAAATATGACGAAGCCATTGCCTCATTTCAGAAAGGGCTGGCGCTGAATGCCTTTCATGCTTCGTCTGAATTCGGATTGGCGCGAGCGCTGCAGCGCAAAGGCGATGCTGCAGGCGCACGCGAGCACCTGGCACGCTTCCAAAAAATCACGACCGAACATCTTGGAGCGCCCTTCGGAGCTGGCTATGGCGATCAAGGCCGCTATTCGGTTGCGGAGTTGCCGATAAGCGCGGTTGCCGATGTGCCTGCGGCGATTCCCGTGCATTTCGCGGTGGAGGCGAATCCGTTTGTTGTGAAGAAAAGCGGTGGAAATTCCATGTTGACGATTGGAGCGAGCACGGGCGCCTGCTTTTTTGACTTTGACGGCGATGGCAAGCCCGATCTCTTTTTGGTGAGCGGAGCAGCAGCTGATGCCAGCAGACTGCTACATAATCTCGGTAATGGCCGATTCGATGATGTGACTCAAGCCGCAGGAATCCAGACACCAGGCAGCGGTTTAGGCTGCGCCGCTGGGGACTTCGACAATGACGGCAAGACCGATCTGGCCGTTTGCCTGAGCGATGGAGTGAAACTTTTCCATAACAAAGGCGACGGCAAGTTCGAAGACGTAACGCAAACAGTTGGCATTCGCAGGGAAAAAGGCTGCGTGGGCGTAACGTTTGTGGATTACGACCACGACGGTGACCTGGATTTGTATATCACCACCGCACCGGATGCTGGCTCGCCGGATTCGCCACCGCACAATGTTTTGTGGCGCAACAACGGGAACAGCACTTTTACTGACGTGTCGGGGGAAACGGCGCTCGGTCTTGCAGCGACGGGAGCTGGGGTTGTCACCACCGATTTTAACAATGACCGCGCGGTGGACTTCGTCATCGCCGGCGGACAAGCTGGAGCCTCCATCTATCTGAATCCGCGCGAAGGGAAATTCACTCTGCTTGCTGGCATCGATTTCAGCAAAGAGAAGTTGCCGCCGGCTGTCGGTGTGGTGGCTTTCGATTTCGATAAAGACGGCTGGATGGACTTGGCATTTACGCATGCGGGCGCGCCGGGAGTCAGCCTTTGGAGAAATGTGGAAGGGAAGCGACTAGAGCGCGTTACGCTACCAGACCTAGGCTGGCTGCGCGGATGGGGAATCGCGGCGTTCGATTACGACAACGATGGCTGGCTCGATCTGGTTGCCGCCGGAGAATCGGGCGGTGGCGGTGAATTACGATTGTTGAGAAATTTGGGGAGCAAGGGCTGGGCCGACGTCAGCAAGGATGCGCACCTCGATACCCTTAAGCTGAATCAGCCGCGCGCGATTGCGATTGCTGACATCGATGGAAAAGGCGCTGCGGATTTGATCGTGACGCAACTTGGCGGCGCGCCGCTTGTTTTGCGCAACGAGGGCGGCAACAAAAACAATTGGATGAGCGTTGACCTCAAGGGGCTCAATGACAACAAGAGCGCCATCGGAACGAAAGTAGAACTCTACGCGGGAACGCTGTATCAAAAGTGGGAAGTAGCCGGCGCGTCGGGCTATCTGGGGCAGAACGCGGCTCCGATCCTTGCGGGGCTCGGCTCGGAGCGCGGCGCCGAAGTTGTTCGCCTGTTGTGGCCGACAGGCGTGCCGCAGGACGAAATCAACCTGGCGTCGAAGCAAGTACAAAGTGTGACTGAACTTGACCGGCGCGGAAGCTCCTGCCCGGTTTTGTTTTCGTGGAATGGGCGAGAGTATGAATTCATTGCCGATATGATCGGGCCTGGCGTGGTGGGGCATTGGGTTGCGCCGGGGGAAAGGGACGTTCCTGATCCGGATGAATATTTGAAAGTGCCGGCGCGCAGCGTAAAGGAGCGCAACGGCCTGCTCAGTTTCCGATTCATGGAGCCGATGGAAGAAACCGTTTATCTGGACCAGGTGCGTTTGTTGGCGATCGACCACCCGGCGGCGTATGAAGTTTTTCCGAATGAGCGATTCGCTAGCGCGCCGCCTTTTCCGGAATTTCGAGTGATCGCGAGCCGCGATGCGCATCCCCCGGCCGGGGCGTGGGACGGTCGTGGAAATGATGTTCTGCCGCTGCTCTCACATCGTGACCGAAAGTATGTGACGAGCTTTGAAGAGTTGCCGTTCGCGGGATTTGCCAAGCTGCATTGGGTCGAACTGGATCTCGGGGCTTGGGACGCGCAAAAACCGCTGCGATTGATCATCGACGGCTACACGGATTACTTTACCGCGACTTCGATGTACGCTGCGGACCAGGCGGGGATCAAAGTGATTCCGCCGTATGTGGAAGCTCTCGATGCACAGGGCAAGTGGGTGCGCGTCGTGGAAGACATGGGATTTCCCGCGGGGTTGGAACGAACAATGGTCGCGGACCTAAGCGGCAAGCTCCCCGCAGGAACGCGGCGAATCCGCATTGTCAACAACTTGAAAATCTATTGGGACGCAATTCGGATCGATCAAACGCTGAACGTAAAGGAGATTCGCGTTGCGCAGGTACCGCTTACAAAGGCGGGCCTCGATTTTGTGGGCTATCCGCGCGAGATGCGGCTCACTCCGGCGAGCGACACGGTCTATTCGTATTCGCACCGGAGCAGGACGGGGCCTTATGCGCACGCAGCAGGGAATTACACACGCTATGGCGACGTGTTCGATTTGTTGCGCGCCTCCGACGATCGCTTCGTCGTGTTTGGCTCGGGTGAAGGACTGAAACTGGATTTTGATCCCAAGGAGTTGCCTGCGATTCCCGCCGGATGGGTGCGGGATTATTTCTTCTACGCCGACGGCTTTGAGAAGGATCTCGATTTCTACGCTGCGCATGCGTTTACGGTTGAACCCCTGCCGCGGCATTCGCTAGTGCCATATCCGTATCCCGAGGGAAAAGACTATCCTGCTGATGCGGAACATTTGGGATACCAGCTGGAATACAACACGCGGGCGCGTTCGGAGCGGTTGCCACCGAGCCTGCGCTACCAGTATTCTTCACCGCACTGAGCCCGTGCCTGTGGTCTTATCCTGGTTACACTTGTCCCATCGACAGGCAGGAACTTCTCAATACACTTCGAGGTCGTGTCCTATCACCACTCTCCCGTGATAGGTGCTCTGAATTTCACGAAGCAGTTGCTCGTCGGGAATGCGACCCTTGGGGCCGCGGCCAGAGGTGTGATACACCACCACAATTCCCGGCTTTGCTCGATTGGCAATCTCCGCTAATTCGCCGGTGGAGGTGTGATATTTTGCGCGGTACGCCTTGTAATCCCGCATGCCAAGCACACTTTCCGGCGAGTACACCTCGTGGATCAGCACATCGCACGGTTGGCAATGCGTCACAATCTCTTGGCTCGGGCTGGTATCTCCGGAAATAACAATGCTTTTCCCCGGTGTATCGAAACGATAGCCAAACGCTTCCGGCCATTGGCCGTGGGGCACGCGAAATGCGGTAACGGTTACGCGTTCATCTCTGTAGACTACTCCCGCCTTCACATCATGAGCACGCACCACCAGCGCCTGCCGTTGTTCCAGTCCGGTTGTGCGGATCTCGATGTCCTGCCGCCAGGCTTCCAGGACGTGTTTGGTCATCTCCTCTAAGCCTTCCGGCCCGTACACATCCAATTCCGTTCGCCCCATCACCCACGGGGTCAGAATCAAATCCGGATAACCTGCCGTGTGGTCCGAGTGCAGATGCGTGAGGAAGGCGATCTTCAAGTTCATGGATTCCAGCTCCGGCGTGCCCTTTTCCGCGGCCTCTGACGCGCGCCGCACCACGCCAGGTCCAAAGTCGACGAGGTATGCGCGGTCGCCTACAACGATGGCGGTCGCGGGGCCGGAGCGGTCGGGATACGGACGCGGTGTGCCTGTGCCTAGCAGCACGATCTTCGTTTGAGTCTTCTTTGTGCTCCGGATTTGCGGATCGTTCTGGCTTTGCCCTGTTGCCGTTCCTCCGAGCGTCGGCGTAAAGGCTAGGAGCGCGATTGACGCCACCGCCAACCAACTGATCTCCCGGCATCGGTGCCTTTGCATGACTTCCTCCCAGCTTACTTGGATGGTCAGAGATACTTGCCTGAATTGTAGGCTCTATTCGCGCTCAGTGGTCGAAGAAATGCGATGAGAAATGATCAGGTAAGGCGCCATGCTGCCGGTGAAATTGTCGTCCAAGTTGGCACTCGTTGGATACAATGATTGCATGGTTGTACATACATTTGCGTTTCGGTGGAAGTCAGGGGTGCGCGAGGATCAGAAACTTCGCGCGATTTCGGCAATACGAGCACTGCAAGGAAAGATTCCTGGATTGCTGGAGACATGGGTGGGCGTGAACTTTTCGCCACGCTCACAGGGATACGAGCTCGGCGGGACGATGAAGTTTGCTGACCGAGCAGCGCTGGAAGCCTACGGAGGGCACCCTGTACATCAGGAATTGCTGCAATGGCTGATGCCGTTGATCGACCCGGTTGAAGTTGACTTTGAGGCGTAAGGGCCAGTCCTCAGCACGATTGGAACCTAGCGATTCCCACTGAATTTTTGTACGCACCCTCCATAAGTTTGGAGTTTTGAGAAAACTTATCCACTACAAACCTTTGAACAATCCACAATTCGTTCTAATCCAATGAGTTGAGTTTTTGTCGGAACGTCAGTGAAATGGCAGGCGCTTTGCGGTAATTCACCTGTTCTGTGGTGGAGCGGACGACTGGCCTCGGGAGAGGACGGGTCGTCCGCTCCCGATCTTCTCGGAGTTCATTTGGCGGAGATCAACTCACGACAGGTCGTATAAACACGCCCGCCCTCAAAAGGCGGCCGCTACGAAAGCAAGAGGAACCGGACTGCGCCAGGGGTTAATCTTTCTGGGCGAGGAGTGAAGTGCGAACAGCTTCCAATTCTTTCTTTTTGGCTTCGCCGACATCGGGGAAGGCGAGGTCAAGTTCGCCCAGTGTCTCGATGATGGCCGAGGCAACAGCGACTCGCGTGAACCATTTGTTGTCTGCGGGGATGGCGTACCAGGGCGCGTGCTTCGTCGCGGTGCGCTGAATCATTTCTTCGTAGGCTTCCTGATAGTCCTTCCAGCAGGTGCGTTCCTGGACGTCAGCCATCGAGAACTTCCAGTTCTTTTTCGAGTCTTCGAGACGCTCGAGGAATCTCTTTTTCTGTTCTTTTCTTGAAACGTGGAGGAAGAATTTGCGGATAATCACTCCATTGCGCGTGAGGTATCGTTCGTACGCGTTGATATCTTCATAGCGTTGGTCCCAAATGTGCTTGGTGATGAGCTCGTCGGGCAGCTTCTGGGCTCTCAGCAGCGGCGGATGAACGCGCACGACCAGAACCTCTTCGTAATAGGAACGATTAAAGATGCCGATTTTTCCCCGCTCAGGAATGCACTTGTGAGTGCGCCAGAGATAATCATGGTTCAACTCCTCGCTGCTCGGTGCTTTGAATGCGTGGACGTCGCAGCCCTGCGGGTTTACTCCCGACATTACGTGCTTGATGGCGCCGTCTTTTCCAGCGGCGTCCATGGCCTGGAAAATAAGCAGAAGCGCCCAACGGTCCTGGGCGTAGAGCTTTTCCTGCATTTCGCTTAGGAGGCCGACGCGCCTCGCAAGGATCTGATCGGCACGTTCTTTGCTTTTGACGCCGTTGGTTTCCTCAGGGTCAATGTCCTTCAGCCGGAATTTTTTACCCTTAGAGATGCAATAGGGCTCAACGATGCGCGCAGCTTCTTTGAGGAGTTTGCCGGTCTTCATGATCGCGGCAGTGTAATACAGACGTGAAGTTCAGAACAGTGAGCCGAGGCCCCATCCGAACGCGGAGAAGCGGTTGTGAGCGAAGAAGCGGGATTTGCCGGAGAGGGAGATGAAGCGGTCGAGGCGCACAACGTTTACTGCGTAATAAGCACGGACCGGAACTTGGACTTCTGGCACGGTCCAGCGCAACTCGACGCCAGTAGAGCCGTGCAGAGCGCCGTTTGTTGCGCCGAGCAGGATCGGCCTCGTGAGTCCCAGCCAGTTTGGGAGCAGCAAGCCAGAGCCGAGGTCGAAGAAGGCAGCAGCTTGTGTCCCGCCACCGAGCGGAATACGGTACTCGGCACTTGCTGCGCTCAGGAGATTCGCTCCGGCAGGTGCTGTGGATGGGACTGACGCGCCATTCGCTGCGGTGGTAGCCGTGAACGCGTAGGGGCCGAGTTCGACCGGGCGAAGGCCACGCACCAGTTCGTCGCTGGAAAAGAAGCGCGCGTAGTAGGGCATATCGCCGCGATAGCTGCCAGCGCCGTTGAAGGTAGTTCGAAAAGCCAACGCGTTATTGGGTGCCAAGAATGGATCGCGGAAGATACGGCTATATTCGGCGGAGGAGCGAACCATGTTTTCGCCGCCGCCGAGCCAGCCTCCAGAAGCGGAGTTTGAAAACGAAAAGTGCTCACTTCCTGTGTCGTGGACCCAGCCGATTCCCAGCGAGTGGCTAGAGGTTTGCGATCGAATGTTGAGAGGCGGCAAGCCAGTCAGTCCGGGCGGAGTGCCGAGAGGATACTCGGTGGTTGCGCGCGAGAGGACAAAGTTGGCGCCGAGCGAATCCGAGCTGGTGAGAGGGTAGGTCCAGGGAACACTGACGCCTTGCGTGTGCGTGGTGAAAAACGGGCCTTTGGCGCCCGTCGCGAATCGCGGGCGAATGACACTATTGAAAACCGAGAGTGCCAGAGAGGCACGAGTGCCGAAGATTCCTTCTTTGGCCAAGCTGAGGGCGATTTGCAGGCTCTCTGGGCCGCCGTCGAGCTGGGCGGAAAGAAGTTCTTCGCGATTCAAAAGATCGAAGACGGTGTAGGCGATGCCAAGAGTGCTGCCGAACTGGCCGGTGCCTCCCCCAAAGGTGACGCGCTGCTGGCCAATTTCCTGGATGCGGATGGAAACGTTAGCGGTATGAGTGCTTTCATCGAGCTGCACGTGAATGTCTTCTTTGTGGATCGGCTTGAAGTAACCTGTCCTCGCCAGGCGCAGGAGGCCGGCTTCGAGTGCGCGCTCATCGACGGGCCGGCCTTCCCGCAAGAGAATTCTGCGCCGCACGTAGCGGTCGCTGAATTTGTGGAGGCCGAGGAATTCGATGCGCTGCACGATGTACGGCGGAGATTCGCCCAGATCGAACGTGACGCGGACGGTGTGATCTTCAGGGTTGAAACTTCGGATTGCGTCCACAGAAGGAGAGGGAAGAGAGTTGGGGCCTGTGCTTCGAGATTGGATTTGCGCCATCCACATTCGGCGGAGCTTATCGATTTCATGTTGAGAGAAGGCGCGGCCCTCTTCCAGGTCGCGAAAATTGAGCGGCGACCGTCCAGTGTTTTTCGCGGCTTGCTGAAGAGCGCTGGTCGCGGTGAGGGATTTGAACTGGTAGAAGGGGCCGGCTTCTATGGGGATAGAGACGGCCAGCCCGGACTTTGGTGGGTTATGAGGCCAGGGAAGCCGCCGGTGAGAGAGTTCTGTGGAATGGATAACTCGAGCGTTGCCGACTCGCGCTTCCGGAAAGCCATGGTCTTGATAGTAGGCAAGAATGCGCTGGCGGTCTTCTTCAAACCTCTCGCGCGTATAGGCATTCTTGCCGCGCAACGAAGCCAACGACTTCCACGGCGCAACGTTATGCATTTGGGCGCGCAAGAGCTTTTGGGAGAGTTCAGGATGACCATCGAAGGTTACGCGGTGGACGGGGAGAAAGGGGCCGTCGTTGATCTCGAAGCGAAAGCGGACAGAGGCATTATCGCTTTCCTGACGGTCGATTCGAACGGTTGCGTCTGGGTGGGCCAACTCGTTCAATCCCGCGCGAATCGCGAAGGCAATACATTGCAGCGCAGCCGGATCGGCTGGTTTGCCGAGTTGAGGTGTTAGCTTCTTTTCTTCCAGGATCTTTTCAATCTGTTTCGGAGAAAGCAGCCGGGAGCCGGAATACTCCACCTTGGAAAGAACAGGGAATTCCAGTAGGTGAAAAATTAAAGTCACACGTTTGGTTTCTCCGGGTGGAAGCAGAACTGGAGCTGTGGAGGAGACGGCTTCCACTTGAATCGATTCGAACCAACCCAGTTGCGCAAGGGTGCGGACGTCTCTCTCGATGCTCGCGGAGTCGAATCTGTCCCCGGGAAGAGAAGTCATTTGAGCGGCGACTGCCGCGGGAGTGATGCGACGTAGTCCTGTGAAACGAAGTTCGTCAACGACAGGTGTCCTGCTTGCGCTCTGCAATCCTGAAGGAGCGCTGGCTGGGAGAAGATTAGTTTGCGGAAAAACGCGCTGTGCAAACAAGAACACGATCGCGAAGCAAACCGCACGCTTGAGACCAGTCACACGGCTCCTCCCTGCACCAGGAGGACATGTGAACGGATGACCGTTGCCCGCTCGGGGTTGTCTCAAGCGAACAAGAAATGCTCAAGATCTGAAAAAAACAAGCTCGCCCCACCGTTCGCGAGGCGAGCTTGTTGGTTCCGTTTAGTTAGTCTTAGCGGTCGTTGTCATCACCGCCGCGGAAGAGAGGTGACATCACTTTGCTGCCCTCATCGCAGGCATGGTTCAGGCAGGGAAGGCGGAAGCCGCTTTCGAGAGATTTCAGCAGGGAGAAGTGCGTGTAGAACGCTCCGTCTTTCACGCCGTGATGGCCGTAGTTAGTATCGACGATGAGAAGAACCTTGTTGACCGTTGGTGAAACGCTGTAGTCATCTTCGTCCCAAAGAACCACGATGGCATTGCGGCCGTCGTGCCAAGTTGGAGAGCGATGTATGGCCTTCACGATATTGCGCAGAGTCAAGTCGCCGATGTACATCAGTGCCGGGTTGAGACCTTCGAGCGTTCCCTGGTCATTGGGGTCAAAGTCGCACTGCGTGCCTCCATTGGCGCGGCCGTGCTGGTCATTGCACTGATTGGGCGCGATAAACGAGAAGTTCGGCACATGGCCGGAGCTGAGGTCTTCAAACAGCCCGCCTTCTCCTTGAAACGGAGCTATTCTCTTCAGGCTGAGATCTGGCTTCGCACCTTCCTGCACGCTGCGGAAATAAACAAACGGGTTGTGCTTCGCCGCGTAGAGCTTCAGCAAGCCCTGGCCTTCATTTGGCAGGAACCGGAGAATGTTGCTGGAGTCGGTGAAGAAGCCGTCAGAAAAATTCACGCCATCAGCACCCGTGGACGGCAGGCTTTCCTGATAACTCTTCCAGGAGAGGCCCGCTTCGACCAACTGTTCCGCGATGGTCTTGCCAAGTGTGGTCTTGACGGCATCAATGGACTTTATGCCATCGATGTTATTTTCGCCGTCGTTGCTGCCCGGCGGGCACTGAGTCTCGTTGGTGCAGTCGATGGCAGGTGTAGCCGCATCGGTGCCGGTACCGTAGATGGGGCAAATGTTCGGGCTCGAAGGGACATCCGTATTTACCGTTGCGGAGGCGAGACTGTTGGTGCACGTGGCATTATGCCAGTCGGGATTGTTGTCGCTGTGAACGCCGAAGTTCGAACCACCGACCATTTCGAGATAGTTGGTCAAGCTGGGATGGGCCACGGCGAAGTAGTTGGTGGCGGAGTTGGCGGAATTTGCGTACGACTCGGCGAACGGAGTGTCCGGGTTGCCGATAATCTGGTTGTAACCATGGTTTTCCATCATGATGACGAAAACATGGTCGAGACGCGGAATGCCTTTGGGAACTTTGCCTTCTTGGGCGGCTGCGGTAGCCGCCAAGACAACGGCGAGGAGACCCAGAAGTGCGGCCTTTTTAATCATTATGAGTGACCATCCTTTTTACGTGGAGAGTGTCGAAACCGCAGCGCGGGGGCCGGGCCGACCGCGAGTACCCTATGGAAGGATTGTTGCTCTCCGGTTACAGTCAGGCTGAAACTTCGTGAAGCTAACGCGAGTGCATCAAGCATTTCCCTCGCTTCTCTAGTGGTTATCGCGGCTGGGCTAAGAGCGGAAAATTAAACAAGGAGCCCGCTCCGGTCATTCGGAGCAGGCTCCTCGCAAGTCACTTCCGGAAGAACCAAACCATCAGGAGACGGAAGGTTCTTCGCCATTTTAATTTGAATCGGAGTCCAGGATTTGTCCCGTCGTCGGGTCCAGGAACAGCTTGTGATTGTGCCCATCAAAGTCGAACATGCCGTTTAAAGTGCCGGCGATGGCGTCGGTCGAGCCATTGCCAATGCGGCCCAGGCCCCAATTGTCTTCGATGAAACGGATGATCGAAGACTGGTCGGTCACCCGGTGATCAACGAAGTTCTTTTTAGCGAAAGGCGAAATCACAAGTAACGGCAAACGTGGACCATAACCGCAGCGGCCATTCTGAATTGTGCCGGCGGCATCAATCGGCTTCGGCGTACCGCAGTTATTCGAAGTGGGAGCTGCGCCGAGCAGCATGTCGTCGGACACATTGGACTGGTTCACGATTGGACCCATTACATGGTCGTACCAGCCGTCAGAGTCGTCGTAAGAGATGATTACCACGGTTTCTTTCCACTCCTCGGTCTTTTCCAGGGCGTTGATGGTGTTCACCAGGAAGATCTGCTCGTCCAAAGGATCGGAATAACCCGCGTGTCCGTCCTGAATGGCTTTCGCTTTCAAGAAGCTGACCGCCGGCATGTTGTGAGCGTTCACAGCGTCCCAGAAGTCGGTGATGTCGTACTCGTGGTTTGCCGCATCGCCCTGGTGGCCGATCATCGCGACGGAGGTGCGCGGAGCATGGGTGGCGTTCAGCGTGGATTGCCAGTACTGGAAGAAAGCATGGTGGGGGATGTAGTCGGTGGTCGTCAGGCCCGTTGTACCGGTGGAGCTGGCCGCGCAGTTCGCGAAACCACCCATAAACGAACCCCAGGTGACGCCAGCTTTGGTCAAGAGATCGCCGACGCTTTGCCCCGACATGGTGATTTGAGTGCGCTTGGGGTTGGAACATACGTCGCCAGTGGGATCCGGATCGCCGATAACGGCGCCGGACATGGCACCTCCGGCAATGTTCCCTTTTGCGGAGAGTCCATTGGTGATGGTGGCTTCAAAGGTGTTGCCGGCAACCAGATTGAGAAGGCCCGGTGTCGACGGGCCAAAGGTGGTGCCGAAGGAGTTGTCGCTCATGGCGAAATGTTGGGCGTAATTCCACAATGCCGTGACGGTGTTGCCGTCGTAATAGCCCATGGTGCTGAATGGTCCGATGTTCTTATCATTGCAACTGAGTTTGGCGAAGCGGTCCATCAATCCACCATCGAAGGCAAACTGTTCGTCTCCGTAACCGTGGTCCTCGTCGCAAGTATTGGCATTACTGCGGTCGATGCGAAAAGGATTCGCGGCGTTCGGATTGTTGGTGAGGAGACCGGCGCTCTCCAGGCTATTGACGTGCGGCGTGCTCTCTTTCGCGCCGGCAAAGTACTTCGAGCCGTCCTTATTTTCCTTGGCATGGGGATAGGTGCCGAAGTAATGGTCGAATGAGACGTTTTCCTGGAAGATAACAACGACGTGCTTGATAGGGGTCTTTGTCGAAGAACCGCCACCATCCTGAGCAGATGCTGGGTGAACGGGCAAGAGCGTTATGGCAGAAGCGGCCACAAAAGCCAGAGCCCTGCTAAAGCTGTGACGCATAGTTATGTCCTCTCCTTGGAAATCTCGGTATTGAACCAAAATGGAAACGCAGGGGGCCGACGCGCTAACGGGAAGGCGCGAACTCGAAGGCGTCGCAGCCCGAAATTCCTGCGCATAGAGTTTTAGGCCGACTTTGTTAGCGGCAGGTAAACGATTCGTCAAAACTAATGGCGCAAAGGGAGAAGGTGTATAGAATCGTGGCGCACCCGGGGTGTCATGACTACACTTGCGCGCAAACTTCGCCTCGCCGATTACTTCGCGCTGGCATTTGGAACGATGGTGGGGGTCGGATGGCTAGTACTCATGGACAACTGGCTCGGGCGCGGCGGGCCGCTTGGAGCGATGCTGGCATTTGCGTTGGGCGGAGTTCTGCTGTTGCCGGTTGGCTACGTCTATGGCCAATGGGTTCAGAGACTTCCGGATGCCGCGGGAGAGGCGGCCTACACGGCGCAGGTTTTTCCGCCAATCGTGAGTTATTTCACCGGATGGATGATGCTACTCGCCTACTTCATCGTGTGCCCGTGGGAAGCGGTGGCAGTTGGAAAGTTGGCGGCCTACATTTTTCCATCCTTGAATTCGCATGAGTTGTACCGGGTCGCGGGACAGCCAGTTTTCCTGCCGCGTTTGATTTTAGGTGTTGCACTAACGGTTTTTCTTGCGGTGCTGAATTACCGCGGCATCCGGTTGAGCGCCAGCTTTCAAAACTGGACGACGGGGACGGTTCTTCTTCTTTTTGTGGTATTGCTGGGAATCAGCGGCGCGCGCGGGGCTCCGGCCAATTTTCATCCGATGTTTCGGGCAACTCCTTTTGTATCAATCCTGCTCACACTGCAGATTGTGCCGTACTTCATGACTGGATTTGAATCGGCGCCAAAAGCTGGTGAGGAAGCGCACCCGGGATTTCGTCCGACTGGATTTTTTCGCGCGATCGTCATGGCGCTGTTCGTCGGGGCCGGCTTTTATGTGCTTGCTGTTGCCGCGGTGGCTTACATTGCGCCCTGGCAAGGTCTGCTTGGAAAACCATTCGCAACGGCGATCGCGTTTGAACAAGCGCTGGGAGCCCGCTGGCCCGTGCGGTTGATTCTGATCATGGCGTTATTCGGATTGTTTCAGTGCTTCAACGGCAACTTTGTCGCCTCGAGCCGTTTACTGTTCGCCTATGGGCGGCGCCGCACGATAAGTCCGCTATTCGGCACTGTGCACGAGAAGTTTCTAACGCCTTCCGCTGCCGTGCTGGGAATTACCGCGGGAACGCTTGTCGGTCTGTTGTTGGGTGACGCACTCCTCGTCCCTGTTACCGAAGTGGGCTCGATGGCGTCGGCCTTGGGATGGTTCGCGGCTTGTCTCTCATTTTGGATGGTGGAGAAGCGAACTTCGATGAGGATTGTGACCGGACTGGGAATTGCCGTTTCTTTACTTCTTTTCCTGATGAAGATGCTGCCTGTATTCCCCGGGCACTTTTCTCCGGCTGAATGGACCGCGTTCGGCGTCTGGGTGGTTCTCGGCGTAATTCTCTACCGACCGAAGGCTCTCCAACTGGGCGTGCAGCAGAATTAACTTGAGGGCAGTAAATTTTCGATATTTTGAGTCATCCTGCCTGCTTTGTCGTTCCCGGAGTGACGCTCCGTCGTCATGTATACTAAATTGCGGGGGCAACGTTTTTCTTCGATGATTCCATTTCTGCATATCGGTCCCTTGGCGATACCCACGTATGGGCTCATGGTGGCGATCGGCATGCTCGTGGCCGCGTATTTGCTGCAATTTGATATCAACCGCCATCGCGAACAATTCATCGAACACGGCTACTTGAAGGATGTCGACAAGAAGAGCCAAGGCGACGAAGCGTTTCTTATCATTGGCATCATCGGAATATCGGGACTGGTAGGCGCGCGGCTTTACAGCGTGCTGGAGAGTCCGCGAGAGTTGCTGGCCAATCCGGCGGTGCTGATCAGCCGGTATGGATTTACTTGGTCCGGCGCTCTTATCACAACACTGGTCTCGATGGTTTTGCTGGCGCGGCACTTTGACATTCCGATGCTGGAATTCATGGATCTTTGCTCGCCTCCGGCGGCGCTGGGTTATGCGATCGGGCGGATTGGATGTCTGCTGTCGGGAGACGGTGATTACGGAGTGCCGACAAGTCTGCCGTGGGGGATGAGTTTTCCGAATGGCATCGTGCCGACGATGGATCGAGTGCATCCCACGCCCATTTACGAGTTTCTCTCCTGCGCGCTCATCGCGGCAATTTTGTGGCGAATATCCACGAAAGCGCTGAGCCGAGGTGGCTCCCATGGAGAGGTCATCGGTGGCTACCTGATCTTGACGGGGATAGCGCGATTCCTCGTAGAGTTCATCCGCATCAATCCAAAGGTGCTGTACGGATTGACCAATGCGCAGGTTGTGAGTCTGCTATCGATGGTCCTGGGCTTTGCTCTTCTTTGGCGAATCAAGCGGGCAAGCGCACCAAAATCAGGAACTTCCTAACTTGAGGGCGCATTTTCTCAGGTTAAACTGGCTCGGGCGCGCGCTATTGCTCGATAATTGGGCCATCCTTCATGACGGACTTCCACTTACGGGCCAGGAATTGTAGTGGAGGCTAGAGCATCTGCCGCAAAACGTATTGCAGGATGCCACCGTGCTGGTAGTAGGAGACTTCTTCCGGCGTGTCCACACGCGCGGTAACGGAGAAGGTCTTTACACGTCCGTCTCTCGATTTAGCGTGCACCGTGATTGCTTTCTTGGGCGACAGTGAAGAGACGCCTTCGATCTCGAATATTTCGTGTCCGCTCAGCCCAAGCGCTTCGCGATTCTCTCCCGCTTTGAATTCCAGAGGCAGTACGCCCATCCCAACGAGGTTGCTGCGATGAATGCGCTCGTAGCTTTCGGCAATCGCCGCGCGTACGCCAAGCAGCCGCGTGCCTTTCGCTGCCCAATCGCGCGAAGAGCCGGATCCGTATTCTTTTCCGGCGAGGACCACCAACGGCACACCGGCCTCGCGATATTTCACGGCGGCGTCGTAGATGAACATTTTCTCGCCGTCGGGGAGGAAAAGCGTCCAGCCACCCTCGGTGCCCGGCGCCAGTTGATTGCGCAGCCGGATATTCGCGAACGTGCCGCGCATCATGACTTCATGGTTGCCGCGGCGTGCGCCATAGGAGTTGAATTCATGCGGCTTCACACCGTTGGCGACGAGGTATTTCCCCGCGGGAGAATCAACCGGGATCGAACCAGCGGGCGAAATGTGATCGGTGGTGACGCTGTCTCCGAGAATAGCGAGTACTTTGGCGCCGTGGATGTCCGCAAGCGCCGGGGGCGTCTTGGGCATGTTATCGAAATACGGCGGCAGCTTGATGTAGGTCGATTTCGGGTCCCACTTGTAGATGTCGCCTTGCGGGATAGGCATGGACTTCCAGTGAGCGTCGCCCTCGAAGACCTCGCTGTATTGCTTGCTGTACTGTGAAGAAGAAACAGCGGAACGCACGGTCGATTCGATTTCCTGCGGCGTCGGCCAGATATCCCTCAAATAGACGGGCTTGCCCGCCGTATCGTTGCCAAGCGGTTCGGTGGTGAGGTCCATGTCCATACGCCCCGCAAGCGCGTAAGCGACCACCAGCGGCGGAGAAGCCAAGTAGTTGGCGCGCACCAGTGGATGAATGCGGCCTTCAAAATTGCGATTGCCGCTGAGCACTGCGACCGCAATCAAATTGTTGTCCTTGATGGCCGCGCCGATGGCGTCGGGCAGCGGGCCGCTATTGCCGATGCAGGTGGTGCAACCGTAACCGACCAAGTGAAAATTCAGTTTATCGAGATACTGAGTCAATCCTGCAGCGAGCAGATAATCCGTGACGACTTTCGACCCCGGTGCCAAGCTGGTCTTGACCCACGGCTTCACGTGCAAGCCGCGCTCGACCGCCTTTTTTGCTAGCAAGCCCGCCCCTAGCATCAGAGACGGATTTGAAGTGTTAGTGCAACTGGTGATTGCAGCGATGACCACGGCGCCGCTCGAGAGGTCAAACGAATCGCCGTTGTTTCGAACGGCCACATGCTTCGCCGGTGTTCCTTCCACCACTTTGGTGAAAGAAGATTTGGCTTGCCGCAGTGCGACGCGATCTTGCGGGCGTTTGGGGCCGGCGACGGTTGGCTCGACGGTTCCGAGATCCAATTCCAGAGTGTCGTTAAAGAGTGGCGTGGGGGTTTCGTCGGTGCGGAACAGCATCTGTTCTTTGCAGTAGGCTTCAACGAGGGCAATCTGTTCCGCTGAGCGCGCCGTGAATTGCAGATAGGCGAGGGTTTCCTTGTCCACGGGGAAGAAGCCCATAGTCGCGCCATATTCGGGCGCCATATTGGCAATGGTGGCCCGGTCGGGGACGCTCAGTGTGGACAGCCCCGAACCATAAAATTCCACGAATTTTCCAACGACGCCTTTTTTCCGCAACATTTCTGTCACGGTCAAAACCAAATCGGTTGCTGTCGCGCCTTCGCTCAAGCGGCCGTGCAGGCGGAAACCAACGACCTCGGGTATGAGCATCGAAGAAGGCTGGCCGAGCATGGCTGCTTCCGCTTCTATCCCGCCGACGCCCCAGCCGAAAACGCCCAGCGCGTTGACCATGGTCGTGTGCGAATCCGTGCCCACCACCGAATCCGGATAGGCCTCAAACCGGTTGCCGTAAGGCATCGCGCAGACAACTCGCGCGAGGTATTCCAGATTTACTTGATGGCAGATGCCGGTGTCTGGCGGAACGACCTTGAAATTTTGAAATGCTGTTTGCCCCCAGCGTAGAAAAGCGTAACGCTCGACGTTACGCTGAAATTCCAGCTCGGCATTCAGGCCAAACGCGTTGATGTTGCCAAAATTATCGACTTGCACGGAATGGTCAATGACCAGTTCAGCAGGGAACAGCGGATTGATTCGCTTCGGATTGCCGCCCATGCGCTGCACGGCTTCGCGCATAGTAGCGAGATCGACGATGGCCGGAACGCCGGTGAAGTCCTGAAGAAGGACCCGCGCGGGCATGAACGCAATTTCTTTTTCCGCAGCACCAGGACGCCAGTTCGCAAGGGCCCGAATGTCCTCAGCATGTACAAACCGGCCATCCTCGCAACGCAGCAAATTCTCCAGAAGTATGCGCAGCGAAAAGGGCAACTTCGCCAGGTCAGCGACGCCTTGCTTTTCGAGAAACTCGAGGCGATGAATTTCAAAGCTCTGAGCGCCAACATTCAGTTTGTCGCGCGTGCGGAAAGAATTGCCCGCATTAATGGCCATTCTGCAGTCCTTTCGCTATGAACCGTAGCCCTATATGATAACCGAAATTGAATCCGCGCGCCGCGAAGCTATACTGGTGTTGCCGTGAATATTGTCCTCATTTCGACCTATGAGCTTGGCAGACAGCCGTTTGGGCTGGCGTCGCCTGCGGCGTGGCTGCGGAAGCGCAGCCACCAAGTCGTAGTGCTCGACTTGGCGCGGCAGTCGTTGGATGAGGTTGCAATTAGTCATGCTGAGTTGATTGCCATCTACTTACCCATGCATACGGCCACTCGGCTTGCTTCTCAGCTCATTCCATTGCTGAGAGAGAAGAATCCAGGCGCACACCTCTGTTGTTACGGTTTATACGCGCCCATGAACGTTGAGTATCTTCGTGCGCTCGGGGTTTTGACCATCCTCGGCGGTGAATTCGAAGAGGGATTGGCTCAGTTGGCAGAGCGGCTCGCTGCAAATGGAAAGCAAACTAGCGTGCAGCCCACGGAGTCCATGATTTCGATGGCTCGGCTGCAGTTCGAAGTGCCGGATCGCTCGGGAATGCCAGCAATGGAAAAGTACGCTCATCTTATCGTTCCCGGAGCCGGTTTTCGGGTAGTCGGTTCCACGGAAGCGAGCCGCGGCTGCAAGCATCTCTGCCGGCATTGCCCCATAGTTCCTGTTTACAACGGCGTTTTTCGAATCGTCAGCCGAGACGTTGTTCTGGAAGATGTTCGCCGCCAGGTGGCTGCCGGCGCGCAACACATCACTTTCGGCGATCCGGATTTCTTTAATGGAATTCGGCACGCAATAGATCTCGTCGAGGCGTTTCATAGGGAATTCCCCGCCGTCACGTACGACGTGACCATCAAGATCGAACACTTGCTCAAGTACGAGGAACACTTGGCGGCGCTTCGCGATACCGGTTGCCTCTTCGTGATTAGCGCGGTCGAATCCCTCGATGATGCGGTGCTGAATTTTCTCGCCAAAGGACACACCCGAGAAGATTTTCTGCGCGTCGTCAAAATCTTCGGCGAGCTTGGCCTGACGCTTCATCCCACGTTCGTTCCGTTTACGCCCTGGACGACGGTGGATGGCTACTTGGATTTACTGCGAGTGATCGAGCAGCAAAATGTGATCGAAAACGTCGCACCCATTCAGCTCGGGATCCGCTTGCTGATCCCCGAAGGCTCACGAATGCTGGAGTTGCATGAAGTGCGTCGCCTGATTGAACCCTTTGACCCGCGATTGCTGGCGTACCCATGGAAAAATGCTGACTCGAGGCTGGACGCTCTTAGCGAAACGGTGCAGGAAATCGCTGCCGCAGCGGAGCGCCGAAAGGAATCACGGTCGGCAACGTTCGAACGAATTTGGACGGCCGCAAACGCCGCCGCTGGCATGTCCGCGCCGCGGCTTCATTTTTCGGGGAAATCCCAGTCCGGTGTCCCTTTTCTCAGTGAGCCCTGGTACTGCTGCGCCGAACCGACCCCCGATCAGCTTGTTTCCATCGGCGCCCCGAAGCCTCCCGTCATGGTTGCCGTCGCAAGTGCCGATGGTTTTGTTTGATTAGGCAAGGGAGTGCAGTTTTCTTGGCTTTGTAGGGCCCGCCTGGAGTTTACCCCGACTCCTGTCGGGGAAGCGGGCCGCTCTTTACGAATAATTTCAAATACCAATGACGAATCCGGTAAAACGATTGCTACTCTTTACTGCGAAGCTAGGCTATCAAACGCGCAGCTTCGAAGAGGCCGTGCACAAACTCGGCGTGCTATTGGTGTACGTCACGGATCGCTGTCATCAATTGGAAGATCCTTGGGGCGACCAAGCTATCCCCGTGCATTTCGAGACCCCGGAGGTTGCCGCTTGCACCGTGGTGGAAGCGGTTCGAGGCCAGGATGTCAGTGCGATCCTTGCGCTTGGTGACCGGCCTGCTGTTGCCGCAGCATATGCAGCACGCGGATTGGGAGTTCGCTACAACCACCCTGCGGCAGTTGAGGCATGCCGGAGCAAGCTGCGCATGAAGGAAGTATTTCGCGATGCTGGCTTAAACGTCCCGTGGTTTCAGAAGCTTCCCATCGATCCCGCACCCGAGCCATCGCTCCTTGGGATTTCATATCCTTGCGTACTGAAACCACTCTCGCTCTCTGCCAGCCAAGGCGTAGTGCGCGCAAACAATCGGGAGGAGTTCCTCGCAGCGGCCACGCGAATCCGGCGATTGCTGCAATCACCTGAGGTTCTTGCGACGCGCGAGGCGAATCTCGATCAAATGCTCGTGGAAGGTTATATTTCGGGCGACGAAGTAGCGGTTGAAGGACTTCTCACTGATGGCGAGCTGAGAGTATCGGCCATCTTCGACAAACCCGATCCGCTTGAAGGTCCCTACTTCGAAGAGACGATTTACGTGACGCCATCGAGGTTTCCAGAACCTACCAAGAGCGCGATCGAGGAATGCGCCAGAGATACAGTTCGAGCATTGGGGCTCTCGCATGGACCGATACACGCCGAATTTCGAATCAACGAGCGGGGCGTGTGGCCGATCGAAGTTGCGCCTCGACCCATCGGCGGCCTCTGCGCTCGCTCTTTGCGGTTTTTATTTCGCGAAGAAACTGAGCCAATTGGCCTGGAAGAGCTGCTGGTCCGTCATACTCTTGCGCTACCCGGATGGGACTCGCCGCGCGAAGAAGCTGCCTCCGGCGTCATGATGATTCCCGTTCCTAAGAGCGGGATTCTGGAAGAGGTGTCAGGGGAAGCTGCTGCTCGCTCAGTTCCGGGAATTACTGATCTTAGTATCACCGCAAGACTTCACGATGCCATTACCACCTGGCCAGAGGGTTCAAGCTATCTGGGATTTCTCTTCGCGCGGGGAAACACACCGGAGGAAGTCGAACTAGCGCTCCGCCAAGCCCATCAAAAATTGTGTTTCAAAATTACGCCCAGCCTGCCCGTCGAACATCCGGCCACCAGGCGAATGACCATCCCGGGGACTAACCTTTAGCTTTGGGCGCGACGTATCCTTCGGGGAGCTTGGCCCCTTCGCCGAAGAAGAACTGTTCCATCTGCTCTCCCATGATCTTCTGCGAATTGGGGTCGAGCGGATTCAGCCGGTACTCGTTCATGATCATCTTGGAATGCTCGAGCCATAGCTTCCAGGCGTCCTTCGAAACGTTTTCGTAGACACGTTTGCCTAATTCGCCTTGCCAAGGGATGCGGTCCAAGCCGGGCAATTCCTTGCCAAATTTCACGCAGTGCACCATGCGCGTCCCGGGCTTCACCGGTTCGCTAGGCGCCGGTGCCGGATCGCAAGATTCATTGGCCATGCTTTCTCCTCACGCGCTTTCTTCCATTTCACCTTACTGCAAAGTCTCTAAAATTCCTAGTCGTCCCTGAATTCTCGAGCTTTTTTGGAAGTCAACAAACTGGCTACCTCCGATGCCGCTGTGGTCTGAAGATCACCGTATATATTAGAAAAGAATTAATACGATACGAGTAGTGTTATATTCACGAAGTCCCCCGGGAGACTCCTTGCTGCTACCTGCGCAAGCAATATTTCCAGGACTTCTAGAAAACGCATTTCGGCGAGAATTACAAAACCTCTCTGACAAGAAGACGCTGTCCAGACTTTGGGCCAGGGACCATTCCCTCTGGCCGGTGGAACGGTTTCAAGTCGAATCTCTGGAGGGCAACCTGCGTTGGCTCGATTTGCCCGATCAGTTGGAGTCACTTTTGACCCGTGTGGCCGCTCGCGCCGCGATGATCGAGCCGGCGGGCTTCGAGGATGTGGTCTTCGTAGCCATCGGCGACTCAAATTTGGCGGTCGAGACTATTTTGCGCTTGCCCAATGCAAAGATCGGACAAAGATCCTTCCTGCTCGACACCATCGACCCCGATTCTATCCGCGCTCTCGATGAAATGTTGCGTCTCGACAAGACCGTTTTTGTTTTTGCCAACAAGGCCGGTAACCAAATCGAGATTCAGTCCTTGCTTTTGTATTTTCTCAAGAGACTGAAAATGTTAGGCATCGATTCTCCGGCGTGTCATCTTATAACCGCGACCGAGGAGAATTCCTATTTGGGCGAGGTCGCCGGGGAGTACAACTTCCTCGATAGTTTTCTCGATCCCCCTGGCATCCACCGCCGGTTTTCATCGCTGATTCACTTCAATGGCTTCCTCACTGCGCTCTGTCGTTTGGATCCAAGTGACTTGCTCGCACGCACGCAAGCGATGCGCGAAGCCTGCTGGCCTGCCGCGCCACAAGAATCAAATCCCGCCGTGACCCTCGCTGCGTTCCTCGCGGCGACAGAAATGGAGGGCCGGGATCGACTCATCTTTTTCAGCGGGGAGCGTTTGAATCCCACCGCGCAGCGCATTGGGTATCTGGTTGGGGCCAGCACCGGAAAAAAGGGACACGGCATCCTGCCCGCTTTTGGATTTGCGTCTTCGCACCTCTCCATGATCCAGCAAGGCTGTTCCGCCGTCATTCTCAAGTTTGCTGACGAAGAGGAACCCCAACTCGACAGGAGACGCCACGAACTTCGCGAAGCTGGCGTGCCAATGGTCGCCATCGAACTGCATGGTCCCGAGGAACTTGCCGCCGAGCTCTTTAAATGGGAGATTGCGACCGCGCTGGCTTGCTCGCTGATCGGGGTCGATCCTTTCCACGATCCGGATATCCGAGAGAGCCGCACAAGAGCTGCCCAAATCCTCGAGCAGTTGACGACAGGGAAACAATCCCCCTTATCAACGGTCCGTGTCCGCGAGGGCGCGCTCGAGCTGTTCGCTGAAGGCGAAACCCGTCAGCAAATCTCCACCCTCAATATGACTGAAGCGCTCCGTACCCTTTTCGGCTTGCGGCACCGGCAAGGCTATATCGCACTGCTGCCCTTTTTGAATTATGACGAAGGAGCCAAACAGCTCTTGCACATGATTCGTGAGAAACTTGAATCAGTCCTGGAACTGCCGGTATTAATTACTCCCGGCCCCCGATATATTCAAGCTGTCGGGCAAGTCTATCTTGGTGGCCCACCGAAAGGACTCATTCTGTTGTTGACCGCTGCCCCTGAAAAGGATCTCGCCATTCCCGGTGCTGACTACTCCTTCGGGCAATTGCAACTTGCCCTCGCACTGGGTGAATTCGAATCTCTTGGTCGTCGGCGAAGTCCCGTAATACGATGGCATCTGTCGAGTGGGGCTAAGAGGGGCCTGGTAGAGTTGGATGCCATCATTACTAGCGCGTTGGGGAAGACTCGTTTAGGTCCGCAGTAATTCTCGTATCCCTTCGCGTTCTCGTTCATCCAATGGTACGGCCGCCAGTTAGCCCCTAAATCCGGAGGAGTTCCGCCTTTGGCCAAAATCACCACACTTTTCTGGGACATCGGCGGCGTCATCCTGACCAACGGCTGGGACCGCGGCTCGCGTAAAGAAGCGGCCAACGCCTTCCATCTCGACTGGGAGGAATTCCAGGACCGCCACGATCTTTCTTTCCCGGCCTTTGACTCCGGCCAAATCACCTTAAACGAATATCTCGACCGCACACTGTTTTATCGCCAGCGCAGCTTCACCCGCGAGGAGTTCACTGCCTTCATGTTCGCCCAATCCAAGGAATACCCGGACACGCGCGCTATTCTCGATAAAGTCTCCAGTTCCGGAAAATACTTTGTCGGCGCCATCAACAATGAACCCCTGGAGCTCAATCAGTACCGCATCGAAGCCTTCGACCTTCGCCGGAACTTTCTCGTTTTCTTCAGCTCCTGTTACATCCGGTCTCGCAAGCCCGAAGAAACCATCTTTCGTATCGCGCTGGAAGTCACCCAGCGTCCGCCGGAGCAATGCCTTTTCATTGATGACCGTCCGCTGAACCTCGAGAGCCCGCGGCGCCTCGGGATGAACACCATTCACCATCAGAACGCGGGGCAATTGCGTTCCGAGCTTGGAAATTACGGGGTTGAGGTATAGTTTTGAACGCTGCTTCAGGTACCTGAACTGGGGAAGTTCGCGGAGGGCGTGCAAATGGCTGGCGATTCGGGTCGTTCCAGTTCCGTGTACGGTGGAGTGGCTGAGCCTTGCACCGTAGTTCTCTTCGGCGCCTCGGGTGACCTCGCCAAGCGCAAGGTCATTCCCGCGATGTACGACCTCGCGATTCACAATGGATTGGGAACGCGTTATGCCATCGTTGGCTTTGCGCGTACGCCGATGACAGATGACACGTTTCGTACCACCCTAGGCGAGGCTGCGAAGAGCATCTCCGAGGTCGGACCCATCGATCCTAAACAATGGGACGACTTCGCTTCCAACCTTTATTACAGTCCCGGCGACTACGCCGATCCCCAGGCCTACACACAACTCTGCCAACGCCTCGCGGAGATCGAATCTGCAAAGAACATCGGCGGCAACCGCCTGATTTACCTTTCCACGCCGCCTGAAGTCTATCCAGCCATTGTTGAGCAGCTTGGACGTGCGTGTCTCGCTCGCCCTTCTTCGCCGAATTCCTGGGTGCGCATCATTATTGAAAAACCCTTTGGGAGAGATCTGGCTACTGCCAAGGAATTGAACAAGATCGTTCTGAGCGTGTTCGACGAAAAGCAGGTCTATCGCATCGATCATTATCTCGGCAAGGACACCGTCCAGAATCTGCTCGTGCTGCGCTTTGGCAACGGTATCTTCGAGCCGCTATGGAACCGCAATTATGTCGACCATGTGCAGATCACCGCTTCGGAAACGCTAGGCGTCGAGCGCCGCGGCGGTTTCTATGAAACCGCCGGCGCGCTCCGTGACATGATTCAGAGCCACGTTCTGCAGCTCACTTCGCTCGTCGCCGTCGAACCTCCTGCCTCGTTCGATGCCACCGCCGTACGCAACGAAAAGCTGAAAGTCTTGCAGTCCATCCGCCCCTTCAATCTGGAAATGGTCGCGCAAGCTGTCGTTCGCGGGCAATACTCTCCCGGGAAACTGAGCGATAAGCCAGTACCCGGTTATCGCGAAGAGCTGCACGTCAGTCCAACTTCCAAAACGGAGACCTTCGTCGCGGGCAAACTTCTAATCGACAACTGGCGCTGGGCTGGTGTCCCGTTCTATCTCCGAACTGGAAAGCGCCTCGCCAAGCGCACCACGGAAATCATGATTCAATTCCGCCGCGCTCCGCACATTGTTTTCCGTGAAAAGGACGTTGAGGCTAACCGCCTGATCTTGAATATCCAGCCGGACGAAGGTATATCGGTTTCCTTCGGTGCAAAGCGTCCTGGCACCGAAATGAGTATCGGCAACGTCACCATGAATTTTAGCTATAAGGAAGGATTCGGAGACTCCAGCCGCAGCGCATACGCCACGCTGTTGAACGACTGCGTCCGAGGCGATGCCACGCTGTTCGACCGCGGCGACAGTGTTGAAGCTGCCTGGTCATTGGTAGATCCGATCCTCGATGTCTGGAGCGCCGCCAAGAGCGCCACCGTGCCACAGTATGCGTCGGGAAGTTGGGGGCCGCGCGAATCCGATCTTCTGCTCGAACGCGACGGCAGGCAGTGGTACAACCCATAGATGCTATAATTGGTTCATTAAATCGTTTCAGGAGATTTCGGGAGGGGAGACTTGATCCTCGCGGGCGATGTCGGCGGGACGAAGTGCAATCTGGCGCTCTTTTCGGAAAAACGCGGCACCCTCACGCCCGTTTTCAAGCAGCGTTTCGCAAGCAAAGAGTTTGCGCAATTCGAACGCATCGTCAAGGAATTCTCGCGCCAAGCCGCCGAACATCTGGGCAAGGAAAATATCGTCGCCGCGGGATTCGGCATTGCCGGGCCGGTTATCAATGGCACTGTGCGTGCTACTAATCTTCCTTGGATCGTTGACACCAAAGCGCTCATCAAGGAACTAAACGTCCCCCACGTCGTGCTCTTGAACGATCTCGGCGCTACCGGTCACAGCATCGAGCATCTTCCTCCGGAAGATTTTTGTGTCCTGAACCCAGGCACTCCTGAGCCTGGAGGCACCCGCGCCCTGATCGCTGCTGGTACCGGGCTAGGACAGTCCTTTCTTGTTTGGAATGGCGGCCGCTACCGCGTCGTGCCCTCTGAAGGCGGCCATTCCGATTTCGCTCCGCACACCGAGCAGCAGATCGAATTGCTCCGTTTCATGCGCCGCCGCTATCCGCAAGTGAGCTTTGAGCTCATTCTCTCCGGTCGCGGCTTCCGCACCATTCACGAATTTCTCGATCCGAAAGTCATCCACGCCACGTTCGAAGATCCCGACGCCGATCCCGCCCCGGAAATCACCCGCCGCGGCTTGGACAAGTCCTGCCGCGTTTGTTCCGACACGCTCGATCTCTGGACCGCCATCTACGGTGCCGAAGCCGGCAATCTCGCCCTGAAAGTTCTCGCCCTGGGTGGCGTCTATGTCGCTGGCGGCATCGCCGTCAAAATCCTCGAAAAAATGAAAGATGGCAGCTTCTTTCACGCCTTCAAGGACAAATGGAAGTTCGAAGGCCTTCTCAGCAACATCCCCGTCTCCATCGTCCTAAACGAATCTGCCCCGCTCCTCGGTGCTGCCTATGAAGCCCTAGCGGCCATCGACAAGTGATCGTCACAATGTCTGTCGGCTGTAGGGGGCGCAGCGTGCTGCGCCCGTGCTCGGCAAGCAATGTTCCCTTCCTTCTCTGTGTCCTCTGTGCATCCCGCAAACTCTGTGTAAACTCTTCTACTCCGCTTCTGAAGCGAGCCACGAATCACCGGAATCGCCTGGCTCCGTTTCTACGCCTTTTTCCTTCTATATGCCGTCACCAGCCGTTCCGGTTTCCTGCTCCTCGACTACGCCAATCTCATCATCCACGAAGGAGGTCACTTCTTCTTCAGTTGGTTCGGCGACACCATCCGCATCCTCGGCGGAACCCCTGGCGAACTCATCGTTCCCCTGCTTTGCGCCGCCTATTTTTTCTTGCAGCGCGAAACCACCGGCTTTGCCTTTAGCATGTTCTGGTTCTTCGAGAATTTCCCTTATGTTGGTACCTACATGGCCGATGCCCGCACCTCCGCATTGTCCCTAGTCGGCTCCGACGAAAGCGACTGGACCATCCTCTTCACCAAGTGGAACCTCTTGGATCAGGACCAAAAAATCGGCGCCACCGTGCGCACTCTCGGCTACCTCGGCACGCTCGCTACCGGCCTCTGGCTCGCCTACCGTCTCCGCCATGATTCCGCCTCGGAGAATCGTTCGTTTTGATGTGCTCAATCCCGGAACAACTCTTCAATATCACGGCTGGCGCGGATCACATGAAGAATCAGCACGTTCTCACCTTCAACACGGTAGACAATAAAGTATTCGCCTGCAATAAAACTCCGCAAACCGGGACACAAGTCTTCGTCGCGGCGGCGTCCGATGTGGGGATAAGTTGAGAGGAGGAAAAACCGCTCGGTAATGGAATCAACCACGCGGTCGGCGATTTCGATGTCGCCGCTTTCCTTGGCTACGTAATACTAGATGGCATCAAGCTCGGCTTCGGCCTGTGGTGCAACCCGGTGCGGCATCAGCGGTCAGGGGGCTGCTCGGCATCTAAGCGGGCACGTCCACGCTGCTTCACTTCCTTGGCCAAGTCCAGCATGGATTGCCGCGTGATGATGCGACCCTCGCGGCGCGCAAGCGAAGCGTCCGCCTGATCGATCGCGGCAAGGATTTGCGCGGGTTCGCTCGCGTTCTTCCCACAGCGCAAGAGCTTCCTGCACTGCTTCTTCTTCGCGCTTCAAGCGACCGCTCTCGATGGCGTCGCGAACGAACGCCTTCTGGTCCGGAGTCAATTTCACTTCCATCGACTTAGCGTAAGCGAAAGCTTCTCCTGAAGCAACACGCACTCCCTCCAGTTTCTTGGTAAACTACATCGTTCCGATTCTTCGTAGGACTGGCCTGAGGGAACGTATTCTCCCTTTCTACTCGCGGGCCAAGGAGCTAAGTATGAGTAGTGCCGTAACTACCCAAGTCACCGATCTTCAGAACTACATCAATGGCGCATGGCGGCGGTCCACCGCCACCGAATACACCGACGTCACCAATCCTGCGACCACCGAAGTGCTAGCCCGTACACCGCTCTCGACCTCCGCGGACGTCGACGCTGCTGTCCAGGCTGCCGCTGATGCATTCCCCGCGTGGCGACGCACGCCTCCCGGCGAACGCGTTCGATACCTATTTACGCTTAGGAATCTCCTCGAAGAAAATCTCGACGATCTCGCAAGAATCATCACCATCGAAAATGGAAAGACCTTTCCCGAGGCTCGCGCCGAACTTCGCCGCGCCATCGAAAACGTCGAAGTCGCCTGCGGCATTCCCATGATGATGCAAGGCTACAACCTCGAGGATGTGACTCCCGGCGTCGACGAAATGCAAATTCGCCAGCCGCTGGGAGTTGTCGCCGCGATTGTACCCTTCAATTTCCCGGCGATGGTTTCCTATTGGTTTCTTCCCTATGCCATCGCCTGCGGAAATACCTTCATCCTGAAGCCCTCCGAACGCGTTCCTCTCTCCATGCATCGCGCCTTTGAGCTTCTCGAAAAAACTGGCCTGCCCAAGGGAGTCGTGAACCTCGTCAACGGCGGAAAGGATGTGGTCAACGCGCTCTGCGACCATCCCCAAGTGCGCGCCATTAGTTTTGTAGGCTCGACTCCTGTCGCCCGGCACGTGTACACACGCTCCGCAGCTAGCGGCAAGCGCATGCAGTGCCAGGGCGGTGCAAAGAATCACGTCATCGTTTTGCCTGACGCGGACATGGAACTTGCCACACAGATCATTAGTGACAGCGCCTTCGGTTGCGCTGGGCAACGCTGCCTCGCTGTTTCCGTCGCCGTCACTATTGGCGAAGCGCAGAAGACTTTCCGGGACTCCATCGCTCATGCCGCTTCTTCGATCCGTGTGGGCAATGGCCTCGACGCTGGTGTGCAGATGGGCCCGGTGATCACGAAGGAAAGCAAACAGCGTATCGAATCGCTGATCTCCGCGGGCGTTAGCGAGGGCGCGAAGCCCATCGTTGATGGCCGCAACACCAAAATCCCGAAATACGAGTCAGGAAATTTCGTTACACCCACCATCCTCGACGGCTTGCCCTCGACCAGCCAGCTCGCCAACACCGAGATCTTTGGCCCAGTGCTCAGTCTGATCCATGCTAACTCCATCGACGAAGCCATGGATTTTCTCCGCCGCAGCCCTTACGGCAACCAAGCCTCGCTCTTCACCACCAGTGGCTCGGCGGCCCGCAAGTTCCGCTACGAGGCGCCCGCCGGAAATATAGGCATTAACATCGGCGTAGCCGCGCCAATGGCTTATTTCCCCTTTAGCGGCTGGAAAGAGAGTTTCTTCGGCATCCTCCACGGCCAGGGCCGCGACGCAGTCGAATTCTTCACCGAATCCAAAATCGTAGTCGAACGCTGGTCGCGCCAGGAAACCCGCAAGTTCTAACCATGCTGAGTAAACCCCTCCAACTCGATGTCCACGAGCAGATCGAGTGTGCGCAGACGCTCGCCTCGCGTTTTTATACCGATCCCGCGATTCTCGAAGTCGAGAGAACGCGCATCCTCCAGCGCACCTGGCAGATGGTCGGAACGCTGAGCCAGTCGTGCGGCGAAGTAAACGGCGTGCAGCGCACCATCTCCGACGGAGAAAGCTTTTTCACAGCGGATGTGGCCGGCGAGCCCATCATCGTGGTTCGTGACAAAGATGGTGTGCTCCGGGCCTTCAGCAACGTTTGCCGCCATCGCGCTGGACCCATCGCTCTTGGTAGCGGTTGCAAAAACGTCCTCCGCTGCCAGTATCACGGCTGGACCTACACGCTCGATGGCCGCCTCATCGGCACACCCGACGTCGAAGGCGTCGAATTTTTCGACCGCAGTACCATGGGAATGGTCGCGCTCCGCTGTGAAACCTGGGAGCAATTCATCTTTGTGAATTTCGATCTGAAAGCCGAGTCGCTCTCAACTTACCTCGGGGCAATCCCTCAGCAAGCCAAGGGTTTCCAGTTTGAAGGTTTGCAATTTGCCGAGCGCCGCGACTACGTGATCGATTGCAACTGGAAGGTCTACGTCGATAACTATCTCGAGGGCTACCACATTCCCATCGCGCATCCCGGTTTGATGAAAGAAATCGATTACGCCCAGTACCGCACCGACACTTTCCGCTACTGTTCCCAGCAATTCGCGCCGATTCGCGCCATGAAAGCAGAAGACGCTGCCGAGCGTCTCTATGCGCCGGGCGCCGGCTTGCAGCAAGCCCTTTACTTCTGGGTCTTCCCCAACCTGATGCTCAACATTTATCCTGACAACATTTCAACGAATTTGATCGTGCCGCTCTCCCACGAAAAAACGCTCACCATTTTCGAGTGGTTTTTCCACGACGTTGCCACTGAAGAAAATCAACGCCGCATAAAGCGTTCGGTGGCGTTTAGCGATGAAGTGCAGCAAGAAGATATTGGCCTTTGCGAAAACGTGCAGCGCGGCTTGCGCTCCTCGACTTACGACCGCGGCCGTTACTCCGTCAAGCGCGAAAATGGCGTTCACCATTTTCATATGCTGCTCGGCGAATTCCTCGGGCAAGTCTGACGGCAAGCTCCAAGAAGGAAACTGTGATCGCCATCATTATGGGCACAACCGGTGCCGGCAAAACCACCATCGGCACTATGCTTGCCGCGCAGCTCGATTGGGAATTTGCCGACGCTGACACTTTCCATCCGCCCGCCAACATTGAAAAAATGTCCCAGGGTATCCCGCTTACTGATGCCGACCGGGCTCCTTGGCTCGAAGCGATGCGCAAAGCCATCCTCGGATGGGCAGCGACCGGCAAAAACGTCGTCCTGGCCTGCTCTGCCCTCAAGCGCGCCTATCGCGACGAGCTTCGCCCCAGCCCCAAAGTAAAATTTGTCTATCTAAAAGGGAATTACGCACTCTTCGCCGAAAGAATCCACCAGCGACACGGCCATTTTGCCGGCGAAGCGATCCTGGCGGGACAATTCGCTGATCTTGAGGAACCTGACGATGCCATCACGATCGAAGCATCGAAGTCTCCGGACGAAATCGTCGCGGAAATCCGCAAGCATCTCGCGCCATCTTGACGTGCGCGCCCGGCCGAAGCAAACACGTCAAGGTTTCGCTGGCGCCGGTTGTGGAGTTGTAGGGGAAGACCCGAAACTTACTTTGGGCGCTTGCCGCGCGCCTTCTTCCGTCTTGAAATACGCGTCATTGCGTGCGAACCCGCCCATGCTGGCCACCAGGCTGTTCGGGAAGAGCACAATAAAGGTGTTGTAGTCCTGCACTGCCTCGTTGTAACGGCGTCGCTCGACGGCGATTCGATTTTCCGTGCCTGCCAGCTCATCTTGCAGACGCAGAAAATTCTCGTTGGATTTGAGTTGCGGATAATTTTCAACCATCACCAACAAGCGCCCCAATGCAGAATCCAACTGCCCATTCGCCGCGATTTTTTCCGCGGGAGAATGCGCCCCGAGCAGTGCTGAACGCGCCTTGGCGATGTCACCAAACACCGTTTGCTCCTGCGCTGCGAAACCTTTTACGGTCTCCACGAGATTTGGGATCAGGTCCGCGCGCCGCTGCAGCACGACGTCCACCTGTGCCCACGCGGCGTTCACCGCCTCGCGTTTTATCGCCATCTGGTTCCTGCGGCTGACAAACGAACTTCCCAACAGCAGCGCGATCACTAAGAAAACAATCAGAACGATCAACCCTTTTTTCATCGCCGCCTCACGTCACTCGGATTTACGAATGTGCATTCTTCACGCGCCGCCATTCCTTTTTAGGAAGATGATGGTCCAGCGCTTCGACCGTTTTCTCCAATGCCTTCAAATACGCGCTGTACACCGGAACAATTTCACCATGAAATTCGCCCGTCTCGCGCAGCTTCAGCAGAGGGTCGAATGCACTCATATTGGCACCTGTCAGTGCCGCTGCTCGCGCAACGATATCATGCGCCGCTACTGGCGGCTCTTCTCCAAAGACAATCACCACGTGGCGCAGCACCGTGAGCACTCCGGAGAACGATTTTCTCAGGATGGGCGTTAATTCCTTGGCATCTCCGGGCGCGCGCAGATAGTGCTGCCGCAGTCTCAACACGATCGTACGCAAGTCATGTTCGATTTGCACGCGATGCAGATTCATCGGAACTTCAATGTTTGCGACCACATCCTTTCCGTAAAGCACGCGACGCCCTTGCTTCATGTCTAAAATCTCGATCGCGAAAACGTCTGCGGCGCGTTTCAGTTCGTCTTCTGTAAAGAAAAGAGGGGCGGGCTCTTTCAAATCGGCGCACCACCATTTCACTACGGGCGCGATGCGACCCAACTCCTCGACACTCTGCGAATGAAGGATGCACACCACGTTGAGATCCGAATGTCCCTCCTGAAAATCTCCGCGTGCCCCCGACCCGAACAGAATCACGCATTCGAGGTTCGTGGCCGCAAATTCCTTCAGCCTTCTCACCAATTCGCTAAGTTTCATTTCTGTGGAAAGCATTTCGCTGCCATCCCTTTCCTCCGGCTTTACCAGCTTCCTGAAGCGCCACCGCCACCGCTGCTGCCGCCGCCAAATCCTCCGAATCCTCCGCTACTTCCTCCTCCTCCCCAACTACCTCCGCCCCAGCCTCCGCTCGATCTGCCCCCACCGCTGTTCAGAAACATTCCCAGCAGAAACCAGAGGCAGCCGCTTCCGCCTCCGCGGGCAGCCAGGGAAATTAATAGCCCGATTATTCCAATGAAAATAATCAAACCGGCGACCAGTCCCAGCCCGCTAATTTGGTCGTCATCTGGATGGGGTCGACTTCGCACTGCCGGAGGCTGGGTGCTGAGCGTCACTCCTGAATCGTCCGCAATGTATTGCACCAGCTGCCGAGCGGCGACCTCCGTAGCTCTTCTGTAGTTTCCCTGGCGGAGGTAGGGAACCATCGCGCGTCCGGCATCTCCGGCGCGCGCATCATTGATCACCGGCTCCAGCCCGTACCCTACTTCGATTCGATATTTGCGTTCGTTGGGAGCGACTAGCAGCAACAAACCACGATTATCTTTTTTGCCTCCGACTCCTAACTGCTTGAAGAGATCCACCGCATAAACATCGACGCTCTCGCCCTCCAGCGATGTGACCGTCACGATCGCCATCTGCGCGCCGGTCTTCTGTTCTAGCTCCGCGCACAGTGCTTCGAGTCGCGCCTTTGCATCCGGTCCAATCACGCTTGCGAGATCAGTGACATAGCCGGTTGGATGAATTTTCCTGATGTCTTCCGCACCGCAAAAGCTCGCTCCGAACAAGATCAGACAGTTCAGGAGTGCGATTCGAACGAGGCAGGTTCTTTGCATGCAGTATCCGCAGGAGTTCGCCAAATGACTATAGGGCTTGCCGTGACGAACTGTAAAGCAGCGCCGGCCCCCCGGTTCTATTTTTCCGAGGCCCAACCTTGCGAGCACGGCAAATTCAAACCTATAATTCAAGGTCTTGGGCGATGTCCGTAACTTGTGTATCGGGAGGATTCGTGCCGGTAGGAACTGCGTTTCATGAAAGAACGCTCGCGCTGTGCGAGAGCCTGAACTATCGCGAATGGTCGGGCTATTACACCGTCAGCGTGTACGAAATGCACCACGAGCACGAGTACAACGCCATCCGCAATTCCGCGGCCCTCATCGATATCTCTCCGCTTTTCAAATACCGGGTCACCGGCCGCGATGCCACCAAGTTTGTGAACCGTGTGATTTCACGCGACATCCATAAAGTTGCCGTAGATCAAGTCATCTACTGTTGCTGGTGCGATCCCGAAGGAAAAGTAATCGACGATGGCACGATCACCCGCCTGGGCGAAAACGAATATCGCTGGACAGCGGCTGATCCCAGCCTGCGGTGGTTCCAACAGAATGCACTGGGCTTGGACGTACAAATTGAAGATATTTCCGAGCAGACCGCCGCACTGGCACTGCAAGGGCCGACCTCCGGGAAACTGCTGCGCGCCGCCGCGGATGCGAACATCACCAACCTGAAATATTTTCGAGTTACGCACGGAAAGATTGCCGGCGTTCCTGTGGACATTTCGCGTACCGGTTACACCGGCGATCTCGGCTTCGAGATTTGGATGCCATGGAAAGATGCAGTGAAAGTCTGGGATGCGCTGATCGCCAAGGGCAAAGCCTTTGATATTCATCCCGCGGGAATGATCGCCCTGGACATCGCGCGTATCGAAGCCGGCTTAATCCTGATCGAAGTGGACTACATCTCCAGCAAAAAGGCGTTGATCGATTCGCAGAAATATTCTCCCGCAGAAATCGGATTGGGCAAACTGGTGGACTTAAAGAAGGAGAATTTCGTCGGCCGCGAAGCGCTAGCCCAGGAGGCAAAGAAGGGCGCACAACGCAGCCTGGTTGGCCTGGAAATTAACTGGAACGAAGTCGAAGCGCTCTACGAGAAATTAAAAATGGCGCCGCAAGTCCCCAGCATGGCCTCCCGCACTGCGGTACCCGTGTATCGCGCCGGAAAACAAATCGGCAAAGCCACTTCGACCACGTGGTCGCCCACGCTCAAAAAGATGATCGCCCTCGCCTGTGTCAGCCGCGAGCACTCCGCCGTCGGCACCACGCTCAATATGGAAATGACCGTCGAAGCCGCCCGCCACACCGTTTCCGCGAAGGTAGTATCCATGCCATTTTTCAATCCTGCGCGAAAAACGGCGATCCCCATTCCGTAACAAGCTAGTTTTTCAAAAAAACTCGGCTCAATTCGTACTGGCAAATTTCTCTGCGGCAGCCAGAATCTCAGCCAACGCATTTCGGTCTAGCAGCTTTCCCCTTAAGACCAGCGCGTGAATTTTCTTTGTATTTCGAATATCATCGAGCGGGTTCGCGTCGACTAAGAGTAAGTCTGCCAACTTGCCATTCTCGATCGTGCCTTGCGTCTGAAGTTTGCCAAGGAACTCAGCGGCATCTTTGGTGCCGGCCTGCAAAGCCTGCATGGGAGTGAGTCCCGCCTCGACAAGAAAAACCATATCATCGTGCAGGCTGGAGCCCGGGAAGACATTCGGAGCGGCGATATCAGTGCCGGCCACGATGCGAACACCAGCGGCCTGCATCTTGCCAACAATTTCGAGTGACCGCCTCACGATTTCCTCGCGAAGTGCGAAGTCAGCCGTCGAATAATGCTCCAACTGTCCCTTCACGCCTTGATTCCAAATCTTGCGTTCATTTTGAGGGACGTACTTCATGCGCGGGTCGTCCAAGAGATTGGTTGCGGGCGTAACAAACGCGAGATGAACCAGGATGGGAAAAGTTGGGACTTGCCATGTGCCATTGTTTGCGAAAGCATGGAGAAGGGCCTCTGCCTTTTGCGGCGAGTACGTGTCCAACAGTTTACGGCGCCGGGCGCGCTCCCGCGCATGTGCCTGGGCCAGCGTTTCGTTATGCGGAGCGCCAACCAAGCTTTCGCGGCGAAGCTCCTCCTCTTTGGAAGAACAAGCGAGCAGAATGCCAGTGAGGTGCTCAATGCTAGCCTGCCCCGCACGTGAAGCTTCGAGGGCGGACACTCGATCCGGTACATGCCCAACAAATTGAATGTGAAGCTGCTTGGTTTCCTCAGCGATGGCGAAATAAGCTTCGCGGTTGAGGCTTGACTGCGCTTTGATGAAGTCCACTCCCTCCTTGGCTAGACGATCGGCGGCGGCGCGCGCTTCGCTCGCGGACTTAACGACGATGGAGGGCTGGTAGGCAGGCGGGTCGCCGTCGAGATAGGGTCCGGTGAAGGAAATCTGCGGGCCGAGCCAGGCGCCACTGGAAATTTCAACTCGCAAACGAGTCAAGTCTTCGACGTTTCCGCCCATGTCGCGAACCGTGGTGATGCCGTTGGCAACGAGCAGCGGAAGAATGAAGTCGCGGCTGCCACTCGGTTCGCCAGCGCCGGTAAGGTGAACGTGCATGTCAGCAAGACCAGGAATCAAGAATTTGCCGGCGCCGTTCAAAACCTCCGGGCCGTCCGGAAATTTTATTGAGCTTGTCGGACCGAGCGCCGCGATGCGTTGATTTGCGATAATCACAGTCATGTCCTGCTGCGGCGGGGCGCCCGTTGCATCGATGACGGTAACGTAAGTGATTGCAAGAGTCGATTTGCTTGGGGCCGAGCATGACCAGACCAACCCGCACAAAGCTAAGAGGGCCAGCGTTCGTACCGACAGCAGCCGTTTCATACCTCGACCTTCATTAATTCAAACGATTGTATTTCTTCAGCACTTCTCGCAGCTTTTCGTGTGGCAGTGCGATGACTTTGTGATTTTCGATGCCTGCCATAGTTTCGGCGGCGATCATGGCATTAATGATGGCCTCTTCAGTAGCCTGCACCGTCGCGGCAAAGACCGGCCCCAGCTTGTCGTTAGGCAACATTTTGAGATCGACGACATGATCTGTCGCCGCCGCCCCGGAATTGGCAGTCGAGAACGCGATGAAAATATCTCCGGAACCGTTGCCAGAGATGCTGCCGTTGCGGCCGAGCCCCAGCGAGACGCGGCGGGCCAGACGCTTAAGCTGATGCGCGACGAGCGGCGCGTCCGTGGCAACAATCACAATGATCGACCCATGGTCGTCGTTGACGAAAGATGTGTTTGCGTAAGGAACTTCAGCGGATATTTCTCTGCCCACGGGAATCCCGGCAATCCGCAAATTGTCTTTTGTCCCGTAGTTACATTGCACCAGAACTCCAATCGTGTAGCCGCCGTCCTTCGTCTCAATTTTGCGGGAAGCTGTGCCGATTCCACCTTTGAACCCGTTGCAGATCATCCCCGTTCCGCCGCCAAAGTTGCCTTCCTGAACGGCCCCCGACGCTGCAGTATCGATTGCTTTCAACGCATGTTCCGGCTTCACATGAAATCCGTTGATGTCATTGAGCCAGCCATCCCAGGTTTCCGCGACGACCGGGAGAGACCACCAGTAACCGGTGGGATCCGGCTGCCCGTGTGTGACGCGCCATTGAATCACCGCATCGCGAACCACTCCAACACTGTGCGTGTTGGTGATCATCACCGGACCTTCCAGAAATCCCGACTCTTCCACCCAGGTGGTTCCGGTCATTTCGCCATTGCCATTCAACGACCACCACCCGGCAAACACCGGATTGTTCATCGAGTCTTTTCCGCGCGGGAGTACAGCTGTCACTCCTGTCCGAACCGGCCCCTTCCCGACTTGGAGTTTTCCTTCGCCGGAAATGAGCGTGGTGTGGCCGACAGTAACGCCGGAAACATCGGTGATCGCATTGAAAGGGCCGGGTGTGCCATCAAAAGGAACGCCGAGATCGCGCGCTCGCGGCTTGGCGGGCGGAGTTGCCTGGCCCGCGGCCAAAGAAGTGACGGCAAGCGAACAAACAAAAATGACAACCAGACGAAAACAATTCCCATGAATCATTGTTTGCTTTTCTCCCATAGGGATTCCGCGGATTTCAGCAATCTGGTGTTTTTCTCGACAGCTCTTTCGAGCAATGCTGCTTGCTTGCCTGCCAGTTTCCAATCCTGTTTTTCCACGGCTTCGGTGAGCCCGGGGAATTCCAGGTGTGCATACGTATAGCGCGAAGAGTATAGAAGATGCTGGAACCACGGCCGGCCGGGAATGCCCGCGGGATCAAGCCAGTTGGACTCGACCTGGAGCAATTGTTCGTTCAGCCGCTGAAATTGTAACTGCGGAATCGCATCGGACAGTAGACCGCCTGCGGTGTCTTCGTGCAGAGCGGCGCCTGCCTTCTCGAACTCCGCGATGCGGTCGTGAAGCCGTTTCAGCGCCAGACGCTTCGGCTCTATTTTGGTTTTTTGCTCAAGCTCGCGAAGAAACCGTTCGAGCGCCGCGGCATTGAAACCAAAATCGAACGGCAAAAGATCCGCGTTCGCGAGACGTAGCGCGACGACGCCCCAGATCCGCGTCAAGGCAACGTGATATTCGAAGGACGGATCACCGATGTGCTCCATCCAATAGTGGTCGTCGTACATCGAGTGGTATACGCCGTAGTCGCCCGTGAATCCGAGATTGATCACCGGACGGCCGAGATGATTCAGGAACACGGTGTGGTCGGAGCCGCTGCCGATGCGCGTTTCCACGAGCGCGCTGTCAAGCGGCGGAGTGCTCGCATTCGTATCGCGCTTGGCCGTGGCGCGCCAAGCTTCATACAAAGATTTTCCGGAAGGCGCGCGAACGTCTTTTGTCGCTTCCACGAGCATCGGGGCGAGCGAGGCAACTGCGGTGGGCGAAAAGCTCAAGCCGTCGGAGCCCGCCGTGGTGGCGGCTCCGGCGACGGATTCATCCACGTTGAGATAGGCGACGAGTTTTCTCTTCAAATCATCGGCGAACTGCTCGCCCCATTCCGTCGAGCCGGTGAGCGCGTATTCTTCCCCATCCCAACTGCAAACCACGACAGTGCGCCGTGGGCGAATGCCGCGCAGCTTAAGTTCGCCGAGCGAGCGCGTCAACTCCATCATCGAAGCAGTTCCGCTGGAGGGATCAACGCCGCCGTAGACCCACGCATCGCGATGATTGCCGAGCAGCACCCATTCATCGGGAAGCTCGCTGCCGCGAATGCGCGCTTCGACGACCGTATACGGCTGCATACTCGTGTCCAAATCGATTTTCACGTGAGCCTTCACAGCACCTGTGAAACGATAGGTGAAGGGCAGGGCGCCTTGCCAGTCCTTCGGCGCTTCCGGCCCGTTCATATTTTCAAGAAGCGGCTTGGCATCACGCCACGAGATCGGTAGCGCCGGAATTTTCGGCAGGGAGCGCGCTTCTTCTGGAGTGATGTGTTTCGCGCCGGGAACCGAAGCCCAGCCCGGCGTGGTGGGATCGCCTGGAACGATGTAATCGTAAGTGATGGCTCCGCGCTGGATGTGGCTCTCGGGTCCCCACGGGCCATCTGGAAAAACTTTGCCGCGAGTCGCACCGTCTTCCGCAGGATCGGAATAAATGAGCAGCGCGGCAGCGCCTTCGCGTTCGGCAGTGAGCGCCTTGAAGCCGCGATAGCTGTAAGGATTGGAGTAGCGGACAAGGACGACCCTGCCCTTCACGCTGATGCTGTTTTTTCGGAGCAAATCGTAATCTTCAGGATTACCGCTGTGCGCGTAGACGAGTTCGGCGGTGACATCGCCCGATGCGGAGTAGCCGAAGTAGGCACTGGAGGCGGCGGGATTCTTCGTGTCTGGATCGACGTCATAAGCATCTTCGCGCAGAGACGCGGTGAACGGCACCGGCGCAATCATTTCGAGCGACACGCTGCGCGGACGCGAGTGCAAAACATCGTAGCGGCGTAGCGTGACGTCTTCCCATCCTTGCTTGCGCCATTCGTCGGCAACGAAATCCGCAAGCTGATTGTTGCGTTCAGAAGCGGCGGGATGCGGCTCGGCAGTGAAGGTGTGGTGCCATTCGCGCGCCCTTTCGGGCGAGGGAATGGACTGAAACTTGGCCTCCAACTCGTGTTCAGCAGCGGCATGCGCCCTGGAGAAACCGAGAATCGGCGCGGCGAGCGGAGCATCTTGCTTGAGTTGGGCTGATAACGCGAAGGTCAAGATCAGCAAAAGGACAGATGAGACGGCAAGAGTGCGCATGGGAACCCACATTTTTTATTTCATTCTCCAGAAAATCTGCAATCATGCCGTGACGAACTGACAACGCCCTCTTGGAATCAAGCTGAAAACACTCTTGCCGTCGCTGCTTGGAGCGCGCGAGCGATCAGCGCGGATTCCTCAGTCGAGATCGTAAAAGGCGGCGCGAGAAGAATGTGATCGCCCTGCACGCCGTCCACGCAGCCTTGCGTTGGATACGTAAGTACATTCTCTTCCAGGCAAGCCTGGCGAATTTTCTCGGCTATGTTTTGCTCTCTAGGAAAAGGCTCCCGAGTAAGTTTGTCTTTGACGAACTCAACTCCGAGAAGCAGGCCCAATCCGCGAATATCGCCGATGTTCGGATGCGCTTGCAAGGGAGCAAGTGCGTCGCGTAGATTCTGCCCCGCGCCAATCACGCGATCAAAGAGTTTGTGCGCTTCCAGGTAGTCGAGAACGGCATTGCCCGCCGCCGTGGAAACCGGGTGTGCCTGATACGTGAAGCCGTGCGTGAACGCTCCCGAGCCGCGCTCGAATGCGTCCACAATTCGCTGAGAAACAAGAACCGCTCCAAGCGGAGCGTATCCGCTGGCGACACCCTTTCCAACCAAGATCATGTCCGGCTCAATCCCCCAGTGCTGGACGGCAAACGATTTTCCAGTGCGGCCCATTCCAGTCATGACTTCATCGGCGATCAAAAGAATTCCATTTATGCGGCAGAGCTCGGCAATGCGTGCAGCGTAACCTTCCGGAGGAACGGCGGCACCGAGCGTTGCACCAACGACTGGTTCAAAAATAAAAGCAGCGATGTCCGCTTCCTTTCCGGAACCGAACTGCTTTTGCATATCTTCGGCGCAGGCGATTTCGCATTGTGGAAAGGTTTTTTCAAACGGGCAGTGATAGCAGAAACATGGAGCAATGTGTCCCCACTCAGGAATGAGCGGCTCGTAGGGTGCACGGCGAGCCACATTGCCACTAACGAACATGGCACCAAGAGTGCTGCCGTGATAGCTCTGCCTGCGCGAGAGAACTCGATAGCGGTCATTGCGTCCCGTCTCCAGGCAATACTGCCGCACAAGCTTGATCGCCGTTTCCGTTGCCTCCGACCCGCCGGAAGTGAAATAAACGCGCCCGCCATCGCGGAAATTCGGAGGCGCCATCGCGAGAAGACGCTCAGCGAGTTGTTCCGCTTGCGCGGTGTGGAATTGCGAAGTGTGCGCGAAAGCGATTTGCGAGGATTGCTCCGCCATGGCGCGGCCAATTTCAGCAACTCCATGGCCGATGTTGACAACAGCGGCCTGCCCGGAAGCGTCGAGAAATCGGCGGCCATCGTCGGTAATGATCCAGCAACCTTCCCCGCGAGAGGCAACCGGAAAGCTTTTTTTGAAATTGCGGGGAAACAATCCGCTGCGCGTGGGCATGAGATATCCGGCAAAGGATTGTAGCAGAGTCGCTAGCCGCATCTACGCGTCAGCGTTGTTCCAATGCTTTGAACTATTGGATTCGGCTGAGAAACGTGACATCATCCGTAATTCTGCAAGGCGTGAATCTGCTGGCCTGATTCGACAGTACGTTTGCGACCCATCATTTTCACAGGAGAAGAATCGAGATGAAGAGCGTCATTTTACGGTGCGGCCTTTCGGGTGCGTTGCTGCTGGCATGCGGAGTGGCTATTTCCGCGCAAGAAGCGGCGAAACATCCCATCACCTTCGATGACATGATCAAGCTGCACCGCATCGCGGAGCCACAGGTTTCGCCGGATGGCAAGTTGGTGGCTTACACGGTGTCCACACCGGACATGGAAGCGAACCGGGGGGTGACGAACATTTGGGTGGTGCCCACCGCGGGAGGCGCGGCGATGCAATTGACACAGAGCGGCCATGATTCCTCGCCAGTGTGGTCGCCGGATGGAAAGACCCTCGCGTTTCTTTCTTCGCGCAGCGGGAATTCGCAAGTGTATTTGCTATCGATGGAGGGTGGCGAAGCGCACGCGTTGACGAAACTCTCGACTGGGGCGGATATCGTGAAGTGGTCGCCGGACGGAAAGACGATTGCCTTCACTTCCTCCGTGTATCCGGATTGCAAAGACGATGATTGCAACGGCAAACGCGATATCGAAAAAGAAAAGAGCAAAGTGAAAGCGCAAGTGGCGGAGCATCTTCTATACCGGCATTGGACGCATTGGAACGATGGCAAGCGCAGCCATTTGTTTGTTGTCCGTGCGGATGGGATCATTGCGCCACAAGACCTGACACCAGGCGCGAACTACGACGTGCCTCCGGACGAGCGCGGCGGACCGGGCGACATTAACTTTTCCCCGGACGGAAAAGAGATTTGCTACACCGCCGTGACCGACAAGATGGAAGCGATCAGCACGAATGCCGATTTATTCACTGTTTCTGTTGCCGGCGGCGAGCCCAAGCGAATCACAACACAGCAAGGATTTGACGGAAACCCTGTCTATTCGCCGGACGGAAAATTCATCGCGTATCACGCACAGCTTACGCCGGGATATGAAGCGGACCGATGGCGGGTGCTGCTCTATGACCGTGCGGCGGGAAGAATTGAAAACCTTACGGAAACGTTCGACCGCAGTGCCGACGAACTGGCGTGGTCGCCGGATAGCAAGACGATTTATTTCGTTGCGGAGGACCAAACGCAGAAGCCGGTCTACGCGATGGCGGCAAAATTTGGTTCAGCGCCGAAGAAAATCATCGCTGATAGTTTCAACACAGCGCTTTCCTTCAGCGCAGATGGCAAGACGCTGGTCTTCGAGCGCGCGAGCCTGACAATACCAGCCGAAATATTCGCAGCATCGAGCGATGGCTCCAACGTGCGGCAGATCACGCACCAGAATGATTCCGTTCTTTCGTCATTAGAGATGAATTCGCCCGAGACATTCTGGTTCGACGGCGCCGAGGGCGCGAAAGTACAAGCAATGCTGATTCGTCCGCCAAGATTTGACGCCACAAAAAAATACCCTCTGCTGATATTGCTGCATGGCGGACCGCAAACGATGTGGTCGAATACCTGGAGCTACCGCTGGAACGCACAGGTTTTTTCCGCTGCGGGATATGTGACGCTGATGATCAACCGGCGCGGCTCGACGGGGTACGGACAAAAATTTACCGATGAAATCACAAATGACTGGGGCGGAAAGGCATACGTCGACGTCATGGATGGAGTCGATTACACGCTGAAGAGATACCCGTTCGCCGACGAATCGCGCATGGCTGCAGCCGGCGGCTCGTACGGCGGCTACATGGCGAACTGGATGGCAACACATACAGGGCGGTTCAAGGCGATCATCAGCCATGCCGGAATCTACGACAAAATTTCCATGTATGCGACGGAAGAGTTGTGGTTTGAAGAGCACGACATGCAGGGCACACCCTGGTCAAACCCGGAAAGCTATAAGAAGTGGGCGCCAATGACTTACGCGAGCGAGCTTGGAAAAATCAAGACGCCGATGCTGGTGATTGCCGGCGAACGGGATTACCGGGTACCGTACACGCAATCGCTGGAGTTTTTCAGCGCGCTGCAGCGGCAGGGAGTGCCGTCGAAGCTGGTGGTTTTCCCGGATGAGGGGCATTGGGTGCTGAAACCGCAAAACGCACAGTTTTGGTACAAGACATTTTTGGATTGGCTTGCGACCTACTTGAAATGAGTCTGTGTCTTATGGCCCCCAAAATCATTTTCCTCAGGGGCTAAAGCCCATAACAATTGCGACTCAATGTCGGAGCTAAAGCTCCGACCCCATGCGAGCGAACACTCTTTCGTTAGCGTCACGACCAGGAAGCTAGCAGACGCTGGAAAGCGCGACGCGCGAAACGGAACAAGTGGAAGAGCAAGAAAGCGCAAAGGGCGACGAGCGCTGCGACGATGATGGTCGTTGCTACAGGATGAGTTGTAGCCATCCAGGTCAGCCACACGGCCAGGACGTCTTCTCCAAAACTTAAGAACCAATTGCTAAATGGTTCCGGAGTGGCGTTGACAGCGGCGCGTGCGCTGGCTTTTGTGCTGTGCGAAGTGAGAGCGACTCCGCCAGCGAGCAATGCAGCGCCCCAGCGCCATTCGGGCGGCGCCCCACCAGCAGCGGCGAATGCGAGAAGCGCGGCGGCAGGCGGACGAATGAAGGTGTGGAGGGCGTCCCAAAAGGTATCGAAGTAGGGGATTTTGTCCGCAAAGAATTCCAGCAGATAAAGCGCAATGGCGACTGCCAGAACCCAGGGATGAGAAAGAACCTGCAAACCTGGCGGAAGATGGAGAACTCCGAAACGCTGGAGCAGGCCGAGGGTGGCCACTGTGGCGTAAAGATTGAGGCCAGAGGAAAATCCGGCGCCGAGCGCGAGGCCAAGGGTTTCGATTGGGTTCATGCGAGACCATCATAGCAGGCGGGAAATCGTCCAAACAGGCAGTAACTTCCCCAAGTACTCAACCGAGTTTCCGTTTGACCTTGCTACCGAGAGCAAGCGATTCTGTTAGCACGGCGGGCATCCATGTTTGGTTTAGGCCATCTTTTCTATCCCTGGGGTTTTCTCTTGCAGGGCCTGGCGATCGTGCACTTCATCAGGCGGCGGCCGGAGAACTATTGGTTTTATGTGATCTTTTTCCTCGGACCTCCAGGCGCAGCCGTGTACATCCTTGCGGAAGTGCTGCCGGATCTCGGCCTGCTTCGCGGGTTCTTTCAGGGATTTGGGCGGCGGTCGCGGGTCAAAATTGTCGAGACACAAATCATCGACAATCCGTCTCCGGCGAATTACGAAGAGCTCGGCGAACTTTATAAAGACCTCGGTCAGTTTGAGAAGGCGCGCGAGGCGTTCACGCACGCGATCGATGCGCGGGGCGCCTCGCCCTACACGTTCTATTCACGTGCGCACTGTTCGCTCGGGCTGAATGATTTGCCAGGGGCGATCCCCGATTTGGAACATGTGGTGGCGGCGGACAGAAAATTCGATTATCACCGGGCCGCCGGGTTGCTGGCGGATGCCTACGCTCGAACGGGGCAATTGGAGCGCGCGGATCAGCTATTCGCGGAGGTTACGCAGATTTCGACGACTCCGGAAACGCTGTACAACTATGCGAGTTTCCTTAGGACGGCGAATCGGCGAGAAGAATCTCGCGAGTGGTTGCGGAAACTGGAAGCGAAGAAGCGGACGCTGCCGAGATATATGCAGAGGAAAGAGCGGCGCTGGTTCCGCAAGGGCAAGGCGCTGTTGAAAGATCTGGTTACAGCGTAGAGTTTGCGTTTTGGCTGGATCGCATTGCGCCAGCTGATCTGCCCCGCGCCCTGCATCGTCCGAAGCCCCCCACCCCCTACCAATTCGTATGAATATCAAAGGAAAGGGTTTAGAAAATTTGCATTTTGCAATCCATTGATTCCAAAGGACGAGATTTTGGGTTGTTTTGGCCTTGCATCGGGGAAAATGGCTGCCCTAGAAAAGAAAAAGCGGGAGCTAGGCTCCCGCACTCCAAGCGTAGATATCTACGTAAGTAAGTATACCAGAAATTATAGGTTTGTCAAGACCCTTTTTAATTTTTTTGAGATGCGAGACGATTGTGAGTGCCGAGGTACGGAAGGTCGAGATCCTTCACCATGCCCAGGGCGACACCAACGGCGGCGGGTCCAACCTCGGCAAAGGCCGCATCATCAATGCTCTCAAGAATTTGCCACATTGGTTTTCGATGCAGACGAGTCGAGAAACAGATATGATGGCGGGCGTAAATTTGAGTCCAGGGATGGTCACAAAATGATGGAGCGCCGTCGTCTGCCTTTTCTACTTGCAGCCATACTCGCAGTCTCACTGATCGTGGCACCTTTCTTTGCGCGATGGTACGCGCAAAGACAGCAGGAACAGAAACAAAACTGGCCGTGGATGAACACCATGCTTTCGCCGGACGAGCGGGCTGACTTAGTGTTGAAGGAAATGACGCTGGACGAGAAAATCGGTCTGGTGCACGGCAATGGAATGCCGGGCTGGCGCGCACCTTACCCAACCGCGCATCTGGGAAATGGCGGGGCGGGATTTGTGCTGGGCGTTCCACGGCTGGGGATTCCGATTATTCAGATGAGCGACGCGGCTTATGGAGTGCGAAACAGCGGCGACAACGGGCGGTACTCGACGGCGCTGACCTCGAACGTTGGTTCGGCGGCGAGCTGGGATATCCACGCGGCTTGCGAATATGGCGAGCTGATTGGGAAGGAGTTGCGAGCGCAAGGCTACAACATGACGCTTGGTGGCGGCGCAAATATCACGCGAGAGCCGCGCAACGGCCGGACGTTTGAGTACATGGGCGAGGACCCGATCCTGGCGGGCACGCTGGTGGGCAACCGCATGAAATGCGAGCAAGCGCAGCATGTGATCGGAGATATAAAACATTACGCCGTGAATGACCAGGAAAGCGGGCGCAACGATGTGGATTCCGTCATCGGCAAGCGCGCCCTGCGTGAAAGCGATTTGTTGGCGTTCGAGATTGGCATTGGAATCGCCAATCCCGGGGCGGTGATGTGTTCCTACAATGCGGTGAATGGCGACTATGCGTGCGAAAATAAATATTTGATGACCGACGTGCTGAAGAAAGCGTGGGGCTTTAAAGGATTTGTGGTGTCCGACTGGGCGGGGACGCACAGCACTGTGAAGGCGTCGGCGGCTGGATTGGACAATGAACAGCCTTTCGACGACTTTTTCGGGGCAAAGCTCAAGGAAGCCGTGGGAGCCGGAAAAGTGCCGGCGGCCGAACTCGACGAGCATGTACATCGCGTTCTACGCGCCGAGTTTGCCACTGGAATCGTCGACTATCCCATGAAGAAGAGCGTTGTGGACGTGGAAGGCGGGCTGGAAACGGCGCGGCGCATCGAGGAACAAAGCGCGGTGCTGCTGAAGAATAAAGACAGCGTGCTACCGCTCGATCGGACCAAAGTGCATTCCATCGCCATTATTGGCGCGCATGCCGACTACGGAATGATTTCGGGTGGCGGATCGGCGCAGGTGGACCCACCGGGGCGTCCAGGTGCTAAGTGGCAGGAACATATATGGTTCCCGACTTCGCCATTGAAGGCGGTGAGTGCCAAAGTTCCCGGCGCGAACGTGCAATTTGATTCCGGCGCGAGCCCGGATACAGCGGCTGAGCTTGGGAAGAAGTCGGATGTGGCCATTGTTTTCGTTCACCAGTGGACGAGCGAAGGAATGGATTTGCCGAACCTCTCGCTGCCCGACAACCAGGATCGCTTGATTGAAAAGGTGACGGAGGCCAATCCGCGGACAATCGTTGTGCTGGAAACAGGCACGGCGGTGACGATGCCGTGGCTGGAAAAAGTGAGCGGTGTTTTGGAGGTGTGGTATGCCGGCAGCAGGGGAGACGAAGCGGTTGCCAATATACTTTTTGGCGACGTGAACCCGAGCGCGAAGCTGCCGATGACTTTCCCGCGGAGCGAACAGGACGTGCCACATCCACAGATCGCGACACCACCGCCGGGACGGAAGGATATTGCCCAAGACCTGAACATGGGAGGAGCCAAGGCAAGCTTCAGCGTGCATTACGATGAGGGCGTAAAGGTCGGATACAAATGGTATGACGCGGAGAATAAGCCGGTGCTGTTTCCGTTTGGGTACGGGCTGTCGTACACGACTTACTCCTACTCCGGGTTGAAGGTCACTCCGGGTGCTGAAACGACAGTAACGTTTACAGTGAAAAACGCCGGCAGTCGAGCGGGAGTGGAAATCGCTCAAGTTTACGCCGGACTGCCGGCCAGCGCCGGTGAACCTCCCAAGCGACTGGTGGGCTGGAGCAGAGTGAAGCTTGATCCCGGGGAGAGTAGGGAAGTCAGCGTAGCGATTGATCCCAAGTATCTGTCGATCTTCGACGAAGCTGCCGACGGATGGAAACTTCTGCCGGGCGAGTATTCGTTCATGGTCGGCGGATCTTCGCAGGCCTTGCCGCTGAGCGGGATAGTTACTTTGAAGTAGTTGTTGCGGACAGCAAGAAAAGTCAACAATCCCACCCTCACAACCCGAGGGTGGGACACCCGCACGTGCGAAATTGAGATGCTCAGAATCAGTCTGAAAAATCCAGAATCTGGTTGGGCCTACGCTCACCTCACCGACGGTAGCAATGAATTGATGGTCACTGGTGCTTACTCACCGACTGATGTGCTAGGCGACCTTGATGCTGTGCAGAACCTGCAAGACATGCGGGCGGCAGATTGCTGTTGGTCCCAAGAACCCGGAGAGTTGCATTGGAATTTGCGCCGCCACGGAAGGGATATTGAAGTTGAGATTCTAGAATTTCGCGAAATGCGTTCCGGGCAACATCGCGGAGAAGGTGTGTCCGTGTTCAAGTCTCGCGCGAAATGGATCACTTTTGCCAGACAGCTATTGAGTTTCCTCGAATCAACAAGAACCGATATGGGAAGCGAAGGCTACGAACAGGCTTGGCGACATCCGTTTCCGAAGGAGGCGTACGAGAAACTAAGAAATGCAATCCAACGGGAAAAGTAAACTCTCGACTCCTGATCGACGCGCTTAGCGGACAAATGAAATACCGTTCAAGCTGCCCGGCAGCGGTCACAGACTCTGCGTTCACCAAACTTCATTGCCCCGAATTGTCTTTCGATGTGGCTACGTCCAAATCTGCGCGGCCCGTGATACCATGCGCGAATGGGCGAGTCCGTTTACATCCCGGATGCTGCTTCGGCTAACCCAACTACGACGGTTGCTCCGCGGCACTCTGGTCTCGTGCGCGTCACGCACTGGATCACCACGCTCTGCTTTTTTGCCCTGCTCGTCAGCGGAATTGAAATCGTGATTTCTCACCCGCGCTTTTATTGGGGTGAAACCGGCAATGTATTGACGGAACCTTTGTTCAAACTGCCGATCCCTTCCTCAAGGGCACTTGTGCCAAGCGGATATGGATACGTGCTGCCGGACCAGAACGGTTGGAGCCGGGCGCTTCATTTTCAAACTGCCTGGATTCTCGTATTGACCGGCTTGCTGTATTTCATCTACGGCTTCTTTACGGGTCATTTGCGAAAAAACCTGGTGCCGAGAAAGGCCGACCTCTCATGGCGAGCGTTCTTCACCTCATTCACAGACCGTTTGCACTTCAAGCGGCCGAGTGAAGTGGATGCCCGATCGTATAATTTGCTGCAGCGGCTTTCCTACCTGTTCGTTATTTTCGTCCTGTTCCCTTTGGTCATCTGGTCGGGCCTGGCTATGTCCCTCGCTTTTGTTTCGGCGTTTCCGGCGAGCGTCACGTTGTTGGGCGGCCAGCAATCGGCGCGTACAATTCACTTCTTCGTTTCCGTAGCTCTGGTTTTGTTCCTTCTGGTGCACATCGTGATGGTTTGGTTTGCCGGATTCTGGAGCCGCATGCGAGGAATGATCACCGGCCGCGCGGGTGCAGATAAGGAGGCCGCATGAGCGATCTCTCCCGCCGTAAGCTGATTACGACCGGACTCGCGGCCGCAGCAGGCGTAACGGGCCTTGGCGTGGCTGCGCGCCTGGCACAAAAGTATGGTTTGGTCCCGCCCGATCACGGCGGAATCTATGGCATCGGCGAAACCCTGACTTACGCATCGCAGCGGCTGCTGACGAGGCACTCGTTAGCCCGTGAGTTTTCTCGGAGCCAAATCTCCAAGCGTCCCGTACCGAATGAAATGCCGCCCCTCAAGGAAGCGTACAAGCGCCTTCAGGCTGGCGGATTCGTGGCCTGGAGGCTCTCGGTCGACGGAATGGTCACACGGCCCGGCACGTTTTCGCTTGCCCAACTGAAGAGCTACCCGTCGCGCAGCCAGATTACGCAACTGGCCTGCGAAGAGGGCTGGTCGTACATCGCGGAGTGGACCGGCGTGCCACTCTCACACGTCCTGGAACTTGTGGGGGTCCAGCCCCAAGCCCGATACGTTGTCTACTTCTCGATTGATCCCAACTGGCGGGAAAGCATCGACATGGCTGATGCATTGCATCCGCAGACTTTTCTTGCTTATGGATTGAATGGCGAGGAACTTCCTGTGGGCAACGGCGGGCCGCTTCGCTTGCGGCTGCCGCGGCAGCTCGGGTACAAGAGCGTGAAATTTATCACCCACATGACCGTCACCGACAGTCTGAAACGATTCGGCAAGGGGCTGGGCTCAGCAGCGCCGGAAGCAGGCTATGCCTGGTACGCTGGTATTTGACGGAGTCGTTTCAATCGCGTGTTGCATCTCTCCAATCCCGCGCTATACTCGGACCATTCGACACTCTAGTCGATATCGGCGCACTTGCCGAGAAGGAGGTGATCCAGTGAGGTACGGTTTACGTTGAAGTAGTAGAGGAGGCGCTTGTGAGGTTACCGAGCGCCTCTCTCTTTTTGTCCCGCCTGTCTGTATTCCTTGTGACTCGAAGAATTTATTCTGCGATTTATCCCTGGTGAACGAACGAAAAGCAGATCCCTCACCCCACTAAAAGCGCGGGGATTCCCTTCGACTTTGCTCAGGGCAGGCGGGATGACACCTGCTTCGTGGAAATGCGCTTGGTGGACACGCACTGGGCAGAAATGTGCTTGGTGGATATGAGTCTGCCGATGGAGCTTGTCCGTTAAAAGTGGACGACGAAGCCGGCGGAGACACGAGTGCAATTGGTGTGCCCCCCAGAGGTGGCGAGGCCGACATAGTCGAGCTGGGGACGGAAGGCCAAGTGGGGAAGCAAGCCGATGTCCACGCCGCCGCCAACGCTATAGGCAAACTGGTTGGAAGAGCCGCCCGATCCGGCCGTAAGACGTGAGCCGCCAAGGAGGGCTTGCCCAAATGGATGGAATTTGGTGGGGTTGCGAAGAGTCAGGCGGGGGCCGAAAAGATAAGTGTAGGTATTCAGAGAAGTGCCGCCAGGGGAGGCGTGGTATCCGCCGAAATCGCCGACGATGCCGAGCCAGTCAAAGCTTTTGAGATTATAGGCGACGGAGCCGCTCACGCCGTTCTGGTTGATGCCGCCGGAGCCTCCCAGGCGAAAGTAGGAATAGCCGACAGAGGCATCGACGGACTGGGCACGGGAGGGGATGACGAAAACGGACAGCGCCAGGAACAGGAAGAGGAGTTTTTTCATAGGAGTAGGTCCTTTCAGAGTTTTGAAAGCAATCCGCTTGGAGCCGAAGGCGAAGGTGACGGGCCGGGGAGGCCGTTCGCGGGGGCTCGTCTTCATTTTGATGCAGTTTGGGGAGGGGCTGGCAGGGGAGACGAGCCCAAGATGTTCCATGAGAGCAATAGGGGAGTACTAGAAAGAAAAAATTGGAGGCGCGAGGCGGAATCGAACCGCCGATAATGGTTTTGCAGACCATTGCCTTACCACTTGGCGACCGCGCCTTCGGACGAAATGAGATCTGGAGGGGAGAGGCCTGGAGAGAGTGAAGGCCTCTCCCCGTCCAGTGCTCTGCTCTGCACTACAAAATCAAGATGCCTTTTTCGGCCGGATCTAGAGACCCGCCACTACCTAGCCGTGGCGGCTAGCTCGGACTGGGCTGCGCGGGTTTCGTTGACGATGGGAGCGCCGATCAGGTTGCCCCACTCGGTCCAGGAGCCGTCATAGTTGCGCACCTGGTTGAAGCCCAGCAAGTACTTCAAGACAAACCAGGTGTGGGAGCTGCGCTCACCGATGCGGCAGTAGGCGATGACTTCATCTTTGCCGTTGATGCCTTTGGATTCGTAGAGTTTCTTGAGGTCGTCGTAGGACTTGAAGGTGCCGTCTTCGTTGGATGCCTGTGCCCAGGGAATATTGGCGGCTTGAGGAATGTGGCCGGCGCGCTGGGCGGTTTCGGTCATGCCTGGAGGAGCGATGATCTTGCCAGTGAATTCGTCAACGGAGCGAACGTCAACGAGCTGCCCGGGCTTGCGGCCTTCGACGACGGCGGAGACTTCTTCCTTGCGGGCGCGGATGGACTCGTCAGTGCCCGAGACGTGATAGGAGGCCGGTGCGACGTTAGCGGGATCCTTGGTCAACTGGCGCTTTTCTTCGAGCCATTTCTTGCGGCCCCCGTTGATGAGGCGGACGTCTTTGTGGCCGTAGAGCTTCAATTGCCAGAGAGCGTAGGCGGCGAACCAGTTGTTGTTGTCGCCGTAGAGAAGGATGGTGGTGTCATTGGAAATGCCGGAAACGCTAAGAAGCTTTTCGAGGGTGGCCTTGTCGATAAGGTCGCGGCGGATGCCATCCTGGAGCTGGGTTTGCCAGTTCCATCCGATGGCGCCGGGGATGTGGCCCTGGTCGTAGGCGGTGGTGTCCACGTCGACTTCAACGAAGCGGAAGTTGGGGGTGGTCAGATTTTGGGCGGCCCAATCGGTTGAAACCAGAACTTCGGGGTGCTTATAGTCGGACATTGCTTTCTCCTTTGGTGATTGATCGTTGGCTTAGGAACTCGTTTGCTCCCAAAACAAAAAACCCACCTGCCGGTTGATTCTGGCGGTGGGTGCGAAATCTTTGAGGCTGAATGAAACCTTAGAAGGTCAGCCTGCCCGCGCCAGAAGACACACGCGTACAGCACATACAACAGATGCAGAGCTGCGCGTTCTTCTGGTGGAAAAGCGACATTTTGAAAGCATACATAAGAGAGCGGGATTTAGCAATGGTACCCGAAAAGGAGCGATGCCATGCCCAGATGCGGCCCGCCTCGGAGGGCGAGCCCTACCAAGGCTAAGACCCTTCGAGAACCGGATCGAGGTGGTCGATTATGGCGGGGGAAGTCGAGACTGATTTGCAGGATGAGAAGTCGGGGAGGCGGGGGAGGGCGGCTACTAGTTTTTGCGTGTAGGCGTGTTGGGGAGCGCCGAAGATTTGGGAGGGCGGGCCGCACTCGACGATTTCGCCAGAGTTGAGAATGGCGATGCGGTGGCAGAGAGCGGCGACGGAGAGCAGGTCGTGGGATATATAAAGGATGCCCATACCGAGTTCGCGATTGAGGCGGGCGAAGAGGGCAAGTATTTCGGATTGAGTGATGGTGTCGAGGGCGCTGGTGGCTTCATCGGCGATCAAAAGAGAGGGCCGATGGAGGATGGCCATGGTGATAATGACGCGCTGGGCCTGCCCGACGCTGAGTTGCGAGGGGCGGCGGCGGAGAAATTCGTGGTCGTTAGGAAGACTGACGCTGGTGAGTGCGTTGGTTATGGCCGCTGCGCACTGTTCGCTGGAGCCGGTTGCGTGTGCACGCCAGGCTTCGCTGAGCTGCGAGCCGATGCGCAAAGCTGGATTGAGGGAGGTCAGCGGACTCTGCAGGACGATGCTGATTTCGCGGCCGCGGAGCGAGCGCATCTCCGATTCGGACTTTGCGGAGAGGTCTTCCCCTTTGAAAAGCAGAGTGCCGCGAGCCGTGCCTCCCTTTAGGTGAAGGAGGCGGAGAATGGCGAGCGAGATCGTGCTTTTGCCGGAGCCGCTTTGGCCGACGAGCCCGAGAATTTCGCCGGGTTGGATGGCGAGCGAGGCTTCTCGCAGGACTCCGGGATTGTTGCGGTAGTCGACGGAGAGGCAGAGCGACAGGAGTGGTGGAACTTCAGTCACTTCTGCGCCCCCAAAGCTGGATCAGGGCCGAGGCGGAGAACGTCGGCGTTCCAGAAAGCGTGGGGATCGAGGACGGATGGCGCGGAGCCGATGACGGCAGGTGAGATGGCAGACATGGCGTCACGATTGACGAGATAGATGAAGGGCTGCTGTTCGAAAACGATTTGCTGGACGCGGTCCCAGTCGGCTTTACGTTTCTTGTCGGAGGTGGAGGAGGCCTGGGACTGCATCAGGCGATCGATTTCCGCTTCCCACGCTGTAGCGGGCTTGGACTGTTTGGGATTCCACTGATGATTTTCGGCGGAACTGAGCCAGACGTTCATCTGGCTATTGGGATCGAGATCGGTGTTGGTGAATCCGAGCAGGCAAGCTTCGTAGTCAAAGGTGCGGGTGATGCGCTCGATCAATGAAGGAAAATCGAGCGTGACCATGTTGACCTTGATGCCGATCTGAGAAAGATCCTGTTGAATCATAGTAGCCATCTGCTCGCGCGGCTTGTTGCCTGTACTGGTGACAAGCGTGAACTCTACGCGATTGCCGGAGAAGTCGCGCAATGTGCTGCCGTCGAAGCGGAAGCCCGCTTGGGCAAGCAGGCGGAGAGATGCTGCGGAATCGCACTTTGGAACGGGAAGGGCGGCATTGAACCAAAAATGATTGGCGGGAGAGATGGGGCCGTAGGCAGGCTGGGCATGGCCGGCGTAGACGATGCGGGCGAGGTCATCGCGATTGATGGCCAGAGAAATGGCTTTGCGAAATTCGGTGCTGCGAAACCAGGCCTTCTTGTATTCGGGGAACGCGGCGGTGGGAACCTGGTTGAACCACACGAATTCGGAATCGAGGCTTGGGCCGGCGTCGTGCGCGGCTGCGGGAGATTCTTTTTGCAGGCGGTCGAAGAGATCGGCATCCAGAGAATTGATGAGATGGATTTCGCCACGGCGGAAGCGAAGAATCTCGATGTCGTGATTGCGCTGGATGTCGAGGCGGATGGAATCGAGATATGGCAGGGGCCTGCCGTCCTTGTCTTTTTTCCAGTAGTTGGTGTTGCGGCGGAGTTGTACGTAGGAGCCGGGGCTGTAGTCGGCGACGTAGAAGGGGCCGAGGACCGCCATTTCCTTCTTGGGAGAGTGCGCGGAGAGAATGGCAACCTGGTCAAATAGACGCTCGAGCCCTGCAACTGGGGCAGGAAAGGTGACGATAATTGTGTCAGTGGATGGAGTCTGAACGCTGACCTGGCCGTCACCGGAGCGGAAGGAGTCGCCGGTGGGGGAGTGTAGCTGCGGGTCCATCAGTGCTTTCACGGTGTAGGCAACGTCGTCGGAGGTGAAGGGTGTGCCATCGGAGAAATGCAAGCCAGTACGAAGGTGAAATTTGATGGAGCGGCCGTCGGGAGTAGCCTTCCACGAAGTGGCGAGGGCGGGCTCGAGAGCTTGCGACTGGCGATTGAGGCGAATCAGGACGCCGCCGGTAAGATAACGAACGATTTCGGATTGGCCGTCTTCGACGAGAAGAGGGTTGAACGTTTTCGGTTCACCGTGGATACAGAAATGGAGTTCGCCGCCGGACTGAGCGGCAGATTGGGCGACGACGAGAACCGGGCTGCAAAGGGCGATAGTTAGAGACAGAATCTTGAAAGCGCGACGTATCACTGCGTAACCTCCTGCTGCGGAAGAACCAGTTGAAAGCACATCACAACAATCACCAGAAGAATCAGAGGCACCAGCCTCCAGGGATTTGCTGAGAGTGTGGAAAAATCCTCGAAGCCACGCATAAGGTTGCCCCAAGAGGGCATCGGTTCCATGACGCCGAGACCCAGAATGCTCAAGTTCGCTTCGGTCAAGATGAAGAGCGGGATAGAAATGAAGAATTGCGCATAAAAAAGCGGGCGAAGGTTTGGCGCTACGTGGCGCCACAAGAGGCGTGTGGGGTTGCACCCTGAAGAGCGCGCCAGAAGCAGGAAATCGGAATCGCGGACGCCGCGAGCGGCTGCGCAGATGACTCGGACGGAAGCTTGCCAGCCCAACAAACCCATCATCAAGAAAGCGATGACGACGGAAAGAAACGGAGGAACATCCAAAGGCAACAGGGCTCGAACAACCAGCAGGAGAAAAAGCCAGGGCAAAGCGAGAGAAAGATCGGTTGCGGCGAGAATGATGCGCTCAAACCAGCCACCTCGGAAGCCAGCAACGCTCCCCAAGAAAGCGGCAATCAACGTCGAAAGAAGAGCAGCGGCCGGAGCGAGGAGCAGGGAAACTCGCGTGCCGTAGAGAAGGCGGGATAGGGAATCGCGGCCCAGCGCGTCGGTGCCTAAAGGATGAGCTGTCGAGGGGGTGGCGTTGGGGATATCGCGATACTGTCGCGCGTAGTGGGCGGGCAATAGAAAAGTGGCGAGCACCATAGAAGCAAAAATGACGCAAAGGATGGAGACAGCCACTCTTTGAAGAGGCTTCATTGCGCGCTCCTGCTCACTGCGAAAGTGCGCCCAGCAAGGTCAGCGAGTGAATTGGCTGTGAGCATGACGAGCGCAACGACCAGAGTCACATTGACGATGAGCGGCAGATCACGGCTGAGTGCGGCTTGCCAGGCGAGCTGGCCCAAACCTGGGGAGTCGCAGAGCGCTTCAATGGGTATTGCCGCGCCGAATGAGATAGCGAAGGATACGCCGAGAAGAGCGAGTAGCGGAGGCGCTGCCAATGGAAGAACATGACGCAAAAGAACGGCACGGCTTCCTAATCCTCTTGCGCGAGCGGCAAGGACATGGGGCTGGTCGTAGGACCGAACGAGCAGATTTCGAATGTAACTGTACAGGCGCGGGAATACCGCTAGGGCGATAGCGAAAGAAACGGGAGCACGCAATTGAACGGCCAGCATGGCGACGACGGCGGAAGGAAGAGACAACAACAGACTGTTGAAAGCCGTGGTCGAAGTCTCGAAGAACCATCCGCGAGCGGCAATTCCCAATGAAGCAAGCAGGACTGCGGCCAACCAGGCCGCGGCGAGGCCCCGAAGAACCGAGTTGCTCGTTACCGGCAGCCTTTGGCGAAGCAGCTCGCGAACGGGCCGCTTGAGCGATTCGGATTCGCCAAGATCACCGTGGGCGAGGGCCGAAAGATAGTGGAAGTAGAAGGCAGGCAGCCCTTGATGGAGTGCTTGCTGCCGGCGCAAGGCTTCCACACTGTCCGGACGCAGGCGGGGATCGAGTTCGCGCTCCGACACACTGTTTCCGGGAGCAAAGCGCACTAGCGTAGCACTGGCAAGGGCGCCGACAAGACCAAGACAGACGAGGACGAGAAGGCGGCGAAGCCCGAGACGAAACAAGTTCGTTGAAGTTTTGGTGTCACTCATGCTTGTCCACGCCGAACAGGGTTTGCCAGCTTCAATTCAGACTAGGAGACGGACTGAAGCTTGGAATAATGTTTCTCTTTGTTCTCGTACATGCTGCGGTCCGCTTCGGAAAGAAGGTCTTCCACCGAAAGGCCGTCAGTGGGGAAGAAAGCGCTACCGACGCTGACGGACACGACCGGTTCGTCGCAGACGTTACGGCTAGCTTCACGGACAGCCCGTGCCAGCCGTTTTTCAATTTCATTGAGGATGTCCTTGGTCATGTCGGGAAGAACGAACACAAATTCATCTCCGCCAAGCCGGCCGACTTGATCGTACTCGCGGCACGAAGTCTTGAATCTGGCGGCCACTTCCACAAGCAGCTTGTTTCCGGTCAGGTGGCCGAACTTGTCGTTAACTTTCTTGAAGCCATTGAGGTCACACAAGAGCACGGCCAACGGCCTCTTGGAGCGCCGAATGCGCGTGAGCTCTTTTTCGAGGTGATCGCAAATCGATCGAGCGTTGGGCAAACCTGTGAGGTAATCCGTGCTCGCCGTGCTTTGGGCTTGCTCGTACTGGAGGGCATTTTCGACAGAAAGCCCGAGCTTGGAGCTCGCAGCCAAGAGCAATCGCAGATGATCCTTCGTGAAGGAGTTCTTTTCCCGATGGTAAAGAGTAAGCACGCCAGCAACCCCTTCGCGGCCGCGGAGAGGGATGCTAAGGGCTGACTGCAACGAAGTAATGGGTGAGGAAGAGCCGAGGTGAAGAGTTTCGGCGGCCGGATTGCCGTTAGTGATGGGCTTCTCGTTGCGCGCTACCCAACCGGAGAGACCTTGGCCCAAAGGAATGCGCAGGGAGTTAAACAGGTCGTAGTCCACGCCATGAACATATTCCGGAATGAGCACGCCTTCCTGGGACACGAAGAAGACGATGGAGTCGTGAGGAATCATCTCTTTCAAACGAACGGCGACAACCGAGAGCGTTTCCTTCAAGCTCAGGGAGTTTCCGAGCGTCTGGGCGAGCTCAAAGAGCAGTTGAGCCTCCTGGCGCGCCGAGATGATGGAGGTTAGGAAGGAAGTGGCGCGGACTTCAGCTTCATTGGGGATCTCGGCGAAACCGGAGGAAGGCGCAGCCGTTCGCTCCATCTTGGGCATAATATCCAGGCGCTTCCGGTCTGTTTCCATGGAGTTGACCATTGCTTCCAACTCAACATAGCGGCGCTCCATGACTTCCACAACGCGTGGATCGAAGCTGGTCCCTTTCTGCGTACTGAGAGTTTCCATGGCCTCTGCGGTAGTCAGCGCCCGCCGATAGGGCCGTTCTGAAGCCAGGGCGTCGAAATTGTCCACGGCTGAAAGGATCCTTGCCCCGATGGGTATGGCTTCCCGCTTCAAGCCATCGGGATATCCAGTGCCATCCCATTTTTCATGATGGGAGCGCACGATCGGAACGACCGGGTAAGGGAATTCGACGCGAGCCAGAATCTCCGATCCGACGATTGGATGGATTTTCATCTTCTCGAACTCTTCTGGAGTGAGGCGTCCTGGTTTGGAGAGAATGTTCTCAGGGACGGCGAGTTTGCCGATATCGTGAAGCATTGAGGCGGCGCGAATGGCGTTTAGCTGGGCCTCGTCTAACCCAAGGTCTTTGGCAATCTCCACGGCATAAACCTGGACCCGGCGCAGATGATCGTGTGTGGTGTGATCCTTCGCTTCGATAGCAAGGGAAAGAGCTTCGATGGTGCGCAGATGAAGGGCAGCGATCTCCTCGGCGTGCTTCTTTTGCGCCTCGAGTCGGCTTAAATAGGTCTGGTAGGAGCGGTAGATCCAATAAACGATGGGGAAGACTAAAAGACCGAATTGCCAGCCAACCAAGCGATTGATGGCACTCGCGCCACAGGCGATTAGCGCGCCGAGCAAATAATAAGGGAAGGCCCACAAATAACATTCCTTCCAAACGTGGACGGGATTACGTCCCTCCGTCATGGCTATGATACCTGCGACGGAAATAGTATTGAATGCGAAATAGGTCGTCGCCGCCGCGGCCATCAAGAGAGGCCAGCGAAACCCGAAACCCGCGGCGACTTTGCTATGAAAGACCAATTCCGCGGCGCTGATAGAGAGGGCAAGGTTCGCCAAGTTGAAGAGCCATTGAATCGGGCGGGGACGCGGGTGGGCGTGCCATAGAGTTTGGACAAGTCCCCCGAGACAGCCCATCAGCAGTGTTTCGGAGTAGGAGAGGTCAAGGATGCCGACGAGAATGAAGAGGAAATTCGCCGACATGGTAGCTTTGATGCCTGGAAGGCGCACTTTCAAAACCGAGGCAACCAGAGCGACAATCAGAAAGCATGCGTAGCGGAACAGATCTTCCGAGTGCCATCGGAAAAAAATGTAGGGCAAGAGGGGCAGGCCCCCGATGAGCTGGGTGAGAATGAACGTGGCGGCAGGAACGCCGAGCGCTCGCAGGTCGAGCCAAGTATCGCCCCAGTAGCTCTTCTTCTTAATCGCTTCCACTCGTGCTCTCGATCTTTTCAGTGCCGATGCGGATGCTCATTCACCTGCCGAGGCGCGCCCAACCCTCCCGATGAACAGGATTCGGCTCAGGCCGTCAACAGGTCCAAGGGAACGGCCATCGAAAAGCCACTGTTCCAGCTCGGTGTGAACGGTGGAACCTCTTCCTTATATCCATGAAATTTTGAGATGAGGGGGGTAGGTTGGGAATAGTACCGCTAGTTATTTGTATTGAAAGGGATACTGCCTTTCAGGCGGAATCCCAACAGGTCTATCCTCAGACCGTTTCATCTTGGGACACCCCCACTCTGGGGGGCCGGGAGGCCCCCAAACGCCCTGTACTTTAGTACTAAACCTGGGGACCGTCTGTACCATCGACCCCGGTCGGACCTGTCCGCGATACTCCCTGTACTGAAAGAGCGAAGTTTCCCCGGGTCTCCGTCTTTGAACCTCGGCCCGGAACCTAGTGCAGGAGTAAAGCTCATGCCCGGCAAGCAAGAAACTAATCGCAACGGCAACAGCATACTCAAGACGACGACGTGGGGTGCGGTGATTGCCCTATCGTCGGCGATTATCGTGGCAGGTCTGGTGGGATTGACCCCTCTTAGCCAGCCAGGTAACTTCGGTCGCCCCGCTGCTGCACAAGTGGCGGAAAACGCGCTGCGGCCATCTGGGCCTTCTGCGACTCCTGCTCAAGAAGAGACATTTAATGGAAGTGAAGCCAGCCAAGACCAACCCACCCAAGGCAAGGGTGCTTCGAGCGTTTCCGGCATACATCCCACTCCGGGTTCTTCAACTTCCCCGATCGTAAGCCCTATCCGCCCCTATCAGGCTGCGCTTAGCCAACCAAGCGAGCCGAACGAGAACAATGGCAGCGGTGCGGGCAGCGACGGTTCCGAGGACGCCCGCCGCGTAGTAGTGGCAAAGATTGCTCCCGACCTGAAAGGCCTCGACCCAGAGGCTCCTGTAGACGTCATCGTTCAGTTCAAGACGGCATCGGGAGTGTCCGATGTAGCAGCGGACGGAGCCACGGCAAAGGCCGATCTGTCCTTGGTGAAAGCGGAATTGGTAACAGTCAAGGGCGGCAGCCTCCCGACCCTCGCGGCGCACTCCAGCGTTGCGTATATCTCGCCGAATCGCGCTGTGAAAGGATCGTTGGATCACGTAGTTACTGCGGTAAACGCGGATCTCGCGTATGCCAGTGGGTGGAATGGTGCGGGAATCGGAATCGCGGTCATCGACAGCGGCGTCAGCCAGGGACTTTACGACCTGGCCCAGGACAATAGCTCAACTTCGCGCATTGTTTACAACCAAAGTTTTGTGCCCGGAGACAATTCCAGCAGTGACACGTTTGGTCATGGAACACATATCGCGGGCATAATCGCGGGGAACGGCTACGCTTCGACAACTTCAAACTATCCGGGCGTATATCGTGGCATAGCGCCGGAAGCGAGCATCATCAATCTGCGCGCGCTCGATGCCAACGGAGCGAGCACAGACAGCACGGTCATCGCAGCGATTCAGCAGGCAATCGCTCTCCAGAGCACCTACAACATTCGAGTCATCAATCTGTCGCTGTCCCGTGGAGTGTATGAAAGCTACAAACTCGATCCGCTGTGCCAAGCCGTGGAATCTGCATGGCGGGCGGGGATCGTGGTAGTGGCGGCCGCCGGCAACATGGGTCAATACAACGGAGCCGGCACGAATGGATACGCCACCATCGGGGCGCCCGGTAACGATCCCTACGTAATAACGGTCGGCGCTACCAACACGCACGGCACCGGGGCGCAGACGTCGCAGACGATGACCAGCTACAGTTCAAAGGGGCCAACGACTTTCGATCACATCGCCAAGCCTGACCTGGTGGCACCGGGAAATGCTGTGGTTTCGCGCATGTCTTCGGGCGGCAACGCGCTGGTGACCTCGTATCCTGGACTGGCGGTCTATCCTTGCAACAATTCGGGGACCAACTGCGGCCCCCAATATGGGTCGGCGCGGTACATGCGTATAAGCGGGACGAGCATGGCTACGCCAGTGGTTAGCGGTGTAGCGGCGCTGATGCTACAAAAGACGCCTTCACTAACCCCTGATCAGGTGAAAGCTCGCCTGATGAAGACCGCATGGAAAGGTTTCTCGACCTACACCAGTGCGACGGACCTTTCGACGGGCGTCGGCTACACTATCGAGCAGAACAGCTTTGCGGTGGGCGCCGGAGCGGTGGACGCCTCCGCAGCGCTTGCTAACACGGACGTCGCTCCCTCTACCGTGGGTGCCGCGAAGTCCCCCGCAGTCACATATAACTCGACGACGAACACGATTTCTGTGGTGAGTGATCCCTCGACGATTTGGAACAACTCCGTGGTATGGGGCAACGCCGTCGTTTGGGGCAATTCGGTGGTATGGGGCAACTCTGTTGTTTGGGGTAACGCCGTCGTTTGGGGCAATTCAGTCGTCTGGGGCAACTCCGTCGTCTGGGGTAACTCCGTGGTCTGGGGCAATAGCGGCGGGGCGGATCAAGACCAGTAGGCCAGCATAGGCACAACGAACGAGAGGAGGAAATAGAAATGACAAGCCTAGCCAAAGCCTACATCGCAACAATCGGCGCCCTTGCTACTACCGCACTAGGACTGGTGGCTTATCGTTGGAATCCTGAGAACCTTGGTCGCTTCTTCCTGTTTTTTACGCTGGCGATGGTTGCTTCCACGATGAAGATCCGCCTGCCGGGCTTGAAGGCTTCGATCTCACTAAATTTCGTTTTCATACTGATTGGATTGGCACTTTTTAGCTTTAGCGAAACAGTGCTGATAGGTTTGGGCGGTGCGCTGGTGCAGTCGCTGTGGAAACCGCTGCAGCGGCCGAAGGCGGTACAGGTTTTCTTCAATGGCGCGTGTCTGACGGTTTGTACAGCAGCAGCTTTCTGGACTTCGCACGCGCTGCCGGCAATGCTGGGGTCGAGTTCTGCGGTAGCGATGATGACAGTGGGCGCGTGCGTATACGTGGTCTTGAACACTGGCCTGGTGTCGCTGGTGATTTCGCTGGCCGAGGGACAGTCACTGAAGCAGCTCTGGCCGCAATGTTATGAGTGGACGTTCCCGTACTTCCTGGTGGGCGCTGCTGTGGCAGGTCTGGCTAGCGCCGCAGGTCAGGGCAACAACTTTGGCCTGACTTTGCTCATCGTGCCGGCGATGTACTTCGTGTACGTCTACTACCGCATGCACATTCTTCGCACTGTGCTGGACAAACTTTCTGATGTGAGCCACGAGAACGAAGTTGTTCTCGCCGGTGCATCGCCCAACCACTAAGTCATTTCACCCATTCTCAAGCGGACCAACACCTCACGGTCAGCACAGGGCGCGGCGCCTCGCTGACCATGTGGCAGGGCCATGGTGTGAAGGAAGCTGAGGGAAAATCCGTGGCCAGAAGAATATTCTTGGAGGAAATGTTCACATAGCGCCCCTCTTGGCAAAGCCCCGTTGCGATTGACCAAACGTTGGCCTTAAACTGAAAGAGTTCCGAGGATTGCGCCCGTAGCTCAGCTGGATAGAACGTCTGCCTTCTAAGCGCGGCTTCCGGCTCCAACAACTCCATCAAATTTTTCTAACTTTCAATGTTTCCAACAAATCGGGGCATCTGCTTTTCGCTCAAAGCTAACCCCAATCGATGGAAAAGATAGGGTTTCTGCACAGTTATTGCACAGCGTCAGCGGGAACCGGAACGTCTGCTTCGGGCGCAGGCGACCTTAAATGCGCACAGACGAGGGGCGCTGAAGCCCTTTAGTTTCACGGAACGGGACTTGAACGAAGCCGCCTGTACTCAGATGAACGAGCGGGGCGAGAAAGGAATGGGTTTTTCGCAGACTGCCACCACACACCATTTCTATCTAAACGAGTCGGAAGGAATCATTCAGGTTGAGGCAAACGACTCCGCTGACTCGACCAATCGGGACGAAATCAGGATGCACTTGAGGCACATCGCTCACGCGTTCCAGAATGGTGATTTTGATATTCCGATGTTTGTGCACGACACCGTACCGCCAGGCATGCCTGAGATGAAGCGGTTACAGAAAAAGATGCGCTACTCGTTCGAAGAAACCCCGACTGGCGGACGTGTGGTCATATCATCAACGGACAAGAACGCGCTCAATGCGATTAACTGTTTCTTGCGTTTCCAGATTGAAGAGCACAAAACAGGTGATCCGGTGGAAGTTCACTAGCTAGTTGGCTCCCTCAGAAGTTCGAACACGCACAAAATAGACGCTACACGTTTCTGAGTCCCCCAGCGTGGTCACTGTTTCTACCTGCATTCTACTGGACCCAATGGAAATTACCTGTTTGCTTGTGGGAACCGGAAGTTTATCGTCCGGGTCCTCTATCGTGTGCATTTCGCATCCCGAGACATCAATGAACTTGAACACTCGCGCCACGTATCCTCCGTCTTTTTGTTTCGGAGTTTCTCTCCTGAGAGTGACATCACGAGTTTCAACGGCGAACCGGGGAAGAAAAAAGTATACCAGCGGTGGCCATGGCGTTCGCAGAAACCTAAGACGCCAAGTCCTGGTCGCGTTACCGGCCATGTCCAGACGGTGATCCCACGTGTCTCGTAAGCGTTAAACAAGACTTTGGAGACGATGACTCATACCCATCGGAAGTCCAATTTTGAAGGTGGACAGGAGATCGTCAATTTCCTGCGATGGATGCACATCGGTGGGCAGACTGTCGTTAATCTCATCGTAGAGCAGGTAGCCGCGCTCCTTCCCTATTAGGCTGAGCTGCTGAACGTGGCCAAACTCGTCATCAATGCGTCGCGCCAAGAGTTCTCTTAAGCTTGCAGGAATGAGATGCTGTGGGCGACCTCAAGACTATTTGTCCTCCCTGTGGGTTTAGGGGCTGGGCTTGGGTTTCGGGGCGTGGGCGTTGCGGTACTCGTCCAAGTCGATTTCGCTGATGCGGTAGTGTGTTTGCGGGGGATGGTTTGAAAAGGTGGCGAGCTCACGGTGGAGCTTGAGAGAGCAGATCTCGGGAGCGTCTTGATAGCGCACGCGCCGGGAATTAAATGCCTCGTTCAAAATTGTGAGGGTAAATTCGCTGGTCTCGTTCAAGGCCTGCCGCACGAGGAAACTGTACTCACGCACGAGCGCGTTCGCTTCGAAACCCATGTACTGGACGTTAACGTCGCTCACAAAAGCTTCCTCGTCCTAGCCGGTGAAACTTCCTACGACTTTGCTTTTTGTTTCTTGGGCTGGTTGCCTCTGTTTCCGGCCCAGCGCTGTACTGCCTTTTTCCTGCCGTTAAGTTGCATCTGTTTCTCGATGCCGCCTGCTTCTAGGTATTTATGCATCGGGGCGACCGATCCTTCGGGCTGGGACTGACCCAATGTTTTTTTCCGCAGGGTCTGGGCGGTAGGCGCGCGAAAATGGAGCGGGTCTCTCAGGTTCTGCAATTCCCGGTAATAATAAAGCGGCGTCGGGTGCTTTCCGTTGAATCTCAGCTTCTTTAGAAACTCGATCTCTTGCCCGGTCGCATCGCCGCTCACAGACTGCAGACGAAGGAATTCTTTGAGCCCGGGCTCTTCCTCGGTTTGCGAAGACTCTCTTTCGACAAACTCAAATTTCTTTGCATAGCCCGGAATTAGTCTCCGATTCAAGACGATTTCCATCCCGAAGGTTGCGATATCGATATCCCAGGATTCGATCAACGGATCCAGGAAGGAAACGCAGTTTTCAACTGACAAGTTGAAGGCATCCGTGTCCAGGAACTCAAGGATACTGACGCGCATTGCTTCGTAGCTTCGGCCGCTGAGCCGCGCCACGGAATGGAGCCACGTTTCATTCTCCAATTCGTCTTTTGCGACTCTCTTGACGATGTCCAAAAGCTTTTGTGTGACGAGGCGCTCGAGTTCGCCGAAGGGCTGTTTCTCAAAAATCACCCGGATTTGTTTTTCTTTTGCGGGTGCACACTTGCGGAGAATCAACTCTCGAACTTCTTTAAACAAAGGCTTGGGTGGGTCGCCCAGGTTGCGCTTCAATACTTCCTTGCGCTGATGGTCCGCCAGCTTGGTAAGCTTGCCAGCGGGCAGTTTCAAGAATTTCCCTATCTTGTCGTAAATGTCTGTGCGATTAGGCTCTGGGGGCAATTTCTTCCCCGTCAGCAGCTGCGAAATATAGGACTCCGTAACGGCGGTGGCGGCGGCCAGATCTCTTTGTTCAAGCCCTAATTCTTCCAGCCGCTGTTTGATCACCAAGCAGACATCCATTGCGTCCCTCGCTCAATTAACTGCCACCGATTAACTATGAAAAATACTCTCAGATTGTGCTTGACAGGTCAAGTTAATTAACCTATTTTAGTTAAGGTACTGAGGGAGTCTTCAGGTCCGTTAAACCATCAGAGGTTATCTGAATCCCCCTTGGGCAGCCAACGAAGGAGGTTGACATGTTTGCACGCAAAGTATCGATGCACCTGAAAAACGACGGTGCCCAGGCATTCAAGCAGAAGGTTGAAAGTGAAATTATTCCCTTGCTGCGCAAGCAGAAGGGGTTTATCGACGAAATCACCCTCTTATACCCAAGCGGAAAAGAAGTTCATGCCTTCAGTCTGTGGGAGACCGCGGAACATGCGGAGGCGTACAACCGTGGAACGTATCCCGAAGTGACGAAGATCCTGGCATCCCTGGTTGAAGGTACGCCCCGAGTTCAAACGTACGAAGTCCTCAATTCAACGATCCAAAGGACCGTCGCTGCCGTAGCGGCCTGAAGCCGGCAGGACCTTTCGTTGGGGGGCGGGCTAAGTCCGCCCCTCAAGTTGTCCGGCAAAGCAGGGACGCAGGAGCACGCGAGATTTCCAATGCGTACGATGATCAGGGAACGGGCTGCAGATGCGCTGTTACGGGCCGAACTCCTATGCGGGGAAGCAGACTTCCGCACCTTAGCCGAAGCTATTGCGTGTGCGGTATTCATTAGTCACGGAGGGCGGTTGCACTATGTGAATCATGCCGCCGAGACTATCAGCGGATATGCACGAGAAGAGCTTTTGTCCATGACCTTCTGGGATTTAGTCCATCCTGATTGTCGAGAACTGGGCTTAAATCGAGGGGGCGCGCGACATGGGGACGCCGAGCAGTATGCGGTCAAGATTCTCACGAAGAACGGCGACGAGCGGTGGCTCGATATCAGTACAACGATGATTGAATTTGATGGAATGTTGGCCAGTCTGGTTTCTGCTTTCGACGTTACTGAACGCAAACACGCAGAAGAGAAGGTACAACTTCTCGCCGTGACTGACCCGCTTACCGGTTTAGGTAACTACCGTCGGCTGGCCGAAGCGCTCGACGCAGAGGTCAAACGCACCGGGCGCACTGGACGGCCGTTTGCCGTTCTACTGCTCGACCTGGATCAATTGAAGAAGATCAACGACCGCTACGGCCACTTGATCGGTAGCCAGGCCCTGTGCCGTTTCGCCGATGTACTCCGCGTCGATTGTCGAGCTGTCGATACGGCCGCGCGATACGGCGGCGATGAGTTTGTCGTTATCCTGCCCGAGACAACAGCGGCGGCGGCAAAGCTTGTTGCATCACGCATCCGTAGCCGGTTAGCCGCGGATAGTCTCGAGCCACGGCTTTCCGCGAGCATCGGCGTGGCTGTCTATCCCCAGGACGGCGAAACGATTGAGGCCCTGCTTCGCACGGCAGACCGCGAGTTGTACGGGATGAAGCCGGTGTGAGGAGGAATCCACTCCGTTAGTTTGCCGCACTGGGAATGCATTAGAGCGGGGTGATCACAAGAAGGTTTCTGCGGAGAAGAAAGAGCAAGTAATCGAGTCGCAAGTAGGTTTGTCCTGGATTCAGTGAAAGGTGGAATGTATGTATTTACTCGCATGGATTTTCATCGGAGTGGTCGTTGGATGGGCAGCAGGAAGAGTTCTTCAGGGTGAAAGCTATGGCCGATCCATGGACATCCTCATGGGTGTTGGTGGTGCTGTAGCGGGAGGATTCCTGATGCGCTCCGCGGGCTTTGGCGGTTACCGCGGGGCGGTCGTTACCACAATAGTTGCCATGATTTGCGCAGTGCTTTTGACCGTGCTCACTGCTTACGTGAACGGCAGAAGGATTCACGCCCGCCAGCTCTAAGAATCTCGGCGGACAAACGTGCGGGCGCTTTCCCTGGCGTTGAGCGCTGCTGTTAGCAGGTCACGCCGGGTAACAATTTCACAGAGATGCGGCGACAAAACATCACTTTGCTCAGACTTTTAAGTCTTTTAGGAATACGTGAGAGGCATGAAAATGAAAACGATGCGCAGCTCGATTCTTTGTTTTGTTGTTTTGCTCCTTGCGGGGCCATTACTTCGTGCACAGGATCTTTCCAAGTATCGGCACTTTTCCATTGGAATGAGCGTGACTAGAGTGCTGGAGCGTACTGGCCAAAAGATGGCCGACGTAAAGTTGATTCACGGCCGTCCAGCGATGATTCAGGAGATGGAATGGAGGCCGCCGAACCTTCCCGGGAGTTCATTCCAATCGGATACCGTCAAACAGATTCTTTTTTCCTTTTACAACGGTGAGCTCTACAAGATCTCCGTGACCTACGATCAAAGCTCCACGGAAGGGCTCACCACCGACGACATGGTGAAGTCCATTTCGCAGAAGTATGGCCCGACGACAAGTGTTGCGCTGGCGATCGATTCCACGAAAACCGACCACTATGACCTGAAGCCAGCGGTCGAGGCGTCTTGGGAAGACGCGCAATACTCCTTCAATCTTGTCCGCTCCTCCTATGGTGATCGCCTTGGACTCGTCATTTATTCCAAGCGCGTCAATGAACAGGCTGAGCTTGCCATCGGCGAAGCGGTGAAACTGGATGAGCAACAAGGCCCGCAAAGAGAAGCCGCGCTTCTGAAAAAGCAGACGGACGACCTGGAATCGGCGCGCCAGAAGAACCGCAAGATTTTCCGCCCGTAGCGTTGGCCTGGAGCCTCAAGAAGTTGATTGTTCAAGTTTTGGAATGGATTGAATGGAGGTCAAAGAAATGACTGTGAATATCACTCCCCTGCATGACCGCGTCCTCGTACGTAGGCTGGAAGAGAAAGAAACCGCGAAGGGCGGGATCATTATTCCCGATACGGCGAAGGAAAAACCTCATGAGGGCGAGGTCATGGCCATCGGAGCCGGCAAGATTGAAAAAGGCCATCGCATCCCACTCGATGTGAAAGTGGGTGACCGGATCTTGTTCGGCAAATACACCGGCAACGACATCAACATCGACGACCAGGAGTACTTGATCCTCCGTGAGGAGGAAATCCTGGTGAAAGTTAGCGGAATCGCCAAAGCAGCATCCAGCAAGAAGTAGGTTTCACCCGAACCGAAGATTTCGGACGGGGCAAAAGTGCTCAATCACCCGGGAGGGTGACGTCTAATGGCAAAACAAATTGTAACCGGCGAGAATTCACGTCAGGCGATTTTGCGCGGCGTCAACATTCTGGCTGACGCTGTAAAGATCACGCTCGGCCCGAAGGGGCGCAATGCGGTGATCGAGAAGAAGTTCGGGGCGCCGATCATCACCAAGGACGGCGTGACCGTTGCGAAGGAGATCGAACTGCAGGACCCGCTCGAGAACATGGGTGCACAAATGGTGCGCGAGGTTGCGTCCAAGACCTCGGATGTGGCTGGTGATGGCACCACGACCGCGACCGTGCTGGCCCAAGCAATCTTCCGTGAGGGTGTGCGAACGGTTGCCGCAGGCGCGAGCCCGATGGCGCTCAAACGCGGCATTGATAAGGCAGTCGAAGTTGCCGTTGGAGAGATCAAGAGGCTTTCCCGCGAGGTGAAGGGCGACATGATCGCGCAGGTGGGCACAATCAGTGCCAACACCGACAAGCAGGTGGGCAGCATCATCGCCGAAGCGATGAAGAAGGTCGGTAAGGATGGCGTCATCACCGTCGAGGAATCCAAGACGATGGAGACGACCCTCGAAGTGGTCGAAGGCATGCAATTTGACCGCGGATACCTGTCGCCCTACTTTGTGACCGACCCGGAGCGTATGGAATGCGTACTCGAGGACGTGCACATCCTGATCCACGAGAAGAAGATCAGCTCGATGAAGGACCTGCTGCCCTTGCTTGAACAGACGGCCAAAGTGAGCAAGCCGCTACTGATCATTGCTGAAGAAGTCGATGGCGAGGCCTTGGCCACGCTCGTGGTGAATAAGCTGCGCGGCACACTCCAGTGCGCTGCAGTGAAAGCCCCGGGCTTCGGCGACCGCCGCAAGGCCATGCTCGAGGACATTGCCATTCTCACGGGTGGGAAAGCCATCACCGAGGACCTCGGCATAAAGCTCGAGAACGTGAAGATAGAGGACCTGGGAAGCGCCAAGAAGGTGACCATAGACAAGGACAACACCACAATCGTCGCGGGCGCCGGCAAGGCCGGCGAGATCGAAGGCCGAATCAAGCAGCTCCGTGTGCAGGTCGAAGAGACCACCTCGGATTACGACAAGGAAAAGCTCCAGGAGCGACTTGCCAAGTTGGTTGGCGGCGTCGCGGTAATCAAGGTGGGGGCGGCAACCGAGACCGAGTTGAAAGAGAAAAAGGCTCGGGTCGAGGACGCCATGCACGCCACCCGTGCGGCAGTTGAGGAAGGCATTGTCTCTGGAGGCGGTACTGCTCTTCTGCGCTGCCTGCCGGCCCTGGAGAAGCTGAAACTCCACGACGATGAAGGTATTGGGGTGAACATCGTAAAGCGTGCGCTCGAAGAACCCATTCGCCAGATCGCGCAAAACGCCGGGCATGAAGGCGCGTTAGTCGTTGGACGTGTGCGCGAATCGAAGGATGAGCACTTCGGCTTCAACGCAGAGACTGGTGAGTTCGGGGACCTGGTCAAGGCTGGTGTTATTGATCCAGCTAAGGTTACCCGTCTCGCACTCCAGAACGCTGCGTCCATCGTCTCACTGATGCTAACAACCGAAGTCCTGATCGCCGACGCTAAGGGGGAGGAAAAGATGGCCGTGGCAGCCGGTGCAGGCGGCTACGGCGGCGGTTACTGAGGCCATCGGTTCCCTTGGCCCCCGCTCTCTTGGCGCGGTTAAGCGGTTTGTGGCTCTTGGTTGTGGGCTCAGATGCTGCTAAACGAGGAATCTAATCGCAGGTTAAGCCATATGCGCGTCTTGGGGGAAGAGCGCAACCGAGGAATCAGCGGCTTCACGAGACTGTCATATTGCGAAAGAACCGCGTATCGCCTTCTCGCTTTCTGGAGTTGGCCAGCGTGGCAAGGAGATAGCAAAGCGAATGTCGTTGCCAAAGACAATGTCCCTAGTAGAGACCGTGGCCCGTATCGATCTTAGCCCGCTCACCATTGAGGAGGAGACACCAACACTCACGACCGGACAACCGCGACCGGCGCTTCCAAGTCGAGTCGCCGTCGTCGGGAATTATCTTCCGCGGAAGTGCGGGATCGCGACATTCACGACAGACCTCTGCGATGCGATCCACGCTGAATATGGCGCGACGGAACTTCTGGCGTTGCCAGTCAACGATACAGTGGAGGGCTACAGTTACCCTGCACGAGTGCGATTCGAGCTTTCCGAAGATGACCTAACGTCATACCGGCAGGCTGCGGACTTCCTCAATTTCAGCAACATCGATTTGGTTTGTCTCCAGCATGAGTATGGAATCTTCGGCGGTCCGGCCGGCGCTCACATTTTAGAACTTCTACGCAACCTTCAGATGCCCGTGGTAACGACGTTGCACACAGTCCTTCGCGAGCCCAACATCGATCAACGCACAGTGATGGCAGAAATTTCGACTTTGTCGGATCGTCTCATTGTCATGAGCCAGCAATCCGCCGATATCCTGGAAGAAGTCTTTCACGTCTCTCCGGACAAAATCGATCTCATCCCCCACGGAATTCCCGATGTGCCATTTACCGATTCCAGTTTCTACAAGGATGGCTTCGGAACCGAAGGAAAAGATGTATTGCTTACGTTCGGCCTGCTCTCTCCAAACAAGGGCATCGAAAACGTAATCCAAGCGTTGCCAAGCATTCTGTCGCGGCACAGCAATGTTGTTTACATGATTTCCGGCGTGACGCACCCGCATATTCTCCGGCGAGAAGGTGACAAATACCGGCTGTACTTGCAGAACCTAGCGAAGGAACTCAGGGTCCAGGACAGCGTGATCTTTCGCAACCGGTTCGTCAGTCCTCGAGAGCTAATAGAACTGATCGGCGGAGCAGATATCTACATCACGCCTTACAAGCACAAAGGACAAGTCGTTTCGGGAACGCTTGCCTATGCCTTGAGCGCGGGAAAAGCGATCATCTCCACTCCCTACCTGCATGCGATCGAGCTGTTGGACGACCAACGCGGCGTACTTGTTCCCTTTGACAATCCACAGGCGATTGCCGAAAAAACGATCGATCTATTGGAGAATGGCACCGCGCGCCACGCCATGAGGAAACGTGCGTACCTCTATTCGAGGAACATGGTTTGGGATCGCGTGGCTCAACAATACATGGGGAGCTTTGAACGCGTGTACAACGAGCGCTTGCGGAATCCACGCGCCACATTTTCGGCGCAAAACACGGAAAAGGCTCTCGACCGTCTTCCGGCTGTAAAGCTGGATCATCTGCGACGGATGACTGACCACACTGGAATCGTAGAGCACGCAGTATTCACGGTACCAAACTATCCGGAAGGATATTCGACGGATGACAATGCTCGCGCGCTCATCGTCGCGATTCTCCTGGAAGAAATGGTAAGCAGTATTCCAGCGGGATCGTCGAACCTCGCCGCTCGTTATTTGTCTTTTCTGTGGCTGGCATTCGACCCGCTAACCAAGAGATTTAGAAACTGCCTCAGCTATGAACGCCAGTGGCAGGAACTGGAAGGCTCGGAAGACAGTCATGGCCGCGCACTATGGGGATTAGGAACCGTCCTCGGCCGATCCAAGGATGCTGGGTTGCGTGGAGCTGCGGGTCGTCTCTTCGAGCTGGCGATTCCCGCCGCCGTTGAGTTTAAGAGTCCGCGCGCTTGCGCTTTCGCCTTGCTGGGACTTCATGAATATCTCGATTCCTTCCCCGGGGATCGCGCAGCTCTTGGCGCGGCGGATGAACTTGCGAATCGCCTTTTAAATTCCTATCGCGCGATACATTCGACAGACTGGAACTGGTTTGAAAACGGCCTTGCGTACTCCAATGCTCGCCTGCCACAGGCTTTGATTCGCGCGGGAATGCGTGGCGGCAACGACGAGATGATTCTAGCCGGACTCGAAGCATTGGATTGGCTAGAGACGATTCAGCGCTGCGAAATAAAAGGTCATTTTGTGCCTATCGGATCACATGGTTTTTATTCGAGGAAAACGGAAAAGGCGCGCTTCGACCAACAACCGATCGAGGCTTGTGCCGTCGTGTCGGCTTGCTTGCAGGCTTATCGCGCTACGGGAAAAAGCCGCTGGAGGAAAGAGGCGTGGTCCGCCTTCAATTGGTTCCTCGGAGATAACGACTTGCAGATTGCGCTGTACGATCACACGACCGGCGGATGTCGAGACGGTTTGCATCCCGATCGAGCCAATGAAAACCAGGGTGCGGAATCGACACTATCTTTTTTGATGGCGCTTCTGGAAATGCGCAAGCTGGAAGAAGCAGACGTTACGGAGAGCAACTCACGATGAGCATGCTTGCTGAAAAAAGTCTCGACAGACCGGTCATGAACGGATACGAGACGCTATTTCACCGGCATCCCGGCAATCCGATCCTTACCGGAAAGGATTGGCCGTATTCCATGAATAGCGTTTTTAATGCGGGCGCTACCTTGCTGCCCGACGGCTCCACTCTTCTCCTTTGTCGCGTGGAAGATCGCCGCGGGCTCTCTCATTTGTGTGTGGCGCGTTCGACAAACGGCGTGGATGGGTGGCAGATCGATCGCGAACCAACATTCATCCCAGACGTCGAGCGGTTCCCCGAGGAGTTATGGGGCGTCGAAGATCCGCGCATCACGTATATGCCGGAGCTCCAGCAATATGCCGTGGCTTACACTTCGTATTCGCGTGGCGGTCCTGGAGTGTCTCTGGCACTCACGAAAGATTTTCGCGTATTCGAGAAACTCGGTGTCGTCATGTCGCCGGACGACAAAGACGCAGCCCTGCTGCCTAGAAGGATTAATGGCTCTTGGGCTTTGATCCATCGGCCTATGACGCCGCTTGGAGCTCACATCTGGATTTCCTACTCGCCCGATTTACGGCATTGGGGCAATCACAAGCTCATGCTGGAGGCCCGCCGGGGAGCTTGGTGGGATGCCAACAAAATTGGAATGTCACCGCCACCGATTGAAACGTCGCGCGGCTGGTTGATGATTTACCACGGCGTTCGACGCACGCCGTCGAGTTCCATCTACCGGCTGGGACTGGCTCTCTTCGACCTTGAGCAACCAGAAAAATGCTTGATTCGCGGGGATTCTTGGATGTTTGCGCCTGAAGCAGAATATGAACGTCATGGCGACGTGCAAGACGTGGTGTTTCCTTGCGGCTATACGGTGGCGGCGGACGGCGATACCATCAACCTCTACTACGGCGCCGCCGATTCGAGCATTGCGTTGGCGCACGGCAGTATTCGCAATCTCTTGACCTGGCTGGACGCGAATGGCCATTCGGAACAGGCTCACGATCGACGGCAGCGGCGAAGTTAGACCCCACATTGCATGCCGCAGGTACTTGGGGGCAAGCCCGCCGCGACGCAGAGAGAGGAAGGCCAGAATGTGCAAAACGTTTCCGAATTGTGGGAGTTCACTCACAGGTGGAGGACAAGGATTCCTCGACAGCCATATAACGATTTGCGTTAATGTGGGGTTGCCGGAAGGCTGAGTTGAGCATCATCCGCCGCTGCAACGGTGAAGTCTTCGAGCACTAAAGTGCCTTAGGAGGTTGCCAATGCACATGACTACAACCACTCGACAGGTAGGTGGCGTCACGATTGTGGACATCAGCGGCCGGATTGTGCTCGGCGAAGAGAGCGCTGCACTGCGCGACCTGGTTTGCGACCTGTTAAGTAAGGGACAGAAGAAGATTCTATTCAATCTTGGCGACGTCAATTACATCGACAGCTCAGGCTTGGGCCATCTGGTCAGTGCTTTCACGAGCGTGCGGAAGCAGGAGGGAGAACTGAAGCTGCTCAACCTCACGAATAAGGTTCACGATCTAATGCAAATTACAAGGCTGTATACCGTCTTCGAAATCATGGACGACGAGGCCGTGGCCGTTAAGTCTTTCGCCCAATCGGCAGCGGCAACCGGATGACTGTCGAATTAGCTTGAAGCTAAGAATCCCGGTGGGGGCCTCAAGCTTCAAACTCCGGCAATGTCGGCTCACCGGCCATTTGGTTTAAGTTTCCAATTAATGCTGCGGGCATTCGAGTCCGTTAGCTAGTGACAAGCCCTGCTCCCAACGATTATTGGGTCAGTTTCCGATAGCTCGTGCGTATAGTGTGCCAATTGAAACAGCACTGCTGCTCATTTTATGGCACGTTATCGCAATGAGAATGAGAGACTTGACCCTAAAGCAGCTGATCGCTGTCTCCTGTCCTACGTGTGGAGTCGCTCCTGGGAAGCGCTGTTTGTTGCATTCAGGTGCCCCGCGCTCAGAACCACACGTAGACCGGAAGCTTTCCGCGGCTGAGGCGATTGAGACGAAAAGAATTCCCCGAGATCCTGGACGTCGATAGATCCCCTTCTGGCCAACAATCTGCTATATGCGCGCTGGTAAGCCCTGTTACCAGCAGTGATGTGGAAGTTCGCCGCTTTCCGATAAGTGGGAGAGTTGGTGCCTAATCGTGCAAGACAACGCTTAGGAGAGAATTGTGGACCTGAAGCCCGCCATTGTAATGAATGAAGCCTAGTTTTCTGAATTTGTTCATGAAAAAATTCACCCGCGAGCGCGTCGTGCCAATCATTTCCGCCAGCATCTCCTGCGATACTTGTGGAAGCATCTTTTGTGGTTGGGACTCCCTACCGTAGCGTGCGAGCAGCAAGAGGGTCCGCGCCAACCGTTTCTCGCTGGAGTTAAAAAGCTGATCGATCAAATCCTCCTCGATTCGAATGTTTCGCGAAAGGATGTAAGCCATGAAGCGGTCGGAGAGCGAATGTTCCGCGTGGAGCACGCGCATCATCTCTTTTTTTTCGATGACCAGCACGGCCGTGGGCCCAATCGCGGTGGCCGTCCCCATGCGAATTTCCTGGCCTGCCAGGCACCCCTCCCCAATAAAGTCGGCGGGGCCCAGTATCGCCACGACTGCTTCTTTGCCGACCTCATTGACAACGGACAGTTTTACGCCGCCCTCTTGAATGTAGATCACACTCGTGGCAGGCTCACCTTGAGAGTAAATCTTCTGTGACTTTCGATACTGGATGACTTTTCTCGACACGCCGGCGGAATCGAGAAAAGCTTGGGCATCGAAGACAAGTTTTTCCTTGGGTTTTCTTTTGGAATTTTTTTGGCTTGAACTCGCGATTCGTTGCATAACATCGCCGCTTGATAACAGCCTATCATATCAGCGTAATTGATCCAACGATCGGCTCAGCAAAAGAAATCGCAGCGATGCGGCGAACAATTTCCTGGATATATCGTACTTCACCTGCATCGAGGGGTTGGCCTTTGAGTTTCTCTTCTCTATACGATAGCCATTTCTTGATGACCTGGTAGCCGCCGATAGTGAAATCCCACACTTCCATTGGAACATTCGTCCAATAGTGAAATCCCATTCGGGAATGGACAAATCGTCTACCGAGATGGCGCGAATGCGAAGACCTTGGAAAGTGATGTTGGACATGCTCGAACCATCGCTTGTAGTAAGGCACGCTTAGAAAGAACGGTAGCTTCAGGAGGACTAACACGCGGACTTTTGCGAGGCGCAAATAGTCCTTGAAAATCTTATAAAGCGATGATATATAAAGATTTGCAATGACACCTAATGCGGACATTGATGCGGACATCATGATGGGGGTTGATCGCAAGGAGTCGACTGACCTCATGGAGCCCTTGCTCATCAGTGAAACCTCCCGTCACCGCGGGGCGCTCACCGACCTCGCTGTTGAACTGGCGCAGAAGGCGGCGGGGTTTCGTCGGAGCCTGCCAGAGAGTCTGGTGACCTCACTCGCCGAGCTCGTGCGGTCGATGAACTGCTACTACAGTAACCTGATCGAAGGGCACGACACTCATCCAATCGATATCGAGCGTGCCCTCAAGAACGACTATAGCAAGGACCCCCACAAACGCGATCTGCAACTCGAAGCGAAAGCACATATCACTGTCCAGAAATGGATTGACGGCGGCGGCCTGAGAGGGCACGCCGTCACGAGTGACGGCATCCGTGAAATCCATCGTCGTTTCTGCGAGCTGCTGCCCGAGGACCTACTGCAGGTGGAAGACCCGCAAACGAAAGAACGTGTAAAGGTTGTCCCTGGCGAACTGCGTCGACGAGATGTGAAGGTCGGCAACCATGTCCCCGTCAGCCCCAGCGCAGTGCCACGCTTCCTGATGCGTTTTGAGGAAGTCTACGCACACCTGAGCAGAACAGATTCCATTCTTGGCGCTGCGACATCGCATCACCGCCTGCTCTGGATTCACCCGTTTCTAGACGGCAACGGTCGCGTTGCCCGCCTAGTGTCGCATGCGATGTTGCTTGAAACCCTCGATACGGGAGCCGTCTGGTCGGTAGCACGCGGTTTGGCGCGAAATGTCGAGGCTTACAAGAAGCATCTTGCCGATTGCGATGGACCCCGTCGTAACGACCTTGACGGCCGCGGCCAGCTGAGCGAGGAAGCCCTGGCCGAATTCAGCAGGTTTTTCCTGCGCGTCTGCATTGATCAGGTCTCCTTCATGGAAACCCTGGTCCAGCCAGATCGGCTGCGTACGCGCATCGTCATTTGGGCGGAGGAAGAATTCCGGCTTGGCAATTTGCCGCCGAAATCGGGGAGCATCCTCGAAGCCATCCTATACCGCGGAGAACTGCCGCGTGCCGAGGCCGCTGGCGTGGTGGGTACCGGCGACCGCCAAGCGCGCCGCATAGTTGGGTCACTAGTAGAGAAGGGCGTGCTCGTCTCGGACAGCGCGCGCGGGCCATTGCGTCTCGTCTTCCCGGCAACGCTGGCCTCACGCTGGATGCCGGGATTGTTTCCCGAGAAAACCGATCGTGGTTGACCAACAAAATCTCAGATTTTCGACCCCGGAAGTGAGATGGATTTGATCGCGAAGTCATCGTCTGGGAATAGGGCGGAGAACCCGCAAAGCTGAGAAATAAGCAGAGTGGCCTTAGGCAGGTCAGCGGTGATTTCGCTGCGTTCTTCAGGGAAACCTTTTCTTCCATTATGCGTTCCATGGATAGGGGTGTGCGTTCATCGAGAGCGAATGAACGTCGCGCCGCACTCGCAAATCACCTTCCGACATCGGGGCGAAAAGTGGAGGAAGCATGACCAGCAAGACCGTGCATCGAAGTCAGCCGGCCCTGGTGAATGCCGTTGACCCTCTCGGCAGGCCCATTGAACTACGCGTCCTTTCCGTCGCTCAAGACATTGCTCCTCAGGCCGTTTCCTACGCTCAAAAGTCCCTCGCCGATCCCTGTGTTGCCGTGAACCTCTTGGAGGAAGCAGCAGCCACCGTCTCGGAAGCAGTTCTTGCGAAGCAGCTTGCCGAACTGCCACCTATCCGGGACATGCGTGCATACCTGTATCGTGCCTTCCTAAGGAGATTGTCTGCATCGAGGCAAGCAGAAATCCGCTTAGAAGAAGCTTTTGAAGAACGTTTGCGGCTGAACGAAGGCATGAGTTTTGACGAGAAGTTGGAGGCTCGCCTACTTCTCAAGCAGATCCTCTGCATGTGTGATCGGAAGACTATGTGGATTGTCTGGGAGCGAATTGAAGGTCGATCCTGGGACGAAATCGCCCATGACTGTGTCATGACGAATCGCGCCGCCAGGTTACATTACAGCAGGGCTTTGCGGGAGATACGGGAAGTGATGGAAGCCAACCCGGGAGCATACGTGGAGAAATTGCGACAACAAGAGCTTAGAGGCAAGCGAGAAGCGAGCCTTTTCAATCGGATCGAAACCCTCTTGGGCTGGCTGCTATTCCGGGCATTTGGCGCGCGTTCGGTTTTAGGAGTCAGGTTTCGAATCACGTGGCACGAACGGGAAGCTATGCTCGCCGATATCGATAACATGTTCTCGTAGAAGTCGCATCTTCTGATAGCTTTACCGGCAAGATTCACCTTCTTAGAAAAAGTCCGACACATTTTCTAAAAATAACACCTCTGTAAGTATGAGGGGAGCTCTCGCCATATCGCTCCTCAAAGCTTGGCGGAAGCCGCAGCATCTGCGGTGAGCCGACCGGCGAAGTAGCGTTTGGTTCGCAGATCCCGAACTGGGCGCGAAGGAAAGAACCCGTCGAAAAGCCTCGGGAGACGGGCAGGGCTGTTTGCCGACGACAGCGGTTCTTCCTTAACTCATTTCACGACAGCACGAGGAGATTGCTGTGAGAGGACCAGGGAAAACTGCGCTTCAAACAGACCGAAAAAACGACACGAATTTCTGCATGAAGGAGGAGGCCAAAACATGATCGCGAATGCAATCCTTATGGCCCTTACAGTTCTTCTCGCATCTATGTTTTGTCTGATGGGTGAGCTGAAGTTTCTTGTGCCCTACAAGCACATCCTCTTTCATCAGTACGGGATCGTGCTTCTCGTTTGGCTCGGGATTCTCTTCGGAAACCTCTTCGCCGCTATCTATTGGATTCAGCGCAAGTTTTTCTTGAAGGATACGGGCCGCAAGTTGAGGCACCTCGACAACCAGATCACCAGCGGCCATAGGTCGATGTCTTTGCCGGACGACGATTGGAGCGCACGCTGAAATGTCGCGCGATTTCACACCCGATTTGAACGAATTCCGCGACCCATCGTCACGCCCTCGCGAATCGTCGCGTCCATCCCATGATGCGAGACCCATCAGTGGGAGGCCCAGAGAGGAGACCCCACGTCCAGGGGCACGTTCCAGAGATGTCCGCGAGCCCCTTCCGAAAGAGGTTCCCGCGAAGGACTCCCGAGCCGTGCTGTACGACCGCTACCGGGGCTATGACTTGCGCGAGTCAGAAATCCAGACGCTCACGGACCTGGGCAAATTTCGCGTCATCAACGCGGAGGACTTGGCACGTCACGGCTATGGAGGCGACAGGGGCCGGATGGAGCGTGAAACCGAGAACCTCATGCGGCAAGGTTTGGTGGAACAGAAACGAGTCGAAATCTCGCTCAGCAAGAACACCCGGATGTACGCCCTAACGAAGGCTGGCAGGAGACTCATGCAGGGGTCAGGAAGGGTCTTGAATGACCAGGAAATCTATGCTGGTTTTGTGAAGCCGCGAGAAGCCAAACACGACGCCGAATTGTACCGGGTTTATCAGAGAGAGGAAGACCGGATCGACCGCCGGGGCGGCAGAGTGCGCCGCGTGCTCCTCGACTTCGAGCTGAAAAGGAAAGTGAACCGCGATCTTGTGCGGCTCGGCCCCGACAAGGATGACCCAGACAAGAAGCGCGAGATTGCCGAGCGGCACGGTTTGCGCGTAGTTCATGGGCGCATTCCCGTGCCCGACTTGCAGATCGAATACGAGATGCCAGATCAAAGCATGGCGCGAGTCAATTTGGAGCTCACGACGGACGACTATCGGCCACGCCAACTTGCCGACAAAGCCCTGGCTGGATTCACGCTCTACAGTCACGGCGATGATGCATCGCATGTGCGCCGGGTTTTGAGTGACCGCGAGCTAACGGCGGAGATCCTTTCCCTATGAACATTCCTCAGGGCCAGATCGAAGCCCTCACGGCGTTTGGCTACACCGTACCCGAGGCACGTTTCCTCTACATCGTGGCCATGCATTCCGGATACTTCACGGCCCGCCAGTTCCTGGCCTTTGTCGATGCCAAGCGTGGCTATCGGACTCATTCACTGACGCAGAAGCTCATCACCCAGGGGCACGCCACGATGCGCGAATACAGGCACAACGGGTGCATCTATCATCTCTACTCCCGCAAGCTCTACGCCCAGCTTGGCCACGAGAACCTCCGCAACCGCCGCCGTCATCGACTGGAAGCGATCCGGACGCGGCTTCTCGGTCTCGATTTCATCCTCGCCAACCAGGGGAATCAGTACCTCGAAACGGAAGCGGAAAAGCTTGCCTATTTCTGCGACCAGTTGCACATCGAAAAGGCCTGCCTTCCGGTGAAGCTGTACATGGGTGGACCCACCAGCCAACCCACCCTGCGCTATTTCGTGGACAAGTTCCCGTTGTTCATGAGTTGTCCCCGTCCCGGCTTCTTCGCTGTGGTCACATTTTCCTATGTCGATCCGGGACTTGAAGCGCTCACCGGATTTGTCACTCATCTTGGGCAGTATCAGACTCTCTTCCGTGAACTAGCTGACTTCCGATTCCTCTATGTTTCGAGCACGCCAGCGCACTTTGAAAAGGCTACGGAACTTTTCAATTCTGCGGTCAAGATTCCGCTCGAATCGGACATCGCTGCGGACCTCATCCGGTATTTCCGAGCGCGCAGCATTTGGAACAGTTCCGAGTTCAGAACAGTGAGCAAGGCCGAGTTACTTTTCTTCAACGAAGCGAAGCGCAGATTTGCCGGCGATCGCTTCGAAACCCTCTTCAAGAATTGGAAAGCCGGACGTATTGCGGAGGCGGAACTCCGAGCTGAGTTTCCGTCGAAGGTGCAGAACCGGAAGGTTTACTTCGAAACGTATTTGGTTCCGAAGCAGCCGGATTTTCGGGCCAAGGACGACGAATCAGGGTGAACGAGGTGCGAAGGAAGGTGTTCAGGGGGCCGTTCTGTTTGGGCGTCACCCAGAAGACGAGCGAAGCCAAGGAACACCAAAGAGATGCGAAGGAGACGGCAAAGAAAAGCGACGGGGCCAAAACACGGAGTTGGGCGGGAGCGACCCCACTTTCGGCCATTCGGTCTCGAAAGTGACCCGTGGGGTCGCTCCCGCCCATCGGCGCAAAGTACAGCGCTCCGTGTCTTGGCCCCGTCGCCGCAGGGAGAGGAAAGAGAAGGGAACTAGAAGATAGGAAGGAGAAAGCGAGTGCTAAGGATTTCTGAACAGCCAGTCATTTTGAAGCGGAAAATCCGGCTCGAACAAGACGTCAGCGAACTGCTCGAAGACTATGCCCGGTTCATCGGAATCAGTGCGGAGGACGTGCTGAATATCGTGCTGCAAAAGATGATCGCCAATGACATGGAATTCCAGCCCTGGCTGCGTCAGCAGTATGTCCAGCAAAAGAGTGATCCACTCCCTCTCGAGCTGTCTGCCTGCGTGGTGGAAACGGAGGCGGCATGATGCAGCGATTTCTGAACTCCAGAGGCATGGTCGCATGCCTCCTGGCAATGGCCACGGGAATGACTCTCTATTTCAGGATGCCATTCCCCGAAGACAACGTCCTCTTCGAACTTATGTATCTCAGGGCAAGCCCGGTCTTCTGGGGATTCAAGTGCACCTACATCCTTCTTCTATATACAACGCCGTTCATCGCGTACTCCATCGTGCTTTCGGGCTTGTACGTTTTTGCATCGAAAATTCGCCGGCCGGACAAGCCCGGGCGACTACCGCGTTACCCCGACCCGCGTAAGCGCAACGACCTCTATATAGTGCTTGGAGAGGTCCACAATCCACGTAGGCCAACACCCGCTCGAGACCCTTGGTGGTTGACCATCCCCGAGCGCGGACTCTTCACCGGCATTGCGATCTTCGGCGCGATTGGCAGCGGCAAGACGAGTTGCTGCATGTACCCCTTTGCTGAACAACTGATTGCCTATCAGGCCCATGACCGCGGGAAACGGATCGGCGGACTGGTCCTAGAAGTGAAGGGAAACTTCTGCCACAAAGTGCGAGATATATTGCAGCGCCACAGAAGGGAGGGCGACTATGTCGAAGTCAGCCTCGATTCCGAATACCGCTACAACCCCCTTCACAATGACCTCGAGGCGTATGCCCTGGCCTACAACATCGCCTCGCTATTGAACAACCTCTTCGGCAAAGGCAAGGAACCCTTCTGGCAGCAGGCCTACACCAACCTCGTGAAGTTCATCATCCTGCTCCACAAAGTGGCCTTCGATTACGTGACCCTCTTCGATGTTTATCACTGTGCGATTTCCCCCGAGCTTTTACAGCAACGAATCGAGCAGGCAGAAGAGCAGCTTTTTGACAAACATTTTGTCTTCATTCCCAAAGCCACTTACGAAGAGCATATCCAGGTGCTCATCGATTTCCTTCCGGATGAAGCCAAAGATACGGACCAGTACCGGGCCCCAGCGACGCCCACGTTAGAACGGCACCTGAAGAAGCACGCGATTGAGTTCCAAAAGAAGACCGTCCCGGCGCCTGAGAAATCCGACCCAGACAAACGAGCTCAATTGGAAGCCGTCAAGCGTTGGTTCTATGACGACTGGCGGCGCATAGAACCGAAACTCAGGACCTCGATCGTCGAGGGGATTTCCGTGTTCCTTTCGCTTTTCGACGACAACCCAAAAGTGAAGCGGATTTTCTGCCCGCCGAAGGAGTGCTACGACAAGGAGGCCAACGCGGATGGCAAATACGGCAAGCCTCTGCCTTCGTTCTCCTGGTTGATCGAAAGCGGCAAGGTCTGTGCGTTGAATTTTCCCATCGGCATGAACCCCGGCTTGGCGAGGGCTATTGGAGTAATGATGAAGCTTGACTTCGAGCGAGCGGTATTGAACCGTGTGCCCCAGATAGAGGCTCACCCGGAACAGTATTTCCGGCAGGTCTTCTTCATCTGCGACGAGTACCAGCATTTTGCAACCGTGGGGGAGAACGAGCCGACCGGCGATGAAAAGTTCTTTAGTCTTTCGCGTCAACCGAAATGCATCCCGATCATCGCCACGCAGAGCATCAGCTCGTTGAAGTCTTCATTGCCCGGTGAGACCTGGCGCACGCTCTTGCAGACCTTCCGCACGAAGATTTTCCTGGCCCTTTCGGATGACTTTTCCGCAAAGATTGCCAGCGAGCTTTGCGGGAAGGAAGACCAGCTCAAGGTTGGCTACAACCTGTCCGAAACCGGCCACGATACCAATATCAGTTTCCTAACGGGCAAAGCTCAATCCAACAAGGCCAATCTCACAACGTCAAAGACCTACTATCGGCAGAGCGACTATCGGTTCGACATGAAGACATTCACGGAGCTGCGCAACGCGCAGTCCGTAGCGATTACCTACGACGGTCTCAATCCGATGCCGCCGATGTTCTGCTATTTGAAACCATATTATAACGACCCAAATGAATCGTATTTTCGGCAGCTTGCTCAGGGAGAGCTTTAGCAGATCTCTTTTTGGAGAAATGACTCAGGACCGGAGCACAGTCCCATGAATCAAAACACCCTCGTCGAAGTTGGAGCAGAGTCGCCTGTACCTTGCGATGATTGCCCACTCACAGTTCGGGAAGCTGCGAGGTATCTTGGCGTGAGCCCACAAACTGTGTATCTTTGGGTCGAGCGAAAGCAGATTCCCCATCTCCGCGTAATGGGTCGAAACATCCGGTTCCTCAAATCGGAACTCGAAACATTCCGCGCGACCTTCAGACAGGAGATGGAGAATGGCTAGACCGATCGAGAAAGATGGAGTCGTGTTTCGGCGAGAGGGCACCAAATTCTTGTGGATGCGGTATCGGGACAAGGACGGCATCTACAGGAGAGAATCCACTTTCACCGAAGATAGGCAGGAAGCCCTTAGGAAACTTAGGCTAAGGCTCGATGCCCGCGACCAGAACGTTCTGGAAATTGTCCGTCGGGGAGAAAGCCTTTCCTTCGGGCAATGGGTGGACACTTTCATGGAGAACTATTCCAAGCCGCCCTACCGCACACAAAAAACACACGTCGCGAACCTTCGCGCAGTCAAGCATCTGAAGGCCACGTTCACGACCCGCAACCTCCTCGACATCAGCCCCGACGATGTCGAATCGTATCTTAGGAAACGAATGCGCCAGCGCGCGCTCATCAAAACCGCACTCGGGTACCGAGAAGGACGACCCTTGAAACCCGCGACCGTTCATCAGGAGCTGAGGGTTCTTCGGCGGATTTTGAATGTTGCAGTTCGGAAGCGATTGATTCCGTCTAATCCCTGTTCCGGCGTGGAGTTCCCCGTCGCGATTCGGGGCCTTTTCCGGCCTCATTACGTCACATGGTCGGAACAGCAGCGCATCGAACGCCACGCTCCCGCGCACTTGCGCAATGTCGTCCGCATCATCACCGAAACCGGGCTCCGCGTTTACAAGGAGTTGATGCCGGCGAAAAAGGAGCAAGTGGACCTAACAAACTCTGTCCTTTGGATACCTGACTCGAAAACGCCTACCGGTGTTGCCGAGCTTCCACTCACGGCAATGGCTGTTCAAGCGTTCCGGGATCAGATGGCACTCGCAGGAGGAAGTGATTATCTTTTTCCTAGCGAGGAAAGCGCGACGGGCTATCAACGCACCCTGCGAACGGGTTGGCGATTGACGTTGAGAAGAGCGAAGGTTCCTTACTTTCGGCTCTACGATCTTCGTTCAACCTATGCCACGCGGCTTAGTGCCGGGGGCGTCGCGGACGAGTGGGTCACTCAACTGCTCCGTCAGAGCGACTCGAAGGTCTTCAAAAAGTATTCGCAGATGAAATTGCGAATGCAAAGAGAAGCACTCGAAAAAATGAACCGCCATGCAAATGAAATGACCGGCGAGGTCACAACCGCTGTGCAGGAGTCCGGGAGTTTGTGCACAGTTCCTGCACAGTTTTGACAC
>DATEHF010000059.1:0-56871 GCA_035279725.1 Candidatus Acidiferrum sp.
ACATCCTGCGACAGGTCCTGGGATTCCGTGCGGTTTCCCGTGAACCGGTAGCAGATGTTAAAGATACGTCTGCTATGACGACGCACAAGTTCCTCCCAGGCCGACCCGTCGCCCTGGAGGCATTGCTGGACCAGTTGGGCATCCTGCTCCAACGTATCTTCAGCCTCTTTAACCTACTACGGTGCAAGGCGTGTCTTGCGAGTCGGCTTCTCTCTCGAAAGCCGTCTGGCAGTCCATCTCGGCCTGCCAACTATGGAACGTAAAATGCTCCCGAAATGTTCCCCGTGGGATCAGACCCCTGACTGCCGACCGTTCTGCGCGGCATCTTACTCAGCAAATCCCCTAGACACAAGAGAATCAGTGAAATAAGAGCCATCTCGCCGATGAATTAGCCAAGAGATGCGCTCGTCCTCCAGATGCACGTCCCCAGACGGCTATGTCTTAGCACGAAGACCTGAAAGAAAACGCCGACAGCGACCGTCTCTTGCCACCTTCATATAAACGAAAGAAAATAAGAATGTTAACTCGAATACTGAACATGTTCAGAGTTTGCTTGACAAAAGACAGGTTGTCAGTTAGTATTTGAACATGTTCAAGATGGCAGATGCCTCCCTGATTCCTACATCCAAGCCTGCAAGTGAGAATACTAAGGAGCTGATCCTCCGCACCGCACTGCAGTTGTTTCGCGGTTGCGGCTTCGAAATCACGACGATGCGGGACATCGCTCGAGCTGCCAAGGTTGCAACGGGGGCCGCTTACTATTATTTCCCCAGCAAGGAAGCCATCGTTTCTGCTTATTACGATCAGGTGCAACAGACTCATGGCGAAAAGGTCCAGGAGGAATGGAAAGGGAAGTCCGGGCTTCGTGAGCGCCTGGGCGTCCTGCTGCACTCGAAATTGGAAATCCTGAAGGACGACCGCCGCTTTCTCGGGGCTCTGTTTCGCTACACCGGCGAACCGAACCATCCGCTTTCGGTTTTCGGAAAAGGTACGGAGGGCCAGCGCTCGCAAAGCATGGCCATTTTCCGTGAGGCCATCACGGATGCAGGCCTCGGCGAGGAGATGCGGGAGTTACTTCCTTCGATTCTCTGGTTGGCGCATCTCGGCATGATTCTCTGTCTGATCTATGATGAGTCTCCGAATCAGCAAAAAACACACAAGCTTGTTGACGGTGTTCTCGATTTGCTTGTCCAAGCGATCGAGTGGACGAATTCGGCGTTCGTTCGGCCTTTCATCCAGCCTTTTCAAGTAAAAGTGTTGCAAATGTTGCAAGACGCCGGTTGGCAGTAGGGACGCAGCATGCTGCCCCCCTACGGGCAAATACTGTGCCCGCTCGAACGAGAAGTGGCCGAGTTTCGAATTTTCAATTTCGAGTTTCGATTCGAGGAGGGGCGATGACCAGCACACACGAAGCAACCTCACACTGGTATCCGGGAACTGTCGCGGACAAACGGCCGACGGCATGGTGGTACTGGGGACGCGCAGTTTACGTCAGCCGCCGCGACTACTGGCGAATCACGAAGAAATTTCTGGCCGTCGGAATTCCGCTCGGCGCGATCGGAGTTCTATTTCACGTGCCGATGGCGCTCAGGGCCGCGTGGTTGCTCGCTGCGATTGGATTGGTGTTGCTGGCGTATTCGTTGTTCGGCCTCTATCGGATGTACGGGCATCCGGGGGTGCGTTATATCCGCCGGCTTGTGGAATTGGGCGGAGTCCAGGGCAAAGTAACCGTCGCGGATTTGCACATCGGAACGTATCGTCACGCATTCTTGCTCTCGGACGTGCTCCCGGAAGCCACGATTCAGAGCGTGGACTGCTGGAACGTGGAAGGCGAGTCGCCGGAAGAGGCTGTGCAGGATGTGCGCGACCTCGAATTGCCACCGACTGGAAATCCGCGCATTATTCCGTCCAAGGCGGACCACTTCAGCATTCCTCTGGCGGATGCGTCTTGCGACGCCGTTTGTTTTGGTTTCGGCACGCATGAAATTCCTACCGGCGGGGCCCGCGAAAAACTCTTTAGCGAAGCGGCGCGGATCATGAAACCAGGCGGCAAGGTACTCCTCTTCGAACATGGCTGGGACGCGCACAACTACGTGATCTTTGGCCCAGTCATCCATCACGTGACCAAGCGGCAGGATTGGGACAAGTTTATTCGCGAGCGCTTCGATGACGTGAAGTATGCGCGAAGCAATCAGGCCGTCGATCTATTCGCGGGAACGCGCCGCTAAGGAGAATGCTCATGGTTTCTCTGAGCGGAGACGCGGACGTCATCGTCATCGGTGGAGGCATAGCGGGTCTCGGAGCCGCCGTGCGATTGAAGGATCGCGGGCTGGAACCCTTGGTGCTGGAAGCCGATTCACGCGTTGGCGGGCGCATGACCACCGATCGCGTGAATGGCTTCGTCATCGATCGCGGCGTCACTCTGTTCGGAAATGCTTTTGGCTCGATGCGGGCGCTAGTGCAACGATTAAATCTCTCGTCGTTGGTTTGCAAAGCCAAATTCAGTGTTGGCATTCAAGACGCCGCCGGTTGCCGCGGCTACCGTGGAGGACGCTTTGAGGATCTGCTCCTGGATCGCGGCATTTCCAGGCGCGCGCGTCTTGCCAGCGTTCGTTTAGGTTTGGACTTGTTCCGGCATCATCGCGCTCTCATACACGGCAACAGTACGCTCAGCGGTTCGCTCGACGGCGAAGATGCCAGGACATATTTCCGGAGGATCGGCGGGGAAGAAGTATTCGATCGCATCTTTCTTCCCGGACTGAATGGTCCTGTCGGCGGAGCCGTCGATACTTCTTCTCGCGTGATTCTGATGCAAGTGCTCTGGAACTTGTTGGTCCGCGGGCAGTGGAATCTCACCGATGGTGTCGATCGCATTCCCGAGGCTGCGGCATCGCAAGTGAAAGTTGTGACGGAAGCGCGAGCCTTGCATGTCGAGCAGAGTGGCTCAGGAGTTCAAGTCGAAACGGAAGTAAAGGGGAAGCCGCAAACATTTCGGGCGCGCGCCGTCATCTTTGCGTTGCCAGGTCAACTCGTCCCGGCTATTTGCCCCGGATTGCCCGAAGAAATTCGCGCTACGCTCGCCCGGACGCAGTACTCAAGAATTGTGAATGCGGCGGTAGCACTCTCGAAGGCGCCGAACACTCCCTACGCTGGCTATGCGTTCACGGACGATGTGGTTCCTGGCGCAGAAATTGAAATGGAGCATCTCCGCGCGCCCAATCGTTGCCCCGTGGGCACAGGAATGGCCGGAGTTTTTCTGTGGGACACTCCGCGACGCAAACGATTGGATGTGGACGACGAATCGCTGAAGCAGCAAGCCTGCGAAGTCGTCGAGCAGAATTTCCCCGAATGCCGCGGCAAAGTTCTATTCGTCCATCTCGTGCGCTGGAACGTCGGAATTGCACAATTTCCTCCCGGCCGGCTGCGCGAAATGACCGCCGTGCGAAAGCAACTCTCCGCATCGAGCGCACCATTCGATTTTTGCGGTGACTATCTCGACGGCCTCTCCAGCGAAGGCGCCTTGCGCACCGGCGAAGAAGCCGCCGAACGCACCGCCAGAAAATTGGGAAAACGCTGAAAAATCCGACCAACGCAACTTGACGCGGTTGCTTGCTCCCGTTAGGCTGACGAGCGCATGCAAACAAAGTCGAGGAAAGTCCTTGTTGTCCTGATTGCCCTGCTCGTACTTGGATACGCAATCTATCGTTCCAGCGGGATGATGCATCTTGGCGATTTCAGCGGCACCAAACTTTGGATCGCCATCCGCAATGCCGACCCTCTGCTTCTGATTCTTTCTCTTGTCGCGATCTATGGTTGTTATGCTCTGCGTTCGCTCCGCTGGAAAGTTTTCCAGCGCAATCTGGGACCTTCGCGTTTCGGTCCGATTTATAGCATGACGCTGGCGGGCTTCGCGGCGATTTTCCTTCTGGGGCGCGCGGGCGAACCGGTGCGGCCACTGCTCCTGGCGCGCAAGGAAAAGCTGCCCATTGCGGACTTGTTTGGAATTTATGCGCTGGAACGGCTGTTCGATTTGGCCAGCGCCGCCGTCATCGCCGCGGTCGGGTTGCTGCTGTTTCAGTCGCGGAGCCATGCAGGTGACACCGCCAGCAAGCTGGAAACCGCGGCGAGAACAACAGGCTCGCTGCTTTTTGCTGGAGTCGTCGGCGCGGTTATCTTTCTGTTGTATCTGCGTGTTCATGGTTCCGCTTTACTCGAGCGCCGCCTGCAAGGCTGGGTGATGGCGCGCGGCTGGCGCGGAAAGATTGCTGGAATTGTTCTAGGCTTCACGCGCGGCGTGCAAGCCATCCGGACTTGGGGCGATCTTGCCCTCTCAGTGTTTTATTCCGCGGTTCACTGGTTACTGGTTCTGTTCATTTATCTCTGGGTCTCGCACAGTTTCGGCGGCTCGCTCGCCAGCATCAGTCTGGGCGACGCCATGCTCGTCATGGCGTTCACCCTCGTAGGTTCAGCGGTGCAATTGCCAGGTGTAGGCGGCGGCTCGCAAGTCGCGTGTTTCCTTGCTTACACGGCGGTCTTTGGAGTAGAAAAAGAAGCCGCTGCTGCTGCCTCGATCGTCATGTGGTTGATTACATTTGCAGCGGTCAGTCTGGCCGGGGTGCCGCTGCTGATTCATGAAGGGCTTTCGCTTGGGAAACTAAAGGAGCTGGCGGAGCACGAAAAAGAAGCGGCCGTCGAAGGCGCCACACAGCAAGGAGACTCAGCCCAGTGAAGTGTCCTTTTTGCGCGAACATTGACGACAAGGTGATCGACTCGAGGGAAGGGCGCGTCGGCGATACCATTCGTCGTCGGCGCGAGTGTCTGAAATGCGGCCGCCGGTTTACCACGTACGAGCGCATCGACGAAATTCCTTACATGGTGATCAAGAAGGATGGACGGCGCGAGCGTTTCGAGCGGCAAAAAATCTTGCAGGGGCTTTTGAAAGCTTGCGAAAAGCGTCCGGTGGCCACGCCGAAGCTGGAAGCCATCGTAGACGAAATCGAAGGGGTGGTGCAGGAGTCCACCGAGCGCGAGCTGACCACTACTGAAATCGGCGAGATGATTATGCGCGGGTTGAAGAAGCTGGATAAGGTCGCCTACGTGCGATTCGCTTCGGTGTATATGGATTTCAAGGATGTCCAGGAATTCATGAGCGAGCTGAAAAATCTGTTGAAGGATCGCGTCAAGAAATGATTTCTTTTCTTCTCGAGGAGTTCGCATGAAGAAAAGTGCGGCATTTTCCCTGTCGGCGTTGTTCGCAATCGTTGGAATTTCCACCCTTGTGGAGCGCGCTGGCGCGCAGGCGAAGAAGAAGGCACCGGCGGCCGAGAAGCCGCTTCCGATGGTGGACAAGGAAAAAATCCGCGCCCATGTGAAATACCTATCGAGCGATGAGCTGGAAGGGCGCGGAACAGGGCAACGCGGCGGCGATATGGCCGCGGACTACATTGGAAAACAGTTCGCGTCTTACGGGCTGAAGCCGGCAGGGGACAATGGCACTTTTTTTCAGGAAGTACCGATGGTGGGAGTTAAGACGCTGCCGGATACTACGTTCAAATTCATCGAAGCCAGCGGGAAATCTTTCGAGGCGAAAAATCTCGCGGAGTTCGTGACCAACAACGAGAGCCAGGCGGAGACGGCGGACATCGATGCGCCGATTGTTTTTGTGGGCTACGGAATCAAGGCGCCTGAATACGACTGGGACGATTATAAGACTGTCGACCTGAAGGGCAAAGTAGCACTGCTCTTTGTGAACGAGCCGAGCACCGACGATCCCGATTTTTTCAAGGGCAAAGCGCTGACGTACTACGGCCGGTGGACTTATAAATTTGAGGAGACGGCGCGGCGCGGGGCGGTGGCTACGCTGATTATTCACCGCCAGGACCTTGCGAGCTACGGCTGGGAAGTGGTGCGCAATTCCTGGGGGACCGAGCGCTCCTACTTGAAGCGCGATGAAACGCCGAAGCTGCAGGCGGCTTCGTGGATCCAACTCGATGTGGCCAAGCGACTGGTGGGACTGGTAGGGCTCGATCTGGACAAAATGTTCGAGCGCGCGCAGATGAAAGATTTCAAGCCATTGCAACTTCCCATTCACCTGAAAGCCCATGTACGGAGCCAGTTGAAGCCATTCGTTTCCAGAAATGTTCTGGCGATGCTGCCGGGGACGGATAAGATGCTGGCCAAAGAAGCGGTGTTGTATACCGCGCACTACGATCATCTGGGCATCGATCCAAGCTTGCCGGGCGACAAAATTTACAACGGCGCGAACGACAATGCCACGGGTTGCGGGATTCTGCTGGAACTGGCGCGTGTTTGGGGCGCCATGCCCATCGCGGCGCCGCGTTCGATTTTGTTCGCTTCGGTTACGGCGGAAGAGCAGGGATTGCTCGGGTCCGAGTATTTGGGAAAACATTCGCCTGTACCGCCCGGAAAAATCATGGTGGATTTGAATTTTGACGATGTACCGCCGCTGGGTACACCGGAAGAAGTGGAAGTCAGCGGCGCAGAGCGGACCACGTTTTATCCGGTGGTGCAAGCGACCGCTACGGACTTTCATTTGACAATCCGTCCCGATCCGCGACCGGAAGCGGGGCATTACTACCGTTCCGATCATTTCAGCCTGGCGCGCGTGGGCGTGCCGTCGTTTTCGATCAATGAAGGCGTTAAGTACGTAGGCCATGACGCGCAGTGGGGCGAGGACCAAGCAAAGGATTTTGTCGAGCACCGTTATCACCAGCCGAGCGACGAGTACAGCCCAGACATGGATTTTACCGGCGACGCACTGATTGCCAGATTTGGATTTGTACTGGGATCGAAGGCGGCTTGGGAGCCGAAACTGGCAGGCTGGCTCCCCGGCGATGAATTTGAGGCTGCCAGAAAGCAAAGCCTTCAGTAAGCTCCGGTTCCGCTTAGCGCACCTAGTTAACCATAACCCTTTCCCCACCCCCGGTTTTCTTGTAGGTGTTGCATCTACAAGACTTAGCTGAGATCGGGATGAGTCTGTAAGCCTTTTGTTTGCAACACTTGCGAGGAAGAGTCCATAAGTGTTGCAGGTAAAGGGCTTACCAGAAGCGCTGGCAGTGGGGAAAAGAAGTAGTCGGAGACAGAGCACCCCTACCCTACTTTTGAAACGATATGATTCCAAAAGGGTTAGAGGGTGGGGGTCTGCAAACGATATGATTCCATGGGACTTAGGAGTTAGGGAAACGAGAGTAGGGATTAAGCGCAGGAAAGTGGAAGGAGGTCTGCGCGGCGGCATGGTGACAGCGACAGGGACAAGATAGCACACCTTAATGAAGATGTCAAATGTTTTACCGTGTAAGGTCGAAAATAAGGGTCCCGAACAGGGTCAGGATCTTCGATTGAACGGCTATTAGGGCGGTTGAATGGTTTCTGTGGATGCGGAGTGGGAAAGAGGCAAAATCAGAGACGAGACGAAAGAGAGAAAGAAACGCCAGCACCAGCACCCTTTGATAAAACAAACCCCAAAGGGCGCGGCACCGCCTCTGGATTCAGCGTGTTAAGGGCTCTCCACCCGCCAATCATTGCCGCTCTTTGGAAATGTATTTGCTTGACTCCGCGTAGGCCGAGTTATATATGTCTAGTCGTCTATACAAGTGTAGGAGCGCGGGGTGAACGGAGTTGTAGTCGACAAGCAAAGCGTGGTGCCGCTGTACTTCCAGATTCAACAAGGGCTAAGCGAGCAAATCCGGTCGGGGAAACTGAAGCCGGGCGAATTGATGCCGTCGGAGCAGGAAATTGCGGCGCGGCTGGGAGTCAGCCGCATGACCGCGCGACAGGCCCTGAAATCGTTATGCAGCCGGGGACTGGCGTTCAGCCAGCGGGGCAAGGGCACCTTCGTTTCGCGGATGAAACTAGAGAAGAATTTCCGGCAATTGCTTTCGTTCAGCGAAGAGATGAAGGATCGCGGATCAAGGCCGCGGTCAAGAGTGTTGGTGTTCAAGAAAATGTTTCCGGAGGGCGACGTGGCGGAAGCGCTGCATTTGGGACCGGAAGGGGAAATATTTTTTTTGCGGCGCGTGCGGGTGGCGGATTCCGCGCCGCTGTGCATAGAGGCGACGCATCTTCCGGTGCGCCTGTGCCCCGATTTGCTGGAAGACTTCGAGCCCAGCGGATCGCTGTACAGTGCGCTTTCTGAGCGCTACGGATTGCAGATTCACTTGGCGGATGAAGTGGCCGAGGCGTCGGTGGCGACAGCGGCAGAAGCGAAATTGCTGCGCGTGCGGCGGAACTCACCGGTGTTTCGGTTTACGCGCACAGCGTACCTGCACGATGGACAGCCAGTCGAGTTTGTGAAGTCGACGTATCGTGGGGACCGTTGCAAGGTTGTAAGCCGGTTGAAGAGGCAACAGGAAGTGATCAGTTAAGTTCAAGGGGGGTGTGAGATGAGACGTTTACTTGTAGTTTTGTTGGCCGTGGGGCTGGGAACAGCGTTTTGCGGTGTGGCCGCTGCTCAGAATGTCACCGGCACGATTGCGGGGACCGTATCTGATTCCAAAGGAGGGCTGGTACCGAATGCCATCGTCAAAGTGACCAACACGGACCAGGAGATTATCGTTCGCACCGTAACGACGGATGACCGCGGGCAGTATGTGGTGGCCCTTTTGCCGGTTGGTCACTACAGCGTCACAGTGGAAGCCGCCGGGTTCAAGAAGTCGATACAGTCCGGCATCGTGTTAAATGTGGACGACAGGCTGGCGGTCAATTTCTCGCTGGAAGTCGGTTCGGTAAGCGAAACAGTGTCTGTGGAAGCCAGCGCACTGCGCGTTGATACAGAAAGCGCGACGGCTGCAGGCGTTATTTCGGGAACACAGCTTCGCGAGCTGTCGCTCAACAGTCGTAACTATGCGCAACTGGTACTCTTGGTTCCGGGCACTTCCGATTCGGGGAATGCCGACCAGATCTTCCCTGGTGCGACCGCTCCGATCGGCACCAACGTCATGTCCTTCCAGATCAATGGCAACCGTCGCGAAGAGAACAACTGGCAGGTCGACGGCGCCGACAACGTCGACCGCGGCTCCAATCTCACTCTGCTGTCCTTCCCCAGTATCGACGCCATCAGCGAGTTCCGCGTCATTCGTGGCGTCTACGATGCAGAGTCAGGCCGCTCCGCTGGTGCGCAAGTGAACGTCATTACCCGTTCGGGTACCAAAGACCTTCATGGCGGCTTGTACGAATTCTTCCGCAACGACGATCTGAACGCCAACAGCTTCTTCAACAACGCCACCACGCCCGCCACTCCGCGTTCGAGGCTGCGTTATAACGACTTCGGCGGGACAGTTGGCGGACCCGTATGGATTCCTAAAATTTACCAGCAGCGTACGAAAACTTTCTTCTTTGTTTCTGAGGAAGCGCGGCGCATCGTCACTTACTCCAACCCCACCGCCACTTCTCCCTATTCCGGGATGACTAGCGGACAGTTCAACCACGTCATTTGCACGCAATGGGCGAACACCAATGGCGCCCCAGGTGCTTGCACAGCTTACGGCACCAGCATCCCCTCCACATCCATCGACTCCGTCGCCGCAGCGTACGTCAAGGACCTCTTTTCCAAATTCCCCTCTCCCAATCTCGCTTCGGCCGCTAATCCCTTCGGATACATCGCGACCCTCGGTAATACGTTCAACTTCCGCGAAGACATGGTCAAGATCGATCATGTCTTCGGTCCAAAGCTAACCGTCAACGGCAAATTCCTTCACGACACCAATCCAACCCTTGAACAGGGAGGGCTCTTCACCAATACCTCCATCCCTGGAATATCCACAACTTCCACGCATTCGCCGGGGCGCCAGTACAATATTGCTGCGACTCTCACTCTCAGCCCCAAACTGCTAATTGACGCCGGGTACCGCTACTCGTACGGCGCCATTCTCAGCACCGTGATCGGCGCCGAGAATTTTTCCCAATCACCAGACATCAAAACCGCACTTGGCAGCACGTTTCCCTTTCCAAATGTCCTCGGCCGTGTCCCAAGTCTCGTGATGAGCGGTGCCTCCTTCACCAGCAGTGGCGCCAGCTCGCTCGGCGATTTTGGCCCGTATCAAGACTACAACGTCAATCACACCACCTACGGCAATGTGACCAAGATCCTCGGCTCACACACTCTGAAGTTCGGCGCCATCTACTATCACTATAACAAGCATGAGAACCAACTCTCGGGCAGCAACAACGGCTCATTTTCTTTCGACACTACAAATCAACCTAACTGCAAGCTGAACTCTGCCGGCACTGCCATCGTAAGTTGTACGCAACCTAATGGATCGCAAGGCCCCGTGGCTACCGCCGTTTGTACCGGCCCGCCTACTGCGCCCTTCAACGGCAACTGCCCCTTCTCGTTCGAAGGTGCGTTTGCGAACTTCCTGTTAGGCCAGAACGCCAGTTTCTCCCAGGCCTCACTCGACGTTACCGCCAATATCTTTGACAACCAATTCGAGTACTATGGCCAGGACACTTGGCGCGTCCGGCGGAACCTTACCGTTACCTACGGCATCCGCCATTCCTTCTTCCGTCAGCCTACAGATGCCAGCGGCACAAACGGCTCCAGTCGGCTCGTCAATTTTGATCCGGCCTTATGGAACCCTGCGGAAGCTCCTTGCATTACCTCGACCGGCTCGATGGATGTCACGCTCGTTAACGGCGTCCCCACCAGCAGCGCCTGCAACCCCAACTATAACCCCCTCAACGGCCTCATTTTCGCCAATCCGCCAACCTTCAACGGCTTTAAGGGAACCCAGTCGCCCTTTGGCAGCAAGATTGGCACAGAATTCAATCGCGCCATTGCTCCTCGTCTGGGAGTTGCTTGGGATCCTTTTGGCAACGGGCTGACCTCAGTGCGCGCGGGCTACGGCGTGTACTACGACAATGGCCTCGAGTTCGGCAACCCCGAGCTCAATGTGGGCCTGAGCCAAGGCTTCCTCACGAACCTTAGCACTAACTTTACATCATTCGCCAACCCAACCGGCGCGACCACTAAGGTTCCGACAACGACTCCCTTTACCATCCAGTCGAGAATGCCGGTCAACTACAAGTCTCCTTATTCCCAACAATGGAGCCTGGATGTTCAGCGTCAATTTGCCGGAACCTGGCTCGCAGATGTCGGATACTATGGCAGCAACGGCATCCATCTTCCCGGCTTTGAAGACTTGAACCAAGCCCCAGTCGCATCCTATTTGAAGTGCACCGTGGCCGCGCCGTGCTTCGCTGGCCCGGTGTCTGTTCCAGCGAACGGGGTTAGTTTTCCCCTCAGCTCTGCGTGTCCAACGGCTCCCTGCATCAACAGCACTGCAACATCAAACAAACTGGCGGTGCTGAGGCCTTACGTCGGATACGGCCCGGGTCTGTTCTTCATTGACGCCTTCACATCAAACTACAACTCGCTGCAGGCGCAGGTACAGAAGCGCTTTGCGGGGAATTCACTGGTCAACATTTCATATACCTGGTCACACGGCCTGACCACCGACCCCGCCGACCGCAGCACCGGCGGCGCGAATCTCCCTCAGGTTACCGGCGACTTCCGCGGTAATTATGGACCCACTGTTGCCGACCGCCGCCACGTGCTGACAGCAAACTTCGTCTACGATCTTCCCTTCTACCGCATGCAGCAGGGACTCGTGGGCCATGTTCTGGGAGGCTGGGAGGTGTCTGGCGTGCAGACCTTCCAGACCGGCCTACCTCTCACTGCCGTCTTGGGCAACGGCACTTGCTTCGGTACCGGTGCCAGTTGCTTCGACCCAACTGGTTCGGGTTGCCTGCTCAACGCATCGCCCCTCGGTTGCCGTCCAAATCAGGTCGGCGACCCCAATGCAAATGCCCCGCATACCTTCGGCAGTTGGTTTAACAGCGCCGCTTTCGCGGGGCCCTCCGCCACGCAGACCACCGAAACCACGGAGCGCCCAGGTGCCATCCGCGCACCGGGATTCTGGCGTACGGACCTCTCGCTATTTAAGAACATGAAATTCACCGAGCGCCTGACCGGGCAGCTGCGCGTCGAAACTTTCAACACTTTCAACCACACCAACCCCATTTGCTGCACTTCCACCAACCTCATTTCCTCGTTTTATGACACGGTGACGTCGACGCGCGATCCACGAATCATGCAACTGGGCATGAAGCTGAACTTCTAAGGCGAAGAATCAAATCAACCCAAGGGCGGCGCTGGCGGATTTTTCGGCAGCGCCGTTCGTATTTTTGAGTCACCGAGACATCGCGGATGGGCGGCTATTTCAGTGGACGTCGGGATAGATTTCGTCGGCGATCCAATAGTTTGCTAGGACGAAGGCGAAGAGCATGCCTAGTATCCAGAGGCCCCAGCGAAATCGGTTGCGGCTTGCGCCGGTGGCCGTGGATTGCATAGGAATGTCCACGAAATAGGCGGCGGAGTAGCAGGCGTTGGCGATCAAGGCGAGGATGGACATCAGGAAAAGAGAAGTCAGAGTCAATGCGGGACGGAAATGGGGCCAGGTGGCCATGATCCAGGTAACGGTGACTAGGAAGAGGATGAAATTATAGAGGACGCGGCGGGGTTCCCAGAAGCGGGCGGCATCCAGTAGAAGGCTACGAAACGAGTCGGAAGGGGAGTGGCCCAATTCCGGTGATGAAGTTGGAGGCCCAGTTTCCATGGCGGAATTCTCCTCTCGTTGCGGCGAGGCTGGAAGGAAAATATACCAGGATGCTTGTTCGTGTCAAGTACTCTGTAGCGCAAAGCAGACAGGGGATATGGACCAGGGAAAAGCGAAAAGCAGCCCCCTCACCCCGCTAAGAGCGCGAGGATTCGGGATGACACGCGCGGGGATTCCCTTCGACTTCGCTCAGGGCAGGCGGGGTGACACCCCGGGCGAATGTAAGGATGTCAATAAGGCCGTAGAAATGCGGCAGGACGCGTGCACGGCAATTTTCAGGAAGATATGCCCACATGAGAGGAGCATTAGCGGGGCCAGACGCCGGCGGTGAAGGACTTGATAGTGTGGAAGCCGAGCTTTTCGTAGAGTTGGACGGCGGTGTGATTGTCTGAGGTCACCGTCAGTGTTAGTTCGCGGAATTTCATGGAGCGCAGGGCGTCGGCGGAAGTTTGCATGAGCATGCGTCCAAGGCCGTGGCCCTGGTAGCCGGGCAGGACGCAGATTTGCGTGGTGTGGCCCACGCCGGGAGAGACTTCGCTGGTGAGAACGGCGGCAACGAGTTCATCGCTGCCGGGTTCGTGAAGAATGAAGGAGGCGCCAGGGACGAACTGCCCGCAGCCGGGAAGCAGAATGATGTTCTTCAAGAACTTCAGCGCGCCGGTGCGGCTGCGATACTGGTCGTTGATCTCACCGTCCACGTGATTCGCGTAGGCCAGATAAATCAACTTGGCGCAAGGCTCGAAATAGCGGTCGTTCCAGCGAACGAGACGCATGCCCGCGGAGGCGCCGGACTTGGCTTCTTGAATGTTTTGCAGATCCAGCAGCATGAACTGGCGGGTGTAGAGGTGGAAGCCCTGGTCGAGGAGCGGCGTGTCCACCGGGCCGCTGAACGGCATAAGCTGGGCTTCGATGCGGCCGAGGTGGGGAATGGCGCGCATGGAGTAGAGCATGTCTTCGAGAAGGCGACGGCCGATGGAGTCTTGGGGAAACCTTGCGGAGACGTACAAGCCGCCGATCAGGCCTTTTTGCTCTTCGAGGACGTAAAAGGAGTAACCGGCGGCAACACCGTTTTCAAAGGCGACACAGCCTGCAAGAGCGTGAGCGTCGAGGAAGCGCTTGATGAGCTCGAGAGCGCCGCGGTAGTCCCAATGCAATTCGTCGCGCCAATGGCGAGCTTCTTCTTCGAGAAGCGGCTCAATCTGGCGGACGGTAGTCTGGCGCAAATCGACAATGTTCATGAATGAGGGCGGGAACTGTGTAGCCCCTGTCTGCGAGTCCATCATAAAGGAGGTAAAGGAGATAAAGGAAGTAAAGGAGGTAAGGGAGCGGACACATGGAAACAGGGCGACGCAAAGTGCGATGGAGGAGTTATGTTACGATGCCAAAAGTCGCATTTTATTTATGAGGTAAAGTGAAGCGGCGTTTGCCGCCAGCCCAGTTTTGACAGACGACGAATGCACATCTTTTTCGAGCTTCGCTATCCAACCAAGTGGTACACCAAGCTGCTGACGGCGCTGCTGGCGCTGGCGTTTTTTGCGGTGCTGGCGACGACGGCGATCGCAGGGTTCTTGGTGTATCGCATTGTCAAACCGCAGCGGACCAGCACGGAAATCAATATGGCGAGCTTCCCGGGGCGGCCGGAGGTGGTCACTTTTGAGGTGCCCGGGGGAATTGGGACGCGCGAAGGGTGGTTTTTCCCGGGGTTGCGGGGCGCACCGACGATTATTTTGTGCCATGGCTATGAATCTAGCCGTGGCGAGCTGCTGACGCTGGAATCGGCGCTGCAGGATCACCAGTACAACGTTTTCATTTTTGATTTTGCGGCGCATGGGGCGAACGCGGGGATCAGCACGCTTGGTTATCGCGAGGTGAACGAAGTGCGCGCGGCGGTGGATGTAGTGGCGGCGAGGAGTGATGTGGATCCGGCGCGGTTCGGGATGTGGGGCTACAACCTGGGAGCTTACGCGGCGCTGCGCGAGGCGGAGAATGACAAGCGCATTCGTGCGCTGGTGGTGGATTCGGTGTATGACCAGCCGAATCAGATGGTCAAGGTGGGCGTAGAGCGCAACGGGCTGGGCAGTTTTCCTTTCATGATCCGCGCAGCGCAGCTCAGCTTTGAATACCTAAACTACGCGCAACGGGAAGACGCGCCGCTCTCCAAGAAATTGAATGCGCTGGCAGGTATCCCTACTTTGTGGATTCAGGCGGTGGATGACCCGGAGCTAGCAGACACTACGCGGCAGATGTTTCTGAAGGCACCGGAGCCGCGAGAGCAGGCGATTATTCCGCATGGGAATTTTGTCAGCTTAGGGGATGAGGATAAGCGCGCGTATGAGAACCGCATTGTGTCGTTCTTCTTAGTGAGGTTGCCCGCTGCCAGGTGAGATGTTGGGTGCTTTCCTTACCGCGTCAGTTATTCCGCAAAGTTCTACCGCGGGAAAAGCTATGTAGTAAGAGCAGCTGATTCCCAATTTTTGAAGCTCGGCTGAACCGCGATGGGTCGTAAAGATAACAGTTCGATAATTCGCCGACGTGTTCCACTCGTCTATTTCCCTGCGAAGATAGAACTCTAACCCGTACTTCAACCCTCGAGATAGTTTGTAACTGGTAGCTTGCCGCACCGCGGGAACGCATAAATATTCCATTGCGTCTTTTGATGCTTGACGCGCCGAAACTCCTTCATCGAGTTGCCAAAGATCGTCTGGCCCAAAAGTGAAGAAGATCGGGAATAGCAATGCTGTGACAGCGATGGCAGCCACGGTGCGATTGCCACGCCAAACACTCAGGATTGTGACAAGGATGGCCCCGAGAAACATCAGTCCGGAAAATACGCCAGGACTTTCGGGTGGGCGCAAGTCGGTTACGAAGGGGATCCTTTCGCTGAACAGATCAACAACATAAGCAACTGCCAGTAGCGACGCTGCGATGGAAAGGCCGAGCAAGCGGGTAGACAGCCCATTGCGGCGTAGGCGGCAGCTCAGGTCATGCGCCAGCAAGAGCCCAATTGCGGGGACCGCTGGAAGGATGTATCCGGGGAGTTTGGATCGCGAGATGGAGAAAAATAGGAAGCAGAAAGCAGTCCAAGAGATGAGAAACAAACTAGACGGATAAACACGCCGAGTGCGGATGATATGGATTGCGCATGCGATTGAGGACCAGAGTAGCAGGGCGATCCATGGGAGGAAGGCGAGGAGGAGGACGGGAACGTAATACCAGAAGGGCTGGATGTGCTGGAATTCGGGGGTGAGGTAACGTTTGAAATTGTGTTCGATGATGAAGATGCGGAAGAAATCGGGGTTGCGGCGGGCGCAGAGAATGTACCAGGGAAGGGCGGTGAGGCAGAAGGACGCGAGGGAGATTGGATGAAAGAGACGGAAGGCGTCGCGCCAGCGTTTGGTGAAAAGCGCCCAGAAAAAAATGGCGCCGCCGGAGAGAATGATGGCGGCGGGGCCTTTGGCGAGGACCGCTAGGCCGAGGAAAAAGCCGAATAGAACGAGGGCGATCCATGGTGTGCGGGGAAGAATCGGAGTGTTTTCGTTGCGCGTTAGGCCAAGAACCACGGCGGCGCAGACCATGGCGATGGTGAGCATGCCGCTGAAGGGCATGTCGGTGGCGGCGGCGTGGGAGAAGCCGATCATGCCGACGGTGGTGGGAAGCAGGAGCAGCAGCCAGCGAGATGTTTCCGCACCATAAAGACGCAGAGCCAGCCAGGCCAGTGCTAGCGTGGCGAGTAGAGCAGAAATCGCGCTCGGCAGGCGTGCGGCGACTTCGCTGACGCCGAAGAGTTTGAAGCACGCTGCTGCACTCCAATAGAAAAGCGGCGGCTTCTCGAACCATGGTTTTCCGTAGAGGCGTGGCGTGACCCAATCGCCACTTTCGACCATGTCGCGCGCGATCCAGGCGTAGCGCGGTTCATCTGGGCCAACGAAACCGATGGCGCCCAGATGGCTGAAGTAGCAGACGTAGAGCGTTGCAAGGATGAGGACGGCCCAGCCAATTCGGGCGATGGTGCTGGTGCGGGCCATCTTGGGAGTGGGTGCTATTGCTTCGGTCACGGAAAATTGAGTCTAACATCGAACCACTATCTTCCAACGACGGACCTCTTGCATACTGTCGCCCGGCAGGGAAATTAAGGCTTTGTTGAAATCCTAGCCGCGGTCCGCTGCGAAAAGCAGATCCCTCACCCCGCAAAAGATGCGGGGATTCGGGATGACAACAGCGTGGGGAGCGCGGGATGTCAACAGAGCCTGAAAATTACACGTCTTAGGAACGCGATGAGGGAATGGCTCGAATACGCGGCGGTGTGGTTGATTTTGAAGGGGCTGGGTTTGATACCGCGCCCCATCGCAAAAAGTCTTGCCGCGGGCACGGTGCGCCTTTTTTATGTGTTGTTGCCGCGGTTAAGGAAAATCGCGGAAGTGAATCTGCGCATCGCTTTCCCGGATTGGAGTGATGCCCGGCGCAAGGAAGTCATTCGCGGGATGCTTCGCAATCTGGGCTGGTTGGCCGCGGAGTTTGCGCGCTTTCAAAAGTATTCGAAGGCAAATATCGAGCAAATCGTCGTGCTGGATGGCCATGAGAATTTTTTGGAGGGGCACCGGCGCGGAAAAGGCGTGCTCTACCTAACGGGGCACATCGGTGCTTGGGAACTATCTTCGTTCGCGCATGCGCTATACGGATTTCCTTTGCATTACATGGCCCGCCGAATCGACAATCCCAGAATCGATGCGCTGGTGAATGGTTACCGGTGCTTGTCTGGGAATCGCCCGATTTTCAAGAACGAATCCGCCCGCGTAATGCTGAAGGTCCTGAAAGAAGCCGGAACGATCGGAATTCTGGCGGATCAGAACACCATGCCGGAAGAAGCGGCGTTCGTGGATTTTTTCGGGAAGCCGGCCAGCACCACCACCGGAATTGCGCGCGTGGCGCTGCACACGGACGCAGCTGTAGTGCCGGGATATGCCGTCTGGGATGAGCGCATCCGAAAATACCGGCTGCGCTTCGATCCGCCAGTGGAATTGAGTCGAACGGGTGACACAGAGCGGGATGTCCTCGAGAACACGCAAAAGTTCACCAAGATAATTGAAGACATCATCCGCAAATATCCGGAACAGTGGGTGTGGGTTCACGGGCGGTGGAATACCCGGCCGAACGGTGAGCCGTCGCTGTACGATGCAAAGTGAGGATAATCATGAGGCGAACTGCGCGGGAATTGGCCGATGCCATTGGCGCGAGGCTGGAAGGCGACGGATCGATTGAGCTTGGCGGCGTGGCGGCACCGGAGCGCGCAGGGAAGGGCGACTTGATCTACGTGGAATCAGATAAACATGCCCCGCGGGCAACGGCTTCGGCGTCCACCTGTGTCGTGGCGGCTGAAGGAATTGCACTGTCGGGCAAGACTGTATTGCGCAGCGCGCAACCAAAGGTGGCGTTCGCGCGAGCAGCGGAGATGCTGCTAGGACGCGCGCCGATTGCTTCGGGGATTCATCCAACGGCAATCGTGGCGCCACTGGCACGCGTGGCGCAGGGGGTGGGGATCGGGCCTTACGTGGTGATTGGTGAGGATGCCCACGTCGGCGCTGGCACGCAGATCGGCGCACACGCGGTGATTGGTGCCGGTTGCTGGATCGGTGAGAATTGCCGGATTCACCCGCGAGTGACTCTGTACGGAGGTGTACGGCTGGGAAGCCGTGTTGAAATTCACTCCGGAGCAGTGATTGGCGCGGACGGTTTCGGCTATGCATTCGGCGATGGGCGGTACTGGAAATTTCCTCAAGCGGGCATCGTGGAGATTAGTGATGACGTGGAAATCGGAGCGAATACCACGATCGATCGCGGGTCACTGGACGACACGCGGGTCGCGGAAGGGGTGAAGCTGGACAACCTCGTGCAAGTGGGGCACAACTGCAAGATCGGGGCGCACTCCGTGATTGCGGCTCAAGTAGGTTTGTCAGGTTCGTGCGCATTCGGAAGACACGTGGTTGTAGGCGGGCAGGCGGGCTTTGGAGAACGTTGTAAGTTGGAAGATGGAGCGGTGATCGGCGGGCAAAGCGGCGTGTTGGGAGGGAAGACGATTCGCAAGGGTGAGACGGTTTGGGGAACGCCGGCTCGCTCGCTGGAAAAGTTCAAAGAGCTATTCGCATGGTATGGCCGGCTCCCGGAACTGGCGGCGCGCATCAAAGGGATAGAGGCGAAGCTTGGCATTAAATGACAAAAAATCGCCCGCGAAATGGCGCTTGATCGTCGTCGGCGGACACACGCGCAGCATCGGCAAGACGCAACTGGTCTGCGATGTGATTGCTGCGTTTCCAGAGGCGAATTGGATCGCGGGAAAAATCACGCAGTATGGGCACGGCGTCTGCGCTCAGAATGGAGAGAATTGCGATTGTGCGCCGGACGAGCATGTTTGTGCCATCAATTGGGAGACGAATTCAGATACGGGCACGGACAGCGCCCGTTTTCTGGCCGCTGGAGCGCGGAGATCGTTCTGGCTGCGCACTAAGCAAGGTTTCCTCGCCGAGGGCTTGCCGCTCCTGCGCGCGGCATTGCTGCGAGCGGGTGAGTCGGACGCGCCGCAGTCTCAGCCCGTGATCGTGGAAAGCAACTCCTTACTGCAATTCCTCAAACCCAGCTTGTACTTTGCGGTAGTCGATCCAGCCAAGGAAGATTTCAAGGATTCGGCGCGCGCTGCCCTGGATCGTGCCGATGCTTTAGTCCTCCGGGGAACTTCTGACACTCTTGTGGCCAGGGGACCATCCTGGCTCAAGCTGCCGGCACATTTGCTGAAGGAAAAGCCATCAGTCACGCAACAGGAAGGCGAGCCGTTACCCGAGCCGCTTCATGTCCTTGTCCAGCGCGCCCTGGAAGGTCCCGCGGTGGTTTCGATTTGACAACGGGGAGTTTTGCATAGCGCATCTTAACCGTTGACCGCCTTCGAGAAGGCGGCGATAATTGAGTAGTACTAGTGTTACTCGAACCTAACGGTCGCGTCGCTTTTGTGGGGAAGTGCCATGCAACGCGGCGGTTAAATCGATCTCAATGATTGCCCAGCCAGGCTCTGCGAGTCTGGCAATTTGAATGACTGCTCTGGGGGAGCACTGATGGCCTCATTCGCCAGAATGGGAGAAGAAGTATCCGTCGCTCCGGCTCCGGTCCTGCAACCTGACCAGGAGTGGGCAGCGCGTCTGGAAAGCACGATTGAGCGTGGCGCAAATCACCTTCTATCGCTGCAAGCGGAGGAGGGATTCTGGCAGGGCGAGCTCGAAGCAGACACCACGCTCGAATCCGATTACATTTACTATTTGTATGTTCTCGGGAAGGCTGATCCCGAGCGCATTGCCAAGCTTGCAAATTATGTGCGGCGAAGGCAGCTGCCTGATGGCGGCTGGCCGATTTATCCTGGCGGCCCTTCGGAGCTGAATGCCACAACGAAGGCCTATTTCGCCTTGAAGCTGGCTGGTGACTCGACGGAAACGCCGCACATGGTGCAAGCGCGAGAGACGGTCCACCGCCTCGGCGGCCTCGAGCACACAAACTCTTATGTGCGGTTTTACCTCGCGCTGATCGGCGCCGTCGGCTGGGATTTGGTGCCATCCATTCCGCCGGAACTGGTGCTCCTGCCGACCTGGTTCTATTTCAATATTTACGAGATGTCTTCATGGACGCGCGGCATCGTAATCCCGATGGCCATACTCTCCACGCTGCGGCCCCACTGGCGCTTGCCGGAGCGCGCGCGTGTCGATGAATTGTTTGTAGATGCCGAGCACAAAACCGCGGCGTTTGACTGGAGCGATCAACTCCTATCCTGGAAAAATGTGTTCCTCGCGATTGATCGCGGGTTCAAGCTTTACGAGAAATTGCCCTGGAAGCCGTTGCGCCAGCGCGCGATTCGCGAAGCAAAGGCCTGGATGCTGGAGCACATGGAGCGGACGGAAGGCCTTGCGGCGATTTATCCTGCGATGATGAATTCGATCTTTGCGCTGATGGCTCTGGGACATGGTCCGGACGATCCGCTGACCTGGCGGGAAATCAAAGAGTTTTCGCGCTTTGAGATTGAAGACGGCGACACCATTCGCATGCAGCCGTGCGTCTCGCCCATTTGGGACACCTGCATTGCAATGGTGGCATTGGAAGAAGCCGGCTTACCGGCGGACCATCCGGCGTTGGTGAAGGCAGCGGATTGGGTGCTCTCGAAACAAGTGCTCGGTCCTGGTGACTGGCAAATCAAGAACAAAGACGCGGAACCGGGCGGCTGGGCGTTCGAGTTTCGCAATGATTTTTATCCTGACGTGGACGACACGGCATTTGTGCTGATGGCGCTCCAGCGCGTGAAGTATCCCGACCCGAAGCGAATGGAAGGCGCGGTACGGCGGGGCATCCAGTGGCTGCTGAGCATGCAGAATCGCGATGGCGGGTGGGCGGCGTTTGACCGCGACAATGATCGAAAGACCTTGTGCAATATTCCTTTTGCCGATCACAACGCCATGATCGACCCTTCGACGGCCGACGTGACTGCACGCGTGGTCGAGTGTCTTGGCCGGTTTGGCTGGCCGGCAGAGCATCCCGCGATTCAACGAGCTGTAGAGTTTTTGCTGAAGGACCAGTCCGACGACGGGTCGTGGTTTGGCCGCTGGGGCGTCAATTACATCTATGGAACGAGCGGTGTGTTGCGCGCCTTGGAAACGGTTTCGCTGACCGCGCTCGATTACTGCCAACGCGCGGTGATTTGGCTTCGCACCGTGCAAAAGCCCGACGGCAGCTTCGGTGAGTCGCTAGCCAGCTATGAGACGCCCCACACAAAAGGGAAGGGGCCGAGCACGCCGTCGCAGACGGCTTGGGGTTTGATTGGCTTGCTGGCTGGAACGGATTTGGGAGACCCCGCGATCGTCAAGGCCGTTTCCTACCTCGTGCACCAGCAGAAGGATGATGGCTCGTGGAGCGAGCCGGATTTCACCGGGACGGGTTTCCCTGGCGTGTTTTATCTGAAATACCACCTGTACCGGAATTCCTTTCCGGTTTATGCGCTGGCGCGCTATTCCAACCAGTCGCGGCGCGCGGATGAGTACGTGGCGCTGAAGTTCCAGCCCAGCGAATTCCGGCTGCGCAGCGGGTTTTAAAGCGCATGCTGCGGTTTCCTCTGCGCCTTACAGCGGACCTAACCAGGGCCCGGCTTGCGCAGTGGTCGCGCGCTAACCTCCAGCCGGTTCAATTTGTGGATGCGGCTGAACTTCTACACCACGATTCCAACCATCCTGTTTCTCATGAAAAGATTCGCGAACTTGTTTCCGGCCGCTCACCGGTCGTTTGGATTGGGGGAAGCGAGCCGCTTGCTCATCCCGGCACGGCTCACTTAGTCCGCGCAATAACCGGGAGCGGCCATTTTGTTTTTCTCGAAACCGATGGAACCATGTTGCGGCGTCGCACTCACGAGTTCCAGCCGGTGCCGCGGCTTTTTCTGACCGTGCGACTGGATCCCCACACGAAGCTTGACGCATCGCAAAGCTTGCGGCCGAGCCTATCGGAGTTGGCCGTGGAGGGCATTCGTGCGGCGCAACTTTCGGGATTCATGATTTGCGTGCATGCATGCGTTCAACCTGAGACCGAATTGAGCAGAGTGAGCGAATTGATCGGCCAGGCGCGGTCGATCGATGTGGATGGAATCGTGGTCACGGCAGCCAGCAGCATATTAGCTCGCACCGCGGCGGAGGCGAGAAAGCTGATTGGGAGCAAATGGTGGGAATCCTTTTCGCGACTTGTTGAACCACTGGTGAGCGGCCAACGGCATGCGCCGCAGAGTGTTGAGGAAAACCGCGTCAATCTCGAACAGCAAGAATCAGCGAACGAGGAAGGCGTAAAAGTCGCATGACCACACTGGTCACCGGAGCAGCGGGATTTCTGGGGAGCCACGTGACGCGGCAACTCGTGGCGCGTGGTGACGACGTGCGGGTGCTTCTGCGCGCATCGAGCACCAATCGTGCGATTGCGGACTTGTCCCTCGAATATGTGACCGGAGATTTGCGCGACTCAGCTTCGCTCGATCGAGCCATGAAAGGCGTCAAACGCGTCTTTCACGTTGCCGCGGATTACCGCTTGTGGGCCAAGCGCAAGCAAGAGATCTACGATTCCAATGTTGGCGGAACGAAAAACCTTTTGGAAGCAGCCAAACGGAACGGCGTCGAGCAGTTGATCTATACCAGCACAGTGGCGACTATCGCCGTCGACCGTCCGCAGCTTCCCAACGAGTTTACCGACGCCAAGCTGGAAGAAATGGTTGGCCACTACAAGCGGTCAAAGTGGATGGCAGAGAAGGAAGTACTCAACGCCGCCAAAAGCGGATTGCCCGTCATTGTGGCGATGCCCACTACGCCCGTAGGCCCCTGGGATTGGAAGCCAACGCCCACTGGAAAAATTGTTCTGGATTTTTTGAATGGCAAAATGCCTGGCTACGTCGAAACCGGCTTGAATTTTGTGGGCGTCGAGGAATGCGCAGCTGGCCATTTGTTGATCGCGGAAAAAGGGAAGGTTGGCGAACGCTATTTGCTGGGCGGGGAGAATCTGACGCTCAAGGGAATGCTCGACCTTCTCGCAAAGATCACCGGCCTCCGCGCGCCCAAGCTGAAAATTCCCCACGGGCTCGCTCTGGGTGTAGCCTATGCCAATACGGTGTTTTCACGGCTGCTGGGGCGCGAGCCGGGGATTCCGATCGAGGGCGTGAAAATTGCCCGGCACATGATGTTTGTGGACTGCTCGCGGGCTAAGCGCGAATTGGGATTTCAAGCCGGGCCAGTCTCCACCGCGCTGGACCGCGCTGTGCGCTGGTACGAAGCCAACGGCTACATCGCAAAAGGACGCGCCAAACGCATAGCTCGTGCTGCCGCAGCGTAGGTTTGTAGTGGCCCGTCTTTAGCAACTTTTGAATATATGCGCGTACTTGTTACATTCGCGGTGGACGCGGAGTTTGCCCCTTGGCGGAGACGACATTCATTCCAGCGCCAGGAATTGAGTGTCCCTCACAGCTGCAGATCAGATGCCGTCTACACTGGAACGGTCAATCAAGTATCCGTGGATGTTTATTTGACCGGAATGGGCTGGACGGGTGTCAGAGCTGGGCTGTATCACCTTTTGTCCAAGAAGCCACACTTGTGCATTTCGTCAGGACTCGCCGGGGGGTTAAAACCCAGATTGAAGAGCGGGCAGATTGTTGCTGCACGCAGAATATCTGGCTCGCCAGGCGGAGGAATAGTCAGTTCGCGTGAGCGGCTCTTGACTATTGCGGAAGAAGTCGGCGCCACAATTGTCGATAAATTCATCACCTCGACCCAGATCGTCAGTCAAGCGCAATTCAAGAAAGACATGGGTGAGTTCGGCGATGTTGTGGAGATGGAAAGCTATCATATTCTAACCATGACGACCGGGCCGCAGGTGGCGTCGATTGCCATTCGGGCGATCAGCGATACTGTCGATGAGGATTTGCCTCTAGATTTCGGCAAGGTGCTCGAGCCCGATGGCCGGCTCAATTTGAGGAAGCTCGCGCTTCAAGTCGGAAGATACCCTCACCGCATTCCCGCATTGCTGAAATTTGGGAAGAGAAGTGAGCGAGCTACCGAGGGCTTGGCAGATTTCTTGGATCGCTATATCGAAGCGGTTGGCGCAAAATCACCTCACTGGTTCTCAAGCGAAGTTGCAGAGGTTTCAGCCACATGAGTCGCACGGGCACAACTTTGGAAGCCCTAAAGGCGTTTAGTCCCATCCCAAAGACCATGCGCGCTGGTGTGTACCGCGAAAAGGGAATCGTGCGCGTCGAAGAAGTGCCTGTACCGGAAGTGGCCGACGGCGAAGTGCTCATCAAAGTTGCTGCTTGTGGGATTTGCGGGACGGATATCAAGAAGATTTATCACGCATACGTTGCGCCGCCTCAGATTCTGGGGCACGAAGTGGCGGGCACGGTTGTCGCCACCGGCCGCGGCGTCACCAAGTGGAAACTGGGCGACCGGGTGATGAGTTTTCATCACATTCCTTGCGGCGGCTGTTTTTACTGTGAGCGCCGACTCTTCTCGCAATGCAAACAATACAAAACGACCGGACTGACCGGCGGGTTCACACCGAATGGCGGCGGGTTTGCCGAATATGTGAAAGCGATGCCCTGGGTGGCGGAACGCGGGATTATTGCTCTGCCGGAAAATGTTAGCTTTGAAGAAGCAACGTTTATAGAGCCAATCAACACTATCCTGAAGGCAGTGCAGAAGGCTCGCGTGTCCGCGGGCGAAACGGTGCTGATCGCGGGATGCGGCCCCATCGGCCTGCAATTGCTGATGGTGGCCAATCTGGAAGGCGCGAAGCTATATACCAGCGATCCGATGGACGTCCGGCGCGCCAAGAGCTTATCTTTGGGAGCATTAGAGTCCTTTAACCCGAGTGATGGTAAGCTTGTGGAACAGATTAAGGCTCGGACGGACGGTCGAGGCGCCGATGCGGTATTGGTGGCGGTGGCGCATCCGTCGGTTGTGGTGGATGCATTGGCAGCAGCAAGGCCCGGGGGACGTGTGCTGTTGTTTGCCGCGAACGACCCGGTGACCCGAATTGAGTTTCCTGCCGCGGCTGTGGGGATCGACGAAAAGGAAATCCTGGGCAGCTACAGCGCGGCCGTGGACATCCAAGAAGCAGGGGCCGATCTGGTGCTGAAAAAGAAACTTCCGGTAATGGATATTGTGACGCACCGTTTTCCATTGGCTAACATCCAAGAAGGATTGGATCTGGCCGCCAAGCCAACGGCGGAATCTCTGAAGATCTTGATCACGCACGTATGAGCACGACAACGCCAAAGAAGATGGAAGTAGGCGAAGCAGTGAAAGCAGCCGTAACCCGCGTCGCGGTGCCTTCAAAGATGACCGCAGCCGTGCTGTACGGCAGCGAAGATCTTCGCATCGAAAAGATAGACGTCCCTGCGCTGGCTCCCGATGAAGTCCTGGTGCGTGTCCGGTTGGCGCTTACCGACGGCACGGACCTGAAAGTCTGGAAGCGCGGCTACCACGCCAAGATGATTCAGCCTCCGGCTGTGTTTGGGCACGAACTCGTCGGCGAAATCGCTGCTGTGGGCAAGCGCGTCGATCCGCGGTGGCGCATTGGAATGCGTGTCATCGCTGCTAATTCCGCGCCTTGCTTGCGGTGTTACCACTGCCGCCGCGGGCAGGAGAATCTTTGTGACGACTTGTTGTTCAATAACGGCGCTTACGCGGACTACATGCGGATTCCCGGCCGCATCGTTGTAGAAAACATGCTGGAAGTACCGCACTCCGTGGACGATCAGAGTGCTGCTCTGGCGGAACCCCTTGCTTGCGTGCTTCGTGGCATTCACGAAATGGAAGTGCGCACCGGCGATACTACGGCTGTGATAGGCTGTGGCCCCATCGGTTTGAACTTTGTTCGCATGCTTTCGCGGCGGGGCGTGCGCGTTATTGCGCTCGCGCGGCGTTCGGCCCCGCTGGATGTTGCTCGCCGCCTGGGCGCGGTGGCGGCCATTAACGTCACGGAAACCGAAGATGTTGTGGGGGCAGTAAAAGCTCTTACGGAAGACGGGCTAGGGCCCGATTCCGTGGTCGAGGCCGCGGGCAATCCGGCTACTTGGCAGCAGGCGCTGGCAATTGTGCGGCGCGGCGGTGTCGTGAACTTCTTCAGCGGCTTGCCATCCGGCACGCGCGTAGAGATAGAACCGGCGGCAATCCACTATTCGGAAATTAAGCTGATTTCACCGTTCCATCACACGCCGCGCTTTTTCCGCGAAGCTCTGGAAGCTATCCGCCGCGGTGACATTTCCGCGCGCGATTTCGTTACCGAGGAAATTCGGCTGGCTGACCTGCCTCAAGCCTTTGCGCGCATGAAGTCGCGCAGCGGTGAAATCAAGCTGGCGGTAAGGCCGTAATTGGTGACTGGTGACTGGTGAGATCCAGACCTTCGAGCACTCCAGCCGCATCCACTAATTCATTCGAGGAAGTGCCTTCCTGATGTTGCTCCCTGGCGAAATCGACATCACGCGCCACGCGCCAAAACCCGGCTGCTCGCCGGAAGAAGCGCAGAAGTACACCAGGTGGCTGGCGACCAATCACTACGAGAATTTCAACGTGGTCTCCTGGCTTCTGCCCAAAGAGTTACACCAGCATTTCTACAACGTTTATGCCTACTGCCGTTGGGCGGATGATCTTGGCGATGAAGTTCCTGATGCGGCGCGTGCCTTGGAATTACTGGCGTGGTGGGAACATGAGTTGGATACCTGCTACGATGGCAAGCCGTCGCATCCTGTCTTCGTAGCACTGCGCGAGACTGTCGTTGCTAAAGATATTCCCAAGCAGCCCTTTGCCGATCTTCTGAAGGCTTTTCGTCAAGACCAAACCGTGAAGCGCTATCCGAATTGGGATGCCGTCCTCAACTATTGCGTCTATTCCGCCAATCCCGTCGGCCGGTTGGTTCTTTACCTCTGCGGCCATCGCGATGAACACCGCCAGCATCTTTCTGATGCCACCTGCACCGCGCTGCAACTCGCTAATTTTTGGCAGGATGTTTCACGCGATCTGGAAATCGGACGGATCTACATTCCTCTCGATGCCGCAGCGGCTCATGGTCTCTCGGAGAACGATATCGTCGAACGCCGGTTCGACGACCGCTACGTCGGTCTGATGAAAGATCTGATTGCGCGGACTCGCGTGCTCTTCGCCGAAGGCCAGCCACTCTCAAAAATGGTGGACGGGCGCTTGAGCGTGGATCTGGAAATGTTCACTCGCGGCGGCCTTGCCGTTCTTGATGCCGTCGAATCGATGGGATACGACACTCTCAACCACCGCCCATCAGTCAGCAAAGTGAAGCAAGCCACTCTCCTGGGCCGGACGCTGGTAAAACATCTGATGAACGCCGAGTCGATCGTGGTTGAAAAAGCGCCGGGAGCCGCAGGAGCCCGGCTCGCCGCTCCCGAGGGGCAATTGAATTTGGCGGAATCCTACGAACATTGCCACCGCATCGCCCGAGCCTCCCACAGTAATTTCTACTATGCCTTCTTTCTTCTGCCGAAGCCAAAGCGCGATGGCCTGGCCGCTCTTTACGCCTTCATGCGCCTCGTGGATGATGTTGCCGACGAAGGCGCGGATCTTTCTGCAAAGCAGCGAGGCCTCGCGAAATGGCGCGCCGCTCTAGATCAATACATCACGGGTCAGCAGCAATTGTTCGACGGCAACGCTGCCATGGCTGCCCCAGTATCGGCCTTGAACGGCGCCGCTGAAGTCCTGCCAGCTCTCGTTGACACCATGCAGCGCTACAAAATGCCCGCGCGGTATCTTCACGATCTCATCAGCGGCGCTGAAATGGACTTAACGATCCAAACCTATCCGACGTTCGACCGCCTCCGCGAATACTGCTATCGCGTCGCGGGTACGGTCGGTGTCACCTGTACGCACGTCTTCGGCTTCCGCGACGCCCGTGCCCTTGACCTTGCGGAAAAACTCGGCCTTGCCTTTCAACTGACTAATATCATTCGCGACGTCCACGAAGACTACAAACTGGGTCGCATGTATCTCCCCGAAGAAGATCTCCAGCGTTATGGTGTTTCAGCGGAAGACTTTGGCCGCGGCGAGGCTACACTTGGTATTCGCGAGTTGCTTCGCTTCGAATCCGAGCGTGCTTGGCAACTCTACGAGGAAGGCTCCGCGTTGCTCGGTTTAATTGACGCCGATAGCCGCAGTGCATTGTGGCTGCTCGTGCACACGTACAGTGCGCTTCTCGGGCGCATCGAATTTCTGGACTTCGCCGTCTTCGGCGAGCGCATTCGTCTTTCCAAAGCAGAAAAAATGATGTTCATCGCCAAGGCGCGCTTCGGCCGCCACACGGAAGAGAATATCCTTGAAAAGCGTGATCGTAATCGGCGGCGGGCTGGCGGGACTGGCAGCCGGCGTCGCGCTGGCTGAATCCGGCTGGCGCGTACGTCTGTTTGAACAGCGTCCCTTCCTCGGCGGCCGCGCAACCTCCTACGTGTTGCCCGACGGCGAGCACGTGGACAATTGCCAGCACGTGACCCTTGGTTGCTGCACCAATCTCGACGATTTTTACCGCCGCGTTGGCGCCGACGGCAAAATCAAGTTCTTCGACCGCCTCCTCTTCCTCGATCCGCAAGGCCGTCAAGGAGAAATGCAAGCCGGCCTCCTCCCCGCACCCTTTCATATGACCGGATCATTCGCGTCCTTTGCGCCGCTCTCACTCTTAGACAAGCTGTCCATCGCCCGCGCCATGCTCGATATCTTGCAGAACCAAGGCAAGCCCGTCGATCTTCAGGAAAACGGCGGGATCTCCATGCAGCAATGGCTCCGGCGCCGTGGCCAGACCGAACGCGCCATCGAGCGCTTCTGGCGCGTGGTCCTCGTCAGCGCTCTGGATGAGGAACTCGTCCGGACCGACGCACGCTTCGGTGTCGATGTTTTTTGGAAAGCCTTTCTCTCTAACAGCACTGGCTATCGCATGGGGGTCCCTGCCGTTCCGCTCGCTAATCTTTACGATGGCTGCAAATCCGAAATAGAGCGGCGCGGCGGCGAAGTGACTCTGCGCGCCCCCGTTCGTGGCCTGAAAATGGAAAACGGCGAACTCGCTGGAGTCCGCTTTGACGAGGGACGTGAAGAATGCGCTGACGCCTACGTCTTTGCCGTGCCACACACCGCGCTGGCCGAGCTGCTCCCGGAAAGCGTGAAGCAAAGCGATCCCTCGCTCTCCAATCTCGACAAGATCAAAGTCGCCCCCATCACGGGCGTTCACTTCTGGTTCGATCGCACCGTCATGCGTGAGCCTTTCGTGACCCTCCTCGACACTACCACGCAGTGGATTTTCAACAAGACTGCTCTCTACGCCGATTCAAACGGAGAAGAGAAGAACTCAGCGCTGGGCCAGTATCTCCAGCTGGTCATCAGTGCCTCGTATGAACTCCTCCAGAAGTCACGCCAGGAAATCATTGACCTCTGCCTGGCAGAAGTGCGCCATGCTCTTCCCGCCGCTCGCGAAGCGCAACTCGTGAAGGCCACCGTCATCAAAGAAGCCGCCGCCACCTTCTCTCCCGAGCCTGGAGTCGATCGCTACCGCCCCAAGCAACAGACCGCCATCCCGAAGCTCTTTCTCGCTGGCGATTGGACTGCTACCGGTTGGCCCGCCACGATGGAAGGCGCCGTCCGCAGCGGCTATCTCGCGGCTGAAGCCCTCCTTCGCGCCGAGGGTGCGCCCCGAACTTTTCTCCAGCGCGATCTTCCGCCAGATGGTTTCATCGCTATGTGGCTCGGCAAAAACAAGGGCATCGAAGAAGCATTTGAATAGGCGAACGCGGGTATCGGACGATTCTTCAGGCCTACCTGAAAACCGACATTCGTAATACGATTGCCTTGTCATGGTTTTTGTAAAACCTGTCGGCCGCAACCGTAGCGGCATCTCCGCTCCATTACACTCGCGCTATCTTTATTGTTTGTTCGAGGTGCATCCGTGTCTCACTACACCAGACGTGAATTCCTGAAAACCGGACTCGCCGCCGGGACTCTTGCAGTTACGGCAAGTCCTGCACTGAGCGTTACGCGGCAGACCGCTACAGATTGGGTAACGCTAGGGAAATCCGGAGTGAAGGTGACGCGGCTGGCGTTTGGCACCGGCAGCTTCAGTGGAAGAGTACAGCGCGACCTGGGACAAGACGCGTTCACGAGGCTGGTGCGCTATGCCTACGACAAGGGCATTCGCTTCTTCGAGACTGCCGAGTCGTACGGCGAGATGCACAGGATGCTTGGCGTGGCGCTGAAAGGCATTCCACGCGACAGCTATCGCATCATGTCGAAGGTGACCACACACGATGGTGTGAATCCGCAAGAGAAATTCGACGAACTACGTAAGCTGGCGAACACCGAATATTTCGACATAATGCTGTTGCACTGGCAGCATACCGCGACCTGGCCCGTGGATACGCGCCGGTGGCAAGATGGAATCCTGGAGGCGCAGTCGAGAAAGGCTATCGTGAGTCACGGCGCGTCGGTCCACGGGCTTCCCGCGTTGCGCCAAGTCCCGGGCAACAAGTGGCTGGAAATCGCTATGGTCCGTATGAATCACAAGGGCAAGAGCATGGATGCCGAAGATTACAACACCGGCGGACTGGGAAACGTCCCCGAAGTTGTTACTCACGTCAAGCAGGTACGCAAAGAAGGAATCGGCGTAGTCAGCATGAAGCTTGTGGGAGAGGGTACGTTCAACCGGGAGGACCGCCAGGCGGCCATGAGATTCGCGTTTAAGAATGCCGGCGTCGATTGCGTTACAGTCGGGTACAAGAATACTGCAGAGATCGACGAGGCAATCGAGAATCTGAATTTGGCACTGGCCTAGTTACTACGCCAATATCTCACTCGGCGTCACTTCGAAGCTGATTTGGAGCTTCATTCCACCATCTCAAACCATCCAATTCGCCGCTCTTTCACCGTCAGCGCTTCTCCCCTTGTGTCAATCTGCTTGTACTCCGCCTGGTGTGCCGACATGAACTCCTGATACGCCGCGCGCGACTCCCAGAAATCCATCGTTAAATACACCCCGCGACGCAACGAATCCCTTACCAGCCGCGTCTGATAGTAGTGGGTGTCGCTCCGGAACAACCGTACCCAGTCGCCATCCGGGCCATAGGCTTTCTCGAATCTTTGTTCACCGCCCGGCTTGACTTCGTACTCCCAGAGCGCTACAAACATAGAGGTCCCATCTCCTGCTCGTTGGACGTTCGCTATTCTGCAAGCAACTTCTAGGGATTGAGTGCGCCGTCCGGCCGAGTGTAACAATCCGATTGGATACAAGCCAAGTTGGCCAGCGCGTTAGCGCAAAAGCGTAAGTTGTAGCTGTGGCAATCCGTCGAGACTGGCGGACGGAGGCGTTTGTGGATCGAAAGTACGGACACCGCGGGTATCGTGACGCGGAAAAGCAAGAGAAACGAGATAAGTCGCATGATCGCAAGCCGCCAGCGGGCGGGCCGCGTGGCGCCGACCAGTTTGGCCCTCGCACGCCACGCATGGTCGGCACCGTCACCCGCGCACGTTGTGCCAATTGCGGCGCCGTCCTCACTCCCGGATTCGATGCCAATGGCACATGTCCGAAGTGTCAGTTTGAATTGCACTGCTGCAAGCAATGCCGCTTTTTTGATTCCGGCGCGCAATTCGAATGTACTCAGCCGGTCCAGGAACGCATTTCTCCCAAGGACGCCAAGAACGCCTGCACCTTCTACGAATTTCGCATGACCATCGAAAAAGATACGGCGCCCACTTCCTACACTCAGCCGAACGCCAACGGTTCCGCTCCTCCGGCAGCGCCCCCGCGTCACACCGACGCCCGGCAAGCCTTCGAAAATCTTTTTAAGAAGTAACCTGCCATGAAGCCTTCGCGGCGAGCCTTCCTCGAAGCTACGCTCGCTCTCCCCGTTCTCCTGGAAACGTCCCCTTCTGTCTCCGCCGCGGTTCCATCCTCCGAATCGACCGCTTCAAAAGATTCCTCATTTGATCCCTGGGTGGAAATTCATCGAGAGAATCTTCGGCACAACGTCCAGGAAATCTCTCACCGCGCTGTCTCGCGGCCCATCCTTGCCGTAGTCAAGAACAACGGTTACGGCATGGGAGTAACGAACGTTGCCCAACTTCTCGAACCGCAACCTGAAATCTTCGGCTTCGCCGTCGTCAAACTTCATGAAGCCATTTCACTTCGCGACGCTGGCATTCGAAAACCAATACTTCTTCTCGGCCCTTTTGACGAACAAAACCTCGAAGACGCGGTCGCCCGCAATATCATGCCCATGGTCTACACGTCGCTCGGCTCGGCACTCGACAAGATCGCGGCCAAAACGCAAAGGTCCACACCTCTCCACATCTGTATCGACACCGGCATCGGCCGAGTCGGCGTGCCCTACCATCAGGCAAATCCGCTTATCCACGATCTTGCTAGCCGCAAGTCCGTCCAAATCCAAGGCACCATGATGACCTTCACCGAAGACCTAGACTTCGACAAAGAGCAAGTCCGTCGCTTCCATGAAACTTGCTCGGCTCTTGAGAAAGATGGAATTGCGCTCGGAAAGAAACACGCCGCTTCTAGTTTTGCTCTCTTCCAGCATCCTGAGGCCTTCCTCGACATGGTGCGCCCTGGAATGGCGATTTACGGCATCTACTCCGAGAACGAGTTTCGCCATACCGGCATCATGGATCTCCGCCCGGCCATAAGCTTGAAGGCCCGTGTTATTTACGTGAAGAAACTGCGCAAGGGCGACAGCGCCGGCTACAACCGTGCCTACATGGCGAAAGATGACGTTTGGGTGGCAACGCTTCCTGTTGGCCACGCCGACGGCTGGCCCCGCAAGTCTGCGCCTGGCCACGAGGAAGGCGCCAAAGTCCGTATTAACGGCGACCTGTATCCCGTGATTGCTTCCGTCTCCGCCAGCCACTGTATCGTGGAAATCGGTGCCGAAGAGCGCGTCAAGATTGGCGATACCGCCACCTTTTTCGACTGGCAGCCCGGCTCGCGACCCGAAGATGTCTCCGAATCCTGCGGCGCTTCCGTCTACGACCTCACGATGCACCTCAACCCACTTTTACCTCGTCGCGCCGTGTAATCGTGCGGATCTCGATGGCGAGGGTTTTTAGGGCGGTGATATCGAGATGTCGCTATCGCTCCAGCTTCGATCGCGAGTGCTTCGCAGCTACTTTCCCCCAACTAAATCCATTTACCTGTCCCTTCTGCCAGTTTTTGCCTACGCACACCTGTACCGTTGTGACCCCATGCAAGTGGCTCTGCGCGCTAAATTGGAAACGTACACACAACCCAGGGAAAAGGGCAGTCCAGGGCGTTTCCGTTGCGAGGGGACGCTACTTCAAAAGAGAGAGATGGTAATTCGACTTGATTCCGAAATTGAGAATGGCAGTGGCTTCCTTCGTTGTAGCGGTGGTTCTGATTCTGTCTGCGGTCAGTCTTCCGGCGCAGGACAATCGCAAGGTGCTTTCAAATCCCGAGCCGCCTTACCCCGAAGTAGCAAGGCGGCTTCGTCTGTCCGGCGTTGTTAAAGTGCAAGTAACGATCGCCCCTGACGGCAAGATCAAAGAAACCAAGATCCTGGGCGGTCATCCCATTTTTGTGAACTCCGTCGAGCAAACGCTCAAGGAATGGAAGTACGCTGCTTCCAGCACCGAAACGACAACGCAATTGGAATTTACGTTCCGGCCCTAACCGAGGTATGTTTCCAGAGGCTCCCAGTAGTTCGTCTTCCACCCGACGGCCAGGTGCTCAGCGTCGCCCTTGGGAAACCCTGTGTGATCAAACACGAGCTTGGTCCCCGCGCCTTGTTCCACAAGCACAAACTTTGCAATCGAATAAGCGCCGGGATCCCAGGCACCCGCTCTCCACACCTGAACGATTCGCTCATTCGGTACAAGTTCGATTTGCCGTCCTGTGACGTATCCTCCAAAGAGTGCAAACGACCCGCCAGCCTCCCGGCTGATTTGTGTCGGTGCAGCGTTCGGCGGCATGCCGTCCTTCATCGCTGCACTCAGGTGGATCACCCTGTCGAACTGTTTGGCGTCCGTCAGCGCCTCATAAACCCGCTTCCGGTTCGCCTTGAACACCGGCTCCTGGTGAATTGACTCTGCCGTGTGCGAGATTTCCTCCTCGGCTCCCGCCCACGCGCTCGCTACGTGCAACGCCGCTCCGCCAAATGCGATTCCCAACCCTGAGATCAACTGTCTTCGCGTCGGCTTTACAAGTCCTATCAAATCCCGTCTCTCCATCATCGTTTTTTCCTCCAATATTTTCTGCAACCGCCACGCATCACACCATCTCGCCAAAATATGTTCAAGATAATCTTTTCGTGGAAAGAGGACTCTCGTTCGAGGCATACTTTACAGCCTCGCGTACAAGGAGCCGCCATGCCTTACCCCATTGCCCATCGTCCGGCCGTCAAGAAAAACATCATCGAGAGCGCCCGCAAACTCTTCAATCGCCATGGATTTGAAAGTGTCTCCATCCAGCAGATCATGGCCGGCGCTGGGCTCACCCACGGCGGCTTCTATAGCTACTTCAATAGTAAGAGTGACCTGTACGCCGAGGTGCTCAACTGCTTCTTTACCGATCCGAACTGGAAGAGTTGCTGGGAAGGCGTCAAAGTGGACCTCTCCTCCGGCGACGTTGGCCCGCAAGTTGTCCGAGCGTATCTCTCGCGCCAGCATTTTGAAAATGTTGAGGATTCGTGCCCCATGGTTGCGTTGCCCACGGATGTGGCCCGCAGTGGCAGATCGGCGAGAGCCGCCTTCGAGACGGTCTTTCGCTCTATGGTCAGCGTACTGGAGCGTAGCCTTATTCAAAACGGTCGCCAACGGCGCGCCACTGCCCAAGGCGTCGCCGCATTGTGCATTGGCGGTATGGTCGTAGCCCGCGCGCTCGTCGACCGAGCCCTCGCCGACGAACTCCGCGACGCGTGCATGTCTGTAGCCCTCGACCTGGGCGGCTGGTCCAAACCAGGCAAATCGAGAAATGGAAAGTCCAAGGCCGCTGCCGCGCAATAACGCCTAATCAGCGGCGAGCGCGCTTAACAGCGGATTTCTTCGATGAGTGCGTTTGGCGGCATTGAGCGTGTCGGCGCGAGATGCTGTCTAGTCATTTATGAGGGCCAAGCTCCCTTTGCTCGGCGGCAGCGTTGCATGAATCCAAGCTTCTGCCGCCATGAGATGCAGCACGAAGCCGATCCAGAAGGCGATGCCGAAGAATTCATGGGGCGTCAGGCCCGAAAGCCGGCTTGTAGCGAAGAACGCCCCAATGATGGGGCGGATAGTAGCCACGGCCAGACCAATGGAAAAAGCACGAATCATCCACTCGCGGTGCTGCGCCACCTCGCGCCGCCGGATATGCCGAAACGCTTTGCATAGCGCGAATAGAAAGAACGTGCCGAACAATGTGGTGGCCGCCGCCTGATTGACGCCACCGATAGCTGGCATGCCAAAACTCATCACCAGCGCGGAAATCCCGATTACCACGCCACAAATAACAAAAACGCGGCCACTCAAACGGTGCCATCTGAGATGCCGCGCGCGAATGGTGGAACTGAACTGCAGTGGGCCTAGCAGCATGAAAAGTAAGCCAGGAGTTATATGAATGAGAGTCAAAATGGGATGGCGAGCAAACAAGTCGTCCAACGCTGCGAATTGTGCAGCCACGGGATTGGATGCGACAGCCCGTGGATGATAGCCCCTGACCACGACAGGAACTAGATGTGCCATCCTGCGCACTGCCACTGCGGTCCCGATAAGCGCCAGAAAGATTACTGCGCTCCACAGCGCCCGCCGGAGGCGAATACCAGGTTGCATGCCACTTACTACGCAGAATTCATCAGATTCCTTTCAATGCTTGTAGCCGACAGCTGCCCGATGAACGGTTTTCTTCTTGTTGGAGCGAGCGCAAGAAGTCGAGGACTTCCTGTTGCTCCTGTTCGGTCAGCCGATTGAAATGTTCGATGACCCTATTGGCCTCGCTGCCCACGCTGTGATGATCACGGATGGCACGCAGAAGGTCGGTGGTGCGTCGGTCGTGGAGAAAGAAAACGCGTTGCCCGGCGCCCCAGAGCGGAGCGGTGCGAAACTCGTCTTGGCCCGCGGCTCCCTACGTGATGCCGTCCGCAAGGCCTTTGCCCATGTAGTGGACGGGAATGTCCGAATTGTACACTCGATTCTCTTCCGCAAGACACGCAGGTTCAGCCGAGAAACTCTTTCTCACTTTCTGGAAACAAAATGCGGGCCAACCTCGTTTCTACCTTCAGACGCCCTCCGGCTGGGGGTGTAATTCAGAGGGGTGGCTCATGATCAGTTTTTGGCAAGACGTCCGCTATGGTTTGCGCGTTCTACTCAAGAATCCCGGCTTCACCGCTATCGCCATCCTGACTCTTGCTCTGGGCATTGGTGCCAACACGGCTTTGTTTTCGGTGGTCAACGCCGTGCTCCTGAATCAGCTGCCTTTCGCGAACCCGGACGAGCTTGTAGCCGTTTACGCGAAATCCCCAACGTTCGAGCAGAGCTCCATCGCGTATCTGAACTTCCTAGATTGGCAGAAAGACAACCACTCGTTCACCACCCTGTGCGCATTCCGCTCGGATGACTTCAACATGACCGGCGCCGGCGAACCTGAACGCGTGCACACGCACATGATTTCGGCGGACTTTTTCACCGAGCTCGGCATGCAGCCGCTTCTCGGACGTACGTTTCGTCCCGAGGAAGACACGGCAGGAGCGGGTCCCGTCGCCATCCTCAGCGATGGCCTCTGGCACCGAAAATTTGGTTCGGCTCAGGACGTCTTGGGCCGAAACATCACCCTGAATGGCAAAGCCTACACAATCATTGGCGTGGCCCCCGGCCACATCACCGGGCTGAGCAATACAGATATTTTTGTACCCATCGGCCAGTGGAACGATCCCACGTTTCGCGACCGCCGCATCAGCATGGGCCTGAACTCCATCGGGCGCCTCAGGCCCGGAGTCACCATTAAGCAAGCGCGTTTGGATATGGACCGAGTCGCCGCAAACCTTGCCGTTGCTTACCCCGAAGCCGACAAAGGCCAAGGCATCAGCTTGATTCCGCTCAAGACCGATGTCGTCGGCAACGTAAGAGGAATTCTGTTGGTGCTCCTCGGTGCTGTCAGTTTCGTGCTTCTGATCGCGTGTGCCAACGTTGCCAATTTGCTTCTGGCCCGTTCGACTGGCCGTTCACGCGAACTCGCAATTCGCGCCGCGCTCGGCGCGAGCCCGGCGCGAGTGATCCGCCAGTTGCTTACGGAAAGCGTTCTGCTTGGTATTGCAGGTGGTTGTCTCGGACTTGTCCTTGCTAGCCTGAGTGTACGCGTCCTGGTAGCGGCTCTGGCAGATACTCTGCCGCGCTCTGAGGAGATCGCGCTCAATGGGCAGGTGCTTTCCTATACGCTGGGCATTTCTTTCTTGACCGGTATTCTGTTTGGCTTGATTCCCGCGCTGAAGACTCTGAGCCCGGATACGCACGAAACTCTGAAAGAAGGCGGCCGCGGTTCCAGCGGCGCCCGTCACCGTGCGCAGAGCGTTTTCATCGTCGTCGAGATGGCCATGGCGGTGGTCCTGCTTATCGGTTCGGGATTGATGATCCGTACGCTCTCGGCATTGGGCAATATCAATCCGGGCTTCGATTCGAACAACGTTCTCACCTTTAACATCTCTTCTAGCTCCGGCGTAGCCATGTCTGCCGACCAGCTCCGAGCCATGTACCGCGAAACCTTGCGGCAACTGGAGAGCATTCGCGGCGTGGAGACGGTCTCCATGATGGGTGGCTCGCTTCCCATGACGGGAGACTCCGAGATTCCTTTCTGGCTGGAAGGTCAGCCCAAGCCCGCAAATGATAATGACATGCCGTTCGCGCTCTTCTATCTTGTCAATTCCGACTACCACCAGGTTATGCGCATTCCCGTCGAGCGCGGCCGCACCTTCACCGAACAAGACAGCGAGCATGCACCCAATGTCGCGCTCATCGACGCCACTTTCGCGCGCAAATATTTTCCGAACCAGGACCCCATAGGCAAGCATCTCAACCTCGGACTGTTTGAGACTCAGCCGGAAATTGTTGGCGTCGTCGGGCACGTCGAGCATTGGGGTTTGGGCTCACGGCAAAACCAGAATTTGCAGGCCCAGCTGTATCTGCCCATTTGGCAGGTACCAGACCGCTTCTGGCCGCTTCTCGCAAACGGCAGCACCTACGTAGCTCGTACCGCGAGCAATTCTGGTGACCTCGCTGGCGCCATTCGTCAGGGAGCCGAACGAGTTGTGAGCAGCGCCGTGCTTTACGAGGTCCGGCCCATGGGCGAAATCGTGGCCCGATCTATCTCCACGCAACGCCTGACCATGTTCTTGCTCGGTATTTTCTCCGCTCTGGCTCTCGTTCTCTCGGCCGTCGGCATCTACGGTGTCATTTCCTATCTGACGGGCCAGCGCACTCACGAAATCGGAGTGCGCGTGGCGCTGGGCGCCTCCAGCAGTGACGTGTTGCGCATGGTCTTGGGGCAGGGAATGAAGATTACACTACTCGGAGTAGCCATCGGACTTGCCGCCGCTTTCGGATTGACGCGACTCATCACCACTTTGATTTACGGAGTAGGAACAACCGATCCGCTCACGTTTGCAAGTGTCGCCGTCGTGCTTTTAGCTGTGGCGCTCTTCGCCTGCTACCTTCCCGCGCGACGCGCCATGCGCGTAGACCCTATCATCGCCCTTCGCTATGAATGACACTCCCTGAGAAAGTGCTATTCGGGCAAGAGACGTTTGCGAGAAAACTAGAAGGCCACCGGACATATTGAAGGTAGTATCCTTAGCGCGGCAACGACTCGTGAATGAGGTGCATGAATGTCGTTACGAGATCTCGCGTTTGCCGGGCGAACATTGCGGAAAAGTCCAGTCTTTGCGCTTACCGCCGCATTGACCATTGCCTTGGGTGTCGGCGCGAGTACCGCCATTTTCAGTGTCACCCATGCCGTGCTGTTGCGTCCGCTGCCGTACAAGAATCCTGAGCAACTGGTCATCATTCCTAGCGACATGCGCAATCGTGGCGTCAAGGACTTCCCCTTTTCCAACGCTAATTTTATTGATTTGCGCGAAGCGACCAAGGCTGAATTCCAGGATCTGGCCGGCGTTTTCACATTTCCTATCACGCTGACGAACGAGGACGGCACGCCCGAACGGGCGCACATAGGTGTTGTGACTACGAACTATTTCCAGCTTGTTGGGGTGAGGATCGTGTTGGGCCGCGATTTTATTGATGAGGACGGCCAACCTCAACCGCCTCCGCCTGCCCCAGGGGCCCAATCCGCGACGCCCGCTCCGCGCCTGCCGATCATGGCCGTCATTAGCTACGAGTACTTCCAGAGCCGCTTTGGCGCAAATCCCGCTGCCATCGGACAATCCTTGAATAGGGGGAAGCCATTTAGTCCGCGAATCGTGGGCGTACTCGAGCCGCACTTTCAGATCTACTTCCCGCCGTCGGCGGACCTGGAAGCCGCCCCAGATATCTGGATTGCCAATCGCCTCGGTTACGACGCTGCGAATCGAAACGGCGTTTCGATGCGCGTTATTGGCCGGTTGAGACTTGGAGTCGCCATCGCGCGAGCCCAAGCTGCCGCCGATCAGGTAGCCGCCGAGGCGCGCAAAAATTTCGGCATCGAAAACACAGCAGGTTATGCCATTCGCGTAGAGCCCATGCGGCAGCATCTTGTCGCCGCAGTTCGCCCCGCTATTCTGGCGCTGACGGGTGCGGTTACTTTCCTTCTTCTAATTGCCTGTGCCAATGTGGCCAACCTTTTACTCGTGCGGGCTTCTCTGCGCGAACGCGAACTTGCCATTCGTTCGGCTATCGGAGCCAGTCGGTTGGATCTCGCCAGGCAGATTCTTTCCGAGGCATTACTGCTTGCCGGCCTCGGCGCGTTAGGGGGCTTGGCCATCGCTTGGGCCGGAATCCATGAACTGCTCGCGATTGCCCCAGCACATCTTCCGCGTCTCGATTCGATCCGCATTGATTCGCCGGTGCTGACCTTTGCGATAGTCGCAAGCCTTGCATCGTCGGCCGCCTTTGGTCTTGTGCCGGCCTGGCGGGCGGCGCGGCCCGATGTGATGGTCGTTCTGAGGGGCGGCAGCCGCAATGAAGGTCTTGCTCGCGGCGGTCTGTCGCGCAAGTTGGTGGTCGGCTTGGAAGTCGCGCTTGCTTATGTCCTTCTTATCGGCTGTGGACTCATGGTCCGTAGCTTTCTCGAATTGCAGCGTATCGATCCTGGATTTACAGCTCAAGGCCTCCTCACTTTTCAAGTGCAATCCGACCGATTTTTCCAGAAGCCGGAAGAGCGCGCGGTCGCTATTCGTCAGTTGGAAGATCGTCTTCGCGCTATCCCTGGCGTTGAAGGCGTGACTGCGGCAACCCCATTTCCACTCACGGGCGGCTTCAGCCCGATTCGCTGGGGCACTGAGGAAGCACTGGCCGATAACAGCAAATATAAGGCCGTCGACCCGCTCATTGTTCTTCCCGGCTATTTTGAAACCATGCACACCTCTTTGCTCGAAGGACGGACATTCAATGAAGCTGACAACCAGCCGGGCCGCACCGATGTCGTGGTTGACAAGATTCTTGCCGATCGGGCCTACCCCAACCAATCAGCCATCGGCAAACGTATTCTCATTCGAATCCAGACGCCCGAGCCTGTGTGGGTCAACATTATTGGCGTTGTGGCTCATGAGCGCGGTGTATCTTTGAGCGAGCCAGGGCGCGAGCAGGTTTATCTTACTGATGCGTACGTCGGGTCGGGCGCTGTAGACCACTGGGCGCTGCGAACCGCCACCGATCCAGGGAAATACGCGAACAACGTGCTCGCCGCGATCAAGGTTTTCGACTCGCACCTCCTGATCACGGACATGGCGCCAATGGAAGCGGTTGTAGAGAAGGCACAAGCTGGCACAAGATTCTCTTTGCTCCTCATAGGAACATTCGCTGTCATTGCAGCGGTGCTTGCTGGCGTCGGTCTCTACGGCGTGCTTGCCACGGTGGTGAGACAACGTACCGCCGAAATCGGCATTCGTATGACTCTGGGCGCTAAGCCCGCAAACATTTTCCAACTGGTCGTCGGTCAGGGACTTCGTCTTACTGGCATCGGCGTCATTGCCGGTCTGTTTGCGGCATTTGCCGTTACGCGGCAGATGGCTTCGATGCTGGTCGGAATCAAGCCCACTGACCCTTTGACATTCCTCACGATGGCAGCCGTATTCTTCCTGATCGCTGCCGGTTCCTCGTGGTTGCCAGCGTCCCGGGCAGCAAAGCTCGACCCCATGGCAGCCCTTCGCGAGTAGTGAGAGTCCTGGGCAATCAGGGTAACCTGGCTCCCGGGAAGTCCGTTTGTGGGAGCGTGCGCGATGGTGATTATCTTCGCTGCGCGTGGGCAAAGGGAGATTGATCTGCCTAGCGAGAATCAGTGACTTGACGTGATGTTGCAGCACGGTTAGGCTTTCGAGGCAGACGTTTTAACGAGCAGTTCGTAGCGGAAAGCCGAAGCGAACAGGTACTCGTGGCAGACACGCCTCTTCAGGTTACCGGCAGGCAAACCAAGCAGGAAGAAACCGTCTCGGTCGCCGACGTATTGAGCAATGCGGCGAAGCAGAGCGTTGCGGCAGTCCAGGACTACGCAATTATGTCCGGGCGCGCTTTTGCAAACATCTTCACAAGTCCGCACTACTTTAAAGACACTTTGGAGCAGATGGATTTTATTGGCGCGGGGTCACTGCCGATTATTTTGCTTTCTGGATTCTTCATTGGTGCAGTTATGGTGCTGCAGACAGGATCGCAGTTCATACGATTCGGACAAACATCGCTGACGGGCGACGTGGTGGCGATTGCGCTCGTGCGGGAACTTGGGCCGGCGTTCACGGGTTTGCTTGTTACGGGCCGATGTGCCACGGGAATTGCTTCCGAACTTGGATCGATGTTGGTGACAGAGCAAGTGGACGCGATGCGGGCTATGGGTACGGATCCCAGTCGCAAGCTGGTCGCACCGCGTCTGCTTGCGGCACTGCTGATGCTTCCCCTGTTGACGGCCCTGATGGATTTTATCGGCTTGCTCGGAGGTTGCACCGCTTCGGTGTTTTCTCTGCGTCTGGGGGCGGTGGAGTTCTGGCGGCGCGCGATTGACGCACTGGATTTTGCGGACCTGATGCAGGGGTTTTCGAAACCGGTCGTGTTCGGTTTCATTTTGTCCACGATCGGGTGCTACAAAGGACTGACCGTGCGCGGCGGCACACAAGGCGTGGGCCGCGCCACCACTTCGGCGGCTGTCGTGGGTTCCGTACTAATCATTGTTGCCGATGCCTTCTTGACGAAGCTTTCCTTGTATCTCTCCGACAAAGTCTTCTGATGCGAAGGCCACCTCCTTCGAGTCTTCCAACGCGATTCCTTTCCAAACCAGAACACTTTTGCCGATATAATCATGAATTAAGTTCATGAGCACACCACCAAAAGAGGCGGCAGGAGTCGGCCCAGCGATTTCCTTTGAAGACGTGTGGGTAGGGTTCGACGAGGGCGACGTGTTACAAGGAGTGACATTCCGGGTGCAGGAGCGCGAAACCCTAGTTTTGATGGGAGAAACGGGAACGGGAAAAACTCTGACCTTGAAAATGGCCGCGGGCTTGCTGGCGCCAAACGACGGGAGCGTCACTGTGCTTGGCAAAGAAGTTTCGGAGATGCCGGAGAGTGAGTTGCTGACGTTCCGGCAAAAGGTCGGTTTTGTCTTTCAGGAAGGCGCGCTATTTGATTCTATGTCGGTGGCGGAAAATGTGGCGTACCGGCTACGCGAAGAGCGGACCCCCGAAGAGGCGATCGAGTCTCGAGTGCTGGAGGTGCTTAGGTTCGTCGAGCTGGAGCACACGCTGGATTTGTTTCCTTCGGAGCTATCAGGCGGTATGAGGAGGCGAGTCTCAATTGCCAGAGCTTTGATTAATCGTCCGCCTATCGTGCTGTACGATTCACCGACGGCGGGACTCGACCCGGTGACATCGCAAACAATCATCACACTGATCTTGAGGTTGCGAGACGTATACGGAGTAACGGCCCTGCTGGCGACACAGCGGTTGCAGGATGGTTTTGCGCTGGCGAATTTTCATTTCGATCCGCAGACAAAGCGCGTTGTCTCGAACGCGACGAATGGCAATGCCGAGTCATCAAGCGCGGCAAGAACCCGCTTCCTAGTTTACAAGGATGGGGGGATTTATTTTGAAGGCGAACCGGGCGAACTTGCCAACACCGCGGACCCTTATCTGAAGCGATTTCTGGTCTGAGTAAAGTAGTCTAATTTAGACTAGTCTGCATGCAAGGTAACAAGGGAGGGAAGCACCGATGGCGAGTCGAAAGCAACTCACGTGGACGGAATTGCGCGTAGGCCTCTTCGTACTGGTAGGGTTGTTTGTGCTGGCGGCAGGAATTTTCTATGTGACCGGAGGCGGGGGATTCCTGAGCCCAAAGTACCGGCTAAAGACCTACTTGCCGGAGGTAGCGCTTTTGACGGCCGGAGCCCCAGTGCGGTTGGATGGAGTCGAAGTGGGAAACGTGGAATCGATCCGGCTATTGCCACGAACTCCGGGCAAGGCACTCGACAAGATTAAGAATATCGAAGTCGTAATGCGAGTAGACAAGAAGTATCAAAGCGACATTCTGACGGACTCAGTCGCGAGGCTGGTCACAGAAGGACTTCTGGGCAACCGGTACGTGAGCATCACGCGCGGTCTAACAGGAACTTCCATCGGTGATTCCGGCGTGATTCCCGGCGCGGAAGAGAAAGCCATGAAAGAAGTTGTAGAAAGGAGCGCGGAAGTGTTGGGGAACCTCAACGCCCTGTCGGACGACGTGAGTGAACTGATCCGGGGCGTGAAGGAAGGGAAGGGCTCGCTGGGAAAACTGCTGACCGATGAACAAGCGTACCGGCATTTGAACAGCATGCTGGCGAAGGGTGACGAGATGTTAACGAACATACAGGCAGGCCAGGGCACGCTCGGCAAGATTGTGACCTCGGATGAGATGTACGCCAAAGTGGATAAAGGTCTGGACAACGTCAATATGATTCTGGCAGATGTGCGCGCGCAGAAAGGAACGATTGGAAAGTTGATGTATGACCCCACGCTCTATGACCAAGCGAAGCAGGCGGTATCCAACGCCAATGGGATGCTCGGGGACGCGCGCGAAGGTAAAGGAACTCTTGGAAAGTTCGTTACGGACGATACGCTGTACACAAAGTTGCGAGAAACCAGCACGAACCTCGCTTCAGCGACCGCGAAGCTGAATGAGAATTCGTCCACGGCGGGAAAACTGTTTTCGGACCCGAAACTCTACGATAATCTAACCAACTTAACAGGCGATATGCGTTTGCTGATTGGGGACTTTCGAAAGAATCCGAAGAAGTTTCTGCATGTGAAGATCACACTCTTCTAGGGAAGGCTGGGCACTTTGCCAGAACTGGCGGCGTGTGTTGTAATGCCCCTGTAACAAGGAAAGATTACTGTCGCGAGCAGACGAGCTTCTCTCAATCAGATGACCGAAACACAAGACGTTGTGCAAAAAGCGCCGCGGTCCGAGCCGGCGAAATCTACACTTCCGCAACCGGGGAAGCCCGTTCCAAGCCGTTCCTATCCGGGAGCATTGATTGTTGTGGAAGGTACGGACGGGTCAGGCAAGAGCACGCAACTCTACTTATTGAAACGCTGGCTCGAAATTGGCGGATACCGGCTGCATTTCACGGAATGGAATTCATCGCCGCTGGTGAAATCAGCTACGCGGAGAGGAAAGCAGCGGCGGTTGCTGACGCCAACCACGTTTTCGCTGCTGCACGCTGCCGATTTTGCGGACCGCTGCGAACGGCAGATCATGCCCTTGCTCCAAGGCGACTACCTGGTGCTTGCCGATCGCTACGTTTACACCGCGTTCGCGCGGGATGCGGCGCGAGGCTGCCCCGCGCGGTGGCTGCGGAATCTGTACCGGTTTGCCCCGGTCCCCGACATCACCTTCTATTTTCGCGCGCCGCTGGATGTGGCGGTGCACCGTATCCTGAGCGGGCGCCCGAAACTCAAATACTACGAAGCAGGAATGGATTTGGGAATGTCCTATGACCGGGCTGAGAGCTTCCGTTTGTTCCAAGCGCGGATTCTGGAAGAGTACGACAAGATGGTGGACTCGGACAATTTCGTGGTGTTGGATGGCACGCTGCCGGTGAACAAGCTGCAAAAGCAGATGCGCGAAATTGTAGCCTCAAGAATCGATCTCAAGCGATTTGCTCCACGCGCGCCGGAATCGGAGTGAGCATGCCGGACCAGGAAAAAGAGAAAACGGGCGCGACGGTTCCAGTTGCGGAAGCGCCTACCGCAGCGCCAACGCCACCGGCTGTAGCGCCAAAAGCGGCGGCTGTGGCAGAAGAAGTTTCGTCGCAATATTTTTTTGGCGAGCCGCTTGTGGGATTCGATCCCAGCGAGATTACCGGCAGCTTAGTTGTCATCGAAGGGATGGACGGGTCAGGACGGTCAACGCAGATTGCTTTGTTGCAGGAATGGCTGGAGTCCGAAGGCTTCGCGGTGCAGACGAGCGGGTTGCGTCGTTCGAATCTGGTGGGGCGCGACATCGACGAACTTCTTGCGAAGAACGCGGCGACTCGACTGACCTTGGCGCTGATGTACGCGACAGATTTTTTTGATCAAGTTGAGCACCGAATCTTGCCGGCGCTGCGCTCGGGGACAATCGTGCTAGCGGATCGCTTTATTTTTACCCTGATCGCTCGTGGCGTGGTCCGCGGCATTAATCGCGATTATATGAGTGGTCTGTACGCCATGGCGCTGCGGCCGCACCTGACCTTTTGGTTGAACGTGCGGCCAGAGACGGCTTTCGGGCGCGAATTCAAAAAAGCGCAAGCAATCAGTTATTGGGAAGCCGGGAGGGACATGTCTCTTTCCCACGATCTCTATTGGTCGTTCATCCGCTATCAGACGATGATCAAGCGCGAATTTGAGGTGATGGCAAAGAAGCACAACTTCCTCGAACTTGACGGCGAGGCCAGCGTTCCAGCAGTGAATAAGCAACTGCGCCAGCGCATCGGTGAGCAACTGGGAATTCGCGCGACCAAATACACGCCTTCTGCCGCACTCGCGCACCTCTGGCGATAAATTCTCCAATGTCCGAGCCGGTTCACATCGCGGCCATCGACGCCGGTTCCAACGCGGTGCGCTTATCCGTGGCGCGAGCATACTCCGCTCTAGATATCGAACCGGTACAGACGGAGCGTTACCCCCTTCGTCTTGGTGAAAGCGTTTTTGTGAGGCACCGTTTCAGCGAAGAGATTTCAAACAAAGCCGGCAAAGCCTTTCGACATTTCCGCGAATTGATGGATGAATTCGGTGTCACGCGCTATCGCGCTGTGGCGACTAGCGCTACTCGTGAAGCACGAAATCGTGATGCCTTCGTCCGCGGCATTAAACAAAAATCAGGAATTAGACTGGAGGTCATCAGTGCGGCTGAAGAATCGCGGCTGGGCCGAGAGGCAGTGCTGGCCGCGCTAGGACCGGAGGCGCCGCCACGCTGTATCGTGGACCTTGGCGGCGGGAGCATGGAAATCAGCATTCTGCGTGATCACGCGGTGGAGCAAGGCGCACAGTTACCGGTAGGCACGGTGCGTTTAATGACCACCTTGGAATTTCCGGGAGTGATTCGTCCGGCGGGGGCCGAGCAAGTGAGGAGATATGTGCGCGCGTTGCTTGAGTCGAAATTGGTGCCTCGACCGAATCTGGGGGAGAGCATCGCCGTGGCGCTGGGCGGTAATGCGGAAACACTGGCGAATATCGCGCCGGGACCGCGGCAGCACGGTTTGCAGACGATGGAACTGTCCCTCTTGCGATCGCGATTGCCGGATATTCTGAGTCGAGATGTGCGCGAGCGCATGAAAGCCTACGCGATTCGGCGCGATCGCGCGGATGTGATTGGGGTCGCCGCCATCACGTTTGTTACATTAGGGCGCTATCTGAACCTGCGCTCATTCGCCGTACCCGGCGTCGGCGTGCGTGAAGGCCTTTTGCAGGAGATTGCCCGAGAGGCGTTCTCTAGGACGGAACCGCACCGCTACAACGAAGCGGCGCGGCAAGTGCTCGTGGGTACGAGGAGTTTCGCGCGACGGCTGAAATATGAGCAACAACATGCCGAGCACGTCCGCGAATTGAGTATCCAATTGTTCGATCAGTTGCAGCCGGTACATCATATGCCGGCGCATTCGCGAGTATTGCTGGAGGCAGCCGCGCTCCTGCATGACACCGGGCACCTGATCAGCCATCGCGGCCATCACAAGCATGGAGAGTATTTGGCGATGAGCGGCGATATCCCCGGACTGGAAGGCCGCGATCGTGCCGTAGTGGCGGCTCTTGTACGCTACCACAACCGAAAGTCAGAGCCAGCGGGGCATCACGCAGCTTACTCTTCGTTGAACGGCGCTGATCAGCGGATCACCCGGAGACTGGCGGCGCTCCTGCGCATCGCGGAGGCGCTCGACCATTCGCATCGGCAGAAGGTGCTGAAGATTCGCGCTTCCTTTCAGCGCGGCGCTGTAGGGTTGCAAGTGCACGCCCGTGGGGACGTGGCGGAAGATTTGAGGGACGCGGATCGCAGCGCGGATCTGTTTGAAAAGGAGTTTCACGTCCGGCTTTACTTCCGGCCGGTGGCGGCGAGTTGACCGTTCCAAGTTTACGGTTGGAACGTTCACGACCGGCGATTTCCTTTTGTTTTGGTCCAAGCACTTATTTTAGTGTCTAGTTGAGAGGAAACTATGCAGCTATATATTGTGCGGCACGGGATCGCCATCGACCGCGAGGATCCCAAGTGCCCGCCGGATCCGGATCGGTATCTGACTGAGGAAGGCATCGAGAAGACCAAGCAGGTGGCGAAAGGCGTGTCAGCGCTGGGTGTGGCTGCGGATCTGTTCCTGACGAGCCCGTACGTACGAGCCGCTCAAACCGCCGAGATATTTGCGGGAGCGTTGGAGTATGCAAAACAAAAAATCCGGCGGACGGATTTGCTGCTACCGGGAGCCGAACCTTCGTTGCTATTTCGAGAGCTTGCAAAGGAGAAGCAGGCGTCCTCGGTCTTTCTTTTTGGACATGCCCCGCAGCTCGATGACTTGATCGCCACGGCGCTTGGATCGAAGAAGCACCTGACGGGATTGAAGAAAGCGGGAGTAGCGTTTGTGGAGTTGAAGCGACTCTCGCCTCCGATAGGCCAACTCGTTTGGCTGGCCACTCCAAAGCTGCTGCGGCGAGCGGGGAAATAAACCGATCCGGAGGAGATCGTACCGACCGCCGCGGTTCTCAGAATTGAGTCGTTCCTTGTCGAACGAACCTGCGGAGCCTTAGTCTCCGTGATGTTCCCGCAGCGTTCGCGTCACCACGGTTGGCGTCCCCATTGTATTGAACAGCAATCCTTTGACGGAGACAGTTTGTCCCATGGCCAAAGATCCCGATCCCGAATCATCCATCAAACGCATTTCGGAGAGCACCACGACGTTGATGGTCGTAATCGGCGTGGTCGCCCCCGTGAAAAGAGGGGATAGGCCGTTGAGCGTGAATGTACTGTTACCCGCGCCGATGCTTGCTACCTGACCGGTGATTTGCGATGGCCACAAGCGCACCAAGTCGGTCGTAACGTTGGTGACTCCTCCGCTCGAAGAGACCATACCAGGCCGGATTTGCACGTCCTGGCCCACTAACAGGTCCGCGCTACTCCCGAAATTTAGGCCCGCGATGGTGAATCCGCCATTTTCGCCCAGCTCTTCACGGCCTACTTGAAACATTGCGTTGGGCTGAATAGTAACGACCACTAGCGATCCTTCGGAGACTCCGCTGACCGTCGGTTCCTCGTTGAATACAACTATTTGGAATTGCGTGGCGCTATCCACGCTCGTGATGGTGCCCTTGATGGATCGCTTGTTGGCGTCTTCCTCAAATTCGACGCGCTTGGCCAGCATCGTCCCGCTACCGCTTCCGCTCAGATCTACATTCAGAATCTGCCCCGTCTTGACGCAGGTGATATCAGCAGGATTGGCGGTGCATCCGGTGCGGTCGAAATCTTCAAACTGAGTGTTCATGTCTACGCTGATGGTGAACGATTGACCGCTTCTTTCGTTCATTAGAGTGAACTGGTTGGATCCGACCGCGGTCACCTGTCCCTCGACCTCGTCAACTTCTTCCATCTCCTTGTCCTTGTCCACGTCTTGCCTCTGCATCAGGTGCTTGATCGTAACCGTTGGGTTAATCGAGAGGTCGGATTGCACGGAGGAATTCACATTGAAGTCCAATTGCATGCCAACCATGGAATTGTCGCTAATCGTCAGCGGGAACGACGTCCCCGACACCATCGCGGTCGAAGGATTGAACTTTGGCGAGAGCTCGCATACTGAATTGTTGGCACATGATCCAATCGCGGCGCCCGAGTGGTTCACGATGGTTATGGCTGCGGTTCCGAACGTCAGCGTGAGGCCGCTATAGGTGCCCGGCGTGACATTGGCCAGACTCAGGAACGCCGTGTCCGTTTGCAAGTGTCCGAATTCCACTTCCACAGGTGTCTGGAGCACGGAGACAGCAGGCTTGCTCGATTCGGAGGGCTGCAAGCTGGCACCGGTTATCAAAGTTTCGAAAAAGAGCACGGCGACTCCGTTCGGGGGAGTATCACCGATCGTTATGCTCATGGGAACGCTGCCAACAGGGGCAACGGGAGTGGCCATCTTGGAGTTACTGCACGAAACAAGGAAAACGCAACTCGCTAGCGCGAGCGCGAAAGAGAATATTCGCAACATTATTGAACCTCCAGCGTTTGCACTAATCCGCAAGCATTTTGTGAGGGACTGGAGCTGGGAAAAGTTATCTTATACCCATATATATGTCACGCGGCCCGGATTGGTTGCCTCCGGGCTTTGACGGAGTGATGCAAGAAAGGGTTAATCGGAAGCGAGAAGAGAGATTTCGGGGGCAGGCCGCGGCGTCAGTGCTACGACCTTTTCGGGCTTAACTGCAGCTTTCACGATCAGGGGCGTGCCCAGATACTCTTCCAGCAGATGCTTGCCTGCAGCGAGGCGCGAGGCGGTCTCGACATCATCGGTCAAGCCGGGAACGCGAAGGACGATGGCATCGGTGGATTTTTCGGCGCGGATTCCGGCACCGTTCGCCGCACCGCATTTGCGGAGGGCCCGTGCTAGCCGCAGGACGCCGGCCAGGGCGCGAACGCTCTTCTGCCGCTCGGCGGAAAGCTCTGAAAAAGGGCCATCCTCTTCGTGTGGCTCGGTGCCGCGATGATAGCGAACCGCCAGGGCGAGTAGCTCCCACTCTTCGTTGTTCCATCCCGGAGGTAGGGTGAGGTCTAGCAGGAATCTGCGCGCCGCCTTTTGCGGGGATTTTTCGGCATGCGCGTCACCAACGCCGTGCAAGCGGGCTGCGGCCAGCAAAATCCGGCGAAGGCTGGCGTCACTAAAAGCAGGGGCACAGTCTGCGCGCTTGAGAGCATCAAACAGAGCCACGGCGACGCGGGAAACCTGCGATGTACGTCGCACATGGGGATCAACTGCGCGTGCGGTAGCGCGCAGGCGAGCGAGCGCGGCGGCCTCAATGCGGCCATTGGTGGGTAGCCCGGAGCGCCAAATATTCCAGAGGCTGGTCTTGCCGAGAGTGAGTTGGCGATAAGTCTCGATGCGTTCGTGGCGTTCGCTCTCGATAATCTCCTGCCAGAGCTTTAAAGAGTCCTCAGTCTCGAGGTAGTCCGACTTCCTTACCAACTCGGCGAGAACGTCGAGGTCGTGGATTTCCCCGAGAATGTCCTGAACTCGTTTTAGGTTGTCGCTCCAGGAGTTGTAGTGCTCGGGGAGAAGACTCTCAATGGTGTAACGGAAGCGCTTTAACCCAATGCGCAGGGCGTGCCAAGGCTTTGGTTTTTCCGTGCGTAAGGCTTTGGCATGTAACTCTTTGACGTTTTCGAATCGCTCGAGCGCGAGGCATTCGGCCGCGAGACTTCCGACGGGCACAAGGCGCGAACGGTGGCCAAGGGTGCGCTCAAGACGCTTCCAGGATTTTTGGTCGAATTTGGCGGCGACCCGGAGGGCATTCTCACGCAGATTTGGTGCGCTCGATTCAAATGAGGCCTGCAGATGCGAGCGGACAGGATCGGTTTCGGGAGCGAGTCTCTTAACCCACTCGTCCATCACTTGTGCATCGCGAAGTGCTCCTAGCCCACGGAAGAGTTTGCGCGCGATTTTGCGCATTGCCGTCCAGGCTGGGTCGGGATCCACTTCTTCCATCACCGCCGCGACAGAGCGGCAGCGGCGAATGGCCACACGTAGATCATGGACAGCATCTGCATCAGGAGTCGAGCGGACGTGCTCAAGCTCCTTGATGACGCGATCCATCCAGAAAGAAAGGCCTCTATGCTCCGGCCGAGCTCCGGAAGGGAGGGCCGTGACGGTTGCCATGTCAAAAGTCCTGGTCATGCCTTCGAATGTCCCGTGGAGGGACCCCGTCGAAAGCAAGCCTATCGTAGCGCGCTGGGAGGTCTGCGTCCATCCGTTGGCCTGTGGAAAACTCGGTGACTTCCTAATAGGGTCGGCTGGCCCAAGTAAGGCGCTGTCTCCTGGGAATCTTGCCTCCGCCGTCATCTAGTACATTCCGATTATTGCGAATCCCCATACTGGGCCATTAAAGTCCGCATACCCGGGGGCTGAGTGTTGACCAAACGTGGCCTCAATCGTTCGTTTCCTGCCCGGAACTACGCGCTCTTTTGAGCGTGCTGTTTTTTCGGAGGGACAAGACACATGAAGCGATGCTGCGTACTACTGTTTCTGCTCGCTCTTGCTATGCCTGGATTTGGCCAGAGCAATTACGCCGTTCTCACAGGCACGATCGTCGACGTGCAGCATTTGCCCGTTGTAGGGGCTGCCGTCGAACTGACCGCCGCGAGCACTGGGGCGGTCCGGCGCGTAGTCACCAATCAGCAAGGCTTATTTGAGGCGCCAGCTCTCCTTCCCGACGATTACGAACTGAAGGTCGTAGCGCATGGCTTCGCCATAGCAACACAGAACCTGCGACTTGAGGTGGGCCAGAAACTAGCCCTCGATATCAGCCTGAAGCTGAGCTCCGTCGAGCAGGGAGTAAGAGTCACGGCCGGAAGCGAAGTCTTGCAAACGACCGATGCCAGCGTTGGAGAGGTGGTCGAACCCACTTCGATCGCCGAATTGCCGCTGAACGGGCGAATGTTGATTGACCTCGTGCTGACCGTTCCCGGCGCCCACGTGGGATTTGGTGCGCAGTCAGGTTCAACGAATCCGCTGTACTGGCGGCCGGGGCAGAGGTCAGCCGTGGTGATTGGCGGTGCTCGTCCAAACGCAAACTTCTTTCTCCTAGACGGAGCGACAAACACGGATCCCACCTTTAACACGCAGAACTTGAGTCCTTCGCCCGATGCCGTCAAGGAATTTCAAGTGGAAACGAGCAGCTATACGGCGGACATGGGAGGCGCCGGCGGCGGGCAAATCAATATCGTCACGCACTCGGGCTCGAGCCAATTCCACGGAACGGTGTACGAATTTCTCCGCAATGGGGCGATGGATGCCAGTACGTTCGAATCCATGGGCAACAATCATCTGGTGCAGAATAATTTCGGCACGTCGTTCGGCGGTCCGCTCCTTGGAAAGAAGACTTTTTTCTTCGTCAACTATGAGGGCTTGCGGCTGGCACAAGCCGACGCGCAGATCTTGACCGTCCCCACTCAGGACGAAATCAAGGGCGATTTCAGCATGAGCGGCGTAAATATCTTCGATCCAACGACGGCCGTCAAGAATCCGAACTACAATCCCAGCCTGCCGACTGGACAGTCCAACTTCCCGTATACACGGGCGCAATTTCAAAACAATCAGATCCCGTCTGGCCGGATCAGCCCTCTGCTGGAAGCCTTTCTGCTGAAGTATATCCCTCAGCCGAACATGACGATGGCGGGAGCCGTAGACTCCAACAATTACCTGGATGTGCGCAACGAAACGCACTCTCAGGATCAGGGCACGTTCCGGGTAGACCACAATTTCTCAAACGGTGACACCTTGCTGGCTCGGTACTCAGCAGGCGGTGAACATGGATTCTCCCCAAGCAGCGGGATGACCTCGACGACGGAGAACCTGCCTGGCTTTGGCGTGAACTTTAATAATCTGTCTCAACAGGCCGTCGGCTCTTGGAACCATATTTTCAACAGCAATAGAGTCAACACTGTTTCCCTGGCGCTCTCGCGTCTTTCGATGGACCGTACCTCGCAGAATGACGACGTGAATGACATTGTTGGAGCGCTGGGCATTCAGGGGATTGGGTTCGGAGGAAAAGATGCGTGGGGCGCTCCCTGGTTTGCCACGCAAGGATACACGGGGATCGGTGACACTTTTGCAGCCACCCCGATGCATGCCTGGGACACAACCGTGGAGATACGGGACACTTACGCATGGCAGCGTGGCCGACACGGCATGAAGTTCGGCGGGGAATTCCACCGCTACATCTGGCCCATGTGGGGATTCTTCCAGAACCGCGGCTACTACCAGTACACCACGGGCTACACCACCGAATTTGGCTTCAACGATGGCAGCGGTTCAGGCTTGGCCAGCTTGCTTCTAAGCTTGCCCGCCGTGAAGCAACGCCAGGCCGGCATACCACAAATGAACTTGCGTGCCTGGGGGATGGGAGCTTTTGCTGAAGATAGCTGGCAGGTGACGCCTACCACGACGCTGAACATTGGCCTCCGATATGAGTACACTAGCCCGCTCTATGACAAGGACAACACGAACACGAATCTGATTTTTAATAATGGAGTTCCTTCTGTCTTCATCGGTGGCGAACTGGGTTATCCAAAGGGGTTGCTCTATGCCAACAAACACAACTTTGCGCCGAGGCTGGGAATCGCCAAGAGCCTTCCCAACTTAGGTCTCGTTTTTCACGCGGCCTATGGGGTCTTTTTCACTCCGGTGGATCTGAACACCTGGTGCAACCAGCGGCACAACGTCCCGTACGTTTTCCCGGAAACCCAGCAAGCCGACAACTTTACTCCGCCCGCGGCGCTTTTCACCACGGGCATGAACTTTGGCACACCAGTTCTGGGCGCAGGTACGCTAACGCCTACAACAGTCAGCTTCACCGCCTTTGATTCTCATGCACCGGCGCAATATGTCCAGCAATGGAATACTTCCGTCCAGAAGAGCTTCGGGCAAAATACGTCGCTTGAAATCGGCTACATCGGCTCACGCGGTTTTCATCTGCAGAGAGCGCATCTGATCAATAACACTCTCCCCGGGCCCGGTCCACTCGGACCGCGGCGCCCGTTCAAGACGCTTGCCTTTGTGCCCGGAACTACATTGACGCCGAGCAGCACCACCGCCATCATTCAAAGCGAAACCTTTCCTGTCAGCACTATCAACTTGCTGGAGGACACCGCCCAGAGCTGGTACGACGCAGGCTATGTGAACGTCCGTCGACGGTATTCACATGGCCTCAGTTTCCTAGCCAACTACACGCTCGCGAAGAACATAACCAACGCCCCGGACTTTCGTTCTCCGATGGACGAATCGGCCATTCCGCAAAACAACCTGGCGCTGAACCTTGAGAAGGGTCCGGGTTGCGATGTTCGTCATCGCTTCGCGCTCAGCAGTGTTTACGATATTCCTGCCTTCCGGCGGCAGGTATTGGCTCGGCTCTTAACCCAGGACTGGCATCTTTCGACCATCTATCAGGTTCAATCGGGAATGCCGCTGACCATCTCCGTTTTCGGAGATACCGCGAACTCCGGAACCGTACTGGGAGAGAATCCCATCCGCGCGAATGTCACGGGCCAGCCCGTGTTTGGCCCAGGCACGCACACCGCCGCGGAATGGTTCAACCCCGCCGCCTTTGCAGCACCACCAGCTTTTGCTTACGGCAATGCCGGCCGAAACTCCGTGTATGGGCCTCCACTACAAACAATGGACTTTGCGTTGGCGCGCACTTTCCGCTTCACCGAACGCGCTAATTTCCAGTTCCGAGCCGAAGCATTCAACGCCCTCAATAAAGTAAATCTCGGAACCCCCAACCGCTTCGTCAACACGCCGCAATTCGGAACTGTCACCATGGCGATGACGCCGGGCCGCGAAATCCAGTTGAGCGGCAGAATTTCGTTCTAACACTCTGGGAGATCTGGCAGCCGGGAAACCCTGTGCCATCTTGAGTGCGGGGCGCGAGCATGCTATTTTGAATTGTTGCCCCGGAGTGGCGGAACTGGCAGACGCGCTGGACTCAAAATCCAGTGGTACTTAGTACCGTGTGGGTTCGACCCCCTCCTCCGGGACCATCTTCCTACTGATTATAAAGGGGTTCTAAGCTTAGCTGGCTGCTGTCAGCCTGTTCAGCCTGCCCTAGTATGCCCGAAGTATGCCCAGACTCCAGCTTGGAGCCCCGCTCAATGCGCTTCGCCGCGTCTGTGAGGTCTGATTCGTTGACGATATTGTATCGGTCAAAAACGCTACGTGTCTTGTGACCTGATATTCGCATCGCAACAACTTCAGGTACTCCGCGTCGCACCATGTTCCGCACAGCCGAACGTCTCATGTCGTGGAACAAGAGCCCCGGCAACTTGGCAGCAATGGTCAGCTTGTCCCATGCTCCGCGAAAGTCCCTGATAGGACGGCTGCCCTTGCGAGTCAAAAGGTAATTGTCAGCCGACTTGGTGGACATGCATTGCTTGACTAGCTCAAGAGCCTCGGATGTCAGCTTCACCGAGCGACCTTCGCTATTTTTCGTCGTGCCGGGTTCGAGCACGAGCGAGTGGTTCAGCAGGTCAACTTGGCGAGCACGCATATTCAACAACTCGCCTTTGCGAAATCCGAAGCTATAGCCGAGAGCTAGCATCGTGCGAAGCCATAGCGCTGAACAGTGTTCACAAAGTTGTCTGTACTGTTTCTGCTGTATGAAACCGCTACGAGGAGCATTCTCTTTCAGCCTCGGGAACACAGGCACTTGATAGACCTTCCGAGGAGTGCTGCGATAGCCTAGGCTGAACATTCGCTTGAGGGCGGCGAACTCACGGTTGATTGTTGCGTTTTCCGCCCCTTCTGTTTTGCGGCTTACGATGTACTTGGTCACTGCGTCTGTCGTTACTTCAACGGCTCGCATTGGTCCGAACATTGGCTCAAGGTGTTTCTTCCAACGCCACTCGACAAATTGAAGTGACTTGTGCCCGTTGACCCGGTAATCGCGGAACATGTCCTCGGCCAGCTCGGAGACTTGAATCTTTTCGATGCCCGGACCGAGGAAATTTCCAGTGCCAATCTCGCCGAGGCGCTTCTGCAAAAACTTCTGGGCCTTCCGCTCATCCGTGAAGTGCGTCGATTCCCGATAGGGCTTCCCATTGCGGTAATACTTCACCCACAAGAATCGACTGTGTTTTGGCTGGTAGATAGAGCCTGTGCCTCTCTCGCGTTTGTTTTTCTCTTCACTCATCGAGTAACTTCCTCCTTGGCGAGGCGCTTTCGACGCACTACGCCACAGAGAACGTTGCAACGGGCATACCACGGGCATACCGCATCAATCGCTGTTGAAATCAAAAGGAGTTAGAGACGCGCACTGGATTGGGAATCC
>DATEHF010000060.1:0-124886 GCA_035279725.1 Candidatus Acidiferrum sp.
CCGCCGGTCCCGTCGGCCGGGGCATGCAGGGGTGGATTATCGACACTGAAGCCCGCGAAATAACTCCAGCTCCCGCTCCAGTGACCGGCGTTGACGTGGTAGGAAGCCACATACACGGTATTCGCAGCGATGGCCACGGGATTGGAGAAATTCACCTGCTGCCAGCCCGAAGCGCTTTCCCCAACGAAAGTGGCGCTGGCCAGCAGCGTTCCCGAGTTGCTCCACAGATTGCCTACGTGTGTCCCGGTGTTGGCGGCACTCTTGTAGAAGCGAATCCCCGTAATGAAGCCGTTCACGTCCGCCCTAAACGAAACCCCTAGTTCGACCGGCGAGTCCGGCCCCACATCAGGAACCGCCGGTACCGCTGTGCTTGGCCAGATCGTTACGCAAGGACAGCCAGGAGGCGGAGGAGGTAGCACCAGAGTGATGCCCGGGCCAGGAACCTCAAGATTGCCGCTGTCGTCAACCGCTCTGCTCTGGACGCTGACCGGTCCGATACTGCCAACGATGAAACTGTAAGTCCAATTTTCTCGACCAGCTGCGGGGTGCCAGGTTTTTCCGCCGTCCACCGAAACTTCGACTCCGCCCACCACGCCACCGCCTGAGTCTACGGCCGTACCTGCAATGGTTACGGTGGAGCCCGGAGTCACCATGCTTCCCGAGGCTGGCGAAGTGATCGCGGATTGGGGTGGAGCGGTATCTGTGGAAGCCGTCGCGGACACGAGACCGCTTTGCAGCGTCACGGGCTGAACCCCCATGTCTGCCAGAAGGTTTACCGTGGCCTGCTGCATATTGGGATCGGCAGGAGGGATAGTCACACCAGGATTATTGTGATTGGCGTCCAGGCCCCACGACCACTGCATTGTGCCGGCAGCAAAAACCAGCGCCCCACTCGAAGCACGGTACAAGGTCAGGTGGTGCGTTGCGGGGCCGTTGCCGCTGCAGTTGCCGTAAGCCGTGCAAAGGCCAGTCACGTTCAAAGTGGTGGTTGAAAGGGGGAAAAGACCTGCCGGGCGGAATCCATTGTCTAGATCTTCATCCCACTCGTAGCCGAGCACTCCCGTCGGGAGAGTAGCCACTTGGCCTGACGCAAGGTTTGCAATGCTGGTATTCCGCCAGAAGCGCATTCTGCCGTCCGCCTGGGGCACATTGATGGGGTCGTAGTGTGGAGTACTCCCGGCCACCATGGTAATCGTGCCGCTCAATGCATTTTCCGGGCGTCCCCCGTCCGCGGGAGGACTGAAGCGGGGGTCGCGCCACCAACCCGTCCAGGTGGGGGGATCGGCGGGATCGATTGGCATGCCTGCTTGGGTCTCTTTGTAACAGACCAGCGTGCGGTACGGCGTATTTGTGCCATCTATGCTGGGTTCCCAGCGAGTCTTCCAGAAGATCTCATTCCCGCTAAAGAACGCCAGATTCACACCGGCCGCCCGGGCGGCTTCGACGTTCGCGCGCTGCCCGCCCGACCAATATTCGTCATGTCCGACCGACATAAAGACTTTGTGCTGAGTGATCAAAGAGCCGTTACGGTCGGAATCCATATCCGTGAAATAGGTAACGTCGTAGCCGTTGGCCTCCAGCCATCGAACCATTGGATATTCTGCGTTGAAAACCCATGAAGGTTGAGCGGTAGATGTCACGGGCCGGTTGTAGCTCACTTTATAGGCGCGGCCCACCGGATTGCCCTTATAAAGACTGTTCCCGCCATAGTCGTTGTAAGCCTGCCAGGTCGCGTCGGACGTCTGGAACAGGATGTTGGAATGGCTGGAGTCATTGCGCACGACAAAAGCCACAGGAGCGACCTCGCCGGTGTCCAGCCGCACCAGCCTTGCAAAATAGATACCTGAGGTGGCCGTGGTCGGCACTGCCCAGGATGCCGACACAGACCAATTGCCGCAGTCCGTCAGCCCGGTAACGCTGTCCGTCACACAAGGAGGCTGGGTTTGCGGCAGCAAAACAGATGGCAAGACAGTAGCTACGAGGCGCGCTCCGTTGCCCTGGTAAAAGCCCAGCCGATAGATATCAATGCGGAAGGCAGCCGCATTGGTCATGACTTTGAAGAAGACGGTCTGGCCGACATTTACGCTGATATCGGTGGCAAAGCCTTGAATATTCGCGGAGCCTCCTCCGGGGAAATACCAGGTACTAGTTGGACTGCCCGGCAGGCAGTTTTCCGCCTCGATGACGTTTTGAGGCGCTATGCAATTTGCAAAACTCGCGAGGCCAAAGCTTGCCTGTGCGAGTGTAAGGAGCAGGATTTTGGGGAATAAAGAACGCGGCCAGGCGAACGGCGCGGATGGCGAGTGCTTCAAGCCTTCTAAAGCGGAATGTTCAAGAGGAATGCGCTGGGCCGGGAGCATGGCACCTCCTCGTTTCCAGATGAAGTGTAGGGGCTTAACTGTTTGTGGACCCCTTCGAATAGGTAAGTCAATCAGGTAAATTACCTAATGGACCTGCCCTTCGCGGTGTCTAACCTAGAATGGAATCCAGCGAAAGCAGCTTCGAGGATTTGCGCCCCGTTTTCACTTGGACGGCAGCCCTTTTATTGGCGCTGATAATTCGCGTGATGGTAGACAACCTGCTGGAACCGAATGGCCCGTCCATGGAATGCCCGGCCGGGGCAACCTGTTGGGATTTGCGTTCGATGTTGCATTGAAGCCCTTGCCACAAGCAAACACCGTCCTTCAGCTTAGAGTTTTGTAGGGGCGCAGCACTGCTGCGCCCAACTTGGCAACTATGTCGTGCGGCGCGCGACATGGTTGCCTGAGACTCGAAGGGCCGTGCCCTTTTTATAGCGCCGGCTTCTAGCCGGCTCTTCGTCTTTGCTTTTGGAGAGCGCCGGAGGCGCGACATACTTTAGCCCAGCGCGTAAGCGCTGGGTGCGTGGTAGATAAGGCGCGGAGCACCGAAGGTGCGGCACGTGCCTTATCTTTGCTCGCCCGCGGTCTGCCTTACCGTTCGGCGTTCCTCAGCATCTCCCGCTCTTCGGGCGAGAAATGACGGTAGCGCCCATGCTCGATTTCCCGCTCCCGCGCAAACGGCGGCATTTCGTGCAAGGCGCGCATAGCGTTCAACACTTCGCGCGGCGGTACGGCCGTAGCAGGCTCCGCCGCGGTCGAACGAAACGCCGCCGTGCTGGCCATGATCACACCATTCGCGCTCGGCGGACGGTTGGGATTTGACGACGGCGCCCCGGAATCCATCGGCGTGGCCGTCGTCGGCGGGTCGTTCCGGTAGTTGGGTCTCGGCGCCGCGCTCGGCGGCGGAGCGCTCATGTACCGGTTGTCTCGGTATGGATAATCTCGATACGAGTCGGCAGGCGGAGGATCGGCGGGCGGAGGGTCGTCGTAGGAATCGTAGTAAGGATCATAGCTGGGCGCGTAATAACCCGTCGGCGAGCCATACGAATATCCGTACGGATACGCGTACCCGTATCCGTACCCGGGCCAACCCCAATACGGCCAGCCCCAGCCGAGGCCCCAACCCCAGCCCCATCCTCCCCAACCCCAACCGTGTCCGCGCCAGCCCCAGCCGCCGCGGAAGCCGTTACCGTGAAAGCCGTGGCGGAACGCTCCACCGTGAAATCCTGTCCCACCGTGAAATCCCGTTCCTCCGTGGAACGCGCTGCCGCGAAATCCGCTGCCGCCGCGAAATCCCGTTCCGCCCCTGAAGCCGCTCCCACCGTGAAACCCGTCGCCGCCGTGGAAGCCACCCCCGCCGTGAAATCCTCCACCGCCATGGAAACCGCCCCCACCATGAAACCCGCCTCCGCCACCGTGGAATCCTCCGCCTCCATGGCCGCCGCCGCGCTGAGCGAGTGCCGGCGCGGGCGCACCAAGAACCACGAGCGCAGAAATTGCAATGAGAACTACTGGCAGGGTCTTCTTCATTTCAGTCCCTCCGATCCAACCACTCGGGACCGCCGGGCAGGAACAAATTTCCGCAGGGGACACTTACGTTGGCAGCCCACCTACCGCCCCATCTTACACCCGCGCTGCGCTTCGAGCCACAAGCCAGAAAATGGAAAATAGAAATTGGAAAAAGGAGAAGAGTAAGACTCCACCCTTGCTAACAACAAACACGCACGGACCGGCCAGCCAAGGCGTTTTTCGGAATTAAGGCGCGGCCACCCGCCCGAAGCGAACCCAGCCGCGCGCTTAACGTCGCGAACGATCAAACGTGAAAGTGGATGGCCAGAGGTTTTGATCCTGCCACGTCCCCAAGCATGCGAAGCCAAGCTTGCCGGTGTAATAGGCGAGCGTTGCCGGAATGTCCGTAGTAAAGAACACCGGGGCAATCTGGCGGAGCATGTGCCAAGTCTACCCAGAGGGCGGGCGGAGCTCACACCCTACTCTGGCTGCCGGAGCTTCAATGACGATTCATCGTGGAACATCTGCCTTCTCCAGCGACGCCCCCCGGCTCCAATTAGCGCGAATTTTTCTTGGACTAGGGATGGTCTTTCTTCGTAACCGCGGACACGTCCAACGTGCGCGCTTCATCGTCAACTGAAAAAAACAGCACGGACTTATCATCAGACCAGCGCTCGAAAACGATGTGCTGGGATTCGCTCACCCCCAACAGCTCTGCCGCGTTCCGCACTTTTCCCGTGGCAAGGTCCACCAGCAGAACGCTTTCCTTCTCAAACGGGATAATAATGCGCCCGTTTTTCTCAACGGCCTTCGGAAGACTCGTGCTATCGCCGTAACTCACCACCGCAAGGCTGCCGTCGGGAGACCACGGCGTGGCATTGATGCGCGTGCCGCTGCCCGGCCAGCCTTCCAGGCCGTTAAAAAACGAAGGATATTTTCCGGCGACCAGGAGATAGAGCTTTTTGTTGCGGGTATCGAAGTAATAGATGCCGTTGCCCTTCGGCGCCGGACTGTCGAATCCAGAATCCCTGGCATTCACGAAGATGATGCGATCCATCTCTGGATTGATGGAGGTGAAGGTCGGATACGCTGCCAGTTGCTTGCCGCGGTACCAGAGTTCGCTGCGCGAGCGCCCCGGTTCTCCAAGGCCTGCGTAGTGGTACCAGTAGATCTCGAAGGGGCCGCGGCTTTCTTTGGAACTGGGTGACTCTGGGAGGATGATTAGGAGGGCGATGACGAGAATGACCAGGCCTAGGAGACTTCCAAAGCCGATGAGGATGTATTTGATCGCTTTGCGCATGCGGCCTTTTCGAAAAACGGTGAGATCGCTCGCTGAATCACCGTTCGGACGTTGTTGATACCATTTTCCCCTGGGAGCCGCCGCACAGCAATGTCTTCAGCAGCAGATCGTTGCTAGGGCAGCATGTAGCTACGTTTTTCTGGTAAGCATCGAACGCAGGAGCCTTAAGGAGGGAAAGAATGTACCGCGTCCGTCAGGAACGGTTGGGAGCTTATCCAGATTGGGAAGCGTGGGAGATGGTGGAGATGATGAGGCGATTGGCGCGGACGCGATAGAGGATGGAATACGGAGTGCCGCCGATGATGAGTTCACGGATGCCAGGTTCCGGGCCGATGCGGCCGAGGGAGGGATGAATTCGCAGAGCTTCAAGGACCGAAACGATGCGAATGGCCAGGCGTTCGGCGGCGTCTGGCTTGTCCAAGGCAACGAAGGCGCGAATTTCCTGGAGGCGGGCCAAAGCCGGGGGCGACCAGACGATCTCTAGCGGGCCATGCTTTTTTGGCAAGTGCGATCTCAGCCGCGCGAGCGTGGACGCGGCGACTCGTCAGCGTGGACTTTGCCGCAGACACATTTTGGCGGCGGCAACTCGCGATCCGTGCCCCAGGAAAGAAGCCAAGCCTTCATGTCTTCGTGCCGCACGTAGTGGCCGGACTTCACCTGTCGGTCGGCCTCGCGCATTTCCGCCAGCATACGCTCCTGGTCGGCGACATAAGATTCGACGGCATCGGAAATCAGAAAATTGGAGCTGCGGCCCGAGGCTTCCGCCAAGCTTGCGAGTCGGCGCTTGGTTTCGGGCTTGAGCCGTACGCTGAGAGTGGCGCTGCGTGTGTTCGCCATGAACACAGCATAGCACAATAATAGTGGCGAGCGAGCGGCCCCTCGAAGCTCGGGGTAAACGAGCGGCGAGAAAACCAAAAGCGGATCCCTCACCGCCGTTCGCCAAAAACAGGCGACCGGGTTCGGGAGGACATGCTTAAGAAATGGACTGTACTGTGCGCGCCCGGCGGAGGCGGGAAAAGAAAGAGTTGGCGCGGGCGATATCGGTGGCGATCTGCGCGCGTAACTCTTCGGAGCCGGTGAATTTCTTTTCTTCGCGAAGGCGCTTCCAGAATCGGACTTCCATTCGTTTTGGCGATGTGGCCAGTTGAGTGTCGAGCAGGTGAGTCTCGATGCTGAGCGAGGAGCCGTTGAATGTGGGGCGTACGCCGATATTCGTGACTGAACGATGACTGCGCATTTCTCCGTCGAGACACGTGCGCGTGACGTAGACGCCTCGAGCGGGAAGAAGCTCCTGTTCGGCGGCGAGATTCAGAGTGGGAAAAGTGAAGCGACGCCCCGTGCCAGTTCCTGTGACAACTTCGCCGGTAAGGACGAAGGGCCGCCCCAAAAGGCGTGCCGCGTGAGCAACATCCCCTTCTGAAATTTCCCGGCGGATAATGGTGCTGGAAACGACTTCCCCTCGAAAGAACACCGGTGGAACGACCAAGACTTCAAAGCTGTGCTTTGCGCCAAGTTCAGAGAGCACTCTTACATCGCCTGCTTGCTTGTGTCCAAAGCGAAAATTTTCCCCGACAAGAACGGCTCTTACGCGAAGGTCGCGCAGAAGAATTTGCTCGACAAATTCTTCAGGAGAGAGCCGTGCGAGTTCGAGTGTGAATGGAAGAACCACGACGGCTTCGATGCCAAGCACATTGAACCACTCCATGCGTTGCGCGTTGGTGGAGAGGCGGAGCGGAGCGGTTTCCGGGCGAAGTACTTTGCGCGGTGAGGGATCGAACGTAAGGGCCGTGGAAACCGCATTCAGGGCGTGGGCACGGTCGACGGTGGCGCGAAGGATGGCCTGATGTCCTAGATGGATGCCATCGAAGTTGCCGATAGCCAGCACACTGTTGTGGCTAAACGTTGCATACCGTGAAGCCCAGGCTTGAGAAGTGAAAAAGGCCGACAAGCGTGTTGGCCTGGATTCTTCAACCACGATTTGCGATTGGCGCGGTTTTTCTTGGCTGAGCGGGAGGTCGTCAGTCTCATCGACTTGCACATCGAATTCGAGGCCGTCGTAGGCCAGTTGCACGTGGGGGAAGCCCATGCTTATGAGGCGTTTGTTGGTTTCGGCATGAGGCAGGTCGTGAGCAATATGCGTGAACCACGCGCGACGCGGCTTCAGTTCCTGAATGATCGCGAGGGCTTGTTCGACGGTTTGATGCATGGGATGAGGAATGTCTCGGAGGGCGTCCAGGATTAGTTCGTCGAGGCATTGCAGCAAGGCCATCGAGGAATCTGGAATGCGGCTGAAGTCGGTGAGGTAGGCGGCGCGGCCGAAGCGAAAGCCCAGAACTTCCATGTTCCCGTGGAGCAGCGGGACGGGAATGAAGGGAACTCCGAGAAACTGGCGCGGGCTGTCGATGGTGTTCAAAGTTACGCTGGGCACCGTGCTGAGTGTCGGCTTGTCATCAAATACGTAGGCAAAGACGCGTCGGATGATTCGAAAGGTCTCTTCGTTGCTGTAAACAGGGAGAGCAGATCGCTGGCGGATATTGAATGGACGTATGTCGTCGAACCCGAGAATGTGATCAGCATGGCCGTGAGTGAGCAAAATGGCGTCGAGGCGGTCGAGACGGACGCGGAGGGCCTGCTGGCGGAAGTCGGGAGTGGTATCAATTACGACGTTATGGCCGCCGCGGGAGATCAGAACGGAGGGACGCAGCCTTTTATCGCGTGGGTCGTTCGAACTGCACACGCGGCACGGGCATCCCAGAGTGGGGACACCCATGGAGGTGCCGGAACCGAGAACGGTGACTTTTAGCGAAGCTTGCGGCATGGCGAAAGCGTTGGGATCAATCTTCACTCGAAGCAAGTCAGGGGCGACGATTGCTATCTAGGGGCGGCCCTTGGCTTTGACCTTGGCGGCCTCGGCCGCGACAGCTTGATTGACCTCCAGATAGGTCATCTTCAGTTTGCCAAGGAGATCCAAAAGCAAGGTGTCCTCTTCGGGCGCGAGATTGCCTTTGGTTTTCTCGTGCAGGGCATCGAGCATATCGATGAGTTCGCGCGCGGCTTCAGGATCGATCATGGGCTGGCCGGTGCGAGGATCGGCGTACGCGCCGAGCACCATAGCGGCGTTGCTGCCCAGCATGCGGACGAGGCTTTCAAAGGCGGGAACGCGCTTGGGAGTTTCGGCCGACGGGGCTGGCGGAGCGGAGGTCTTTGTTGCCTCGGGGGGAGCGACTGGGTGTTTTGCCGCTTCACGCTTGGCTTCCCGCTCTTCTTCTTCGACGATTTCCTTGCGTAAGTCGCCTTCCGCTGTGAAAGGACGGCGGTCGATTACGCGAAAGGCTTCTTCCTGTTTATGGTCGGACACAGTGCTTTCCTCTTAGGATTGTCTCGAGAGAAGTTTATCACGGGTTGCCCACAAGAGTCGCTGCGGCGCATGCGCTGTTAGAGTGCTCTACGGCTTGTCAAAGCCGCGGTTGCACCTTAAAGTGGAACGCTCGATTCGTTACTGGAATAGTTAGGAACACATGCGCAGGCGCGGGAAACTAAGAAAGAAACAAAAACTGAGCGGCAAACGCAGGCGGAAATTGCAGAAGCCGTTGAAACCAGGCCAGTGGTTCGAGAAATTAGTGGCCGTGCAGGCTCGGCTGCGGGCACCGAACGGCTGTCCGTGGGACCGCGAGCAAACTCATCAGACACTCCGAACGTACCTGATCGAAGAGGCTTATGAGGTGTTGGAAGCCCTGGACAGCAGGAACGACGACAAGTTTGCAGAAGAGATGGGCGATTTGCTATTGCAGATCGTGTTTCATTCACAGATCGCGCGAGAGGAAGGCCGCTTCACTGTGGCGGAGGTGATTCGCGAGATTCATGACAAGATGATCCGGCGGCATCCGCACGTATTCGGTAAGACCCGAGCGAAGGATTCCGCGGAGGTGTTGAGAAACTGGGAACAGATCAAGGCAGAGGAGCGCGCGGGCGCAAAGAAAGGCAAGCCAAACGGCAGCAAGGGCGTTGCGAAAGAAGCTTCCTTGCTTGACGGTGTTTCGCGCGCCTTGCCGGCCACTCTGGAGGGTTTTCAACTGACACGCAAGGCCTCGCGCATCGGATTCGACTGGCAAAATGCCGACGGCGTTTTTGAAAAGCTGGCAGAAGAAACCGAAGAACTGAAAAAGGCGTCGAAAGAGCAGGACCAGTCGAAAGTGGAAGAGGAACTCGGAGACCTTCTGTTCGCCGCCGTGAACCTCTCGCGATTTTTGAAAATCGATCCTGAAATAGCATTGAAGAACGCCAACGCAAAATTCTCACGCCGATTTCGCGAAATGGAGAGGAAGGCCAGGAAGAATGGCCAAGAGTTCAAAGACCTCCCGCGCGAGGAGATGGAAGCGCTCTGGGAAGCTGCCAAGCAGGCGGAGGGGAAGCTGAGCCTACGCGAAATGGACGGCGCCGCAACGAAACAATGAGCCAGGGGATTACTGTTCGGAAGTGCGAGAGCCTCGGGGAATTCCATCATTGTGTGGAACTCCAGCGCGAGATATGGAAGGAAGCTGAGCTGGAAGTCGAGCCGGCGACGTTGTTTGTTGTCGCGGCGCATACTGGCGGGCAGGTGCTGGGGGCATTTGATGGGGATCGCATGGTGGGGTATACGCTTGCCATGGTGGGGATACGGGGCCGCGTGCCTTATCTGCATTCACACATGACCGGTGTGAAGAGCGAGTACCGCGACCGCGGCGTTGGCCGCATGTTGAAGATCTTTCAGCGCGAGGAGGCATTGGGCCGGGGAATTCGGCTTGTTCAATGGACGTTTGATCCGCTGGAGCCTCGAAACGCGCACTTTAATTTGAACCGGCTTGGGGCGATCTGCAGGGAGTATCAGCCCAATTTGTATGGCGTGACAACCAGTCCTCTGCATCGAGGTTTGGCAACGGACCGGTTGCTGGCCGAATGGCACCTTGATTCGGCGCGCGTTGTGGCAGCGATCGAGAATCTGGTCAGAGATCCGGTTGAGGCGCCAGCGGCGGTTGAGGTGCCTTCAGAACTGGAACGCTGGCAAGAGGAAGATTCCGCAAAAGTTGGCGAGGTGCAATCGCGCCTGCGTGAAGAGTTTACAAAGTGGTTTGCCAAGGGATACGCGGCGGTCGCTCTGCGAACGGCGCCGGGGAATCGGGCGTATCTGTTGACGCCGTGGAGTGATTTCTAACATATACGGGGGCATCGGGCCCTACTTGGAAATCGACAGGAGAATATGCGAATACGCGAAATCACGCTGCAAGAAGTACGGATGAAGCTGGTGACACCGTTCGAAACCAGCATGGATCGAACTGTGGCGCGCCGGATCGTGCTGGTGCAGGCGGATGTGGATGGCGTTGTTGGCTGGGCGGAGTGCGTCGCGGGAGAGACGCCTTATTACAGCCCGGAAACGGCGGATACCGCCTGGCTGATCCTGCGGGATTTCCTCTGGCCCATGATCAAAGGAAAGGAATTTGGCTCGGCAGGTGAAGTGTGGGATTTGCTGGCACGGGTCCGTGGGCACAACATGGCGAAGGGCGCGCTGGAGGCCGCCGTGTGGGACGCCGAAGCCAAGCAGAAGGGCGTCTCACTCTCAAAACTCATTGGTGGAGTTCGCGAGGAGATTGCCTGCGGGGTTTCGATCGGGATAAAAGAGTCGCTGGACGAACTCTCTGCAGCCGTGAAGAAAGAACTCGCCGATGGGTATCAGCGAATCAAGATCAAGATCAAGCCTGGAAAAGATCTCGAACAGGTGCGCCGCCTGCGGCAAGATTTTTCGCGTATCAAGCTGATGGTAGATGCCAACTCTGCCTACACACTGGATGATTGGGCGCTACTGAAGCAGCTCGAAGGATTTTACCTGATGATGATTGAACAGCCCCTTGGATGGGACGACCTGTACAGCCACGTAGAACTCCAGAAAAAACTGGAGACACCGATCTGCCTGGACGAGTGCATTCACACCGAAGAGCACGCGCGGGCGGCGATCGAATTGGGCGCCTGCAAAATCATCAACATCAAACTCGGCCGGGTTGGCGGGCACACAGTGGCGCGGCGCATCCACGATCTTTGCGAGAAAAACAGCATTCCCGTGTGGTGCGGAGGGATGCTGGAATCGGGAATCGGACGGGCCCACAATATCGCGCTCTCGACGCTGCCGAATTTTACGCTCGCGGGCGACGTGGCCGCGAGCAAGAGGTATTGGGAGGAGGACATCATCCATCCCGAGGTGATGGTGTCGCCGCAAGGCACGATACGCGTACCGAGCGGCCCGGGCATTGGATTCGAGCCACGCTTCGACCGCATCGATAAACTCACCGTGCGAAAAGAACGACTGGCCTGAGTAGTGAAAATAGAAGACTCCAGCGGACAATCGCCAAGCCGCATTGCTTTGGGCGCGGCCATCGGTTTCGTTCTCCTCATTTGGGCGATCAATTTCGTCGCCGCGAAAATCGGCTTGCGATCTTTGCCAGCCGCGACTTTGGCATCGTTCCGCGTTGTGCTCGCCGCCATTGTGATGATCCCTACTTATTTGTTTTGCTCGCGGCTACCCGCTTTTTCTGAAGCGGCAGAAGCCCGACGGCGCAAATGGCCGCTCCGCGACTTCTGGACCTTTTTGTATATGGGATTCTTCGGGGTGACGATCAATCAGATTTGTTTCACCGTGGGACTTCGCTATACGTCCGTTAGCCATGCGGCCGTAATTGTGGGGATGGGGCCCATCTATACGCTGATTTTTGCCGTACTCCTCAATCTGGAGGCCGCGACGTGGCGAAAAACGGTGGGCATGGTCATTGCGCTTGCGGGGATTGCCTTCATGGCCTCGGAGAATGGCATCTCCACGCATTCACCATCGCTGCTGGGCGACGCCATCACGATGACCGGTTCGATTGGGTTCGCAATGTACATGGTGCTCGGGAAGCGGCTGGGCGGACGTTACGACCCCCTGACGATGACGGCGTTCAGTCACTATGCGGGAGGATTGATTGTCCTGCCGGTGGCGATCTATCGAGCGATTACGCTCGGTTCGATAGAGCACTGGCGGGCTGTGGCTTGGAACAGTTGGGCGGCGCTATTTTACATGGCGATCTTCAGCTCGGCAGTCGCCTATATATTTTACTTCTGGGTGTTGCGCTATCTGCAGGCTTCGCAATTGAGTGCTTTCACTTACTTGTTGCCGGTTGTCGCGACAGTGCTCGGAATCCTGTGGCTGGGGGAAAGAGGCTCGTGGAACCAGGTACTCGGGGGTGCCTTGGCACTCAGCGGCGTGTATTGGATTGAGTCCGGCCGGGCTTCTGTCGTGAAAGCTATTGCCGCCCCGTAAACCGCGCTCGTGTTCGCCGTTGACGGCGTTTCACCTCGCTGCCTACTATGGTTCAAAGTCAGCCCTGATCTCCCGAAGACATTCCGGCACCATTGCTACGAGGAAACAGGCTCATAGAGTGGCCGCAGGATACGGCGGCTAACTTTGGCAGGACAGGTTCGCCTTCATGAAGTTGAAACTCGCCATCACTGTGTTGTTGCTCGCGTTCGTGGCTGGCGGCTCCTATTGGTATTCCCAGCGCGGCACGAAGCTGTCCGAGACCGATACGGTTCTGATTGGGGATTTTGCGAATGCCACTGGCGATCCTGTCTTTGATGGAACGTTGCGGGAAGCGCTGGCGGTTAGCCTGGCGCAGTCACCTTCGCTGAACTTGGTCTCGGTCGAAAAAGTCGGGGAGGCGCTGAAGTCTCTTGGCCAGCCGGCTGGGGCGCGGGTCACAAGAGACATTGCTCCCAAGCTCTGTCCGCTGCTTGGGGCAACGGTGTACCTGAACGGAGGCATTGCTAAAGATGGCAGCGGTTATTCGGTGAGGTTGGATGCCTCGCGGTGCACCACTGGCGATGACGTCGCCAGTGTCAAGGGCGATGCTGCGGACAAACGAGAAGCCTTGCATGCCCTTGGTACGGCCGCTGCGGGGCTACGCGCCAAGTTTGGCGAAGAAACGATGTCCCTGCAGAAATTTGATTTGCCGCTCGAGCGAGCTACAACAGCGTCACTCGAGGCACTGGCAGCATTCACGGAAGGGCGGCGCCTGGTGCGTGAGAAGGGCGCGATGGATGCGGTGCCTGCGCTCAAGAAGGCCGTTGAACTGGATCCGAAATTCGCCCTGGCGCATTCCAATCTGGCGGTCGCTTATTACAACCTGAATCAGAACGCTCTAGCTGCTGATCAAATCCGTCAGGCTTTCGAGTTGGCGGATCGCCAAACGGTGCGCGACCGCTTGCACATCACTACGCTGTACTACGATCTGGCTACTGGTGACGTACAGAAGGCGATTCGGAGTTACAAGGAGTGGGTGCAACTCTATCCGCGTGATGACATTGCGAAAGGCAATCTTGCGTCTGAGTATTTCTTGATCGGGGACTACGACCAGGCAGCTACATTCGCGCAACAAGCGTTGCGGCTCGATCCCGGCAGCGCTGCGTGGTACGAGAATCTGGCAACCGCCTACATTGCTTTGCAGCGGTTGGAAGAAGCCAAAAACGTCCTAGACCAGGCCTTTGCGCGAAAACTGGATGATCCTTCGATGCACGCCGACCTTTATGCATTGGCGTTTTTGCGCGGCGAACCTGCCGGCATGGAGCGCGAGATGGCTTGGTCCGTGGGCAAGCCGGGCGGTGAAGACGACATGCTGGCGTTGCAGGCGGACACGGAAGCGTACGCGGGGCATGTGCAAAAGGCGCGGGAGCTCTCGCGCAGGGCTGTGGAGGTGGCGCAGAATTCGCAACTCAACGAACCTGCGGCCATCTGGCAGGGGATTGCTGCCCTGCGAGAAGCGGTGTACGGAAACTTCGAAGAGGCTCGTAAGGGTGCAGATAAGGTTCTGGAGATCTCTCCGAACAGCCGCGACGCGCAGACTCTGGCCATCCTTATTCTGGCACGCATTGGCGATGTGCGGCGGGCACAAACCATGATGGACGATCTGGTTGCGGCTAACGTGTCGAATACCGTCGTGCAATCCGCGTGGGTGCCCACGATTCGGGCCCAGACGGCGATGATCAACCAGAAGCCGACGCAGGCGCTAGAATTTCTGGATGCCGTGAAACCTTACGAGCGTGGGCAGCTGATCGGGAATTTGAGTTATTCGTGCATGATCCCGGTGTACCTTCGCGCGGAGGCGTACCTTGCTGCGAATCGGGGGCCGCAAGCTCTCGCCGAATTCCAAAAGCTGATTGATAACCGGGGAGTGGTGGGGAACTGCTGGTCGGGTGCGCTCGCTCATTTGGGGCAGGGGCGCGCGCAAGTTATGTCTGGGTCCGCGAGTGCTGCTCGGACCTCATACCAAGAGTTCTTCGCGCTTTGGAAAGATGCGGATGCCAACATTCCAATCCTCAAGGCGGCCCGAACCGAATTCGCCAAGCTGAAGTAATCCGAACCTCTTTTGGACGCCGAACATTGTATTGGTGGCGCGAAGTGCGCTTTGATGGAAGAATAACGCGGTCTTTTCAATTTGCGCGGTTCACAAGGGGATAACAACAGCACCTCTCTAGGAGGCAAACTTTGTCTGGCATTCCCATGCGCAACGGCGGCCCGGCGGCACGGATCGCGGTGATTCCCGGTGACGGTATCGGGAAAGAGGTCACTCCACAGGCCGTCAAGGCACTGAAGGCGGTGACTGCGCCGGCCAAGAGGCCGTTGGAATTTGTTGAGTTCGACTGGAGCGCGGACAAGTATCTGCGGGAGGGGGTATCTCTTCCGGTGGAGGCCGTGGAGTTGCTGCGCGATGAGTTTGACGCGATCCTCTTTGGCGCGCTCGGGGATCCTCGAGTGCCCTCCAACCAACATGCAGCCGACATTCTGCTCGGGCTGCGGTTCAAGCTTGACCTGTACGTCAACGCCAGGCCTGTTGAGTTGCTCCACGACCGGCTGACACCTTTGCGTGACCGGACCGAGAAAGACATCCGGTTGATGGTGTTCCGGGAAAACACCGAGGGGCTGTATGTGGGGGTGGGCGGGTTCTTTAAGAAGGGTACGGCTGACGAGATTGCCGTTCAGGAGGACGTGAATTCCCGCAAAGGGGTGGAGCGGATCATTCGGTACGCGTTTGAGTATGCGCGGCTGAATGGAGTGAAGCGCGTGTGCATGAGCGACAAATCCAATGCCATGACCTTTGCGCATGACCTGTGGCAGCGAGTGTTCAAGGAAGTCCGGCAGGAATACACGGATATCGAGTCTCGCCATCTTTATATCGACACGTTGGCGATGGAAATCGTTCGGGATCCGAGCCAGTTCGACGTGATCGTTACCTGCAACCTGTTCGGAGACATCATCAGTGACCTGGGCGCGCAACTTGCTGGCGGTTTGGGACTGGCGCCGTCTGGGAACATTCATCCGGGCAGGACTTCACTGTTTGAGCCGGTGCATGGTTCCGCGCCAAACATTGCCGGAAACGGCATTGCCAACCCGATGGGGTCAGTGCTCACTTCGGCGATGATGCTGGAGTTTCTGGGGTGGAAGCCTGAGGCTGCGGCGCTCCGTACTGCTGTGCGGGGGGCCCTGCGGGAGAATTACGTGTCACCCGATCTTGGGGGCAACAAGACAACTGTTGAAGTCGGAGATTGGCTCGCGAGGAAATCGGTGGAAACTCTCCCACTGCAAGGGTGAGCAATTTTGAGACTCCCTACAGGAGATCATCTCGCAGTGAAGTAATACTTTAACTCCGTCAAAATGGAACTCTGCCTGCTATTTTTCGCGCGCCATTGCGGTCAGGAACATCCCCAGAATGAAACCTCCTATGTGCGCCCACACCGCCACACCACCAGTGACTTTTGTTCCGATGGTACTGAGCCCCGCTAGAAATTGGGCTACATACCATAAACCCAAAAAGATTACCGCTGGGACGGGAATGGGGAAGATAAAGACGAGGGTAAGAATCCGCGCTCGGGGATAGAGAAGGATGTAAGCGCCCATAACACCCGAGATTGCGCCGCTCGCTCCCACGGCCGGGATGCTGGAATGAAAATTGAAAAGAACGTGCAATAGCCCCGCGCCGATACCACAAACCAAGTAAAAGAAGAGATAGGTGAAGTGGCCGAAGAAGTCCTCGACGTTGTCGCCGAAGATCCAAAGGAAGAGCATGTTCCCGGCGATGTGAAGCCAGCCGGCGTGGAGAAACATGCTGGTGAAGAGGGGCAGGAAGGCGACTCCGAAGCTGGTGTGCCCGGCAAGGAAAGAAGGAATCCGGGCGGGAACCTCAGAGTAGGAGAGGACGAGGGACTCAAAGGCCTGTCGCGGCATGCTTGCTTCCAAGCCCAGTCCGTAAAGAAAAATAATGATATTGGCAAGGATGAGGGTGATGTTGACGAAAGGGTAGGTGCGCGAAGGGTTGAGGTCCTTGAGAGGGATGAACATTGGACAAGGTCCGCAGCAGAGTAGCGAAACATGGAGAAAATGAAAAGGGCAGGATACGGACGTCAGGGTCCGATAATGTTGAAGTGAAAAGTTCGCTGGTTAACAGAATAATTTGGATGCCGCAATTCCCTCAAACGGCTCCGCTTAGCTCGCCACGGGTGTTATGTTACGGGGAAAATCAAAAGTGCTGTTTTCCATTCTTGGAAGTTTCCTGAAAGGATTTCTCACGAAATTCTTGGCACAAGCGTTGCGTGTGTGGTGCGCGTGTGGTAATTACAATAGTTCTGCGTGCGCGCGTGTTTCGGATGAAGTGCGGCGGTTGGTCCGGTACAGCGTCGGCGCGCCGACTGCTCATGCCTGCGCGGGAGACGGAAGCCATCATCCTGAAGACATTTCCCCTGGGCGAGGCGGACCGCCTGGTGAGTTTTTTTGGGCGCTCGTCAGGGCGCGTGCGAGGCGTAGCTGCTGGCGCTCGCCGGGTAAAGAACCGCTACGGGTCGACGCTCGAGATACTCTCTCACGTCCAGATTTGGTACGTCGAGAAAGAGACGCGCGACCTGGTGAGGATCCAGCAAGCCGATTTGCTCGAATCCTTTCACAAAGCGCAGAGCGACTACGGGCTTAGCACCGGACTGGCGGTGATCAGCGAGATTTCGGAGCTGATTCTACCGGAACACGAAGTGTCCGAGCCGATGTTCCGGCTGATTCTGCTGGCGGCAAGGGAAGTGGAGCGGACTGGCGATTGGAACTTGCCGCTGAGTTACTTTGCGTTCTGGACGGTTCGGCTAGGCGGCTGGCTGCCGCGATTTGACCGTTGCGTGGCATGTGACACGCCATTTGGTTCTAAGCCGGCTTTCTATGATTTGCACCAAGCCGGGTTGTTTTGCGAGGACTGCCGCCGCCCTGGAATGCGGCCAGTGCATGCCGAGGCCAGGAGTCTCGCGGAACGCTTCGCCGGCGAACGGCTTGATCGCATCGCATATGAGAAGACGATGCAGACCAGTACTAAAGAATTGCGCGAAGCGGCGCTGGCTTGGATTGAATTTCACCTTGAGCGGAAGCTGCAAACACGCAAACTTTTGGAGACCACTTGAAAGCTAAAGCAAAACTTGAGAAAAAATCGCAGGGCCTCAATTTTCAGGATTTGATTTTGCAGCTCTCGCATTTCTGGGTGAAGCAGGGCTGTGTTCTCCAGCAGCCTTATGATGTGGAAGTTGGAGCGGGCACGATGCATCCGGAAACGTTTCTGCGGGTGCTCGGGCCGCAGGCTTACCGCGTCGGATATGTGCAGCCCAGTCGTCGGCCCGCCGACGGACGTTATGGCGAGAATCCCAACCGACTTTACAAGCACTCGCAGTTTCAAGTGATCTTGAAGCCTTCGCCCGTAGATGTTCAAGACGTCTACTTGAAGAGCCTTGGTGCCATCGGCATCAACCTCAAAGAACACGACATTCGGTTCGAGGAAGACAACTGGGAGTCGCCGACTCTCGGTGCCTGGGGCATCGGTTGGCAAGTTCTGCTCGACGGTCTCGAGATCACGCAGTTCACTTATTTCCAGCAGAGCGGCGGTATCGACCTCGACCCAATCTCTGTGGAACTAACGTACGGCCTGGAACGCATATGCTCATTCCTCCAAGGTGTCGAGAGTGTCTACGATCTCCGGTGGTCTGCGGATAAGACCTATGGCGACATCCGGTTGCTGGAAGAGCAACAGTTCTCCGAATACAGCTTTGATCGCAGCGATGCCCCTTCGATTCGCTCTGAATTTGAATTGCACGAGAAGCAGGCGAAGGAACTCCTTGACGGGTTCAAGTCGATCGAAGGGAAGGAACGAACCCGATACCCGATCCTAGCGGCCTATGATCATTGCCTGAAGTGCTCGCAGCTCTTTAATTTGATGGACGCGCGAGGAGTTATATCCACGACGGAGCGTGCGGCGTTGATGGCGAGGGTTCGTACCCTGGCGTGCCGCACGGCGGCGTCCTATCTGGCGCAGATTGGCAGTGGCACCCCGCAGGCTGAGGTGCGGGCATGAAGGCCGGCGCCAAGGAAAAGCGCGTCGAGCTGCTCTTCGAGGTTGGTTGCGAGGAAATTCCGGCAGGGATGCTACCGAAGGCGGAGGAGGAACTCCGCACCAACATCGAAAAGCTTCTCACCGCTGAGAGTTTCTCCGATGACGTGACGGTAGAGATCTTCAGCGCGCCGCGGCGACTGGTGGCGTGGGTTCGTGGATTGTTGGTGCGGCAGGCCGACGTCGAGACGGAAGTTACCGGACCGCCCAAGTCGGTGGCGTACGATTCTGTCGGCGCGCCGACACGCGCGGCACTGAGCTTCGCCGAGAAGCAGCGGGTTCACGTCAACGAGCTGTATCTGGTTCAAACACCCAAAGGCGAGTACCTCGCAGCCAAGCAAGTCAAACTCGGGAGAACAGCGGAACAAATTTTGAGCGCCGTTCTCCCTCGCGTGGTGCACGATCTGAGTTGGCCAAAGTCCATGACATGGACCGGGCTCGAAGGCGCGCGCTTCATTCGTCCTATTCGTTGGATCGTCGCCGTGCTCGACGGCAAGCCTCTGAAGCTTTCGGTCGCCGGCATCGCTGCGGGGAGTAGCACTCGCGGCCATCGATTCCTGGGATCGCGCAGCATCACAGTTAAGGGTTTTACGGACTATGAGAAGAAATTGCGGCAGAATGGCGTCATTGTCCGGCCTGCAAACCGCGAGGAGAAAATCACGAAGGAACTTGAATCCCATGCCAAGCGGGGAGGCTTTCGCATTCACGAAGACGCTTCGCTTCGTAAGTTGGTGGCGTACCTCAATGAATGTCCCAGCGTGATTCAGGGCGACTTCGACGCGGCGTTCTTGAGTCTGCCAGATGAAATCCTGGTTACCGTTATGCGCGACCACCAGAAGTATTTCGCGGTGGAAAAGAAGAACGGGGAACTGGCGCCGCACTTCCTGGCGGTAATCAACGCGGATAAAGACTCGAAAGGGCTCATCCGTGCCGGGCATGAACGCGTGCTTCGGGCGCGATTTGCTGACGCGCAATTCTTCTGGCAAGCGGATCAGAAATGTCGGCTCGCCGACTATTTGCCGAAGTTGGAGCGCGTCACCTACGAGTCACGGCTTGGGAGCTATCGTGACAAGGTCGAGCGCATCCGGGCAGTCGCACGCTGGCTCACGGAGCAATGGTTCAATCTTGGGATGCTTCACGCCCACGTTGCGGAGGCGGACCGCGCGGCTGAACTTGCGAAGTGCGATCTTGCTACGGAAATGGTCCGTGAGTTCACAGAGTTGCAGGGAATCGTCGGTGGTCTCTACGCGCGCGCTCAAGGAGAACCGGACGAGATCGCCGATGCCGTCTACGATCACTATCGGCCGGTGGGCCTGGAAGATCCCATCCCCCGTAACTTGACCGGCTGTGCGGTTGCGCTGGCGGACAAGCTGGATTCTGTCGTGGGCTGTTTTGCGGTGGGAGTTGTGCCGACTGGGTCGAGCGATCCCTACGCCTTGCGGCGGGCGGCGCTCGGAATCATCAAGATAATTCTGGAAAAGAAACTGCCCGTGTCGGTATCGCTAGCGGTTGGCGCGGCTGCCAAGACTCTGCTAACGCACAAGCCGAAGCGTGGCGTCACGCCAGAACAGGAAACCCAGGTCCTCGACTTCATTCTCGATCGTGCCAAGTTTGTATTCCGAGAGCGAGAAGGCTTCGGCTACGACGAAGTCAGTGCCGTTTTCCGGGCCGGCGCCGACGACCTCGTAGATGCACAGAAACGTCTGGCGGCCTTGAAGTCCATTCGCAAGTCCAAAAACTTCGAGCCGCTGGCGGTCTCCTTTAAGCGCATCCGCAAGATTCTTGAGAAGGCCAACATCGCACCTGGGGAACCTCGGCAGGTGAATCCAGACTTGTTTGAGAGCCCCGCGGAGCGTGAGCTTTACTCCGCGGTTCGCGAGGCGGCGGCAAAAGTGCACAACCACAAACGCGCTGGGAAGTATCAAGAGGCCTTGGAAACCATCGCGAGCCTGCGAAAGGTTGTGGATCAATTCTTCGATGGCGTGATGGTGATGGCGGAGAACGAATCTGTCCGCGCCAATCGACTTGCGTTGCTTGCGGAATTGCTGCGCGAGTTCACGACGGTGGCGGATTTTTCTGAAATTGGTGGCGAGGAACGCCGTTAATCAACTTCAAGTTTTACTTGAACTCAAAGGAACGTCGGCGTGCCGACTTGCTTTTCCGGCCGACGCACAAAATGGCGACTCTGGAAATCGGGGATTAGTTTTACAACTCTAAAACGACAAGCGAGGAATACAGTGGCTAAATGGGTCTATTTTTTTGGGGCAGGAAAAGCAGAAGGCGATGGAAGTCAGCGAGCCCTTTTGGGAGGTAAGGGTGCTGGACTTGCAGAGATGAGCCGGATCGGCCTGCCAGTGCCCCCGGGATTCACCATCACGACGGAAGTTTGTACCTACTATTACGAGAACAAGAAGAAGTATCCCAAGACGCTCGAAGCTGAGGTCAAGAGTTCGGTCGCGCGAGTAGAGAAGATCATGGGCACGAAGTTTGGCGACAAGACCGCTATGCCCATGCTGGTATCGGTTCGTTCGGGCGCTCGGGATTCGATGCCCGGGATGATGGACACCATCTTGAACCTCGGCTTGAACGACCAAACTGTGTTGACGCTGGCCAAGGCTACCAAGAATGAGCGCCTAGCGTGGGACTGCTACCGCCGATTCATTCAGATGTATGGCGACGTTGTGATGAACGTGCAGAAGCGCGCGCATGAGGATCATGAACCGTTTGAGGTGGTGATTCACGGACTCAAGCACGAGCGGTATCACGCGGACATTGATGACCCGAAGCTTACAGTGAACGACCTTCAGGAAATGGTCGTGCGCTTCAAGAAGCTCATCAAGGAACGGACCGGCTCGGAGTTCCCTCAGGATCCTTGGAAGCAGTTGTGGGGCGCGGTGGGGGCGGTGTTTGGATCCTGGATGAACGATCGCGCCGTGGTGTACCGGCGCAAGTACAACATTCCGTCGGAATGGGGCACTGCCGTCAACGTGCAGGCGATGGTCTATGGCAACACGGGTGATAAGTCCGGATCGGGTGTGGCTTTCACGCGCGACCCCGCAACTGGCGAGAAAGTGTTCTACGGAGAATTTCTGATTAACGCACAAGGCGAAGACGTTGTGGCCGGTGTGCGTACGCCTGAACCAGTCGCACAGCTCAAGAACTACATGCCTAAGGCTTTTCACGAATTGGAGCGAATCCGACAGACCCTCGAGAAACACTTTAAGGACGTGCAGGACTTCGAGTTCACCATCCAGGACGAAAAAGTTTTCATGCTACAGACGCGCAATGGCAAGCGCACCGGACTGGCGGCAGTCCGATTTGCCATTGAGATGGAGAAAGAGAAGTTGATCGACTGGAAGACGGCCATCCGACGTGTCCCAGCGGACCAGCTGGACCAGGTGCTGGCGCCGGTGTTTGATCGCAACGCAGTCAAAGCCGCCAAGTGCATTGCAAAGGGTTTGCCGGCTGGGCCTGGAGCTGCTGCCGGCAAGATGTATTTGAACGCGGACCGTGCCGCTGCGGCCGCTGCGAAGGGCGAGAAAGTCCTGTTGGTGCGCAACGAAACTTCGCCCGAAGATTTGCGCGGCATGATCGCTGCCGAAGGCATTCTTACGGCGAAGGGTGGAGTCAGTTCCCACGCGGCTCTTGTGGCGCGGCAGATGGGTAAGGTTTGCGTTTGTGGAGCGGCGGCGCTGCAGATCGATTACACGGCCAAGACCATGACCGTCGATGGCGTGACCTACAAAGAAGGAGACTACCTTTCCATCAACGGCACCGCAGGTGAAGTTTATCCTGGCCAAATCCCGACCGCCGCCTCAGAGATCGTCCAGGTGCTGATCGAGAAATCCCTGGAAGCCAACAAAAGCCAAACTTATCAGAACTTCAAGAAGCTGATGGACTGGTGTGCCAAAGTGACTCGGCTTGATGTGCGCACGAACGCTGATACCCCTGAGCAGACGGCCCACGCCATCGCGTTCGGTGCGGTCGGCATCGGCCTTTGCCGGACCGAGCACATGTTCTTTGAAGGCAATCGCATCGACGCCATGCGCGAAATGATTTTGGCGGACACGAAGGAACACCGGGAGCAGGCGCTTGCAAAAATCCTGCCTTATCAGCGGGAAGACTTCGTAGGTATGTTCAAGGAGTTGAACGGCTATCCGGCGACGATCCGGTTCCTCGATCCTCCGCTGCATGAGTTCTTGCCACACGAAGGTTCAGCGCAGAATGACCTGGCGAAGAAGATGGGAGTACCCGTCGAAAAGGTCAAACAGAGAGTTAAAGAATTACATGAGTTTAACCCGATGCTCGGATTCCGCGGCTGCCGGCTAGGAATTGTCTATTCTGAGATTTCCGAGATGCAGTCTCGCGCGGTTTTTGAAGCCGCGGCTGAAGTCCAAAAGGCGGGCATTAAAGTACACGCTGAAGTCATGATTCCGCTGGTGGGCTTCAAGAAAGAACTGGACTTGCAAGTTGAAGTCGTTCACCGCATCGCTCAGGAAGTAATGAAGGAAAAGGGCGTCAAGCTGAACTACTTGGTTGGCACGATGATTGAGGTGCCGCGTGGGGCACTCACCGCAGATGAGATCGCGCACACGGCCGAGTTCTTCAGTTTTGGCACCAACGACTTGACGCAAACCTGCCTGGGGATGAGCCGAGACGACTCCGGTTCGTTCCTCGGGCCTTACCAGGAACTGGAAATCGTAAAGAAAAACCCATTCGCCACCATCGACCAATCTGGAGTAGGTCAGTTGATTACTATGGCGGTGGAAAAAGGGAACAAGACTCGCCCTGGCATCAAGTTGGGGATCTGCGGCGAACACGGGGGTGACCCGGACAGCGTCAAGTTCTGCCATCGCGCGGGCTTGTCCTATGTGAGTTGCTCGCCGTTTCGCGTTCCGGTGGCCCGTCTGGCTGCAGCTCAAGCAATGGTTGAGGAAGAGCAAGCCAAGAAAAAGAAGGGGAAATAAATAAGGAAGCGCGGGTAGAGGGACTTAAAGTAATACTTGAAGCCGTCGGCGGAGCAGATATCTTGAAGTTTCTGCTCAGTTGGCGGCTTCAAAGTTCTACGTCGGCATTTTGAAGAAGAAATACATCCCGAGAAAAAAGAAGACTATGTCCGGTGACCAGCCAGAAAGCAGCGGCGGAAGCTGCCCCACGCTGCCCATGGCTTCAAGAAGCGCGGCCATTGCCCAGTAGGTGACCCCGATTCCGACTCCAAGGGCCACCCCGCCGAGGGCTCCGCGCGTCCCGACGAGGAAAGCAAACGGTATTGCCAAGAGCATGCTGACTGGAGCCATCAGCGGGTAAGCAATCTTCTTGTGCCACTGCACGGTCAAGTTCGTAACGTCGAATCCAGCTCGATGGAGCCCGTCAATGTAACTGCCCAGCTCCGGCAGGCTCATCTGAAAGGCTTGCCGTACTTCACGATTGAAGTAGCCGGGCGGCTCGGTCAGTTCGGGAGGAGCCGCCGCGGTAAAACGCTCATAGCGGGTGATCGTGCCATCGGAGAAATCCCGGACCCACCCTCCCTCAAGCACCCAATCGTGCCCCGAGTCGGACCAACGTCCTCGAGTGGCAAAGATGCGGCGGCGTACCTGGAAAGTCGCGGGATCAATCTCCAGGACGCTCAGCCCGCCGAATAGATTTTGTACGGGGTCGAAGAGGTCGTAATTGTAAATTTTGTAGTTTTCGCCAAAGATCCAGCGCTGGGGGCGGGTATAGGTTTGGGGAGGGCGCCCTTTGATCTGGTTATGCAGGGCATCCTGTCGCTGGTTGGCATAGGGGAGGTAGGTGTCGTCCAGCACGATCATGGTGGCTGCTAGGGTAAGTCCCGCGAGAAAGAGAGGCAGCGCAAGGCGGTGCAGGCTGGTCCCACCTGCTTTGATGGCCACGATTTCATTGTTTTTGCTCATCACGCCAAGGGTGACAAGCACGGCCATCAATGCCCCTAGCGGAAAGAAATTGTAGAGAAGGTAGGGTGTCAGGTAGCGGAAGTAATTCACTACCGTAAGAAAAGGCACCCTGTGCCGAGCGATGTCGTCGAGGAGTTCAAACAAGGTGAACGCCTCGTACAAAAAGACAAAAGCCGCCATCAGCAACGCGAAGTAGTATAAGAAGCGCCGGAGAATGTATAAGTCCATCAGACGAGGAAAGCTGCCGCCGGATGGCGCGACAATTTCTTGCCGGTCGCCATTGCCATTGGTAGCTCGCGCAGCCGCTGTCCGCGCCCGGGCTTGGGCCTTCCGCCGCCGCTGGAGGCGAATCCATTTCTTGATGTAACCAAGCGGGCGGAGCCAGCGGCTTTCGCCCCGAAACTGCTCCATTCTTGGGAGCAGAGCCAGCCCTAAGGCCGCCAAAACGCTGTTGGCAATCCAGATCCCTTCGGAGGGCAACAACGTGCCCTGACGTGCCAGACCGGCACCCGTCACCAGCATCAGGTAATACGACGCGATAAGCACTACTGCCAGCAAAGAGCCAGCGGCGCGGCCGCCACGGCGTGGTTGTGCTCCGAGTGGGACTGCGACCAGGGCAAAGACCAGGCACGCGACAGGAAACGCGAAGCGACGATGAAGCTCCACGCGGGCTTCTCGCCATCCTGGGCCTTTGTCGGAAATTAGTTGGCGGACCGAACGTTCGGGATTGCTAAGTTGTCTTGGCTCTGAAGTCGACAGCCCGCTGACCTCGATGGGCCAGTCGCTCTGACCGAAGGCAGTTACGGAGTAATGCTCCGGATCTTCCCGGGCAAACTCGTGCGTTGTGCCGCCTTTCAGGTGAAGCTCCAGTTTTCCTTGTTTGGGCTCGGCGAACACGCTGGCGCTTTCTGAAAGGGTGAGGCGCGAACCGCCCTCGCCGCCGCCCTCGGCAAGAAACACTCCGTGCCACTGCGTTCCGCTGGCAAGGACATCGTTGATGTACAGGACCAGGCGGGGAAAGCGCTCGTCGAACACACGAGGCTGCACCTGGAAGGAGATTTGCGAACTGACGAGATCGGCCTCGATGGAGCGCAGGGTGCGCAGAGCAACTGGGCCCAGCCAAATGGTCGTTGCCAACGTAAGTAGGGCGCTCGAAATCGCTAGCACTCCGACCGGAAGAAGGATTCGCCGGCGCCCAATGCCGAGTGCTGTAAGTGCGATGATTTCGCTATCGGCGGACATGCGACCAAGCCCGAGCAGCACGCCGATCAGCGTGGCGATGGGCAGGGTAAAAACAAGAACGCCGGGCAAAATGCAGAGGAAGAGCTCAAGGATCTGCCTCCCGGAACCGGCGTGCCGGACGAACAACTCCATCAGGCGCACCAATTGAGGGACGAAGAAAACAAAGGTGAAGACGGCGAGTCCGAGGAGTGCGTGGCGGAAAACTTCGCGGACGATATACCGGTCCAGGATGCGCATGACGCGAACGGTGAGTGTAGCACGGTCGCGACGGCGTTCGCCGGGCTGTGCGTTTAGTGCTTGATTCTATTGTTGCTCTGTAGATCTTCCGACGGCCCCGCCGCTGTGTTCATCAAACTCCTCACCCTCAGGCGGACGCGGCCTGGTCCCGGAATTCCCTGGCGTTGGCCGTCAGATACTGATCCAGGGTAACGGGAGGACGTCCAATCAAGGTCTGCAACAAGTTATCGGTTCGTGCGGCGCCCCCTTGCTTGTAATACTGTTGAAGTTCCAAGAGCGCCGTCACTTGCCACTCGGGCATGCCCAGGCCGAGCATCGCATCGCGTTGCGCCGTTTCCGGAATGTCGACGAACGTGACCGTCTGGCCGGTCACCTTGGAAATTCTAGCCGCCAATTCCCGGTTTGAGATGGCTTCGGGGCCGTTCAACTCATAGATCTTTCCGGCGTGGGGACCTCCTTGAAGCGCTTTGACGGCGACCATTGCGATGTTACCTACGTCCAGGTAGGAGACCTTGGCGTCACCCATAGCCGCGTAAAATGCTCCCTGCGCCCGAATGCTCGGGGCATTGTAGGTCACTATGTTTTGCAAGAAGCCGTTGGGACGCAAAATTGCGTAGCTCAATGCCGTCGCCTTGAGCTTGTCTTCCACTTTGCGGTGCCAACTCGGAAACGATTTGTCATAGTCTCCTGCGCCGAGCGCCGAATTAAGTACCACGTGCTGGACTCCGGATTCCTTGCAGGCGTCAATCATGTTGCTCTCGAGTTGAACGAGCTGTGGAATCGGTGAGCAGACCACATATACGGAGCTGACACCCTCCAGAGCTTTGCGGAGGCTCTGCTTGTCCGCATAGTCTGCCAGCACGGCTTCGCATCTGCTGGGCGCCTTGGCAGCTTCCTCCTTTGACCGGAACATGCCGCGGACATTGGAGCCTGTCCGTATTGCTTCCTGCAAAACCGCTTTGCCAACGCTTCCACTTGCACCTGTGATGAGAATCATTGTCTTGCTCCGTTCTGTCTTGATCGCAGCTGCCAGCCCAAGTCAGACTGACTCGCGCGAACTTGTTCCTTCGAGCTCATGGTATAACGGCACTTTGCAGCAGAGAAGTACGCACAAATTGTAGGCCGGGCTATTCCATGAAGACCCACCACAATTGTCCCGTTCAGGCCGCAACCACGCTGCGAGTCCCACCTAGTGCCCGGTCTTGAGCTTGTACATCGCCCGTTTGGATTACGGCAACCGCGTTTCTTAGTCGAAATCTGCCATTCCTCTAAATAGCCTCTCAAGATTCGGTGAATGGCTTGTGGACAGCTGCCCTTCCATGTTCTGGCCGCTCTAAATTGTTCCTTCTTTTCGAAGGCGGACAACTTATGTCGCTGGATCGCGTCGAACTAATTTGCGGAGGTACTCGTAACTAAAAATGCAGGAAGCCGTCGAGTCAGCAACCGCCACGAACCGTCGGTCGAGTCGGGTTGAATGGGGGCGAACATGGGAACGCTTGGACAGGATATTCGCTACGCGCTCAGAAACTTGCGAAAGGCTCCGGGCTTTGCAGTGGTGGCGGTCATCACCCTTGCACTGGGTATTGGAGCTTCGACAGCGATCTTTAGCGTGATCGACAACGTCCTGATGGAACCCTTTCCGTACCCCGGTGCGGATCGCTTCATGTCGGTCCAGATCCACGATACAGACCGAAGCGAACCTGGCGGACGCGGGGGGTTTATTGGCCCGGAGTTTCTAGACCTCGTTGAGCAAAATCACGTCTTTGACGGGGCCATTGCCAACGGCAATAGCGACGTGCTCTATCGGGCAGGAGAAGGGACCCAGCGATTCGACGGCAATTATGTGACGCCGGGAACATTTGAGTTCCTGGGCATGTCCGCCATGGTCGGCCGAGTGATGCAGCCGGCGGATTACGAACCCGGAGCACCCCCGGTGTTCGTCCTGCGCTACAAGACTTGGGTCAAGAGTTTTGGTGCCGATCCTTCGATTGTGAACAAGGAGTTTGTTCTCAATGGCGAGTCCCGTACTTTGGTGGGCATCATGCCGCCGCGATTCGGGTGGGGCAACGCGGACCTATGGATTCCCCGAAAGCCCAGACGTGCGGCCGGCAGCAAGACCATCGCCGGAGCGTTCGAGGAACACTGGTTCTTCCTCGGCCACCTTAAGCCGGGGATCTCTATCAAGCAAGCCGAGTCAGACCTGCTGGTAGTAACCCAGGGTCTGGCGAAGATATATCCCGCGGAATACCCGAAGCACTTCAACGTGCATGTCGAGTCGCTCACCAACCTGGTCGTTGGTCAATTCAAGGCGACGCTTTTCATCGTTTTGGGAGCGGTCGGACTACTGCTGCTGATTGGATGCGGCAACGTGGCGAATCTTCTGCTGGCAAGGGCGACGACCCGGGAAAAGGAATTTGCCATTCGCTCGGCGATGGGTGCGAACCGCTGGAGACTGATCCGGCAGCTCCTCGTGGAAAGCCTGATCCTGGCAACGGGAGGGGCGGCCGTTGGGACGCTTTTGGCCTGGGGAGGGCTCAAGTTCCTTGTTGCTCTGATGCCGCAGAACATTATTCCTGCGGAAGCGGTCATCCGGCTGAATATGCCAGTACTGGCGTTCACGCTGGTAGTTGCCATGCTCACAGCGCTGGTATTTGGTCTCGTGCCGGCCTTCAAGGCGGCACGCAAGGATTTGAACGAGCCCTTGCGAGATAGCGGCAAAGGTGTCAGCGGGGGATTCCGGCACGGCAGGCTGCGCGACGCCGTGGTTGTGCTCGAAGTGGGGCTGTCGTTGACGCTGCTCGTTGCCGCGGGACTATTGATGAGAAGCTTTGTGGCCATTCGCGATGTGAAGCTAGGTTTACAACCGGATCATATTTTTGTGGCAAGGCTTCCGTTGCCTCTGGATCGTTACAAGACCGCGGATCAGGTGATGGGCTTTTACAGGCCCCTGCTACAGCGCTTGAAGGCTTTGCCGGGAGTTGTTGAGGCGACCGAAACAAGCACCCTGCCTCCTTATGGCGGAATTCCAAGCGACATCGAGATTCCGGGTAAGACCCACGCCGATAAATGGAACGCGATGTTTCAACTGGTCAGCGAAGGGTATTTCCAAGTGCTGAGAATCAAGCTTCTGGACGGCAGGGAATTCACGGAAGCCGAAGTCAACGGAGCGCGCAAACTGGCGGTGGTGAACCAAACGTTCGTGAAAAAGTATTTGGGAAGCGAGAATCCTATTGGCAGGCAAGTGAAAATCGCGCAGCTCGCCGAGTTTGATGACGCCGTGAAAGAACCTATGTTTGAGATTATCGGGCTGGTGGCGGATGCCAAAAACCGGGGACTGCAGGATCCACCCGAACCGGAGATTTGGATACCCTACACGGTGACAGGTTCGGCGTTCCGAGGGATTCTGGTGCGCACAGCGAGTGAACCACTCTCGATGATGAACGCGGTGGAACACGAAATCTGGGCCACGGATGCGAACGTTGCACTAACCTTCACCGGAACGCTAGAGGGCTACATCAGCCAGTTTTCGTTCGCGGGGCCTAAGTTTGGGTTCTTCCTGATGACCATTTTTGGATCGATCGGCCTGGTGTTGGTGACTATCGGTGTTTATAGCGTTCTGGCGTACACCACGGCGAGGAGGACGCACGAAATCGGTATTCGCATGGCGCTCGGAGCCGAGGGCTCGGATGTGCAGGGCATGGTCATTCGCATGGGATTGAAACTGGTGGGGCTAGGCGTGGGCATCGGCCTAATCGTCAGCATAGCCATCGGCAGAGTGATTGCCACACAACTTTGGGGAGTATCTGCCTACGATCCGTGGACGCTGGTTTCAGTGCCTACCATCCTCCTGATCACCGGTGTCTTGGCGTGCTGGCTTCCGGCGCGGCGGGCGGCGAGCGTGGACCCGCTTGTGGCATTACGCTACGAGTAGAACCAAATCGGGAGGAGCCGCCCTGGTGTCAGTTCTGCTTGCACAGTCCCGCTGCCGTTTAGCTCAATGCGAAACAGAGAGTGCCGGACGCGCGGGACCTCCCAAGCGAATGGCCAGCCGCTAGAGCCGGATGCAAGTGTTCGGGACCACTATCTCGTCCACCGGTGCGGGCCTCATGGAGGCCGCGCCCTTACTCTCCAAGTTCGCGCCAATGGCCGCAAGTAGAACAGCGAGCACGAGCAAACCCAGGCTCAAAATGATGACCGCATTCCAGCGCCGATAGTCCGAACGCTTTGTCGAGTCCGCCGGCACCAATCTCCATGCTGGAGGACTGCCATTGGGATTGCCCATGGCATTTCTCCTTTCGTTTCTTTCATGGCTCGCAAGCGCGGAGGTTTATCCCGCCGCGGCCCTGAACTGCCGCCATTATATTAGATGTATCGTGATGCGATATAGTTGGATGGCGCCGGCAACGGGTTGACGATATCGCATCACGATATGTCTAGGCTGTTCATTGGCCTCCTGGCTGGGATGGCGCCATGGCAGGCTGCGAGCCTAAGCGGGGCCCGGGGAACGCCAGCTGTTACATCGGTGGGACGCCTGGGTGCCCTTCATAAGCACACACACTTGATTTGCTCCGTTTCTCTTGCAACAGATAACGTGATAGTTTTTCTTGTAGCGGTTCTGGAGTGCCGGTGCGGCGAGCTTGACTCCGGTGAACGCTGAATAGAACTACCGCTCTAGCATCACCTATCAACCGGACACTTCCGGTCCGGAAATAGCACGGGAGAGACGCTAGCAATGAAGCGGGTTCATCTGGTCGTGTTGTGGCACATGCATCAGCCACAGTACCGCGATCCCGAAAGCGGGCGGTACGTCCTGCCATGGACTCGCTTGCATGCCTTGAAAGATTATTGGGGCATGGTAGAAGTGCTGCGCGATTTTCCCAACTTCCACGCCACTTTCAATGTTGTGCCTGCGCTGGGGATGCAGCTCGAAGAGTACGCAAGCTGCAGCTTCAAAGAGCCGTGGTTTACATTGGCGTTCAAGAATGCCGACGAATTGACGCGAGAGGACAAAGCGGAAATTATCGCGCGGGCGTTTCAGGTGAATCACGAGCGCTTGATGTCGCGCTGGCCGCGATTTGTCGAGTTGTTCGAGTGGTCGCGTCCTGCCGGCGGCGCGCAGGCGCTGGTTTCTTTCACTCCGCGTGATTGGCGTGATTTACAACTCCTATCGCAGTTGGCCTGGATGGAAGAGACCTGGCTTGAATCGGATGATGTCGTCGGCGCTTTGGCGACGAAAGGGAAGGACTTCTCCGAGAAAGACAAAGCCGCCCTGCGCAAGAAGCAGCTCGACTTTCTCGGGCTGGTTCTCCCGGCGTATCGTGATGCAGCGCAGCGCGGCCAGATCGAAATCAGCACGACTCCGTTTTATCACCCGATCCTTCCGCTGATCTGCGATTCGGATATCGCACGCGTCGCCAATCCGGGCACGCCTCTGCCGCGACGCGCGTACCGCCGGCCGGAAGATGCGCGCGAACAATTGGTGCTGGCCCGGAAATATCACGAAAGAGTTTTTGGCGCGAAGCCCTCCGGTGTGTGGCCCTCGGAAGGGTCCGTTTCAGATCAAGCGCTGACCATCGCCGCCGAAGAAGGATTCAAGTGGTTCGGAACCGATGAAGGCGTCCTTGGTCGCACTTTGAATGTGGGATTCTTTCGCGACGGCACTGGCATTCCCGCGAACGCGGATCGCCTCTACAAGCCTTGGAACGTGCAGGTTGGCCCGAACGGCATCAACGGATTGTTTCGCGATCACCATCTATCCGATCTCGTGGGCTTCGTTTATAGCCGCATGGATGCCAAGGCTGCAGCCGCAGATCTTCACAATCGAATGCGCCACCTTGGAGAAAACGTGCGGAGCGATCAGCCCCTCACCATCTGTCTTTTTCTCGACGGCGAAAACGCCTGGGAATACTACCCGGGCAACGGACGCGAATTCCTGCGCGAGTTTTACGGGCGCATCCAGAGCGATCAGGACTTCCGCGCGCTCACTGCGAGCGAGGCGATTGCTGCTGCTGGCGAAATCCCCACCACGGCTGGGATTTTCCCGGCGTCCTGGATCAACGCAAATTTCGACGTGTGGATCGGCCATGCCGAGGACGTTGCTGCGTGGGAATTGTTGTGGGACGCGCGAGAGGCTTACGCGCATGCTTTCGACGCGCGCAAGCAGGGAAGGGCCGATGCTCCGACCGAAACCGCGCTGAAGGACGCACGCGAATCGCTGCTCGCGGCCGAGGGCAGCGACTGGTGCTGGTGGTTCGGCCCGGAGCACAGCACCGCGAATGACGCGGAGTTTGATGCGCTTTACCGCAAGCACCTGACGGCCGTTTATCTGATGCTGGGACAACTGGCGCCGGAGGAATTGGCCAAGCCTATTAAGCGCAGGCCAGAGCATGCGTTGCAGTTGGCGCCGACCGGCGAGTTGAATATCACCATCGACGGCAGGGATACGTCGTACTTCGAGTGGCTTGGAGCGGGACTCTACTCGCCCGAGCGGCGCGGCGGCTCGATGCATGGGCGCGTTTTTTATCTACACGAACTACGTTATGGCTTCGAGGATGATCGTCTCTGCGTGCGCATCGATCCATTCGCCGAAGCGTTGGGAGAATTGGAAAACCCTGAGTTTCGCATCACCATCGGCGGCACGGAAGAAATCACTATCGTCGTGAATTTGGAACGCGGCCATGTGCACGGGTTCGCGGTCGAGAAGGATCGTTTGTGCTTGCTGAACCCTAAGCTTGTTGCGGAAGCGGCGTTCGAACGCGTCCTGGAAGTGGCTATTCACAAGGATCAAATCAACTTCAAAGGCCAGAGCAAGCTGCGGTTGGGCGTCGCGCTGTGGCACGGCGGATTACCAGTGGACGTTTTGCCGGCGGAAGGATTCCTGGATATAAATCTCGGTGAAGAGAATTCTGCTTGGGCGCTGGAATCATAGGGCGGATTTGCCAAAGAGAACAGTCCTTCGACTCGCGCGGCCTACGGCCGGCCTCGGAAGGCTGACCCTACAATAGCAATTCCGGCTAATACAATTTGACGGCAAGATCCTGCGGATGATTCCCTACGGGAATCATCGTTACCAGAAAATTCGTACGCACGCGAATAACGGCCAGGTCACCGGAGCCGGCGCTCACCACAAGCAACAGGTTTTCCTCAGGATCAAAACGCAGCGCAGCGGGAGCATCTCCCGCCGGTATTGGGAAGCCTTTTCCGGGATCTCGCACGATGCGGCGGTTGAAGATATCGACCGGCGTGACACGCCCAGCAGCCGTGTCCGAAACATAGAGCAGGCTCGCATCAGCACTGAGCACGCCGCGCGTGGGCGCCGATCCGAGGACCATGTAGTCGCCGACTTCGTGCGTTTCGGTGTTGATGGCCTGGAGCCCGTGCGCCTCGGGCGAAATCACGTAGAGTTCGCCGCCATCGGGCTTCAGGAGCATGTCGGTGGGTATGCCAGCCAGTTCGAGATGCGTAACGAGAACGCCCCGGCGCAGATCTACGACAGAGATGCGCCGCTCCGATCGACTCAACACGAATGCCATGGAACTATCCGGCAACACCACGACGTCCTCCGGCTGGGGAATCACGGATACGTTGCCTCGCCACGCGAGCGTGGTTGCGTCATGAATCTCCAGGGAGGCGTCCCGGCGATTCACCACCAGGACGGTCTTGCCGTCTGGCGTGACGTGCGCCAGGACGGGCTCGCGCCCTGTCGACGCGCGCCCCACGACGACACGCGACCGAACGTCAATTGCGACGAGCGTGTCGTTCCCTGAGGCCGTTGTGTAAACACGGTTTCCATCCGGAGAGAAATCCAGCGCGTAGGGAAGTGGCCCGACGGCGATGCGGGCTGCCACCTGGCCGGTGAAATGATTGGCTCGCGGATCGAGAATCCAAACGTAGCCGCCGGCCGTGCTCACGCCGAAGATCTCGGAGCGGGTGGGATGTTCGCGCATGCCAGAAAGTCCCTGACCGACGGCGATGCGGCCAACCGCTTTGAGTTTCACAAGGTCGACGACCGTGACGTTGCCATCGGCTGTGCTCACATAAGCCGAAAGATGCAGGTCCGGGCGAAGGAATGACGGGCGATGCTCGCGCAGTAGTACGACGATGCCGGCGATGGCCAAAACGGCAAGTACGAAGTAGGCTCGAAAATTCTTGGGATGATTCATCTTGGACGTGGAATTGTCCCACGGTTCGCTAGAAGGTCAAAAGCCGGACGCCAAGAGGTGCTAATGAGCATCTGCTGGTATACTCGCGCGATTAAATGCTTTGAAGTCACGAAGACTTGATAGGGGGAGATACTGTGCGTTCATCGGTGGTGGTTGCCCTTCTGGCTGGACTGCTGGAGATTCCCGGATCGACACAAGAGCCTTCAGACAAGTCGATCTTCAAGCTGCAGGAGGTAATGATCCCGATGCGGGATGGCGTAAAACTCCAGACCGTGATCCTTACGCCGCTGGATCAGGAAGCGCCACTGCCCATTCTTTTTCGTCGAACACCTTACGGAGTTCCCGAGCAGCCGCCAAAGCCGGTGCCGTCTTCGATGAAAGAACTGGTTCAGGACGGTTATATCTTCGTGATTCAGAATCTGCGCGGGCGGTTCAAGTCAGAAGGCGTGTTCGATTTAACTTCGCAGGCGGACCTGACGAACCCGAAAGCCACGAGCGAGACGACCGATGCCTACGACAGCATCGAATGGCTGGTAAAGAATGTGCCGAACAATACCGGCAAGGTGGGAATGTATGGAGTTTCCTACGACGGACTGACCACCGCGATGACGTTGCTGCAGCCGCATCCGGCGTTGAAGGCGATCAGTGAGCAAGCCTCGCCAGTCGATCAATGGATGAACGATGACGACCACCGCTTCGGCGCGCTACGCGAGAGCTACGACTTTGAATATGCGGTGATGGAGCAGGCCGACAAAAACTCCAACACGCATTTCGAGTTTGAAACGTACGACACCTATCAGTGGTATCTCGATTTGGGGCCGCTCTCGAATATCAATGCGAAATATCTGCACGGAAAGATTCCTTACTGGAATTCCACAATTGATCATCCCGACTACGACGACTTCTGGAAGAAGGAAGCCTGGGTACGTCAGTTGCACGCATCTACTGTGCCAAACCTCAACGTAGCAGGATTCTGGGATCAGGAAGATCCCTGGGGACCGTGGCAGATTTTTCGTCACGCAGAAGAGCGCGATCCAGAACACACCAATTTCATCGTGGCCGGCCCTTGGTTTCATGGCCAGTGGCGTTCACCAAAAGGAGACAGCATCGGGCTGATTCCATTTGGAGGCCACGAAACGGCGCGGGAGTTCCGCGAAAATATCGAAGCCCCGTTTTTCAGGTATTACCTGCATGGCAAAGGCGAGAAACCGAAGTGGCAAGCGAGCACGTTCCAGAGTGGCTCGAATAGTTGGCACACCTACGCGGCCTGGCCGCCTAAGGAGGCTAAAGCCACAAATTTGTATTTGCACGCGAATGGCACTCTTTCGTTTGCCGCGCCTAACGCCGGGGAAGGGGAGAAGGCGTATCGCGAATATGTTTCTGATCCCGCGAGTCCCGTGCCTTACCGGCAGCGGCCGATCTCGCCGACGTACCCAGCGGGAGATTGGCGAACGTGGGAAGTTGCAGATCAGCGTTTTGTGGATGGCCGCCCCGATGTGCTGACTTTCGTCAGCGCACCGCTAGACCATGACATTAAGGTAACAGGAGCACTGGCCGCTGCGCTGTTCGCTTCCACCTCTGGGACGGACAGTGATTTTGTGGTGAAACTCATCGACGTATTTCCAGAGAATGCGCAGAGAAATGCTTGGGATGCCGAAGTCGGCCCCGGGCCCGGGCAGTATGCGCAATCATTGAACGGCTACGAATTGCCGATTGCGATGGAAGTGCGGCGCGGCCGCTATTTGCAAAGTTTTGAGACGCCGCATACGCTCACTGCAAATCAACCGACGGAGTGGAATATTCCCTTGCGAGACCACGATCACGTTTTCCTGAAAGGGCATCGCATGATGGTGCAGATTCAATCCACCTGGTTCCCGCTGATTGACCGGAATCCGCAGAAATTTGTGCCCAGCATTTACAAAGCTCTGGCGTCTGACTTCGTTCCTGCAACGCAGCGGGTTTATTGCTCGCCAGAGATGCCTTCGCATCTGGTATTGCCGGTGATGAGGTAGAAGTGTCGTTCCGGCTCACGGAAAGACACGCCGACCTCAAGGTCGCCGCTACGTGCCCATGTAGTTGACGTGTACGTAGACGCCGGTGTGAACGTTGTAGAGGAATCGAAATCAAATCGCGGGCCAGGCGGATGGACGATTATCGCTCAATAGAAATTGTTAGTAGCTGCGGAATAGGGTATAAAGCGAGACGAAAGTGCCCGACAGGAGTGCGCTCTCGCACTATTGTCGGCAGCTATTTGACCGCGCAAGAAATCCTTCAACGACCAACGGAGAACTCCAACCACCATGTCCAGTCCCCCAGAGCTCGAATTTGTGCTCGTGTCCAGCGACTACACGTTGATGAGCGCTGTTTCCGGAGGCGTCAAGAAACACGGCGGCAAATTTATCCTGGTTCCCACTGCGGAAGCAGCACGCGATTGCCTGAACCGGCGGAAAATCGACGGCGTTTTTGTGGACATCGACGTGCCGGGAGCTCTGGGAGCAATGGAAGGAATCCGCAAAGGGGTGTCGAACAACAAAGCGGTGATTTTCGCCTGCGTCACGGGTTCAAAAGAGAACACGCTCGTCTTGAGCGCGGGCGCGAACTTCCTGCTTCGGAAACCATTGAGCGAAGAAACTGTCGCCTTGCACATCACCATTGCGAAGGAGTTGTTAGAGCGCGAGCGGCGCCGCTACTTCCGCCATGCCGCGAGTGCTCCGGTGGTTTTGAAGGAGAACGAAGTGGTGCACCATGCCCGCATCACCAATCTGAGCGAGGGCGGAATGGCGGTGCGCACCGCAAAACCTCTCAAGCACTCCGCAGTCATCGATTTCTCTTTTGATTTGGCGTTGGGGGCGACGGTCAGCGGAAAAGGGCAGGTGGCGTGGATCAATTCGGAAGGCCAGGCAGGAATTGTCTTGCAGGTCTTTCACGGGAAAACACGGGAACATTTGGAGGCTTGGCTGGCAGCGCAGGAGCAAATGAGTTCCAAGAAAAATGCGCCTGAGAGCTAGGCAAGTGTAGCTGAAAGGGTGACAACAGGTTGGAGCGAAAGGAGAGTACTCTCCATAATTGTGAAGTCGATATGATTTGCGCAGGCGAATTGCCAAGCGACACGCTTCAGCCGCTGCCGTAAGTGCCGAAAGGCGCCCACGTAACGCGGTTGCCGTTAAAACTCAAACCCAGGTAGTAGCGGCCCTCACTCACCCGCTGGCAGTAGACGACCTTCCCCCGCAAGGGTACTTCTTCTTCTTTCAGGGACGTAACCATTGCCACATCTCCGGTCTTCCACGGCCGGCTCGAAACCAGGCGGACACCATGCGCACTGACGTTGTCTGTATAGGTCAACTCCGAGCCATTCACTGGTTGATCTTGCTCGCAAGCGAGTCGCACAACAATGGCGATTGGCAAACGTTTTTCCATACGTCCTATGAATCTGGTCTTGTAGGCCATTTGGCCGGACCTGGATTGTTGGCAGAGGTCGGCGACGCAGGCTGGTGGGTTGCCGCGGACTTTAAACCAGGGCCCTAATCTTCGCCTATTGACATAGCATTAGATTCTAGCGTCGCCAATCCGGAGAACACCTGAAATCAACATCAGGTAAATTGCTGGTGACCGGTGCTTCGACTGAAGCCGATGACTGTAACTGGATTCCGACAGGGGAGATTTGCCAGAGGCGAGAATTCTCAAGTGTTCGGCTAATTGACGGAACGATGCAGGACTGCGGCGATCTGGCGCATTTCATCAGCGAGGGATATGAATTCCTCGGGGAGAAGGGACTGCATGCCGTCGGACAATGCCTTGTCTGGCTCGTGATGGACTTCGATGAGCAGGCCGTCGGCGCCGACGGCTACCGCGGCGCGAGACAGAGGTAAAACCTTGTGGCGTTTACCGGTGCCATGGCTGGGGTCGACGAATATTGGCAGATGGCTGCGTTTCTTGACCGCGGGCACGACGGCAAGGTCAAGCGTATTGCGCGAAAAATCGGAGAACGTTCGAACGCCGCGCTCGCACAGCATCACGTTGTAGTTGCCTTCGGACAGGACATACTCGGCAGCCATAAGGAACTCGTCCAGTGTGGCGGACATGCCGCGCTTCAGGAGCACAGGTTTCTTGGCGCGTCCGGCGCGTTTGAGTAGCGAGAAATTCTGCATATTGCGCGCGCCGATCTGAATGACGTCGGCATATTCTTCGACGAGATCGAGCGATTCATTGTCGATCGCTTCCGTGACGATCCCGAACCCATACGTGGCGCGCACTTTCGAAAGGATCTTCAGGCCGTCTTCGCCAAGTCCCTGAAAACTGTAGGGGGAAGTACGCGGCTTGTAAGCACCGCCGCGAAAGAGCCGCGCGCCCGATTTTTTGACGCGTTCGGCGATGGCCAGGCATTGCTCTTCGGTTTCCACCGCGCAAGGCCCAGCGACGAGCGCAATGTGATTGCCGCCAACGATGACATCTCCCGACGGCGTGGGGATTCGAAGGATGCTGTCTTCCTCTTTAGTGTCGCGGCTGACCAGTTTGTAAGGCTTGCTGACCGGAATGCATTCGACGACGCCCGGAAGGGATTCGAGGGTGCCGAGATCGATGGCTCCTTTATTGCCAGTGATGCCGATGGCCGTGCGCAGCGATCCCGGCATGGGATGCGCCTTCAGTCCGAGGCTTTCAATCCGCTTGCAAACTTCGCGGACCTGTTCCTCGGTAGCGTGCGACTGCATGACAACAAGCATGGAGGATTCCCCCGGCGCGACGCGTGAGCATTGAGTTTACGGCAAGCCAATGCGAGCCCGCAAATCACTGCGAGGGGCTACCGTTGCGTGGGAGATGGCCTACCGAACAGCCTGTGGGGCGGGCCTGGTCCCAGAAAACATTCGGAACACAAGCAGTGCCGCGAGCACCACCAGGGCAGTGGTCAACAGCCACCAGAAAAAGGGAGGACTTAATATGTATTGTAGTCTTTCTGGGACTTCCTCCAGTCCCCACAGGGTGCCCGAAATCTCCCGAAATGTCTCGATCGAGGCATCTGTTGAACGATATCGCGCAAACAGATGCGCGATAGGAAGAAAACTCATCAAGAAAGCGAAGCTGAGAATCAGGAATGAGGCTGGTGCGTAGTCCGCCGTTCTGCAGAGAATGCGTTGCCAGGCCGCGCGCCGCCGGGGCAAAAAGCGGGGACGAAGCTCCAGAAGGAAAAAGCTAAGGGCCGTGATTACTCCGCAGACGAACAACAGAATCGCGCAAGCCTGATAGAGAGCAGCCTCCCGGCGGAGAGAGTCTGATTGAGCGAGGTACGGTTGCGAAAGAAAAGTCTGCTTGCGGTTTTCTATATCTTTTAAGCGCGCCGAAGCTTCCGAGGCTTCGCGCGCGCGTCCGGTCGTCGAATAGAGATTCCTGGATTCCTGCGCAGACCAGCGCGAGATCTCTAATGCAATCATGCGTTCGAAGGGCGTTTCAGCCTGCCCCGACATACGATTCGCAAAACCATCGATTTGCTGGAGGATTCCAGCTGCCTGGTCGGGATGGCCGTCCGCAAGCGCTCGCTGCGCGCGATGAATCTCGAAATTCGAGAAGATCCTCAGGTTTTGTGTATCAGGAATCCGATGCGACCAGAGACCGTATCCAACAATGGCGGGAGAGAGCGCCTGATCGCGATTCCATTCGTAGCGAATCAGCTCCCAGTGTTTGCCAACATAATCGTCGTAGTGTGGCGCGCGGAAGGCGGTCTCCATCTGAGTGACCCATTGCGGGTCGCTAACGAGCGCCGCTTCGAATTCCGCAGGCGCCGGGGTGTGATGTTCCAGAAGGGCCATAATACGTGGATGGGCAACGCCATCAGCAGCGGTGAGGTAAATGTAAGCATTGCTCGGGTCGAAATCGTGGAGGCGTGCAAGCGATTCGGGCTGAGGCACCTCCTCCGGGCGGTAAAACCGGCTAGCGTAGATCCAGGTGAGGCTTGGATCAAGCGAGACAGCTTTGTTGGCCAAGCGCGTGCCCACGTCCGATTCGCGAAGGGTTAGAGCAACGAAGGCCAGAGTGTGCGCGTCGTTTTCTTTCTCTGCCCGAGCACCAAGCCTTTCCAGCGTGCCTCGATCAATATCCCAAGGAGCGTATCCCAACCAAGTTGCGCGAACGGTAGAAACAGCTTCTTGGCTATACGGGAGAAACAATACGGCGGCTGTTGTGACGAGGATTGCAGCGGTGAAGAGGCGCGAACGCTTGGGGAGAATGGGCGAGTCGCCAACAAGCGGCAGGGAAGCCGTGGATAGGCGCGAGCCGGTGGGAAGCTTTAGCCAAGTCAAGAAGTGAGAAGCCGAGGCGCGAGAGAACAGCATCAGTCCTCCTAGGGCCCATCGCAGAGCCTCGAACGGCGTCTCAATCTCGTGAAGCTCGGCCGCCAGAGCGTGTCCCCAGTCGCGCGATTCCTCGGGCCAAAAGCGAAGAGCAAGCCGCAGCGATGAGTGTGCGAGCCGGAGAGGCACTGCTTGTGGTGGGGAAGTCATAGTCATGCCTGACTCGCCGCGGGTTTCCAGAATTCGCGCCGCTGCGCGGAGCGCAGTTCTTCTCGTGCCCATTCGCGTCCGTTGCCCGTAAGGCGATAGAGATGCCTAGGAGGACGGCCTTGCGGAGCAGACTCTTCCCACTTAGTTTCGAGCCAGCCGAGTTTGTCCAAGCGCATCAGGATGGGATAAAGCGTTCCGGAGGGAACGCTAGTCTGGCGAGAAATGGCGTAGCCATGATGCCAGTGGCTGGGACGAGCCAGCAGCTCCTCAAGAATGTCGAGAGTCTGACGCGAGGAACGAAGTCGAATGCCCACTCTGTAACTCTACATAGATAGAGTTGTATTGTCAAGTCCTGGTTTTCCAATCGCGAGAGTTGACTAAGAGCATTGCGTGTTCACGCACATAATCCTCAGGCGGCTGGCCAGCGAACGGACCAGACTCGCTGGACAACATCAATCGGCTACAAAACAGCTTCCCAGGGTGTAGAATCAATGTTGTCACCCAGCCGGGAGGAACATTTGCTCTCGGATCATGTTTTTTCTTTCTTTGGCCGTACCATCACCATCACAAGTCAGGAACAGTTACTCGCGATCCTCGCGCTCGCTGTTGTGGCAACAGCCTGGGCCGTGCAGTTGTTTCGCCGCCGCCGATCGGTCGTCGTGCAGAGGTCCGCAGTTAGCGACCAGTTGGTCTACGAGTTGTCGCGGATCGCGGACGCGCTCGAGCGCGTCGCCAACCATCCGGCAGACCAGGTGATTGCTGCCGCGACTCGCAGGGCAGAAGAGTCGCGCGGGAATTCGCTCTCCATTTTCGGGCGCGAAGGGCCTCGGGTCTAGCTGAATTCCGGTTTAGGCAACTTGGGGATGAAGACTCGTCGGGCGGTGGCTCATGCAATAGCAAGTTCCTTGGCTCTCGCGGCATGAGGAAAGGGACGTACTTTTGGCCGCTTTGCGCGCTGGGCTCGCCATAAGTCATGGTGGACCTGCATTCGCAGCCAAAACTCCGGCGATGTACCGAGTGCGGCGGACAAGCGCAAAGACATAGCTGCGGTAATGCCGGAATGTCCATTCAGGATGCGCGACAGGTGAGCGCGAGTCACCCGGAGACGTGAGGCGGCTTCTTTTACACTCAACTCGCCCAAGTAATCCCTCAATACTTCACCGGGATGCGCTGGATTGAAAATCATAAGTCCGTCCTTTCCGTCCTTCTCTAGTGATAATCTTGGTAGTCCACTAGGATCACGTCTTCGCCATCGAAACGGAAAGTCAGCCGCCAATTCCCATTAACTTTGACCGACCAATGCCCGCAAGTTCGGCTTTTAGCGGATGCAAATTGTTGCCTGGCGCGTTCATATCGCCGGGGCCGCTCGCTACGTCTAAGGCAGTGAGCAGCCTTCGTAGCCTCGTGGCGTGCACCGGTTGAATTCCGGCCTTGGAACCTGTTTCCGCGAAGAGCTTCAGACCCTTGTGGCGATAGCTCCGAATCACTCGTATGGTGTATACGAACACTATACATCGCGCAAATGACTGTCACGTGAAGCCGGCGAGGCGCCGATGAGCAGTCCTGGGGGTGTATTTCCGATCTAGGGCCCCGCAAAAAAATCAGCATTTGGCTCGTGTGCTAGAATAGCTAGTTTATGACGGAGCAAAAATCTCCTTCCGGCGCGCCTGAACCGCCTCTCATCCAAGCGACGCAGTTCGATCCTGAAGACGAATACCGCCCGGAACCAGAGCCTGAACCGCAGCCGCCAGCGTGGATGGATGGCAGCATGCGGATTGGGATCCATACGTCCATCGTTGGAAGTTATCTGAATGCGCTGGAATCGGCCCGCAGGCTGGGCTGCAATGCACTGCAAATTTTCTCGGCTAGCCCGAGAATGTGGCAGGGTGGCGGCTCAGCGCGCATTCCGGATGTGGACGCGCAGGCATTTCGCGCTCGGCGGGATGAACTGCAGCTTGGACCTCTGGCTATTCATGCGAATTACTTGATCAATCTGGCGTCCGAGCAGCCTATGCTGCGGACGCGATCAATCCAGGCGTTCCACGACGAAATTGTGCGTGCGCTGGCGCTCGGCGCGGATTTCCTGGTGGTGCATCCCGGGTCGCGCGGCGAATCCTCGATGGGGCAAGCCATCTCCACGATTATCGAGTCGGTGAAGCAATCGACGAAGCGCGCCCCGATGTCAGCACTGCGAATCCTGATCGAAAACACTGCGGGGATGGGAAAGGCGGTCGGGGCGCGGCTCGAAGAAGTCGGAGAAATTCTGCAAGGACTGCGTAACTTGCCCGTGGGCGCGTGTCTCGACACGGCACATCTTTTTGCCGCTGGCTACGACATCAAGACCGAAGCCGGCCTGGCTTCCACGATCGGCCAGATCGACGGCGCCATCGGCCTCGAAAACGTTCCAGTTATCCACGCGAACGATTCGAAGATTCCTCTGGGCGGTCGCGTGGATCGTCACGAGCATATCGGCAAAGGAAAAATTGGGGCCGAGGCGTTTGGAAGAATTTTGCAGCACCCGCGATTCGGGACGGCCGGGCCAGAGGGTTTGACCGGTCGAGCTTTCATCGCGGAGACGCCGATCGATGATCCGGGCGATGACCGGCGAAACGTAGCCGCGCTGTGGGACTTGGCGGGATTGAAGGAACAAGCGCCGAGAGCGGAGAAAGGCTTCTCCATGCTGACGGCTGCTTTGCAAAAGAAGATCGCAATACATCAAAAGTCAGAAAAGAAAAAGAAAGCTGCGGCGAAGGCACCGAGACGCGCTTTGAAAAAAGCGGGACCGAAAAAAAGCGGAATGAAAAAGGGCAAAACAAAGAAGAAGAGGGGATAGGGCGGAGTGGCGGAACAGAACACACCAGGTAGCGCTACAGCGGCAGGGTCGGGATACGATCCGCAGAAAATCGAAATGAAGTGGCAAAAGCGCTGGGCGGAAGCGCGCGTATTCGAATCGGAAGCGGACCCCTCGAAGCCCAAGTATTACGCCTTGGAAATGCTGCCGTACCCCAGCGGCACGATGCACATGGGCCACATGCGCAACTATGCCATTGGAGACGTGGTGGCGCGGGTGAAGCGCATGCGCGGATTCAACGTGCTGCATCCGATGGGTTGGGACGCTTTCGGCCTGCCCGCCGAGAACGCCGCGATCAAGAACAATACTCATCCGCGCGAGTGGACCAACAAAAATATAGCTGAATTTCAGCGTGTGCTACGGCGCTTCGGATTCAGCTACGACTGGCGGCGTGAGATTTCCACTTGCGAGCCGGAGTATTACCGCTGGAACCAGTGGTTTTTTCTGCGCATGCTAGAGCGCGGACTGGCCTACCGCAAAAAGAGTCGCGTCAACTGGTGTCCGAAATGCTGCACGGTGTTGGCAAATGAGCAGGTCGTCAATGGCGGTTTCTGCTGGCGCCATGAAGATACGCGTGTCGAATCGCGCGAAATTGAGCAGTGGTTCCTGAAGACCACGGCTTATGCCGATCAACTGCTGGAGGATCTGAAGGAACTGGAAGGCGGCTGGCCCGAGCGCGTCATCCTGATGCAACGGAACTGGATTGGGAAATCGGAAGGCGCAAAAGTGAAGTTCCCCGTTGCCGATGTTGTGGATGCGGAAGCGATCGAGATTTTCACCACGCGTATCGATACGATTTACGGAGCCACGGCTTTAATTCTCGCCCCGACACATCCCGCGATCGAGAAGCTCCTCAGTTGGGCCAAGCCAGACAGCATCGAATGGACAAGGCTCGGGAAAATGCGCCAGACGTCGGTGAAGACTGAAGATCTGGCCACGATGGAGAAGGAAGGCTTCTTCACCGGACGCCACGCCATCAATCCTTTCAGCGGGGAGAAGATTCCCATTTGGGTTGGCAATTTCGTCCTCATGGAATACGGAACCGGCGCCATTATGGCCGTCCCCGCTCACGACCAGCGCGACCTGGAATTTTGCCGCAAATATGTATTGCCCGTGCGCGTGGTCGTGCAGCCGCTTGAAGGCGAGCCACCCGTCGAAGAAAAAATGACTGCGGCGTTCGCCGATCACGAGAAGGGCCAGCTCGTCAATTCCGGTCCCTACGATGGGCTTTCCCCGGCGGAAGCCATCGCCAAGATGGCGGCCTTCGCCGAGGAGAAAGGGTTTGGAAAAGCGCAGACCATTTATCGTTTGAGAGATTGGGGCATCTCTCGCCAGCGGTATTGGGGCACGCCGATCCCCGTAGTCTATTGTCCGAAAGACGGCATGGTACCCGTGCCCGATAAGGATTTGCCGGTGCTCCTGCCCCCGAATCCGAAGCTTACTGGCGAGGGCGAATCTGCCCTAGCCTCCACTCCGGAATTCGTGAATACCACTTGCCCTAAATGTGGCGGGCCAGCCAGGCGCGAGACGGATACCATGGATACCTTCGTGGACTCCTCTTGGTATTTCTATCGCTACTGCGATCCGCGGAATGACAAAGGGCCATACGATTCCACGAAGATCGCTTATTGGTTCCCGATCGACCAATACATCGGGGGAATCACGCATGCCATCCTGCACCTGCTCTATTCGCGGTTCTGGTGCAAAGTCATGCGCGACCTGGGTCTGATTACTCACAACGAGCCTATCGCACGTCTCTTTACCCAAGGCATGGTGCAAAAGGGCGGCGTAGCGATGTCCAAGTCTCGCGGCAACGTGGTCGGCGCCGAAGACATGGCGCAGAAATACGGCGCTGATACAGGGCGGCTCTACACGCTATTTGCAGCGCCTCCGGAAAAGGATCTGGAATGGAGCGAGGAGAGTATTGAGGGCTCTTGGCGCTTCCTGAATCGTGTTTACCGGCTCGTCGAGCGGCATGCAGAGGCGGTTCGCAGGGTGAAAAGTGGGAGCGCTGATGCTGCTGCGGCTTCTCCGAAAGAAAAGATTTTACTGCGCAAGGTCCATCAGACCCTCCGCCGCGTGACGAGCGACTTCGAGACGCGTTGGCACTTCAATTCCGCCATCGCTCTCATTATGGAGTTGACCAACGAGATTTACTTGCAGGAGCCGCTGGAAAGAGACGCGCGGCCGGAAGTTCGTAAGGAAGTGCTGGGGCTGCTGATCCTGATGCTGGCACCGATGACTCCGCATCTCGCAGAGGAACTTTGGGAAATGCTCGGCCACACGAGCGGTTTGTGGACGGCAGGCTGGCCGGCATTTGATGAAGCCCTCACGCGGGAGGACGAAGTCGAAATCCCCGTGCAGGTCAATGGACGCCTGCGCGGTAAATTGAGAGTCGCCGTGGGGATGGGCGAAGCCGAATTAGTGAAAATGGCGCAGGAGGATGAAGCGATTGCTCCGCATCTGGCCGGCAAGCGCATCGTTAAAATAATTTACGTGGCGAATAAATTGTTGAATCTCGTCGTGGCTTAAGGGGGGTAGCATGAGGGAGACGGCAGCCAAGATGTCAACGGACGGGAAGGGAGGCAGGATGAAGGCGGAACTCGGCGGCGTGGTGGTTCTCGACTTCGGCGGGCAATACACGCAGCTGATTGCGCGCCGCATCCGCGAGCAGCAGGTCTTTTCGGCCGTTCTGCCATGCACGTCGTCCGTTGGTGACATCCTTAAAATGCAGCCCGCCGGAATCATTCTCTCGGGTGGGCCGAGTTCGGTGTACGACGCGGAGGCACCCAAGTGCGATCCGAAGATTCTGGCGCTGAATATTCCAGTCCTGGGCATTTGCTACGGCATGCAATGGATCACCCACACCCTTGGCGGAAAGGTCGAAAAGGCGGAGCGAAAGGAATATGGGCGCGCGCAGTTGAGCGTCGACGACTCAAAAGAGGGCAGTGCATCTCACTTGTTTACCGGGATTCCCGCATCCCTGCGCGTTTGGAACAGCCACGGCGACCACGTCCGGGCGCTGCCAGAGGGATTTCGGACTGTAGGCCGCACGGAGAACGCTATCTCCGCCGTAGAAAACGCACAAAAGAAGATTTACGCGGTCGAGTTTCACCCCGAAGTGAACCATACCGAATGCGGAACTAAATTGCTTAGAAATTTCTTATTTAACGTTTGTAAAGCGGAGCCAAAGTGGAGCGGTGCGGCTTTCATCGAGGAGACTACGACGGCGGTCCGCGAAAAGGTCGGAAACAAGTGGGCCATTTGTGGCCTAAGTGGCGGGGTGGATTCCACAGTCGCGGCGGTTCTGGTGCACCGCGCGATGGGAACACGGCTCACGAACATCTTTGTGAATACGGGTATGCTCCGTAAAAACGAATTTGAGCAAACACTGGAAATGCTCCGCGATCGGCTGCATCTCCATGTCATTGGAGTAGATGCGTCTGATCGCTTCCTCGCTCAATTAGAAGGAGTTACCGACCCCGAAGAAAAGCGCAAGCGCATCGGCAGGGAGTTCATCGCCGTCTTCGCCGAAGAAGCGCAGAAGCTCCAGGCTGGGGAGGCCCACGGCGAGATTGGTTTTCTCGTGCAGGGTACCCTGTATCCGGACGTGATCGAGTCCGTTTCCGTGAAAGGCCCCTCCGCAACCATCAAAACGCACCATAACGTCGGAGGACTGCCCGAAAAGATGCCTTTTGCCCTCATCGAGCCGCTCCGTGACCTCTTTAAGGACGAAGTTCGGCGAATTGGCAAGGAACTGGGCTTACCAGAAGAGATATTGGTGAAACACCCGTTTCCGGGGCCTGGGCTGGCTGTCCGGTTGCTCGGCGAGATTACCCGTTCACAGTTGGTAACTCTCCAGGATGCTGACGCCATCGTTGTACAGGAGATTCGGCGCGCTGGTCTGTATAACAAGGTGTGGCAAGCATTTGCGGTGCTTTTGCCGGTTCGCAGCGTGGGCGTAATGGGCGACGGAAGGACCTACGGTCTTACCGTGGCGGTACGGGTAGTGGAGTCCGACGACGCCATGACGGCTGACTGGGTCCGCCTCCCCGGGGAAGTACTAGAACGCATATCTACTCGTATTGTTAATGAAGTAACCGGCGTCACGAGAGTGGTTTACGACATCAGTTCCAAGCCACCCAGCACGATCGAGTGGGAATAGCGGGCCATTTGCCGGGTCTAGTAGCTGGGGGAGACAACTTGGGACACCCAAGGCGAAAGTTTGCTGAAAGTCTGCAGAGCGACAAGAAAAGAGGCCGCGCAGCGGGTACACGCGGCCATTCTTTTAGGTCTCAATGATGATGAACGGCTACAACCGGAAAAGCGAGATCGCGGGACTAGCGGTTGGCCATTTTCTGGGCCATGTACAGAATGAGCTTGCGATCCCCTTCTTCGACCTTACTCAGCAAGCGGCGAAGCTTGTTGAGAAAGCGTGCATCTTTGCCGACGCTGCCCCAGGCGATGTCGTCCGACGATTTCCGCTTTGGCAGATTCGGCAATTGCGGCGGTTCCTCACCGTCATAAAAGAGTTGATAGAGTGGGCACTCGAGAGCACGAGCGAGTTTTTCCAGCGTTTCAATGGCCGGAACAGTATGGCCATTCTCGACGCGGGAAATATAACAGCGGAGCAACCCCGTTCGTTTTTCGATGTCGCCCTGGGAGAGTTTCTTTTCTTCGCGGAGTGCGCGAAGGCGGTCACCAATAATCATGCAGGCATTATTCCATGTAGGTAAGATAAGAATCAAGTGTAAAGTTGCCGAAGTGGAAATGAAACGTTTGATGCAGGTTCAGACAACCAGGAGCAATCAGCCGTAACCAAAAGTCCATGGCGCGCGTCCCAAAAGTGGAGCCTTTCGAGCCGCCCCGTGCAACGGAAGCTGCACCCGCGCTTGTTTCAAAAACCTCCGCAGGCGCGACACCCGACCGCGAACTGGTTCGCCGGGCGCAAGGAGAGGACAAAGAGGCTTTTGAGGAGTTGATCCGGCGGCATCAGCACCGGGTTTTCGCTGTGGCGAGCGGGATCCTGCGAAAGCGAGAAGATGTGGAAGATATCGCGCAGCAGGTGTTCGTTAAGGCATATTTCTCGCTGAAGCGATTTGATCAGCGAGCCGCATTCAGCACCTGGTTGTATAAGATTACGGTGAATGAGTGCTGGGACTCACTGAGGAAGAAGAAGGTTCGGCCTCTGGTTTACGAGTCCGACCTGAGCGAGGAGCAAGCTCGGCAAGTCACAACGTCCGCGGAGAAAGTGAACCCCGAGCCGGATATCAGCGAGAAGATTGAAGCGCGGGAAAACGTAGAACGGTTGTTGGAAGGCTTGCATGAACGGGACCGGCTAATGCTGATCCTTAAGGAAGTAGAAGGATATTCCATCGAGGAGATTGCGGAAGTTCTGAATCTCAACGGGAATACGGTAAAGGTCAGGCTCTTTCGGGCTCGGCGCAAAGTGGTAAGCCAAGCCAGGAAACGCGAAGACTGAAGATGAAGCGAGAGTAACGAGGAGGCGGGTATGTGGAACCTGCTGAGAAACGACGAAACGTGCCAGAGGTTGCGGGATTTGCTGGAAGACTCCGCGGCGGCTCGACCTGAAGCTGTGAGCGTCGGAGAGTTGAGCCAGGACTGGCCTGCAGTGGACCGTGCCCACATCGCTTCGTGCGCGAACTGCGAGGAAGCGGCAAAGGATCTTCTGACAACACGGGAGCTCTTCAAAGGTGTTACCTCCGACGCTGGGACGGAGCGGCTCTGGTTTGCAACTCGGGTGATGGCGGCCATCGCCGCGCGCGAGAGGGAATTGAAGGAAAAGGCGAGCACCTGGCTGGCCGTGCCGAAGTTTGCGTCGCGTCTGGCACTGGCTTCTGGAGCTGCTTTGCTTATAGCGAGCACTTGGCTTTACGAGAGGCCGTTGCCCGCTCCAAACCTGCAGGCAACTGCTTTGGCGGCACAGGAATCACTCTTTGAGGCGACACCAGCCGTGAATCAGGACGACGTGCTTGTCAACACGCAGGAGAACAATCGATGAACCCAATGTCGGCAACCTGGAAAGCGGCCCTGTGGGTCGGTGTTGTATTCCTTCTGGGTGCGGCGCTGGGCGGCATGGTTGGGTATTCCTACGAGCATCATCTGGTGTCAGCGGCCGGCACGCCACTGCCAGAACCGATGAGACGGGCCCAGCGGGTAGAGGAACTCAGCAAGTTGCTGAGCCTGACAAGCACGCAGAGCCAGCAAGTGGACGGCATCCTTTTGGAGCGCCACACCGAAGTGAAAACGATTCACGATCAGACCGACGCGCAGATCGATCAGGTCCGCCAAAAGGGACGCGACCAAATCCGCGCCATTCTTACGCCGGAGCAGAAGCCTAAGTTTGAAGATTTCCTAAAAGGTCTCGACGAAAAAAGGAAGCACGGCGGTACGAAGTAAACTGCGCTGGGCTAGCCGCGCGGTCAAACTTTTACGAGTAGTTTTCCGGTGTTGCCGCCCGTAAAGAGCATGTTGATGGCGTCGGGCGCTTTTTCCAGTCCTTCCACGATTGTCTCGCGGTCCTTCAGCTTGCCGAACATTTTCCATTGCCCTAGCTGCGTCGCGGCTTCCATGAAGCGCGAAACGTAGTCCAGGACTAGGAAGCCTTGGATGTGGAGGCGCTTCACTATTGTTGTGCCGAGGCTAAGCATATTGGGGTCTTCTTTGGTATAGCCGGAGATGAAGCCGCAAACCACGACGCGGCCATGGAGATTCATGCGGTTTACGACTTCTTGCATGATTTCACCGCCCACATTTTCAAAATCGATGTCAATTCCATTGGGAGTGGCAGCTATGAGTCTTTCCTTCCAGTCCGGGTGCTTGTAGTTGATGGCTGCGTCGAAGCCGAGATCCTTGATGATCCACGCGCATTTTTCGTCAGTGCCCGCGATGCCGACGACGCGGCAGCCGTGAATCTTTCCGATTTGCCCGGCGATGCTTCCGGTGGCACCAGCCGCGGCAGAGACGACTAGCGTTTCGCCTTTCTTGGGCGCAGCGATCTCCATGCCGAAAAAAGCAGTGAGGCCGTTGCCACCAAGCACACCGAGAAAGACAGTGTCCGAAACGAAAGGAATCTTCGGAACCTTTTGGAAAAAGTTTTTCTCGGATTTATCGATTATGACGTATTCCTGCAGGCCCGTGAGGCCAGTGACGCGGTCGCCTTTCTTGTAATCGGGATGGCGCGACTCGACGATTTCGGCGAATCCAATAGAGCGCATCACTTCACCGATTGGCACTGCCGGAAGGTAAGAATCAGTGGCCATCCAAACGCGCATTGTCGGATCGATCGAAAGATATTTAACTTGCGCGAGCGCTTGGCCCTCTTTCAGTTCGGGCACCGGCGATTCGGCGAGTTGCAGATCGCCGGCCGCAAGCAGGCCTTTCGGGCGCGATTGCAAGCGAAGCTGTCGATTGGCTAAGGACATTTAGTTCTCCTCGATGATACGGGAAAGAGGCGGCAAGGCACTCGACGCTTACGACCGAACTGGTATGACACAAACCGCACAGCCAAGAGTGGCTGTGCCACTAGAAGGGAATATCTTCGTCGGAGATTTCCGGTCCGGCGGGGGCGTGGCCTCCGCCTCCTCCGCCGTACGAATCATCGGCCGGCGCGGCATGAGTTTCGAAGTCGTCGCCGCCGGAACGCGCTTGCGAGCCACCCCCGCCGGCAGCGGCGCCTTCGGCGCGGCCTCCGAGCATGCGGAAATTGTTGGCGACAATTTCAAAGCTGGTGCGCTTCTGGCCTTCCTTGTCCTGCCATTCGCGGGACTGGATGCGGCCTTCGATGAAAATCAGCGAACCTTTCTTCAGATACTGCTGGGCGATTTCGGCTTGCTTGCCCCACACGACAATCTTGTGCCACTCGGTGCGCTTCTGGCGCTCGCCATTTTTGTCTTTGTAGGATTCATCCGTGGCAACAGAAAAATTTGCGACGGCTTGGCCACCGCTTGTATAGCGCGTTTCGGGATCTCGGCCTAACCTGCCGACGAGAATGACTTTATTGACGGACATGAAAACTCCCCCTAAGACCGCGACGATAGCACGCGAGAAAGGAAAAGGGAAATGGCTGCAAAGACTTCGATCGGGACCAGCGGGAAAGTCCTTAAAGGGCAGAAGCAAACCGAATTGACAATCCAACACGGTCGGCCTAACGTTCCCCTTCAATTTCTGGCGTGGAGGAATTCCCCGTGAATAGGAAAAAGATATTCTGGCTAGTGATATTCGCCGGCGTGTTTGTCTTGGTGCTCGTGGCGTGGAATGGGGCGAAGGCAGAACTTTCGGCGACAGAAAACCTCACGCGGACTGGCGCGGACCCTGTCGAGCCAGCGGGAATCTTCGAGGGCCACGGCGACATGGGAACGGTTCTCCATCCTGGTTCCACGGAATATGACGCCGCAAAGGGAAGCTACACGATGAAGGCTAGCGGCGAGAACGTGTGGGTCAGCAAAGACGCGTTCCAATTCGCGTGGAAGAAAATGTCCGGCGACATCACGCTGACCGCGGATATTTCCTTCATCGGTACTAGCGCGCAGGAACATCGCAAAGCGATGCTGATGGTTCGCCAGAGCCTGGATGCGGACTCAGCGTACGCGGACGTGACCCTGCATGGCAACGGGATGACCGCGCTGCAAACACGCGACGAGAAGGGCGCGCTAACACATGAAGTGCAAGCGGTCACATGGGCACCTAAGCGGCTGCGGATCGAGAAGCACGGCGCTTACTTCACGATGTGGCTCGCTTATGAAGACGGCGTTTTTCGATTGGCTGCTGGTTCCGCGCGCCAGGAATTCAAAGAGCCGTTCTATGTGGGAATTGGCCTCTGCAGCCATGACAAGGACGTAGTGGAAAAGGCTGTCTTCACGAGTGTCGATTTGAAAGCGGCTGCACCGGCGCCTGCTGCGCCGACTACGCTCTACAGTATGCTCGAAGTGATCACCGTGAACTCCACGGACCGCACCGCGATTTATGTCGCTCCGGAGCGCTTCGAGGCACCGAACTGGATGCCGGACGGCAAGAATCTTTTGTTCAATCGCAACGGTCGCATCGAAAAGATTCCAGCGACTGGCGGTACTCCGCAGGTTTTGGATACCGGATTCGCGACGCGCTGCAACAATGACCACGGCATTTCACCCGACGGAACCCAGTTGGTTCTCAGCGACAACTCGCAGGAAGAGCATCGCTCGCTCGTTTACATCGTTCCGATTGGCGGCGGCGCGCCTCGGCGCATCACGCAGAAATCACCTTCTTATTGGCATGGCTGGTCACCGGACGGGAAAACGCTCGCATTCGTCGGCGAGCGAAACGGTGATTTCGATATCTACGCAATTCCGGCTGCCGGTGGCGAGGAGAAGCAACTGACGACCGCCAAGGGACTGGACGACGGCCCGGAATACTCGCCCGATGGGAAGTACATTTACTTCAACTCCGAACGCACCGGGCATATGCAGATTTGGCGGATGCACGCGGACGGAAGTGAGCAGGAACAGATCACTTTTGGGGAAGAGAACGATTGGTTTCCGCACCTGTCGCCGGATGGGCAGCAGATGGTTTTCGTGACCTTCGACCCGAGTGTAAAGGGCCACCCGGAAAACAAAGACGTCATGTTGCGAATGATGACCCTCAAAGACAAAAAGGTCACCGTGCTGGCGAAACTGTTTGGCGGGCAGGGAACGATGAACGTGCCGTCGTGGTCGCCGGACGGCAAGCGATTCGCGTTTGTCAGTTATGCGTTGGTGGCGAAGGAGTAGAGGCAAATCCTGAGGGGCGATGGCCCCCACCCCGGGCATTTCGTAAGAATATCAAAGCAAAGAGCTTATAAAATTTGCATATCGTAAATGCTTGATTCCAAAGGAGACTGCTCTACGGAATCAAAAGGGGCAACGCAAAAAGAAAGCGGGAGCCCTTTCCGACAAGGTCGGAATCTTCGATCGGCTGCGGTCATGGTAAACAATGTCCCGCGCCCCCAAACACGGTTATCTACAGTTGCAATTATATTATACATTATAGATTTGTCAAGAGCATTTTGAAAATAGGCGCATCGTTCGCATCCTCTGGTGTCCGTTCACGGCACAAGGCTACCCCCGTGGCGGATTGGGAACGCTGGCGAGAGGGGGCGTTGTGCGGGTGAAGGGCGCGGTCTACTCTGATGGGGCAATCATTCTGGTGTTCCGGTTCACGGGAAAGCTGCGTGGACGCAGGTGCCGGGTCACGGGGAACAGGACTTATTATGTCGGAACCCTTTCGTCCGTACGAAAAACTGGTGGAGATCACGGTGTTCGGGAAGAAATTTCAGGTCCCAGAGCGAAATTCACTTTTGAGGTGCTTCCAATTCATCAGCCCGGAAACGATTCCTTATGGACGCTTTTGCTGGAATCAGGATTGCCAGTATTGCCGAGTGACGTGTCAACTGCCGGATGAAGACGAACCGCACGAGATGCTAAGCTGTAAATTCATCGTGATGCCCGGGATGGAGATCACGGAGATGAGCCAGGAGTTGAAGTGGTGCCTGCGCGCAAAGATGCCTTCGGATACCCCGGTGTCTCCGTGAAAATAGAAAATCGAAATTGGAAAATTGAAATTCGAAATCCGAACCTCGGGTACGAGCGAATTCCTCCCCCCTGACATGGAAGCAGCTTCGCTTCGTAGTCTCGCCGATGAGATGATTTAGCCCACAATTCAGGGCCTCGAAGGACTGTTTTGGAGCCGGGCTGAAGCCTGGCCTCTACATCGCGGCGTTTGAGTTTGCGGTCGCCGCGTTATTCCACTACATTCCGTGTTGTGACTTGGCTAAAGCCCGATCATTGGGCGGGGCAAGCCCCGCCCCTACAATGTCCCCGCGCACGGCGCAAGTGCAAACGACGGGTGCGGACATGACAGCATCGAAACCGTTGACGTGCGACGGGTGCGGGCAGGTTGCGTCCGCGAAACATATTGCGAGACGGCTGCAGCGGCTGGAATGGACAACGCGGTACCGACCGGTGCATATCCATACGCTCTTTTTGGGTGCCTTCTCACCGTTGGACGAGAAGGATTTTCTGTACGCGCCGGGTGGCGAATTCCAGGGTGAGGCGGCGCTGCTGCTGGATGCCGTGGGAATTTCCGCAGCGGGGAAGAGCGCCGACGTCGTTCACGCCGAGTTTCAGCGGGCGGGATTCTTTCTGACTCATGTTCTCGAATGTCCGATCGAAGTCGAAAGAAGTCAGGCTACTGCAGTGCAGGACGCTTTAAAGGCGCGGCTTCCCGCTATGGCAACGCGAATTCGTCGTTCGCTCAAACCAAGGCGTGTGATGGCCGTCACAGAAGCGCTGGCTCCCGTCGTGCAGGATATACTCGTGCTGGATTTGGGCTGTCCGCTCGTGCTGGATAACGGGAAGCCGTTTCAACTGGCTAACGCTGCAGCGCTGAAGCGGTTTAGAGAAGCGCTCGCGGGCGTTCCGGGGGACTGACCTGCTGGACAGGCGCGAACTGGCCGTTGGGAGCAACGGCAATAGCCCTTGAAGCTGGTAGAAGCGATTTTTAACTGTGCTAGAATCAACTCGTTGACGGACTGCGTGGGCAGTAGGAGTACCGCCGTGAAGAAACAAGTAAAATTTGGCGTTGGAATCGGTGTAATCGTCGTTTCGATGGCGCTTTTAGCGTGGCTGGGTTATGGCGAGAGCAAGACCTATTACCACACCATCGCAGAACTGGAGACGCTAAGGGGTTCGGAAAAAAACCAGCGCATGCGTCTTGGTGGAACCGTCGCGCAGGGTAGCATCCGTCACCTCACCGGTCGCACTGATTTTGTGCTGGAGGGCGAAGGGAAGACTCTCCCAATCACCTACATTGGCACCGATCCGCTGCCGGATACGTTTGTGGACAAGTCACAGGCACTCGTGGAAGGCCGGCCGGGACCTGACGGACGGTTCGTCGCCGAAGTTGTGCAGGCAAAATGCGCGTCGAAATATGAAGCAGCGCCCGGCGGAACCAGTGGCGCCAAGCCCAGCGCCGCCGAACGTAGCGGGATGTAGCGGGACACCCGGGATCTCCGGGGGATAGGCGGGGTTGCCGTGGATGTATTCGGTTCCTTTGCACTCGTCTTAGCTTTTATTTGCGCCGTATATGCATTCGGCGGAGGCATCGCGGCAATCGCAACACGGCACCCGCTGCTGGTCAAAAGTACGCGGCAAGCGGGCCTGGCCACCTGCTGCCTGATTTTCCTCGCAACGTTCAGCCTCGAATATCTCTTCTTCACTGACAATTTTTCCATCTCCTATGTCGTGGCGCATAGTAATCACGACCTTTCGACATTTTACAAAGTAGCCGCGCTGTGGGCCGGGCAAGAAGGTTCGCTGCTTTTCTGGAGCTTTCTGCTGGCTGTCTATGTCTTCTCCGTGCTGGTCACGTACCGGAACAAGAATGGCGAACTGATGCCGTATGTTGGCGTGGTGATGGCCGGCGTGCAGATTTTCTTTTTGACCCTGAACAACTTCGTTGCCAGCCCGTTCAAATTGCTTGCAACGCCCGGAGCGGACGGCGCGCTCCATTATGTTGCGCGTGCTGACGGCAACGGACTCACGCCGCTTCTGCAATACCCGGAAATGGTGATCCATCCGCCGAATCTTTATTCCGGTTACACCGGATTCACGATTCCATTTGCGTTTGCACTCGGGGCGTTGCTGGCCCGGTACCCGGGGGAAAAGTGGATTCACCTGACGCGTAAGTGGACCATGATTGCCTGGATGTTTCAGTCCATGGGAATTCTGCTTGGTGCACACTGGGCCTACGCCGTGCTGGGTTGGGGCGGTTACTGGGGCTGGGACCCGGTGGAGAACGCCTCCTTCTTGCCGTGGCTGACGGGCACGGCGTTTCTGCACTCGGTGATGATGCAGGAAAAGCGCGGCATGATGAAGGTCTGGAATGTCTGGCTGGTGTTCACCACGTTCCTGCTATGCATTCTGGGTACATTCCTGACGCGCAGCGGCGTGGTGAGCTCCGTGCATGCCTTCGCGCAATCCAGCATAGGAACATGGTTCGTAAGCTTCATCTCGCTGGTCATCCTGGTATGCCTCGGCGCATACCTGAAAAACAAAGATTATCTGAAAAGTGAGAATCAGCTTGATTCCATGGTTTCGCGAGAATCGAGCTTTTTGTTCAACAACTTGCTCTTGCTCGTGTTTACCGTCGCAGTGCTCACCGGGACTCTGTTCCCAGTCTTTTCCGAATGGATTACCGGCAATCGCATCAGTGTTGGCGCGCCGTTCTTTAATAAGGTGACGATTCCTATCGGGCTGCTGCTGCTGTTCTTGACGGGAGTGGGGCCACTGTTGGCTTGGCGGAAAACCTCGACGGAGAGTTTGAAAAGAAATTTTGGATGGCCACTGGCTATCGGAGTGGCCGCCGGGGCAATTGCGTTTGCACTTGGCTTCCGTCACCTCTATTCGTGGGTCTGCTTGATTTTGTGTGTGTTCGTGGCCTCCACAGTGCTGCTGGAATTCTATCGCGGTGCGAAAGTGATTCGCTCGCGCTCCGGGGCTTCTTTAGTGGCCTCGGCGGTCGACCTGACAATGCGCAATACGCGTCGTTACGGGGGCTATATCGTTCATACAGGGATGGTCTTTGTGTTTATCGGGCTGGCCGGAGCGGCGTTCAATCGCGATGTTCAGAAAGATATGCGGCAGGGCGAGACTCTGCAAATCGGGCCTTACACCTTGGTCATGCAAGGCTTCGATACTAAACCGGAAAAGAACTACACAGCGCAACGCCTACTTGTCGAAGTACTAGAGGACAACAAGCCAACCATGATGCTGTATCCAGAAAAGAGGAAGTTCTCCACCACCGAAGAGAATGGCACGATGGTGGCGATCCGTTCCACGCTACAGGAAGATTTATACGTGGTGTTCGCCGGAATGAGTCCGGATACGCAATTGCCGGTAGTCCATGCCTACTTGAATCCGCTGGTGAAGTGGCTCTGGTTTGGCGGCGTGGTGGTCGTGTTTGGAACGCTGGTAGCTATGTTGCCGAATCGCCGGGCCGTGCTCGTGCTTTCCAGTGCACAGGCGCCGGTGGCGCAGCCCGTGGCCCACGGACTGCCCTCATCCGTCGCTCTAAGGGAGGGCCATGATTAACGTACGCCCGCTTGCTGCAATTGCATTGACAGCTCTGTTCGCGAGCGTGCCGGTGCTGATCACGCCCGTCGGAGCGGAGCAATACTCCGAGCGCACAAAGCAAGTAGGGTCAAAGATTAAGTGCATGTGCCGTGGATGCGACATGCCCGCAGCGACCTGTTCGCATCCAGGTGGAGCATTCTCCGGGCCCTGCGAAACAGCCAAAATGATGCTAGGCGAAGTCGACCAGCACATTGCCAAAGGCGAAACTGACGAGCAGGTTCTGCAGGCGTTCGTGCAAGAGTACGGGACGCAGGTATATGCAGATCCGCCGAAGTCGGGCTTCAGCCTGGTCGCGTGGGCATTGCCGAGCATCTATCTTTTCGCGGGCACCGCTGTCGTGATTCTGGTGATCCTGCGATGGCGGAAGAGGCCGGCGCAAGAATTTGGGCCAGCGCACGGCGCACCGGGAATTCCCGCGGAGTTGCTGGAGCGCGCCAGAGCGCGAGCCTCACGCGAGACGCAGGATTAGATGCTTCCCGCACTCAGCTCACTTGCGGTGATCGAGGCTGCCTCCGGAGATTGGGCGTTACTGGGCGCTTGCCTGGCCCTTTTGGCCGCCGTCTTGCTTTTTGTCTTCTACATTCAACCCGATGCATCGGACCTCGCGCCGCACCGCACGAAGCTGGATCAACTGCTGGAGCGACGCGACACCATCTATGACAACTTGCGCGACCTGCGATTTGAGTATCGCTCTGGAAAATACTCGGAAGGTGACTTCGAGGCGATGAAGACGGCTCTGGAAAATGAAGCAGCGCTGGTGCTGGCGGAAATCGATCAGGTGACCGATGCGCAAGTGCGCCGGCCTCGCGGAACGCGCCCGGCGGATGGGAGCGCGCAGTGAGGCGCAGTGGTTACGCGCGTCTCGCTTTGCTCAGCGCATTCGTTCTGGCCCCGCTGACGATCGCTCAGGCCGGGACGGTTCACGGCACTGTCATGAATGGCACGACCGGCAAGGCCGCGCCGGGAATTGAACTCATTTTGATTCAGCTTCAGGGTGGGATGCAGGAAGTTGGGCATTCCAAAAGCGGAGTTCAGGGAGAGTTCACGTTTGACCATCCGGGGCTTGGCGCGCAGCCGATGCTGGTCCGCGCCGTCTATCACGGAGTCAATTTCAACCATGCCGTTCCGCCGGGAACAAACACCGCGCAGGTCGATATTTACGAATCAACGAAGGACGCGAAGGCGATCGAGGTTCCTTCGCACATCGTGATCTTTCAGCCGAATGGCGCGATGCTGACGGTTGGCGAAGAATATCAGATCGAGAACAAGTCGCAGCCGCCGGTGGCGTACTTCCGGAGCGACGGTAATTTTGATTTCGAGTTGCCGGAGAACGGCCGATTGCAGCGAGTCGACGCTGCCGGGCCGGCAGGCATGCCGGTTCGGCAAGTCCAAATCGACAAACGAAATAATCATTATTCGATCGCGTTTGCCTTTCGGCCGGGTGCAAACTCGGTGAGGTATTCCTACGAGTTGCCGTACGCAGGAAACGCAGCCACGGTGAAGATTCCAACGATTTATCCCGGCGGCCGATTGCTGGTTGTTGCGCCACCCAGTGTACAGATCAGCGGCGAAGGCCTTGCTCCAGGCGGACAAGAGCAGGGGATGAATCTCTACGGCCGCCAGGATGTTCCTGCGGGAACGATTGTGGCAGTAAATGTTTCAGGCACGGCGTCTCCGCCAGAAGCGAATGCCGCGGCGGAGCAAGGTCAGCAAGGCCGGGACGCGCAACAGAGTGGCGCTGAATCGGGCGGTGTCAGCATCCAGCAGGTTCCTGGCCGGCTAAATGACATTGCGCCCACGTGGGTGATCGCGGGTGTTTTCATCGTGGCATTTGGGATCCTGGGATTTCTTCTTTGGGGCAAGAAGGTAGCGGTCGCGCCGGCGGAAGGTTCGGAGCACGCTAACGATGCTTTTGGCCCAAGACAAAAGAAAGTGAAGCCGAGCATAGCCCCTGCTGTACCGCCCATCGATTCGGCATCGCCGGTTACGCCGCAGGCAGTGGCACCTGTACCGGCGGCGCCAGTCACTCCCACAAACGGAGAATCGACGCTTGCCGAAGTTGACGCGGCCATCGGCACTAGCCTCGACGCCCTGAAAGAGCGGCTGTTCCGGCTGGAATTGCGCCATCAGGCGGGTACGATCTCCGAAGCAGAATATGCACAAGAACGTGCGCGGGCCGAAAAAGTGCTGCGCGATCTCGTGCGAGGCTGAGCGTTGAAGACTGGGAGTGATCTGCACATCTCCGAGGCCGTCCGGTGACGCCACTGAGGTTTTCTCCTACAGGTATCCGCTTCGAGACAATTGATAAGAGGTTTGGCGGGCTTTACGCCCTGCGGCGCGTGTCGCTGGAAATCTCCGCTGGCGAGTGCGTAGTGTTGGCCGGCCGGAATGGCTCGGGCAAAACCACACTCCTGCGCGTTGCGGCGCGGCTTTCCAGGCCTTCGTCCGGCACGATCAGTTTTATCAATAGCAGCGGGGCGAATAGTGAGACGCCGCCGTCGACAGGATTCGTGGCTCACGCCACGATGGTTTACGACGAGCTGACTGCGGAGGAAAACCTCTTGTTGTTTGCAAAGTTGCAGGGAATTGCTGAGCCCGTGGCACGCACGGAACAATTGCTCCGGGAAGTCGGCCTGGAAGAGCGGCGAAAATCGCTGGTACGGACGTTTTCTCGCGGAATGCGCCAGCGCGTGGCTATTGCCCGGGCGCTTTTGAATGAGCCCGCGTTGATTCTGCTCGACGAGCCCGCGACGGGACTCGATCCGCAAGGAGTGACTTGGCTTGCAGAAACGCTGCGCGGGCTTCGGGATTCGGGGCGCACCCTGTTGATGAGCTTGCACGGCGAATCAGAGGTTTCCAACCTGGCGACGCGGGCGATCCGGCTGGATGCGGGCGCGGTGGTTGCGGACACGCACACAGGTGCGAACTTTCGCTCGATCCTGACTTTTGCGAACGCGTGAGATGGCGCTGCTTTCCAATACGGCGGTATTGCTGGGCAAGGAACTCCGAACGGAGTTTCGCTCGCGCGAATTGCTCACGACGACGGTCGTCTTCATCCTCACGATCGTGGTGCTGTTTAGCTTTACCTTCGATCCGTCAGTAACCGAGTCACGCCGCTTCGGCCCCGGCCTGCTGTGGCTGACGTTTCTGTTTGCGGCTTCGCTGATGTTGCAGCCAGGCTTTCTGCGCGAGCAGAACAATGACACGCTCAGCGCTCTGCGATTGTCGGTAAGCGACCCGTTCGGAATTTTTCTCGCGAAGCTCGCCGCCAGCGCCATATTTCTGCTAGTGACAGAAATGCTGATGCTGCCGATCTTCGCGGTCCTTTACAACGTGCACATTCTTGCCGTCCTCCCTCAGTTGGTCCTCGTGTTCTTTCTAGGCAGCGTGGGCGTGGCGATTCCGGGGACGGCGTTTTCGGCTATTTCGGCGCAGGCGCGGATGCGAGAGCTCATGCTACCTGTGCTGCTGCTGCCGCTGCTGACGCCGGTCTTGATCGCCAGTACAGAGGCGACGGCCGCGTTGCTCGGCGAAAAACCGGAGCTGCGCATCGATTGGCTCGGGTTTCTGGCCGGTTTCGACGTCGTCTTTTTGACGGCGCTATGGCTTTTCGGCGAGTATCTGCTGGAGGAATGAAGGCTATGCCATTTCAGCGGCAGGGAAGTACTCAGCGCTAAGGAGCCTACCGATGATTAAAACAGTTGTTGGCGCAGTAGTTTTGTTCGCGGCGATTGCCTTCACCGCATACCTGGCTTTCCATTACGCGCCCATCGAGAAAACGATGGGGCCAATCCAGAAGATTTTCTATCTGCACCTGCCCAGCGCGTTCAGCTCGTTCATTGCGCTGGGAATCTGCTTTTACGCCAACCTGCGTTACGTTTTTACACGCGAGGCAAAGTGGGATTGGCTGGGTGTTTCTGCGGCGGAAGTGGGCTTGGCATTCATTTCGGTTGTATTGGTCACCGGGCCGATCTGGGCGCATCCGGTTTGGGGTATCTGGTGGACCTGGGACGCGCGCTTGACGCTCACTTTCGTTCTCTGGCTGCTGTATATGGCCTACTTGCTTCTGCGTTCGATGCTCGAAGAGCCGGACAAACGGGCGCTATTCAGCTCGCTGTTCGGCATTTTTGCTTTTCTGGATGTGCCGCTAGTGTATTTCTCGATTCGCTGGTGGCGCACGCAGCATCCGCAGCCGGTGATTCTGGGCGGTCCTGGCTCCGGACTTGACCCGCGGATGCGTGTTTCGTATTTGCTTGTTTGGGCCGCGTTTACCGGGCTGCTGATTTTGCTTTTGAACGGGCGGTACAAGCTGGAGGCCATGCGCGCCAGCGTCGAAGAATTGCGAAGAGAGGCGGAGGGCCGATGAAAAACCTGGACAGCATTCTCGCGGCGTATCTGGCCGGATGGGCCATTTTCTTTGTGTACTACATTTCGGTGGCGCAGAGGATGAATGCGCTGCGAGAACAGATCGAACAATTGAAGAACAGCCTGAATCGGAGCAAGTAGCTTGGCAGGGAAGAAACGAGTCGGGATTGTGCTTTTTCAGCTCGGCGGGCCGGATTCGCTGGAGGCCGTCGAGCCGTTCCTGCTCAACCTGTTTCTGGACCCGGATATTATTCCGCTTGGGCCGTTCGGGCTGCTGCGGCGGCCGATTGCGAAGCTCATTTCTTCGCGAAGGTGCATTTCTGTTGCCGAGAAATACGCGGAGATTGGACGGCGATCGCCGATAGGGACGCTTACCGAAAGGCAACGCTTGCGGCTTGTGGAAGCGGTCTCGCTGTACATTGATCCTGTGGCCGTCACAGCGATGCGCTACTGGCGCCCGTTTACGGCGGATGCCGTGGAAACCTTGCGCAATGCTGGGCCTCTGGACGAAATCGTTTTGCTGCCTTTGTATCCGCACTATTCCTACGCCACTACGTTGAGCAGCATAAAGGAATGGCGCCGAATCGCGGAACAGGCCAACTGGGAACAAGCAAGTGGAAAGCCCCCGGAGCGCACCATCGACAATTTCCATGACCATCCGCTTTATATTCAAGCGCTGGTTCAACGGATTGGATCGATGCTGCGGCAATTCCCGGACGGTTCGCGAATCCATCTTGTGTTCAGCGCGCATGGCCTGCCGATGAGCCTTGTCGAGAAGGGCGATCCGTACCCAAAGCAGATTGAGGAAACGGTGCGGCTGGTGAATGAGCTTGGGACCAAACAATATGCCGACTGGCCGCGAACGCATTTGCTTTGTTACCAGAGCCGAGTGGGACCCGCCAAGTGGCTGCAGCCGCCGCTGACGGGAACCATCGAGCGGCTGGGCCACGAAGGGGTGAAAGAAATGCTCGTGGTACCCATTTCGTTCGTCACCGAGCACATCGAAACGCTCCACGAAATCAATATCGAAGCTCGCGAGGAAGCGGAGAAAGTCGGCATCGAACGGTTTCGCATGATGCCGGCGGTCGGAGATTCACCACTCTTTATTGCCGCGCTGAAAGATCTCGTGTTACGCGCCGTGGGTATCGACGCGCAAGCTCTGTCTACTCAGCTTTCGTCCGCGGCCAGTTAAAGGTATAATCCGCCGCTGGGACAAGGGCGAATGACTTCCGCTTACAATCCGGGCGTGCATAGGTTTTCTGTTTTCGTTGTGCTTTGGACGATCCTTCTTTTCGTTGCCGGAGCGCTGGTAACTTCCAAGGATGCAGCTCTTTCCGTGACGGATTGGCCGACTTCGCATGGAACGTTGGTTCCCCCGTTGTCGTCGCTGCAAGGCGGCGACTTGTTCGAGTTCTCCCACCGCGCGGTTGCCGGCGGCTTGGGGATTCTTGTTCTCATCCTTGCCGCATTGCTATGGCTGAAGGATAGCCGGATTTGGCTGCGGTGGGTTGGGTTGGTTGCTGTGCTTGGCGTTGTGGTACAGGCAGTCCTTGGCGGCCAGGTGGTCATACGGCTGCTTCATTACTGGCTGCCTGTGATTCACGCCTGTTTCGCGCAGATCGTGTTTGGAGCAGTGCTCAGCATCGCAGTATTCACCAGCAAATGGTGGGTTTCCGAAAGGCCGCAACTCGAAGACAGTGGCAGTCCTTCCATTCATGCCTTGACGATTCTCAATGCGGCGGTTATCTACTTCCAGGTGATTCTCGGCGCAGGCTTCCGGCACAAGGACATTCCGATTTGGCCGCACATGGTTGGGGCGATGTTGGTCCTCGGCATGGTGATTTGGACGGCGGTGGCGCTTCGCAAACGTTTTGAAAAGTCGCGCGAACTCTCTAAAGCGCGCATTCTGTTGCACGCCATTTTCGGGACACAGTTCCTCTTGGGGCTGGCGGCTTACTGGTCGCGACTCACTACGGCAGATGCGCCGCAGCCCATGCCGGTCATGGTGACGTTAACTGTGATCCACACCGTGGTTGGCGCGATCCTCTTTGCGTTTTCGGTGTTGGTAGTGCTGACGTGCTATCGCTTGGTGCCGCGCGGAAGGGAAGTTGCCGCGACCGCGCCCCGGCAGGTGACCACCGGATGAGTACGGTACGCACAACGGAACTGACACTTTCCGCCCGCGCCAGCGGCTATGTTTCGCTGACCAAGCCGGATGTCTCCTTACTCGTGCTAATGACGACAGCGGCAGGCTACTACATGGGTGCGCGCGGCCCGGTCAACTGGCTGCACATGCTGCACTCCGTTTTTGGCACCATGCTGATTGCTGGAGGCACTGCTGCCTTGAATCATTACATCGAGCGCGATACCGACCGTTATATGCGGCGCACGGCGTTGCGGCCCTTGCCAAGCGGCGTGCTGCAACCGCGGGAAGCACTGATATTCGGTGTTGTGTTGGCGATTGCAGGCGCGGCGGATCTGTATTTGGCGGCTGGAGCGCTGGCGTCAGGACTGGGCATCGCGACTTGCCTTAGTTATTTGCTGGCTTACACTCCCTTGAAAAAACGCACTGTGTGGGCGACTTTCGTTGGCGCTTTTCCGGGTGCGATTCCGCCGATGATCGGGTGGGTGGCTGCGGCAGGATCGTTGGACAGAGGCGCGTGGCTGCTCTTCGGCATCCTTTTTCTGTGGCAATTCCCCCACTTCCATGCCATCGCATGGATGTACCGCGAAGACTACGCCCGCGCCGGGATACTGATGCTGCCGGTGGTCGACAAGGATGGCACGCGCACGTTCCGTCAAATCATTTCCTATGCAATCGCGCTCGTTGGCGTGAGCCTGCTCCCGGCAGTTTTTGGATTGGCTGGCGTGGTGTATTTCTTCGGTGCGCTGGTGACGTCGACCGCCCTGGTGCAAGTGTGCTTGTGGGCCGCCAGCAACAAGTCCAACATGCGCGCCAAATGGCTCATGCACGCAACGGTCCTGCACATTCCGCTTCTGTTGGGCCTGATGGTGTACGACAAGCTCCCGCGCTGATGGCAGTGACTTCAACGGATACGTCTAGCCTACTCCGGGGGAAAAGCCTCACCCCTGAAGGGGTGAGCTACAGCGCCGTAAGTCAAAGGACTGACTCGAACCATGTTTTCGCAACCGGCTCTCAACGCCACTCTCAATGCGACTAGCGCTGTGCTGTTGGCGGGAGGTTACGTCGCAATCCGGGCGGGAAAGATGCAAGTACACAAGAGATTCATGGTTTCCGCTTTCTGGGTTTCCGTCGTTTTTCTGGCGTCTTACGTAACTTATCACCTTCGCGTAAAGCAAGTTGTTCTTTTTCAGGGGCAAGGTTGGGTCAGGCCGGTTTACTTCGCGCTGCTGCTCTCGCATACAGTCCTGGCGATTGTGATTGTGCCGATGATTCTGGTCACGCTGCGCCGAGCCTGGATGGAGAGATTCGACAAGCACCGGCTGATTGCGCGATGGACTCTGCCGCTATGGTTCTACGTTTGTGTTACAGGCGTGATTGTCTACTTCATGGTCTATCAGATTTACGCAGTGAAAAACGTCTGAGGCGAACGGTCGCACCCGAAAAAAACCTCAGAATTGCGGGGAGTTATCCTGCCGGAATCCCGGCGGCACCAGCGCACCTGTTACGGAAGATCGCACGGCTTGTTTGGTGCCGGACTTCGGGAACACGATGTGCCAGAAGTCGATATTGGGATTGACGAAGGCCATTCCCACGAATCGCCGATCGCGCTTTTCGCGCAACGAAGTGACCACGCACTCCACAGACTTGGCAGTATGTTCGTTGAAGACTTTCACCGTCTGGCCAGGGATTAGCGGGGTATCCATCAGCACCAAAGCCCCGTGCGCCGTCACGATATAAGTGGAGGCCTTGAGATCGATGGTTTCGCCTTCGGGCAAGCGGCAACGCACCGTCAGTGGGATCTGAAGGGACAGACGAGTGGTTCGACGACGTTCGGGGTAACGTGTTCTCTGCATAACTCCACCTGGAGGGGACACTCGAGGCTACGAGCGAAAATGATGTCACGATGTCCAAGAAAACACAAGCATTTAAACGATTTGGAACTGCTAGTACTTTTTGGCATTTGGGCAGTAGCTACTTTTGCTTGAGGACGGCGATGACTGCATCCGCAAATTCTTCAGTACCGGCCTTCCCGCCGACGTCCCTTGTCGTGTGTTTTGCCTGCCGATACACCTTTTCCAGGGCGCTCTGGATGCGCTCTGCTGCTGTTTGTTCACCAAGGTAATCCAGCATTAGAGCGCTGCTCATCAGGAGGGCAGTAGGATTGGCGAATCCCTTGCCAGCGATGTCCGGCGCAGTACCGTGGACGGCCTCAAACATCGCGCATTGGTCGCCGATGTTGGCACTGGGCACTACGCCAAGCCCGCCAACCAACCCCGCCGCCAGATCGCTCATGACGTCGCCATAGAGATTGGGTAGCAAGAGCATGTCAAATTGCAGCGGATCCATCACAATCTGCATGCAGGCGTTATCGACGATCATTTCTTTGTATTCGATGGCCGGGAACTGCTCCGCCACTGCACGGACAGACCTTAGAAAAAGGCCATCCGACAGCTTCATGATGTTGGCTTTGTGAATGGCGTGAATCTTCTTGCGGCCGTGGCGCTTGGCGTATTCAAAGGCGAATTTCGCGATCCGTGTGGAAGCCTTTTCGGTGATGATTTTCAGGCTTTCGACCACGCCGGGAACGACCTCGTGCTCCAGACCGGAATACAAATCCTCGGTGTTTTCGCGGACGAGAATCAGGTCCACTTTTTCAAAGTGGGATTTGACGCCCGGCATGTTTTTCACCGGGCGCAAATTGGCATAGAGTTCGAGTGCCTTGCGCAACGCTACGTTAACGCTGGGTGCGCCGCCTGCGATAGCCGTAGCCATAGGACCCTTCAGCGCAACGCGATTCTTGCGCACGGCTTCCACAGCGGCTTGATTGACGCTTTTTCCCTGGTCAGCGGAGCTGTCGGAGCGTCCGGCGATTTCTTCCCACTCGAGATTGACGCCCGTGGCCTCCAGAATGCGGCGGGTCGCGGCGGCAACCTCCGGACCGATACCTTCGCCAGGAATGAGAGTAACTTTGTGTTTGATCATCGCATCTCATTGTAAGCGAAGCGCCACGGCTTTTCGTAATGCCGTGATAAGAGGCGTTTCATAACAGGAACAGGGGATTGCAACACCGTTTGCGAGTTCTGTTATACTGTAAAGGTAGATAGCTTCGCGGATGCGTCCGCGAGCGGAGGCCAAGAGGAATTATGATTAATTTGACGCCCGTTGCGAGCAGCAAGGTAAAGGAAATTATGAACATGCAGAGCCCGGTGCCGGTCGCGCTACGCGTGGCTGTTGTTGGCGGCGGCTGCTCCGGTTTCCAATACCACATGGCGTTCGAGAACCAGACCACGGATGCGGACCAGGTTTTTGACTTCGATGGTCTGAAGGTTGCCGTTGACCAGATGAGTTCCATGTACTTGGACGGAATTGAAATCGACTACATCGAGACGATTGAAGGCGCGGGATTCAAGTTCAACAATCCCAATGTAAAGAGCACTTGCGGCTGCGGAAGTTCCTTCAGCGTATAGTTGCAAAGAGGGAAGCGCATTTCGTTTTCAAACCATTATTTGGGCTCCTGAGCGGTAAGTTCAGGAGCCCTTTCTTATGCCCCATAGCCAATCCGAGTGGGATGCCAAGCACAGGCTTGCCGCCGAAGCGCCGCCTTCCGAGCCTGCGAGCATTGTCTGCGAACTGCTGCCGCTGCTGCCTCGCGGTCCGGCATTGGATATCGCCTGCGGCACTGGAAGGCACTCCCTGCTCATTGCCGCGCGAGGTCAACACGTCACCGCAGTGGATTACTCCAGCGTGGCCCTGGACATCCTGGAGGTTCACACACACAGCCAGCACCTTCGGGTGAAGCGCGGGGAAGGTTTTCACCCATCCGGGCGGCATTTGCACGGCGGTCTTGATCTCATCCATGCGAATTTGGAGGAAGCGCACCTCCCGGAACACTCCTACGATTTAATCCTGTGCGTGCAGTACCTGCAGCGGTCTCTTTTTCCTCAGATGGTCCGCGCGCTTCATCCAGGCGGAGTTCTGTTGATGGAAACATTCACTCAAGTGCAACAGGAGTTTTCGGGCGGGCCACGGAATCCAGCTTATCTTCTCGAAACCGGCGAATTGCGTGAAGCGTTCCCAGAGTTACGCGTTCTGTTTTATCGCGAACTGCGCGCCGGTGTGGGCATCGCCAGCCTGATCGCCAGGAAGCAAGTTGAGAGGCAATGAGGACAATTTGTCGGTGAACTCGTCACATTTTGGCGAGCGCGCGTTTGCAATCTGCGGGTTCGCTCCGTATCCTAAAGTCCGGGCATGAAAATAGCGCTCGCGCAGTTTAATCCCACCATCGGCGACTTCTTGGGGAATGCCGCTCGCATCCTGGACTTGGCGCATCAAGCCAAGCAACGAGGGGCGGACCTTGCTGTTTTTACCGAGCTTTGCCTCTGCGGTTACCCGCCACAGGACCTTCTGGAGCGTCCAGCTTTTCTGGACCGCAATGTGGATGAATTAAAAGAGCTTGCCACCAAGGTACCGCTGCCCAGCCTGGTAGGCTATGCCGGGCGCGTAAAAAATGGCGCGGGCAAATCCGTGGCCAATAAAGCAGCACTGTTATGCGGCGGGAGAATCGCTTTCGAGCAGAGCAAGATGCTGCTGCCGACCTACGATGTGTTCGATGAGTCGCGATATTTTCAGCCCGCCGAAAAACAGGTGGTCTACAGCTTCCACGAAGAAAAGCTTGGCGTCACCATCTGTGAGGATGTCTGGAACGACCCGAATTTTTGGCCGACGCGACGGTACGAACGCGACCCGGTCGTGGAATTGATCAAGCAGGGAAGCACGGTCCTTCTGAATATCTCCGCTTCGCCATACGCGATCGACAAACGAAACCTGCGCATCGAGATGCTGCGCGCCATCGCCATGAAGCAGCGGCGCCCTGTAGTCTATGTCAATCAAATTGGGGGCGACGACAACTTGATTTTTGACGGCGCGAGCATGGCCATCACCGCCGAGGGGCGAGTAGCCGCGCAAGCGTTGGCGTTCCGCGAAGATCTTGTCCTGTTCGATACCGAGACAGGGCGGGGTGAAATCCACGAACAGCCGCCGACGGAAATCGCCTATGCGTATGAGGCACTGCTGATGGGTACGGCGGACTATGTGCGCAAATGCGGATTCCGGAAGGTACTCGTCGGGCTAAGCGGCGGCGTTGACTCCGCCGTGGTGGCTTCGATCGCGGTGGACGCCCTTGGCGCGGAAAATGTGCTCGGCGTATCCATGCCGGGGCCCTTCTCTTCGGATGGAAGCAAGAGTGACGCGGCCACTCTGGCGAAAAATCTCGGCATTAAGTTCCTCACGCTGCCGATTAGCGGGGTGTTTGAGGAATACAAGCGAGCGCTAGCTCCGGCGTTCGGCAATCGCCCCGAGGACGTGGCGGAAGAAAACATTCAGGCGCGCATCCGCGGAAATTATCTGATGGCCATCTCCAACAAGTTTGGTTCGATGGTTCTAAGCACCGGAAACAAATCCGAACTCGCCGTCGGATATTGCACCCTCTATGGTGACATGGCGGGCGGACTCGCCGTCATTTCGGATGTGCCGAAATTAATGGTGTATGAACTAGCGCGCTGGATTAATCGTGACAGGGAAGTCATTCCCCGGTCGACGCTTGAGAAGCCGCCGTCAGCTGAATTGCGCCCCGACCAGAAGGATGAAGACAGCCTGCCGCCATATGACGTCCTGGACCGCATCCTGAAAGCCTATATCGAAGACTTGAAAAGCCCAGATGAGATTGCAGACCATTACGGATTCGATCTAAAGTTGGTGCGCGACATCGCGATTCATGTGGATCGCAACGAATACAAACGCAAACAAGCGGCTCCCGGTTTGAAAATTACTTCTCGCGCGTTTGGCTTTGGCAGGCCTTTTCCGATCGCTCAGAAATTTATCCCGTAAACGAATGAGGTTCGTGTGAAAAAAGTTTTCGGTCTCTTCCTGATTGTCTTCACCTGTATATTGGCCCGCGGCGCGGAAGGGCAACAGCCACAATCGCCGGCCGCGACATCGGCAACCGCTACGCTTTCGCCGACGCAGAAGAATATCGAGGCCTATCTCCGGCATCTGTATGCCTTTGGCCCAGATGTGCCGGTTTCGGTGGGCGCGCCGAAAGAGACGGCTGTTGATGGGCTGATGGAAACCACCATTAACGTGACCATTGGCGAGAACAAGGAGACGGTCAAGTTTTACGTGAGCAAGGACGGCAAGTACCTTTTCCGCGGCGACATGTCGGACATGACCAAGGACCCTCTCGCGGAGAGTCGGGCTCGGATCCAGATGAAGGATGCGCCTTCGATGGGAGACCCCAAGGCTGCCGTGACGCTCGTGGAGTACTCGGACTTTGAGTGTCCGGTCTGCCGGAATCTCCACGACGTCCTGCGTGGAATGCTGCCGGCCTATGCCGGAAGGGTTCGGGTGGTCTTCAAGGATTTTCCCCTGGAACAAATTCATCCTTGGGCGCGAACGGCAGCCATCGCCGGCCGCTGCGCTTACCAGCAGGATCCAGCGGCCTTCTGGAAGATGTACGACCTGATCTACGACAATCAGGAAATCATCTCTGCGGGTAATGCCTGGACCAAGATGATGGACTACGCGGCCCAATCGCGTTTGGACCCGGATGCGTTCAAGACTTGTATGGCCAGCCCGGAAGCCGGCGAAGCTGTCAACGCAAGCCACTCGAATGGCCAACTGCTGGAGGTCAACAGCACGCCTACGGTTTTTGTGAACGGCCGCCGCCTGGTGGGCGCGGACGAGCATGTTCTGCAGCAATACATCAACTACGAACTCGACCAACTGAAGCCTGGGAAAACCGCTGACAAGAAGTAGAAGAGAGGGAATGGCCCAGGGGAAGCGCCTTCCAAGGTCATGGAAGCCCTCTAAAATCCAGCCAAATTCTTTAGTTAACATAATATAACTTATAGGACGCGATGTCAAGAGGAAGCTGCGGCCCATGGGGTGTCCTTCCGGCTGGCGCGGGGGTGCGCCAGCCGGTCGCCGATTTTTTTTTGCAGAGGCTTCCTCGGTCAACGTTTTTTACTTGCGTTAGCTTCGGAGAGTGTTCAGTTGGTGTTCAGTTGCTGTTCGTTTGTGACTTGTGCGCTCTGGCGTGGATTTCTCGCGCCAAGTCTTGCGCGCGACGTGTTTGGGATCCGTGTAGTGTCGCTTTCTTTTGATTGTACGTTTCAGCAGGGAAGCTACTTCCCTTCCGATCAATCGGCTGGCCGGTTTCTATTTAATGGAAGCCGATCTTGGCCATGAGCTGGGCGAACCGGGGGTCGGAGCGCAGCGGGTCGGCCATAGGATCTACGTTCAGGTAGACGAGGCGGTCGATGCGCTCCTGGTAAGCGAGGTCGAGCAGGCGGAAAGCTTCGTCGGCTTCGCCGAGGCCGACGTGGATTGCTGCCGGGTACAAGCTGGGGACGAACCGGGAGCCGGCCAGCTGCTGAAGTTGCTGAAGGACGGCGCGGGCTTCGGTGGCATTTCCTGCGAGCGCCTGCGTATTGCCGTAGGCCATGAGCAAGGCGGGATTCTCGCTGCCCGTGAGCTTGCGTGCCTGCTCACGCGCATTCTGAAATGTCTCGATGGCTTGCGGGTACATCTTTTTCTCGCGGTAGGCAGAGCCGAGCCAGAACTGCGCAGACAACGAACCTGGATGCAGCTTCACCACCGGCAGGGCTTCTTCGATGGCGGCGTCGAAGTTGCGGCCAAAATAGTAGGTTTCCGCCAGTACGGAATGGAAGAGTGGGTTGAGCTGATCCAGGTCGAGAGCATGGTTCACTTCGACCAGCGCCTCGGAATTGTGCCCCTGCACAATGAGCAGGTGGCAGTACCACTCGTGTGGAGTGGGATCATTAGGATCGAGTTCAATGGCACGGCGCAGTTCCTTCTCCGCCGTCGCCAAGTCCCAGTCGTAACTCATGGCCACGTTGCCGAGGACCGCGTGAGCATCGGCAAGCCCGGGATTAAGCTGCAGGGCCTTCTGGGCGGCATCTCGCGCCTTTGGTTTGGCTTGGCCCGGAGGCATTCCGTCGTTGGGGACTTGACCCAGAATCGCAGTCGCGCCAGCGAGACCTGCGTACGCCTCCGCGTAGGACGGATCTTCTTGGATGGCTTCCTCAAAGAACTTGATGCTGCTGCGCAGGTCGCCGCGGTTGCCCCAGGCAAATTTGCCCTTAAGGTAGGCGTGCCGGGCCTGGGCAATCTCCGGAGAGGCCGCGTGAGCGATTCCGGGCCGCAGCAAGGGCTGAGGTTGTGAACTGGGTGGCACCGGGAGAGTAGCGAGAACCTGCCGGGCGATCGCGGCGGAGACGTCTGATTCCACCTGCAAGACATCGGAAAGATCCCGGGTGAAAGACTGCGCCCAGAGGTGAGTCTCGTCGCTTACCTGAATCAATTGGACGTCGATGCGCACCTGGTTGCCGGCGTGTTGAACGCCGCCTTCGAGAAGATACTTCACATTCAACAGGCGGCCGATTTCGGTAACGGGTTTGCCGGCAACAATCTTGGAAGAGGTTGCAGCAATCACCCCGAGGTGCGCCGGATCGAGTTGGCCGAGGGCGGTGCGGATGACGTCGGTGAGGCCTTCGCTAATGTAATCGGGCTTGGCATCACCGCTGACGTAGGTAAAGGGCAGAACGGCTATACGGACTTTTTGTGGCGCGGACTCAGTGGGTTGAAGCCACCGGAAAACGCCAAGAATGATCGCGCTCAGAATCCCGAGGGCGAAGATGGCGACGACCACGCGCTTCCCTGCCGAGGGAGGAGGCTTGACCGGGTCTGGAGTGGGAGAGGGAGCCGGTGGCGCGACCGGGGGCTCAACGATCTCTATGGGAGAATCGGTTCCGCTCAATTCCTGTTCGCGGGCGAAGGCGTCGTCAGCTTCGGGATCATCTTTGGGCTGACGATTCTTGATCCAGGCGTCGAGTTCGTTTGCGAAAGCGTAGACCGTGGATTTTTTCTTATGCTCGTGGCGATGGACGGGAAGGCTTTCGGTTCTTTCCCATCGCTGCACGGTGCGCACTTCACGACCGAGATAAGAGGCGATCTCGCCCCAAGAATCGAGCTTCTTACCTGGAAGGGGCGACCCTTCGGGACCTGACGTGGCTCCGCTTGGCGGACTGTCGGAAGGCGACATCAATTCAGGGATTCAGTGCACGGATTATACCCTAGGAATGGGCCAGAGTCTCGAGGGCGTAGCGTCAATGGGTGGTTTTGGCGGCGATGGCGCCAGCGCCAGTTCACGCAGCGCATTCACCAGTTCCGGCTTCGCCTCAGCGAGCCGCTCGTTGTTCGGACCCAGATCGGCCGGGGCAGTTTCGTTGCCTGGCTTTGAAGCATTGCTTTCGTCACTCGAAACTCGTCTCGCCATCGGGCGAATTTCGAGTTTCGTAATCCGCGTTTCGGACGTTGTTGCCGTCCGCGGGAGCGATCGCGCCAGGAATGCCCGTCCAAGATTCAGCTGTGTAGTACCGGTCCATTCGGCCTCTCAGACAAATTCTCGTCAACGCTCACGGCAGCGCCACGGTTAGCGCCGCTCTCGCGCCAGGCTTGCATCTGGTGCCGCTGCGAACGCGTGAGTTCGCGGTAGTAGTGGCGCCCGCCGCGGCGGGCTGCGCCACTACAAAGACCGGTTATGATTTCAGATGAAATCAGCCGACTGTAGCGAGGACCACTACGTCCGCGACGTGGCCTGCGAGCCACTTTTGAAAATGTTGATGATGAACACGATGACGCTCAGGACGAAAAGCCCCGTGAGCCACTCGAATTCCGGGCCGAAGTACAGTTCCAACATCTTGGAGACTAACTTTTGTTCCCAGGCCATGAACACTCGCACCATGTCGAACACCGCGATCATGGTCACGACGAAATGGATGCGGTTCAGCGATTCCTCGAAGACGATCTGCTGAGTATCCATCAGGAACTTGTACAGCAGCGCAAAGACTCCGAACGGCACGGCCGCGACCAGCCATAAGACGCCGTAGGGAAGAAAATGCATCTGGCCAGAAATCGGCACGGGAATCGGGAACGACGGCGTATTCAAGATGAGCGAGACGATCCCACCTCCGGCAAAAAACGCCGCTCCGATTCCAAACAGTTTTACCGGAGACTTCGGCCAGCCCATATTTTTGGGACTCGCATCCGGAACGTGATCGGGAGTTGTTTTTGCAGTGGGCACCACCGGGAGCACTGGCACTTCCCGTTCGCCGTTCACGTACGACCAAATAACGTTGCCAATGAACGTGGCCTCGCCGAGTAGCGTAATCCAGAAAAGCAAGCTGCTCGGCAAATCCGACTTCGTCTGCGGGAGCACAACTTCCAGCCCACCAAAGAGCAGCAGCGCCAGGCTGGCGCCGGCATGCCACAATCCCACGCGGCGATCGAGGTCGCGATGAATAAATCGCGGCACCACGCGATACTGCGCGTAGAAGAAAAGGAAAATCCAGATGGCGGTGAAACAGTAAGATGCCAGGTCGCGGGCGCGGAAGTACGCGTCTTCCATGGAGCCGACGTGGCTCGCAACGTAGATGGCAGATCCGCCGCAACCCACCAGGCAAAGGAGCGCGATGAATCGGAAGAGCTTCTCGGGAAAACTTTGCTGCTCCCAAAGCGGCCTTTCCACCGGCGTGTCCTCCTGTCTTTTACCGTAGCACCTCCGTCGTTCCTGTTGAGCGCCAAAGGCGCCTTCTGACGCCAATGCACTACCTTGACCGTCTGGGCAATTTCGCAGGCCGAAAGAATTTCTTCGCCTCGGCTCGAGGCGCTGGTAGTGAATGGCGCGCGAAGTCTGATCGGTGGCGCTGACTTGCCGCGCGATCTGTTTGGCAAGCGGCATGACGGTCACAAAATGCGGCGTATGCGATGACAAATTATAGGGCGGGGCCTGCCCCGCCCTGGCCGGCGCAAAGGCCGGTCCGACACCAGCGAATCTTCCGTCGGAGACCAATCTATAACTCGCCGCATCGGCCGAATCGTCGCCTTCCACCTTGCGAATATCTTCCTGGCGGCGATCGTCGCGGACGAGTTGGGGAATGCTTTCGATCAAACGCCCGCAATTTTCAGTGATGAGCCAGGCATTCGACTCCAGCAACTGATACATCAACTGCCAGCCGATGCGATCGTCATCGGCAGCCGGGATCCCGCCCCGTTCCGTGGAGGCCAGGGCATGGCCATTTGCGCGGCCGAGCGGACCGGAATGTCCGTTAGCTTTGATGGGAGTCTTGCGGTTTGACATTAAAAAATTTTCAGTTATCAGTTGTTAGTTTTAAGAAAAACAAATGAGTGACCACGCGGATGCCGCGACCTGCTGCGAATCGAAACGCGTCCGGATTTCGCGCTTGCTATTTTAAGGTTTGTACGTTATTGTACAAATTGCTCAATTTGTACGAATACGTACAAGTACTTGTGTTTGTACAGTTTCGTACAAACGATGATCGCGGATACCCTCTATGCCTGAAGAAATCTACGCCGTACTGATCGCTGACATCGTAACCTCAACTGCGCGCAAGGATGTACGCGCCCTGCTGGGGAAAAAACTCGCGGCCGCATCGGAAAAGCATCTGCGCCAGAAGCTGATCCGGCTGCCCTATTCCGTTACAGCCGGGGACGAATTTCAAACCATCACGGGAGAGCTGGCGCCGCTTCCCGCATTGATTCTTGAGTTGCGGTCCGCGCTACGGCCTCTGTCTCTGCGCGTCGGAATCGGCATCGGCAGCATTTCCGGCCGCGTTCAACCGCCTGTCAATCAGCTCACCGGCGAAGCGTTCCAATTGGCGCGCCGCGCCATCGAAAGCATCAAGCATGGCAAGCTCTTCAAATTCGACGTGCTCACGGGGTTTGCGTCCGGCAACGAAGGCTTCGACGAGACCATCAACCTAATCTACGGCCTGCACGACACCCTGTTGCTCCAGATCACCTCAAAACAATGGGAGGCCATCGGGGCATTTCTTAGCCGTGACACCCTGGCGCCAACCGCCCGGCGGCTCCGCGTGGACATTTCCACGGTTTCCCGGAATCTCAAACGCGGCTACTATTGGCAGCTGGCGGAAACGGTGAACCGGGCCGGATCGTTCATCGAACGCGCTTTTTGCTAGTTGCACGTAAATGTACAAATCCTGAAATTTGCACGAAACTATGCAAATGTTCCTGCGAACTCTGCTGGCCGTTTACCTGGGGCACTTGGCGGCCGATTTTGTTTTTCAGACGCGCCGCCTTGTCCACGAAAAGCGGCGCGGCCAGGCTTCCGCGTATCTTTGGCACGGGCTTACCCACTATCTTTCCACCGTACTGCTAGTCGGATTTTTCATCCCCGGCTCGATCGTCGCCCTACGAACGCACCTGGTGATCGGCGCGCTCGCGCTGGTTCATTTGCTGATCGATTTTGCCAAAGTGCAGCTCGCAGCCAAAAATGTGACCCGTGATGGCGCCATACTCTACGTTGTCGATCAACTTGTTCATTTGCTGAGTGTGGCTCTTGCGGCTTGGCTGCTCTCCCCCGGAGTGCCCTTCTCCGCGCTCGCCGACCCGCTCCAAGCTTCCCGGAATGTGGAAACCAAATTTCTCGCCGTGCTCGTGATCTACTTGGGAGTGGTATTCGGCGGCGGTTATTTGATTCGCTTCCTGATGAGTTCCCTGACGCAAAGCGTGAAAGAGGAAGGGCTCGAGAGAGCCGGGGAGCCATTGCAAAATGCGGGGCTGTATATCGGCTGGCTCGAGCGGTTCCTGATTCTTACCGCGTTGCTGCTGCGATCTCCTGCGGCCGTGGGACTGATTCTCACCGCGAAAGCCATCACCCGCTATCCAGAATTCAAATCCGCTCGTTTTGCCGAATACGTACTGATTGGCACGCTGCTGAGTGTCTCGCTGGCGTTCGTAGGCGCTATTTTTCTTGCTTGGCTGATCCTCGGCAAGGTCGGCTTTTCCTGATAAGGGACGCGCAAACGCCTCCCGGCCGCTGCTTCGCGGTTTCCCTCTGCTAGAATCCTTCCATGACTTCTGCAACTCCATCGGCGGGCCTCGCGAACATTCGTGTGCATCCCATCAAGTCGCTCGATCCGGTTTCCGTTAATGAATCGCGCATCGGCCCGGGCGGCGGCCTCGAGCACGACCGCGCCTGGGCGCTCTATTCTGTTGACGGCCAATGGGTGAACGGCAAGCGAACCGCGGCTATCCACTTGATCCGCGCGACCTACGCCCCCGATCTCAGCTCAGTCACGCTCGCGGTCCCGGGTGACAAGCGCAAAATTCCCACGAAGACCTTCGCCTTCCCGAGCGATTCGGCCGCCGCTGCCCAATGGTTCTCCAGTTATTTCGAGCAGCCCATCGCCGTGCGCCATTCTCCCGAAGGCTTCCCTGACGACACCATCGCCAACGGGCCAACGATTGTTTCCACCGCCAGCTTGCAGGCAGTTTGCGACCTATTCAACGGATTGGACCTCGACAACGCTCGCGAGCGCTTCCGCGCCTCGCTCGAAATCGACGGCGTCCCCGCGTTCTGGGAAGACCAACTCTTCGGCCCGGAAGAACGAAGCGTCGTGCGCTTCCGCATCGGCGAAGTGAACTTTGAGGGCAGCAATCCCTGTGCGCGCTGCCCCGTCCCTCCTCGTGATCCACGCACCGGCGAGATCATCACCGGCTTCCAGAAAATCTTCAGCGATTACCGTCGCTCGCACATCCCCGCGTGGACACCGGAAGCCCGCTTCGACCACTACAACCGCTTCTCCACCAACACGCGTGTGGCTCCCAGCGAATCAGGTAGAATCCTTCGTGTGGGTGATTCGCTCACCCTCTCCTGATTCCAGCTTCGTCTCGGGGGCAAACAAATGGCTGCAGACCAACCTGGTGCCGCAAGTCAGCGAGATTCTCGTGCCAAGGCGTCTGACTACGCCATGGGCTCCACCGATCACGAACGGCAGCGCCTGATGCGGCAAGGCGCCATCTATCGCAGTTATCTCGACCGCGCCTTTCGCACTGCGGGAATTTCGCCGGGCATGCGCGTGCTCGATCTCGGATGTGGCGTTGGAGACGTAGCCATGCTCGCCGCCGATCTGGTCGGCCCTCCAGGCTCAGTCGTAGGCATCGACCGCGACGCCGCCAGCGTTTCCTGGGCCAACAAGCGCGTCGCCGAAGCCGGCTACAAAAACATCCACTTTCAAGTTGCCGAATTTCACGAGTTTTCAGATGCGGCCGCGTTCGATGCACTGGTCGGCCGATTCATCTTGATGTATCTGCCGGATCCAGTTGCCATCCTTCGACGTCTCTCGCAATATCTTCGACCGGGCGCCATTATCGCTTTCATGGAACCAGATTTCACTGTGCCTTCCAGCGTCTTACCGGAGATGCCTCAGTTCAAGAATGGTGGCCAGTGGATGAGCGAAGTTCTGCGCCGCAGTGGCGCGCGCATTGACATGGGTATGAGGCTGTACGCCACCTACCGAGACGCCGGCTTTGTAAATACTGCGACGGAGGCGACGCATCTCAGCGGGTGCGGAATAAACCGGCAGATGGCGGACTATTTTGCGGACACCCTCCGCAGCCTTCTGCCGAAAATTATTGAGTATGGCATCGCCACGGAGGAAGAAGTCCAGGTTGATACACTGGCCGACCGCATTGCAACGGCTGGTCTAGAATTCGATCCGCAATGGGTTGGCTCGCGCGTTATTTCTGCGTGGGCGCGCAAACCGTAGCATACAGCGAATATGCCCCCTCGCGAAGAGCCCACCGAGAGCAGGCCACCCCTCCGCAAACTGCGTCGGTGGTTCCGGCGCAGCTTCTTGAAGCAATCGTGGATGATGGAGGAATTTGCCAGCCCGCTCTTGCAAGAGACTCTGCTCCTGGATAAAGCGCGCTGCGATGCCTACCGTGAAGCGATTCATCGCACTGTGAAACCGGGCGACGTTGTCGTCGATCTCGGCGCCGGCACAGGACTACTTTCCTTTTTCGCGTTGCAAGCCGGAGCGCGCCACGTCTACGCCATCGAAATGAGCGACATTGCCGATGCCGCCGCCGAGTTGATCGCCGCCAACGGCTTCCAGGATCGCATCACCCTGATTCGCAAAAACTCAAAAAAAGTCAACTTGCCGGAGCGCTGCGATGTCCTAGTCACCGAAACGCTCAGCACTTTTTGCTTCGACACAGAAAACATCATCGCCTTTGTCGCCGACGCCCGCGAGCGATTCCTGAAGCCCGAAGCACGCATCATTCCCGAGTCTGCCGACACATTTCTAATGCCATTTTCTTCCGATGCCTTCGGAGCGGGCCGCCTTCCGCCGCGCTACTACGATCTAGATTTCAAGCCTTTCACCAGGCGGGTTTTCAAGTCTTATAGCGTCGTACGCGCCTCCGGCCAGCCATTCGCCGCGCTCAGCCAGCCCGCGCCGGTTTATCACCTCGATTTTCGCAAGGACTCCGCGAATCCCGGAAAAACCTTCGCCCCGTTTCGCATCACCGCCGAAGGCCGCCTCGATGGCTTCCTCGGCTGGTTCGAGGCCCGCCTCTGCGAAGGCGTTACGCTTGGCAATTCACCATACCTGCCGCTTTCCCACTGGTGGCAGCTCTATCTCCCCACCATCGACCAGCCCCACTACCGCCCCGGCCAAACCATCCTCCTCTATCTCGATCCCAACATCATCTCCGGCCAAGCCCAATGGAAATATTCTGTCCAGCTTGCCGCCCCCGAAAAATGAGACGAAGGAGCCGCATCTGGATGCGGCTCCCTTTCTTCGATCACAAAGAGTCTTGCGACTAGTGCTTAACAGCAGTCTTGGCGTATTTATCGAACTGGGCCTTGTGCGCGCTCCAGTCCGGCGTTGTCGGCATCGATTTGAAAACATCGCGATTGCCGAGGCCGTGGGGAGTTTTGCAAGCCACTCCTGGCGAAAGAAACGCGCTAGTCGATTTCGCAAGGTCACTGACCATCCAGGAGCTGGAATCGCAAGTGATGATCTGCCCTTGCGCATTTCCGGCAAAAGTCACTCCTGTAAAGTCCACACTGGAATTAAGGAGCGCGAGGATTGCCGGTCCGTTATTCTGAGCCACCTGTCCGCCGCGCATGAACACTTCCGAGTTTCCATCCACGCGAATGCCGGCAGTGCGCGGATTTGCGAGCGTCCCGTTTCTCAGTACCTGGTTCGCCCCCAGGAAATAAACTTGGCTGTTGGCGTAGAGATCGACTCCAGCGCTCGTGTGGTCGGTAATCACGGCGCCCAGCGGCCCGCTGATGTCCGCGAAAGTAACTTGGCTGCCAAATCCTGCCAGGACTCCTACCGGCCCATTGCCTTGAATCAGGTTGGGCTGGCCGATGCTCCAGAAGGAGATCTCCGCGTTCTCTTGCAGCGATGCGCCGGCATTCTGGTTCCCTGAAATCACATTGGGCCCGAAGAGCGCGCCAATTTGCGCACGTCCACCGCCTCGGAGATCGAGACCGTAGCCCTGACTGAATGTTCCGTTGAGAGTATTGTTCGTGATGGTTGTTGGTCCGAGGGTATTAAAATTGCCTGAGAAGGCAGCTACTCCCGCTCCGACATTATTGCTGATGTCTACCGGTCCAGCCCAGGCCACCAGCCCAACGGTTGAATTGCCATTGATATTCATTCCGCCTGCCCCGTTGTGGCTGAACGCGCCACTGGCTCCGATGGTCACATCGGACATTCCATTCACGGCCAGTCCTACTCCCGAGTTTCCGCTGCTCGAGCAAACGTTTAGCGATATCCCTCTGCTGGAGGAAACCGAAATGCCGTTTCCGGCCGGATTGGTCACATTAAGACCGTACAGGAACAAATTCTCCGAGTTGGTAATGGTGATCGAGCCGTTGATGGTTGCTGTCTGGCCATAATACGCGCCCAGGTTCAGCCCGCTCACGCCGTTTAGCGAGACATTTTCATTACATGGCCCGGTCACCAGAATGAAAGAACCGGGAGTGGCGTTCGGCAGTGCCGCGGTGATGCTCGGGTAAGCAGAAGGATTAGCGCCCGTACAATCAACCGGCAGGTACTGCGCCCGAACACCCGTTGGGCAAAGCAGAAGCACTGCAAGCACAGGAATACCCAGAAATAAACTACTGGCCGCCAGCTTCTTAAATACTTTCATGGTCGCTCCTTTGAGCTGCGGCCCGGCCCGGCCGGATAGAAGCCACGCGGCGGCATGGCTCGTAATCCGGACGGGTTTTTCCGGTGCCGTCAGGCTGCGGCCATCGTGGGGCGAGGCCTCGAGCCCCGCAAGCGACAGGAGACGACAAGCACCTCAAGAGTGCAGATTGTCGTGCTTTGTCGTTGCCGATCCTGTTGTTTTGACGGCCTTTGCAGGCAGAAACCAGTTCGGCTAACTCCTGGTATTCCTTCCGCAAGAATTCCTAGCTGGAAGAAACGAAGTACTTGCGCGGCGGGAACATGCCTCGGTCCACTAATTCTTTGCCGCAGCGGTGGCGGATCTGCTCCGTCCAGTTCACCCAGTTGTGTTCGCTTATGCCGAGAAAGTGCCGCGCATTCTCATATGGCGCAAGTCCCAGGTAGTAGAGCCGAAAGAGCACCATACGCGAGGCCCAGTCTGGCCCTTCCAGAGCGGACTTCCCCGCCAAAGCGAAATCCGCCACCCACTCGTTCAGCCGCGGACGAAAATCAGGCCGCCACAGGAACTTCCCCGTGTCCTTCCAGTGCAGCGCCGAAATGCCCCGCTTCGTCTCCAACACGTCGCGCGCCCCGCGGTATATTTCCCAGCAAACATCAAACGCCAGTTCCGGCTTAACACCCATCGCCCCTCCGCCAAGACCGCTTCGCCCAAACACTGCTTTCGCTCAACAGAGCCTCGCTCCCGGCATGTCCACTAGCCACGTAAGGTTCGCTGAAGGATCTCAACTGTTCGTTCACGCCGGAGTGCTGAACATTTGAGGTTCTTCGATCGCTCAGGATGACGACTCTCAAATCTGCTGAGCTGCCACCTTGGTGGCACTCTTCAGCGCGCCAACGCCGAGGAAGTCAACGCGCTCTCTTCACGGGACTGCGCCCGGGCGATCTTCCGTCGAATCGCGCGCCTGAGCTGATACTCCCAGACGGTTCCGAAGTCCTCTCCGCGCAAGACCTTTCCAACCGCGCGCGGCCGTTTCTCCACCCCGTAGCCGCTGTAGTCCGGCTTGCGCAAGTGCCGCAACTGCGCCGAAATGCTTGCCGGCGGGTAGTGCGTCAGCTTCGACAGTTCGTCCAGCGTCAGCCACGTCGCACATTGCCGCGCGCTTAACATCACGTCGCACAACACATCGCGTTGCCTTCGCCGCACAACCCGAATCAGTTCACTCCGCTGAGTTCTTCGCATGTTCGCCTCCGTTTCCGACGCATTCACTTTCGGCTGGAAACTCTTCCGCACTGGCGCACGGCGCGCCATCGCGTTCTTCGTCTTCCTCATCGTCAGGAGTCCACGCCGTGCCATCCGGATCTTCGTAGTCCCCCGCGCAGGCACTACAAGCGCGTATCTCAGTCGCCCCGACAACGACGGGAATGGAGTAATTCCCAGCCAACGCCTTGCTACGTGTCGCACCCGCCGGCGCCTGCCGCCAAACTTTTCCACACTTTTCCACAGTTCCCTGCCCTATCGTTCATCTTGACTGTAGTAATTCAATGGTAACTTACGCGCATCGCCTCCCTCGGGAGGCCCCGAGAACCACTACAAGTCCCAACCTCCGTGGGAGTTTCTGCTCTCCGCTTCGCGCAACTCGCTGCAGAGCTACGAACTCTCGCGCCTCAGCCATGCCGCCATCTCCGCAAGGAGATCGGCGCGCTCCTCGGCCTGTGGATGGAGGAAAATTCCGCCGCGATGCTGGCGCGCTGGCTGATGCAGCAGCGGGAGCACCCGCAGGAAGTCTCTGAAAACGCGTCCGCCGCTGAACCCGCCGGAAAGAACGGTCACACTGCGTCCGATAATCTTTTTGTGGACCGGGCGGCAACTCCACCCGCAAACCGAGGCCCCGCCTGAGGTGAGTGGTATTTTTGAATGAGCTCCTGCAAGTTTGCCGTCAACTCTCCCGCTTACAGAGTGGCTCTCGGTAAACCCCGGGGGTGGGCTTGGCAGCGTGTGCTCCGATGATCTCGACTCTCCCGGTTCGCTGTTCCTGCGGAACACCTCGCGGAATCGTCATTGTCCACGTCCATCGACAAACATCGCAGCCCCCGCGTCCGTCCGCCTCGCGGCGGACTTACGTCTTGGCTGCTTTATATTTATTAGAGGACGAGCACAGAGAGAGGCCTGCGTCAGATTTGCACAGGCGTGCAGATGCCATGAGGTCTTTCGTGGGCGTGTTAAATACTAATGGTGTAACAAATTAGCGCGTTGACATAACCGCAGCGGTGGTTTCTTTTTCGAGGAGCTGTTCTTTCCGATAAACGAGCGAGTTGATGTCGTACGTCGCGAGCTCGAAGCCATGACCGTGTGTGATGGCATCCGTCGGGCAGGCCTCGACGCAATACCCGCAGAAAATGCATCGCGAATAATCGATGTTATACACGCCCGCATAGCGTTCACCTGCTGAGATGCGGTTCACATCCGTATTTTCGGCGGCCTCAATATAAATGCAATTCGCGGGGCATGCGGCCGCGCAAAGAAAGCATCCAACGCACTTTTCCAGCCCATTTTCGTCGCGGTGCAACACGTGAATGCCGCGGTAGCGTGGCTGGAAATGGACCGGCTCGTACGGATAGTTTTCCGTAACTGTTTTACGAAACATATTTCGGAAGGTCACGCTGAAGCCCTTCACCAGCGCGACAAAAGTTTCGCCCACTTCGCGGATGATCGATCCCATAAGCTACGAGTCTAGCAAACGGGTTCGGAGCGGGCAAATTCCACCCGGAGGACAATTTCCTCTGCTGTTCATGGTTTCAGCGCTTGGATAATCTGTTTCCCGTGGAAGCGTCCGTTTTCGATGAAAATCTCCCCAGTGTGACGCCCGCCGATGACTACACCGGCCAAATGGATTCCTGGCACATTGCTCTCCAGTGTGTTCGGGTCTAACCTCGGCCTGCGGCTTTCTGCATCGAGCCTTACGCCCAGACCTTCGATGAACGAATAGTCTGGGTGGTATCCAGTTAGGGCAAATACTTGCTTAGCCGGTACTCTCTTTGTTTGCGCATGCTGCTCAATGACCACTTCGTCTCTAGTAATTTCCTCGACCCGGGCGTCAAGTAGCGCCTGGACCTGCCCTGCCTTGATGCGGTTTTCGATATCGGGCCGAACCCAGTATTTAATCGAGGCACCCAAGTCCTTACCGCGGTGCACTAGCGTCACGTGCGCGCCATTTCGATAAAGGTCCAGCGCGGCCTCGGCCGAGGAATTCTTTCCCCCAATGACAACGACGTTCTGATTCCAATATTCGTGAGGCTCCGTGTAGTAGTGCGATACATGCGGAAGATTCTCGCCCGAAACGCCGAGCAAGTTCGGCAGATCGTAATACCCTGTCGCAATAGCAATTTTCTTGCACACGTATCTCTGCTGTGCGCCACTCTCGGTGGAGGTCACGACGGTAAAGTTTCCATCAAAACCGTCGACCCGCAGCACCCTCTCATAAAGCCGCAACTCCAGGGCGTAGTGCTCCGCTGCCTTCCGGTAGTATTTCAGCGCCTCCACTCGCGTGGGCTTCTCCGCAGCGCAAACCAGCGGCAAATCGCCGATCTCGAGCAACTCCGGCGTCGTGAAAAACACCATATTCACCGGATAATGAAAAATCGAATTGCAGAGGCAGGCCTTGTCAATCACCAGCGGCCGCATTCCCGCGCGCTTTGCTTCGATCGCCGTCGCGAGGCCCGTCGGTCCCGCTCCAATGCAAATGATGTCGTAAGTTTCCATGGGCAAATCAGTTTGCCCAGAGTTTTTCGAAATTGCAAACTGTCGCAGCTCTACTGGGCCGGAGGGAGGTCAAGAATCTCTGTGACCTCACGACGAAACGATTCGAGTTCCTGCAACTTCTCTGGCGTTGCTTCCACTTCCCTCTTTTTCCAGACAAACACCTCGCCGGACGTACGCTTTAGCTTCACGCTGAGATTCCCATCAACAAGGAACGAAGGCGGTGCCAGAAGTTTGATGCCTGCACCTGGCACGGGCGCGAGTAAGATCGCGCAATTCCCCTTTCTCATGCATAGAGCACTCTCATATGGTGGGATCGCGATGGGACGAAAGCCCGCGGCAAACAGCCGCTCAATCACCTGCATTTGCTGTGGGCTGAGTTCAACCATGGACTATGGTGGAGGGATGACCGCGCCTTTGCCCGGCACTAAGCGGCTGTCGAATCCGCTTCTGAAGATGAACGCTCGAGCTGCGCCAGAATTTCCCGAAGCGTCACGATCAGTTCATCGCGCGAAACATGGCTCTTCTTAAACTGAATCCGGAACTTAAATGTCTCCGTCGGTGGCTCAAATTGAAAAATAAACGGTTGTGGCCGCTGCGGTCCCGCCTGCTCTTCGCGCCGCTCGCGGCGGGCTTCGTCGCGCGTCAGCCCTCCTTGCATGATGCGGTGGAACATCTCGATCATTTTCTTTTCGGTGGGCTGCCGCGCAATTTGCAGCAGGAGTGACTTGGAAAGAATTCCATGCTCAATGCACTTCTTCCTCAACGATTCGGGAATATTTCGCAGCGACAAGGTTTCCGTCACCGAGGACCGCGCCCGGCCGATCTTCCTGGCAACGTCCTCATGCGTGTATTCAAACTGTGTGCTAAGACGGTGCAATCCATCAGCTTCTTCAAAGGGCGTCAGATCCTTCCGCTGAATATTCTCGATCAACCCGATCTCGAGGGTTTCCGCGTCGTCAGCGGTCTTTTCGATGCATGGCACTTCCCGCAGCCCCGCCGCACGCGACGCGTGATAGCGCCGTTCGCCTGAGATGATGTGAAAGCAGTCCTCGCGCGTAACGTAGCGCACCAGCAACGGCTCCAGTACGCCCTTCTCGCGAATCGAGTCCGTCAGCTCGCGAAGGTCGCCCAGAGCCTTGCGCGGCTGGTCGGGATTCGGGCGGATCTGGTCTACGCGAATCATGCGCCCGACCGCCGCTCCGCTATAGCTTGTCAGCGACTCTACATAATGCGCATCATGCCGCATCTTCAGCGTGATGGGCAGCCCGATTCTCTTCGACACGTTGGATTACCTCCCCCGCCAATTTCTTGTACTCGACCGCGCCAGGTGACTTTGGCGCAAACGTCAAAATCGTTTCCTTGTACGCAGGACTCTCTTCCAGCCGCACATTCTTGGTGATTTTTGTCTTGAACAGCACCTCACCGAACACTGATCGAATTTGCCCGTGCGTGTCCTTGGAAATATTCGTTCGTTTGTCAAAAAGCGTAATCACCACGCCCAGAACCTTCAGCGACGGGTTGGGGCGTGCGCGGATTCGCTCGTACGTTTCCAGCAAATCGTCGGTCCCCTCGATCGCAAAGTACGCCGCTTGGATGGGCACGAGCAGGTGCGTCGAAGCCACCAGCGCATTTACCGTCAGAATTCCCAGCGACGGCGGAGTATCCAGCACGACGTAGTCATAATCTTTTAGGACCGGAGTTAGCGCATCTTTCAATTTGAACGGCGCATCGAATTGTCCCGCAAGGACCTGCTCCAATTTTGCAAGTGCCAGCCTGCCGGGCCCAAGAAACAATAGCGGATCTTTCGTGGGCTTGATGACTGCGGCCATGGTGACACGGCTGTCGCTCAACACGTCGAACATACTCGTGGAAATTTCCCCGGAATCATAAAAGGCGATCGTCGAATTGGCCTGTGGATCGAGATCAATCAGTAACGTGCGCTTGCCTCGATGCGCCAGCGCAGCGGACAAATTGATCGCCGTCGTGGTCTTCCCGACGCCGCCTTTTTGATTGGCAACCGTGATGATGGCAGTCATCTATTCCTGCCTCCGACCGCTTGCCCTACTTGCTGCAAGCCTCTCGGGGAGCGAACGTGAAAGGCGCACGAAAAATCGATCCGGCCATCCGGCAACTGGGTTCCTATATATGGGTGCTGCCTTCAGAAAACCCCCAAGGCCTAGGCTAACTGTACGTTCGTAGCTGGTTCATTGGCAAGAGAAAAGTAGATAAATGGAATTAATCCGCAGTGGAAAACGGGGCGTGGGCTGGGACGAACGGCAGAGCTTGCTGACTAGGGCCTCCCTAAAAATCCAGCCCCCAAAAATCCGGTGAGGGTTCCAACAATTCCAGGCCTAATTCCCAGCCCGTACGGCCTTCGTGGCCACGCCAAATTAGTACCGCGTCGCAGGAAATCTGGTTGATGAGGTTAACCAGTCGCAGTTTCTGCCCACCGAAAATCCCTGGGGAACCACAGCGAGGCAGCCTTTCGCGCCGATATCAACGGTATAGCCCTCCGCGCGCAGACTTCGCCCCGCGTCAGACCACTCGACCGCAACCGCTACACGCGAGTTCATCCGCGCACTGCTGCGAACATCGCGCATTCGCGTTTCATAACCTGAATCTTTTAAGAGCGCCACGCTCGTCCCCTCAGCACCCGGGTCCCTGGACAGCGCTCCCGAAGGGCACATCATGCTCGCTGCAAGTAGATTTGCGGTACAGCCTTACAAGTTCAACAATATGAATAGCCTATGGTCGTTTCCTCACTCGGTCAATGGAACCATACACCCAGTACGCTCCAACAGTTACGTCGATCCGGGCACAGTTCCTATCTCGCGATCACGTGAGCCTCAAGCCTCTAGGCCCGGAAGTACTAAATTGAGTCTTCCCAACGTCTTACTGTCGGCTCACACCGAGAACCTCTCGGAACGCAGTGCCTTTTTTGCGACTGACGCTCCGCTTGCTATTGGCTCGGAGGTCGAGATTCTTCTGAAAATGCCAGAAGAAATTACCGGGAAACCCGCTACCGAGTGGCGCTGCACCGGCCATGTCGTGCGCCTTCAGCCCGTCGACAATTCGCACGGGAAGTTAGGTGTCGGCGTCCAGTTCGATTGCCGCGAAGTCTTGCGCTCAAAAACGGACACTCCCCTTTGACATAAGATATCAAGCCACAATAGCCATTAATCTCTGCGGATATCCTCCCAAGAATCTCTCTTAAACTCGATTCTCTTCACTGCGTTGCCGCACACTCTAATTGCAATGCCCTGCCAATTTGCGTCTTTTCTCCGCCCCGCATACACTCATTCTTTTCTCTCGGCCATGCGGGGACTCCAAACACTTCGATCCGAAATGCGCCCCACTCTGCGGCTCGCGATTCCGCTCGTTCTTGCGGAACTTGGCTGGATGAGCATGGCCATCGTGGACACCATGATGGTCGGGCGGCTCCCTAATAGCGCCACCGCCATGGGCGCTGTCAGCCTTGGCTCCAATATTTTTATCGTCCTGGCACTTTTCGGCGGAGGCCTGTTGATGGGGCTGGACACGCTGGTCTCGCAGGCCTTCGGCGCGGGCCGCCGTGAGGATTGCCACCGCTCTTTAATCAACAGCATTTATCTCAGTATCGCTCTGACTCCCTTCCTCACCGCTGCTGTCTGGCTACTTCCTACTCTTCTCGGGGGAATGCAAGTCGATCCCGACGTTTTGGCCCTTGCCATTCCTTACACCAAGGCTCTGGCCACCGGCTTGCTCCCCCTGCTCCTCTATTTCGCAGTGCGGCGCTGCCTGCAAGCGATGAATATGGTCAAGCCCGTGGCCTTTGCGCTCGTCAGCGCCAATATCGTCAATGCACTTGGCAACTTGATTTTGGTCTACGGCAAATTTGGGTTCCCGGCGATGGGCGCGGTGGGTTCCGGCTGGTCCACGGCCATCTCGCGGCTCTATTTGGCTTCCGTGCTGGTGGGCTACTTGCTTTGGTACGACAGAAAACACCGCACTGAACTATTGAGAACTCCTGTAGATATCGACCTCCCGCGCATCCGTCGACTCATTACTCTCGGTCTGCCCGCAGCCGTTCAGTTCACTTTGGAGAGCGGCGTCTTCGCCCTGGTTACCGCACTAATCGCCCGGCTAGGTGCTGTTCCGCTCGCCGGCCACCAGATCGCTCTGAATACCGTCGCTTTCACCTACATGGTGCCGCTCGGTATAGCGTCCGCCGCTGCCGTACGCGTTGGCCAGGCGATAGGTCGTGGAGATCCGCGCGGTGCGGGCGAGGCCGGTGGCACGGCCATTTTTCTTGGCGCTTCCTTCATGACTTGCGCCAGCGCTGGCCTGCTTATCTTTCCGCGCTGGATTGCGCGCATGTACACTCCCGATGAAACCGTCATTCGCAGCACGATTCTTCTGCTCGCCGCCGGCGCGGCCTTCCAACTCTTCGACGGCATTCAGACCGTTGCCACGGGTGCGCTCCGCGGCGCCGGCGACACGCGCACGCCGATGTTTTGCCACTTCACAGCCTATTGGATCATTGGCCTTCCGCTCGGTGCTTGGCTGTGCTTCCGCAAAGGCTGGGGCGCTTTCGGCCTCTGGTCCGGCTTGAGCTTGGCCCTCATCTTGATCGGTATCGTCTTGCTGTTTGTGTGGCGCCGCGCGGTTCGCCGCCTGATGGCTACGCCGGGCAGTGCGCCCGTTCACACTTGATTTCGACTACGGAATTACGCAGGCAGGCTGGAGACATTACATCTTGTAGCGCCCGAGGTCCTCATCAGACAGGCCATCGAGCCAGGTGCGGAGTTGTTCGTGGGTATTGCGCTCCGCGGTAAAGGCGCTCGATATCTTGGAGTTCTTGAGCACCGCTTCATCCACGAAGATCGGGCAGTCCATGCGCAATGCCAGTGCCAGAGCATCGCTAGGCCGAGAGTCAATCGTCATCATCTGACCCTCGCGTTCTACCCAGATGAGCGCATAAAATGTATCGTCTTTGAGGTCATTCACCACGATTTTCCGAACGTGCACCTCAAGCCCCAGCAAAACGTTTTTCAACAGATCGTGGGTCATCGGGCGCGGAGTCTGGACTTTCTCGATTTCCAGAGCGATGGCGTTGGCTTCATAGACGCCCACCCAGATTGGCAGGATCGCTTGCCCCTGTACGTCCTTGAGCACCACGATAGGCATGTTTGTGACGGGGTCCATCATCAGGCCGCGGATTTTCATCTCCACTTCCATCAGGGCCTCCCTGGGCTAAACGACGTGGTCCCCCACAAGACTGTTTGGCGTCGCGCCTGTCACCCGCACCTGCACGTAGGTTCCCAGAAGCTCTCGCTCTTGTGAAGTGAAATTTATCATGCGATGCGCGGTGGTATACCCGGTCCACTGGCTTTCGCGCCGCGATTTTCCGCTGACAAGAACTTCAAAGCCATCTCCAACCAGACGGGCGTGCTTGGCCGCTTGAATTTCGCGCTGCTTATCCTGCAGAAGTGCGAGACGCCGTCCCTTCTCTTGCTCCGAAATGGAATCGCACATGGAAAGCGACGGCGTGTTCGGGCGTGGCGAATATTTGAACGAGAATATGCTGTCGTACTGGACTTCCTCCAGCAAACTCAGGGTCTCTCCCAACTCCGCTTCCGTTTCGCCCGGAAAGCCCACAATAATGTCCGTCGTAATCGCAATCGGCCTCGCCGCTCCACGTATCATCGCGATCTTTTCCATGTACTCTTCCCGGGAATATGTTCTTTGCATCGCGCGAAGTACCCTTGTCGACCCGGACTGCACTGGCAAGTGCACATGGTCGCAGACCTTCGGCTCTCGCTCGATGGCTTGCACAATGTCCCGCGTGAAGTCGCTGGGATGCGAAGTCGTGAACCGCACGCGCCGAATTCCCGGCACATCGGCTACCGCCAGCAGTAACTCCGAAAAGCGCATCCTGCGTGCTGTCGGGTCTGCGTAAGAATTCACCGTCTGCCCCAGAAGCTGTACTTCCGAGTAGCCCAACTCCGCCAGTTGCCGCACTTCCTTCAGAATGGAATCGCTCGCGCGGCTGCGTTCCGGTCCGCGAGTGAACGGCACCACGCAGTACGAACATGCCTTGTCGCAGCCTTCGATGATCGTCAGGTAGGCACGCCAGGGATTGTCCCGGCGCGTCACTTCCGTTTCAAATGTTTCATCGGTATCCGTGTCCAGTCCGGTGACGCGTGAATTCCCAGCTTCCAATCGCCCAAGCATTTCCGGTAGTTTGCTGTAACTTGCGGAACCGCAGACCAGGCTCACCCAGGGCGCACGCTTGAAAATATCTTCGCCTTCCTGCTGCGCCACGCAGCCCAGCACTCCGATAACTTTGCCTTCGCTCTGTTTCTCTCGGAATTCCCCTAGTCTCGAGAAAACTTTCTGTGCCGCCTTTTCGCGAATGCTGCAAGTGTTATACAAGATCATCGACGCAGCCTCCGGCGTCTCTACCTGTTGATAGCCGCGCGAAAGCAACAGCCCCGCCACCTTCTCCGAGTCATGGTCATTCATCTGGCAGCCAAACGTCTCCAGGAAAAAGGTTCCACGATGTCGAGCGGCTACGCTCTGGGCTCCGGAAAAAGAACTTTGACCGGTCAGTCTTTCTAATTCGATGTCGAAAGGTTTGCTCATGCCCAAATCGCAGTTTATCACACCTGCTTTGCCTCCTCAGACCCAAGCGCGGGACTTCTCGCCAGCCGGGCACCGTTGCCCGATAAGCAGCAAAATCAGAAAGTTACGCATCCTATTTCTTGCGCGGTCTGGATGCGTGTGCTACGTTTCTTATGCCCAGAAAAATGTTGACCGCAACGCGGTCACATATCATCTGCTCTCACTGAGGGGTACATCATTTTTCTGTTCACCGCGTTTCTCGTCACCGATATCGGAAACATACTTACGCAAACCGGCTTGGTCGCCCGCGGAGTTCTCCTGCTGCTTCTTATGTTTTCCATCATCTCCTGGGCCATGATCCTGCAAAAGCTTGGCCTTTTCGGGCGCATAAGCCGCGAGAGCAACCAATTCCTTCGCATCTTTCGTGCCACGCGAGGTGTTGCCAATCCGCAAGCCCTGGCCAACGCCGGCTCACCGTTCTCTACCGTATATGCCGCCGGCTACCGCGAATTGCAGAGCCAAGTTGGCAGCGCTCCAGGCAATCCGCATCCGCCTAAACTGAAAAGCTTGCAAGCCGTCACCGTCAGCATGCAACTTGCCTCTGCTGACGAAGTCCGCCGCGTCGAAAAAGGCATGTCCTGGCTGGCCACTACGGGTTCAGTGACGCCTTTCATCGGCCTTTTCGGAACGGTGTGGGGCATCATCGATGCCTTTTCCGGCCTTGGAAGCGCTGGCGCCGCCAGCTTGCGCGCCGTCGCACCCGGCATCGCTGAAGCACTGGTTACAACAGCCGCAGGGCTAGGCGCGGCGATACCCGCCGTTATCTTCTATAATCATTTTTTGCAGAAGATTCGCGACCTTGCCCAGCGTCTCGATTCCTTTGCTCTGGAATTTACCGCGCAGGTCGAAAAGACGTTTGACTAGGATTTCGCGGCCGACCCCATCCGGCCGCATCCAGGGAATCAAGAAAGATGCCGCAACTATCCAAATCGACGCAGACTTCGCTCTCCGAAATCAACATGGTGCCGTTCGTGGACGTGGTTCTCGTCTTACTCATCATCTTCATGATCACCGCCCCCATTCTCCAGTCCGGCATCGAAGTGGACGTCCCCAAGACCCGCACAGTCAAGGACATCAATCAGGATCGTCTCGTCGTCACCCTAGATAAATCTCAGCGCATCTACCTTGGCAATGATCCCGTCAACATTCGTGAACTTGGCACAAAAATCCGCGCGCAAGCGAAGAGTACCCAACGTAGCGTTTTTTTGAGATGCGATGAAACCGTGCCTTTCGGCGCATTTGCAGCCGTCATCGATGCTCTGCGCCAATCCGGCATAAACAACATCAGCATCGTCACGGAACCCCTTACCGAGCGTGCACGGACGCAATAGCAATGAACGCTGCAGTCGCCAACCCGGACGATCTCAAGCTTCGAAGCTACCTCATCTATTCCATCGTGTTTCATGTACTGCTTACCGTGGCTGTCCTTACCGCTTCATTTCTCGAACGCCGCGGCCAGGACTGGGGAGGGCCCGGCGGCAACTTCGGCGGAACCAAAGTAAGCCTCGTCCCTAACTCCGGCATTCCGATGCCCAAGCAACCCAACATCACCGAGAGCAAGGCCGTCGATCCAACTAAAGGTCTTCACAAGGAAGAGCCTCCGAAACCGCCTGAACCAAAGACCGACGCCGAAAAAATCCAGAAATTCGATAAAGAAAAGCGCCTGCCGCCCTCACCCAAATCCAGAACTCTTGAAAACAAGACGCCTGTTCACGACAATGACGTACCCTACGGTGGTGGCGGCAATCCTAACCTTCCGACAGGCCCTGCGCAGACTCTGGGAGCATCACCAGGTGTCGCCACCGTCGGGCAAGGCGGAGGAGACTTTGGTTCTCGCTACCCCTGGTACGTGGATGCTGTCCGCAACCGGGTTCGCCAAGTCTGGGACCAGTCCACCATCGATCCCGCCACCCGGGCCGCCCGCCGCGCCCACGCCGTGGTTACATTCAGAATCAGCTCGAATGGGAACATTTCCAATATTCGCATGTCCCAAAGCAGCGGGAACTCAACCATGGATAATTCGGCTCTGAGAGCGCTTCAGAATATTGACTCATTCCGCCCTCTCCCCAACGACTACATTGGTTCGTACGTGGATGTGACTTTTGATTTTGACCTATCTTTAACGCAATAGTTGGCGCGGCGTACTTGTATTTCGTTTTGCAAATGCCTGGGGGTGCATGTGTTGAATTGTGGAAGACGTTTGAAACGACTTTTCTTGGCGGCAGCCGTGTTGCTGTTGCCTCATTCTGCTGTTGCCCAGGACCGCATCCGAATTGCCACGGGGCTCGGCGAGGCCAAGCCTCGTGTGGCCATCGCCGATTTGGCGGTGCGCTCCGACTCTGCCAAATCCCACGCCGCCCTTTTTGCGCAGGTTGTTCGCGACGATCTCCAGTTCTCCGGCGTTGTCGAGGTCCCCAGCCCTAGCTTCTATCCGGCTCAAGCCCCCAGCATCCCTGCCGAACTAAAGCCAGCCATCTGGCTCGACCCTCCCACCAACGCCAACTATCTAGGCTTCGGCAATGTCTCTGAATCTGCTACCGAGGTCGCCATCGAAGCATGGCTCTACGACCTTCGCAGTCCGTCTTTGCAGGCTGTCGTCGGAAAGGTCTATCGCGGCGCTCCCACCGACCTCCAGGTTCGCAAGTTCGCCCATCAGTTCGCCGACGAGATTATCGGCAAGCTCTCGGGCGGCCTCCCTGGTGTGGCCGGCACGCAAATCGCCTTCGTGAGTTCGCGCAACGGATCCAAGGAAATCTGGGTGATGGACTACGACGGTTCCAACCAGCGTCAACTCACGAACTTGAAATCGATCTCTCTCACGCCCCGGTGGTCTCCCGACGCTTCGCGCATCGCATTCACGTGCTTCCGGCCTTCGAACGGCCTCACCAGTGCGCAGATCTGCATGTTCTCGATGGACACCGGCAAACTCGTTTCTTTTCCACCCTTTCGCGGGACCAATATCACTCCCGCATGGTCGCCCGACGGCTCGCAAATCATCTTTTCCTCCTCGATGCAAGGCAATCCCGAGCTTTACGTGACCGATCTGAACGGTGGCCGCCCCAAGCGGCTAACCAACTCCAACGGCGCAAACATGTCGCCGACTTGGAATCCGAAAACCGGCCAGACCGTCGCCTTCGTCAGCGATCGCGGCGGCACTCCTCAGCTGTACTTGATGAACTCCGATGGTACCAGCGCCACGAAAGTGGACCTGCCGGATAAGGGCTACGTCATCGATCCGGCGTGGAATCCAGGCGGCCAGCTGCTGGCTTTCAGTTGGCGCCGCCCCAACGACAACTACGACCTTTACATTATGGACCCCATTACTGGCCAGCTTCTCGAGTTGACCCGCGATCAGGGCCGCAACGAGCGCCCCAGTTGGGCCCCCGATGGCCGCCATCTCGTCTTTGAATCCACTCGCGGCGGTACGCGCCAGATCTGGACCATGTTGGCGGACGGTTCGCAGTCACACCAATTGACGTTCTCCGGCCACAACGAATCGCCCAATTGGTCAACCCGATGAGATTTTTGATGGAACCGGCCTCCCGGCCCGCGCATCTCAAACGTAGGTACTTTGACTCTGGCTTTTTGTTTAGCAATTCGAAACGCTCATGAATTTCAATTGTTTCCGGCACGATATATAATATATCGTAGTACGAGATATTCGCCGGACCCAGCCCACTGGTGATACGATAGTTTCTCTGGTGGGACGAACACGGGATTCTACTCGCTGAGGAGGATTCGCATGAAATTGGCTTCACGCTCGCTCTATCGCGTCGGCTTGCTCGTCGCCATGGCCGCCGCTATCTTTGCTCTCGGGTGTGGCAAGAAAAGTGTCGCCACGCCGCCAGCTACGAAAACGACAGCTCCCCCGCCGGCAACTCCCACGGTGACGTTGCAAGCCAGCCCGTCTTCGGTCAATAAAGGAGACTCCGCGACTCTAAGTTGGAATTCCACCGATGCCACACAACTCACGATCGCTCCTGAAGTCGGCGCAGTTACAGCTCAGGGTTCCACGAAGGTCACGCCCTCCGACACTACGACCTATACCATCACCGCCACAGGCCCCGGCGGCTCCGCCAACGCCTCAGCCAGCGTGACCGTGAATGCGCCAGCGCCTCCAGTAGAACAACCCAAGGGTCCCACCGATGACGAGCTCTTCCTGCGAGAAGTCCGCGACGCCTACTTCGACTACGATAAAGCCGACATTCGTCCAGACGCTCGCGCGGCGCTGTCGAAGACTGCCGATTTCCTTAAGAACAATCCGCGGTTCAAGGTGACCGTTGAAGGCCACTGCGACGAGCGCGGCTCCACGGAATACAACCTGGGCCTCGGCGACCGCCGCGCCAACGCGGTGAAGCAATACATCGTTTCTCTCGGCGTTCCCGCCGACCGCGTGAGCACCGTCAGCTTCGGCAAAGAGAAACCATTCTGCATGGAGAGCAAGGAGGCTTGCTGGCAGCAGAACCGCCGCGGCCATTTCGTCAAGGCTAACTGACTATCACCACTCAGTTCGCCGCGATGACCGATTAGTGACCATACCAGCCGCGAGGCACGGCAACCTCTTGCCACCTCGCGGCTGTCTTATTAAAGTGAGAGCTGTTCTTCCGGCCTGTACCATCTTTGCTGGCTGCACGACGGCAACCAATCGTTGGCAGCTCTTTGAAATCCCTGAGGAGGAGTGTTCATGCGTATCCGCCATATCGCCATCTTTAGCGCCGCCGTTCTGCTTGGTGCGCTCATTGGTAGTCTCGTCGGGCCTCGTCCCGCCGAAGCCGTCGCCCGCGAAATCGTAGATCTGCAGCGCGACGTCACCACCTTGCTTCAGGGCCAGAAGGATCTTTCCGACAAGATGCTCCAGGATCACACCGTGATGAAGACCCTTGTTGAGCAATCCGGCGACAACGTCAACAAGCTCGGCGCCACCATGAGCTCACTCCAGAAATCCGTCCAGGACGTGCAAGCGAATTCCGGCGCGCGCCTCGACACCATGTCAACGCAGGTTCAAGGGCTCTCCGATAATCTTGAGGAAATCAAATCACGCCTGGGCAAACTCAATCAGCAGCTTGTCGATATCCAGAATTCCGTGCAGAGCCTCGACGCAAAAATTTCCGGTGGTGCCGCGCCAGCTCCCTCCACAGGCATGGCTACACCTACTTCTTCTGTCGTCCCCGTGAAACCCAGTGGCGCTAGTTCTTCCCCCGCCGCCTCTGCGTTTCCCTCCGGCGCACCGTCCGCTGACACCCTCTACTCCAACGGCCTCCGCGACATCACCAGCGGCAAATACGACCTCGCCAACTCCGAATTTCAGGACTACCTCAAGTACTATGGCGACACCGATCTCGCTTCCAATGCGCAGTTCTATCTCGGCGAAATCTCGTACAAGCAGAAAAAGTACGACGAAGCCGTCGCCGCTTACGAAAAAGTCCTCACCAATTATCCGAAGAGTTTCAAACTCGGCCCTGCACGCCTCAGAAAGGGCATGGCCCTGATCGAACTCGGTCAGAAGACTGCCGGTATCCGTGAACTTCGTGAAGTCGTCAAGCGCTTCCCCGGCAGCGACGAGGACCGCCTCGCCCGCAACAAACTCAAGGAACTCGGGGTCTCCCTCACCCCCACGCGTTAACTCTCCTCCACTTGAGTCCATCCAGCCAGGTTAGGCCGCCATTCTTTGTTTCCTCCGGCCCTCGTTCCCCGCTCTTAGTCTCACATCCCTCTCTTGGCCCGCCCAGAATCAATTCCCCAAATCGAAGAACTGTCCCATCTTCCGGAACTTCTCGTACCGTGCATCCAGCAATTCACGGATGGGCTGATTCGTCAGCGTGACCAACTGCCGGTCCAGCACCTCATCCAGGAACCGCGCCGCCGCTTCAAAGTCCGTGTGCGCCCCGCCCTCCGGCTCAGCAACGATTTCGTCCACTATCCCAAGCTCTTTCAAATCCTTCGCGGTAATCTTCATCGCCGTCGCCGCGGTTTCCGCTTTGGTCGAATCGCGCCAAATGATCGAAGCGCATCCCTCCGGCGAAATCACCGAGTAAAAACTGTTTTCCAGAATATTCACGCGATCGCCGACAGCAATCGCCAACGCCCCGCCAGAGCCACCCTCGCCCGTCACCGTAACGATTACCGGCACCGGCAACCGCGCCATCTCGCGAAGATTCCGCGCGATCGCTTCGCCCTGCCCGCGTTCTTCCGCATCGATTCCCGGATATGCCCCCGGTGTATCAATGAACGTAAAAATCGGCCGACCAAATTTCGCCGCCAGTTGCATAATGCGAAGAGCCTTTCGATAACCTTCTGGCTTGGGCTGGCCAAAATTCCGAACCAGCCGCTGCTTCGTGTCGCGCCCTTTCTGGTGACCAATGACGCCCACTGGCCGCCCGTGAAATTTCCCCAGGCCGGTGATAATCGCTTTATCGTCAGCGTACCCGCGGTCGCCGTGCAACTCGATAAAATCCGTAAACAGGAGTCCAATAAAATCCAACGTATACGGACGCTGCTGGTGGCGCGCGATCTGCGCACGCTGCCACGGCCCCAGATGCGTGTAGAACTCGCGGCGCAGTTCCGCGACCTGTTCGCGGATGCGTTGCAGTTCTGCATCGGCATGCGCGTCCCCGGCGAGGTGGCGCAACTCTTCGACATCTTTTTCCAGGCGCTCGATTTCCTTTTGCCGCTCGCTTTCTTTCGCATGAGCCATGGACGTTGCGCCCGGTTTGTTTTTCTCCTTTGCGCTCATTCCGGCACCGCTCGAACAGCGGGATTGCCGCAAATCTCACGAATCGCTTCCACCAGTTCAGGTGTGCTTTTCACACGCTGCTGCGCTTGCAATACCGCGAGCGACCCGTCTGGTGAACACAACTCAAAGACAACCTGACATGGTCCCGGTGAGGCAGCGAACAAATCTTCCAGACGGTCGAGTGCGTCTTCGCTCATAGATTGCATATCGATGCGAACACGAAGCTCGCTGGATGCGGTGCGCTCTGCGAGTTCGTCCAGCTTGCGCGCTTCCTGAAGCGATAGCCGCGTGCCTGCTTCCTCGGCCTGCACACGAACCTTCAGTAGTAGCGGGTTTCCTGGCTTCAAAACAGGCTCAAGTCGCGCAAAGCTTTCTGGGAATGCAAGCAACTCCTGCACCCCGGTCATATCCTGAATCGTGAAGATGCCCCAGCGTGCGCCCTTCTTCGAACGCATGGGGCGGCTCCCGACAATCAACGCTGCAACTGTGATTTCCCTTCCATTCCGCTGGCCTTCAACCTGGTCAAGCGAAACAGTCTTCAGGTCCATTAACCGAGAGGCATATTTCTCGAGCGGATGCCCGGAAACGTAAAAACCAAGCATCGCGTATTCGCTGGCGAGTCGCTCTTCCTCGCTCCAAGGAGCCGCTTCGCGCAATTCAAACGGCATCGGCGCGGGCGCAGCGGCAGTACCGAACAATCCGTGCTGCCCCGATTCTCGCGTACGTGAAGCGCGCTGTAGAGCGGCAACAGCATCATCTACCGATGCCAGCATGGATTCGCGCGGCCCCAGAGAATCCGCTGCCCCTGACTTAATGAGGCTTTCAAACACCCTCTTGTTCAAGAATCGGGATTCGATGCGCTCGCAGAAATCGTAGAGCGAGTTGAACTCACCCTGACTGAGCCGTGATTCACGAATGGCTTTGGCGGTGTTTTCACCCACGTTCTTGATCGCCGCCAGCCCGAAGCGAATTGATTCTCCCACAGGCGTGAAGTAGAGATCGCTTTCATTCACATCGGGTGGGAGAATGGAAATGCTCATTCCGCGCGCTTCATTGATGTACTTCACGACTTTCTCGGTGGTGCCTGCTTCTGAAGTAAGCAGCGCTGCCATGAATTCGACAGGATAGTGCGTTTTCAGATAGGCCGTCTGATAAGCAAGCAGGGCATAAGCGCAGGAGTGCGATTTGTTAAAGCCGTACCCCGCAAACTCCTCCATCAAATTGAAAATGCGCTCGGCCTTCTTCTCGGGGATTTTGTTCGCAGCACAGCCGGTCATGAATTTGGCCCGCTGCGCAGCCATTTCTTCTTTCTTCTTTTTTCCCATGGCGCGGCGAAGAATGTCTGCTTCACCGAGCGAAAAACTCGCCAGCCGGTTGGCAATCTGCATCACCTGTTCCTGATAAAGAATTACGCCGTAAGTTTCTTCTAGAATGTCTTTTAATTGAGGAAGTTCGTAAGCGACTTTGGTCTTGCCCTGTTTGCGGTTGATGAAATCGTCGATCATGCCGCCCTGGATGGGGCCGGGGCGGTACAGTGCATTGAGGGCGGTAAGATCCTCGATGCGGGTCGGCTGGTAGCGGCGCAGAATGTCCCGCATGCCGTGGGATTCAAACTGGAAGATAGCAGTCGTCTCGCCTCGAGCGAAAAGCTTGTACGTTTCCGCGTCGTCCAAAGCAAGATTGTCAATTTCGATCTTCACGCCGCGGTTCTGTTGAATCATCTGCACGGTATCGTGGAGAACCGTGAGCGTCGTCAGGCCAAGAAAATCCATTTTCAGCAGGCCGATGCGCTCAAGAGCGTTCATGTCATATTGCGTCGTGATTTCATCCCGGTTGGACTTGTACAGCGGCACGATGTCCGTGAGCGGGCGCGGCGAGATGACAACGCCAGCCGCGTGAGTAGAGGCGTGTCGCGACAATCCTTCCAATCGCAGCGCGACGGCCATCAAATCCTTTAGCCTTTCGTCGCTATTGATCGCAGATTTGAGCTGCGGCGCTTCGTCCAAAGCATCTTTCAGTTCGATACCAAGCGTTGTGGGAATCAGCTTAGCCAGCTTATCTACTTCGCCATATGGAATGTCCATTGCTCGGCCGACGTCCTTCACTGCCGCCTTGGCCGCCATCGTTCCAAACGTGATGATCTGCGCCACGTTTTCGCGGCCGTATTTTTGTGTAACGTATTCAATCAGCTCGCCGCGCCGCCGCATGCAGAAATCGATGTCGATATCAGGCATCGAAACGCGCTCTGGATTCAGAAACCGCTCGAACAGAAGGTTGTACTGCAAGGGATCGACGTCGGTGATGCGCAAAGCATAGCTCGCCAAGCTGCCGGCCGCAGATCCGCGCCCCGGCCCGACCGGAACGTCCTGCGCGCGTGCGTAGTGGATAAAGTCCCAAACGATCAGGAAGTAGCCCTCGTAGCGCATCTTCTTGATCATTTCGATCTCGGAAGTTAGGCGGCTCTCGTATTCCGCCAGCGAACTCCGCAAGAATCCTTGTTTTGCCAACCGCTCAAGTTGCGGTACTCTCGCGGCAAATCCCTGCCTCACCACGGATTCGAAATAGCTGGCAGAGCTGTGCCCTTCTGGAACCTTGAACTCGGGGAACGGATTGGGAATACGCTCTACTTTGACGTTGCAGCGCGAAGCGATGTCCACGGTGCGGCTCAGCGCTTCCGGAATCTCACCGAACACCTGCGCCATCTCCGCCGCAGACTTGAAGTAAAACTGGTCAGTCTGAAATTTCATGCGATTCGTGTCGCTCATGGTCTTGCCAGTCTGTATGCAGAGGAGCACTTCCTGGGCATGAGCATCGTCGTGATAGAGATAATGGCAGTCGTTCGTGGCGACCAGTGGGATGCCGGTCTCTTTCGAAAGACGAACCAGTTCGCGATTCACGTCCTTTTCGATCGGCAACCCCTGATCCTGAATTTCGAGGAAGAAATTGTTCTTTCCAAAAAGGTCGCGCAAGCGGTAAGCATTCTCGCGCGCCTGTTCGTACTTCTGATCCACGACCGCTTCCGTCACCGGCCCGCGAAGACACGCGGAAAGCGCAATCAACCCTTTGCTGTGCTTGGAAAGCAAGTCGTAGTCAATACGCGGGCGGTAGTAAAAGCCCTCTAGAAATCCGGCGGAAACCAGCTTGATTAAGTTGTGATAGCCCTCAAGCGACTCGCAAAGAAGCACCAAGTGATTCGAGCCGCGCATGCCCGGCTCAGCGTCGCCGCGATCCTGTCCGTTGCTGCCGTTGGTCCTTTCCCCGCGGTCATGGCGACTGCCCTTGGCCACATAGACTTCGCACCCGATGATGGGCTTAACGTCGCGTTTGCTGGCTTCATAAAAGAAATTTGCGGCGGCGAAAAGATTGCCGTGGTCGGTGATGGCCACGGCAGGCATCTTCTGGCGAGACGCTTCATCCAAAAGCTCGGAAGTCTCGCAAGCCCCGTCGAGTAGACTGTAATCCGTGTGAACGTGAAGATGAACGAACTGCGGTTGACCCATGGAACTCCATTTTAAGACTCTGCGGGGAGAATTGCATTACGCATTCTGACGTTTCCCACAGGATCTGCGGCCACCAACCCAAGCTACTTGCGCGTGTGGCTCTTCTTGCCGGAGGCAGGACGCTTGCTGTGAGCTGCTGGGGCGGCGTGCTTCGAGTGAGCCTTTGGCGGAGCGGGCTTCCCCTTGGCCGCCTGTTTCGCTTCAGCCTTCGCGGCGGCATGCTTCTTACTTGCGGCTTCGCCCATAGCAGCCGCAGCGTGGGCCTTATCGGCGCCCTTGGCGGGCTTCTTTTCCTTTTCTTTCTTCTTTGGGGGTTCCTTGATGCCAGAAAGCTTGCGCAAGATTTTCTCGCGCTCTTCCTTGGTCTTGCCACGGCCAGTCAACTGCATCGCAAAGACTTGCTCGACAATCTGGTCGAACTTTGCGCTACGAGCCATACCCAATGCTTCAAGTTCCGTGGCCACAATGGGAAGAGCGTTGCGAACGGGGCGCCACTTGTTCAGAAAGGCTCGAATCTTGGAAAGCGCCGCCGAATTATTGGACTCCGCCATCAAATAGGCAATCTGGTCGAGCGGAAGCTTCTCCAGAAAATGAAACGCATCGACGGGTGCTTTCAATTTGCGCCCCGCAAGCTCCTTCTGAGCCTCCAGCGCTTCTTCCTCGAATCCAACCGCAACCTCCGATTCCGCCGAGCGGAATCCAGCTTTCGATAGAACACTGGCCAGTTCGCGGTCCTTTAGTTTTCCGAGAATGGCGAGGAGCATGGGAGTAGCAAGACGCGGACGGAATCCTGCCGTGAACAAATCTTCGCGTACTTTCATCAGGCGATTGATGGCGTCATAAGCGGGATGTTTTTTCGCCAGCACCAGATTGACAGCTTCCAACAAGTCGTGTTCTTCCCATTCCTTCAGCACGACGGCCGGCCGTTCCTCTCGTGCGACTGCGCGGAGTTCCTCTCCGGCATCTTCCGACGTAATCGTCTCCTGCAGCTTGCGTTCAATGGCGAGGTCAAACCATTCCTGCGTGCGCTGCTCAATCTTGAATCCCATGCGTGCCGTGTAACGCAGCACGCGCAGCAAACGCACCGGTTGATTGGTGAAGCTGTGGATGGTGAGCGCCCGAACTTCAGCGCGCTCGATATCGGACAGACCATTCGTGGGATCAAGCAGCAAGCCGCGTGAGGCTGGATTCAACGAAATCGCAATGGCGTTCAGCGAGAAGTCGCGCCGCCGCAGGTCTTCCATGATAGTGGACCAGCGAATCTCGGGACGTGTCCCCGGCCGCACATAATGATCGTCACGGGCAGCGGAAATACTACCTTCGCAGTCCCCAGCGAAGAGCACTTCGATGTGGCGGAGCTTCTCATCCTCGTGGAGAATTTTAGCGCCGCCCTTCTCCAATTCGTGCGCGATCTTCGAGGGGTTGCCTTCCACGGTGAAATCGAGATCGCGCAGCGAAGCGCCGGTAACGAGGTCGCGAACGGTTCCGCCCGTCAGGTAGACGTTGAATCCCAGTGCGGCGGAGAGTTCCTGCACGCGCAACATTACGGCGCGCTGTTCCGGCGAAAGCCGGCTTTCCAACAAAAACATGTAGTCTGGCATTGCGCTCCTTCAGCTTCAGGGTGTCCGCGCTGGCTGCCGCAGAGGCACCCGCAATGAGTGTTCCTGGCCTACCGCGTTATGCACGCGGGTGATGCGCTTTGTAAATCTGCTTCAACCGTTCCTCGACAACGTGCGTATAAATCTGGGTCGTCGAGATGTCGGCGTGGCCCAACATGAGCTGGACGGACCGCAGGTCCGCGCCGCGCTCAAGCAAATGCGTAGCAAAGCTGTGCCGTAACATATGCGGAGTCAGCGCCATCCGCATTCCCGCCAGCCGACCGTAGGCCGACAGAATTTTCCAGACGCCCACCCGGCTGAGCGAGGAACCGCGGCGATTCACAAACAACGCTGGATTGCCGGTGACCTTGCCGAGCAGTTTTGGCCTGGCGTCGCGAAGATATCTTTCCACGATGGCTAGCGCTTTCTTCCCTACGGGAACGATGCGCTCCTTGTCGCCTTTACCTATGCAACGAACACATCCGACCTTGGCATCGAGATCCATGATCCGCAGCCCAATCAGCTCTGAGACACGCAGCCCGGTCGAGTACAAAACCTCCAGCATGGCGCGATCGCGCAAGCCTATGGGCGTCTTTACATCGGGCTGATTCAAGACACGGTCCACCTCTTCCAGGCGAAGATAGCCAGGCAGGTTGCGCCGGATTTTTGGCGATTCCAGACTCACGGAAGGGTCTTCTGAAATCAGCTCCTGGATCTGAGCGAAACGAAAAAAATTGCGCAGGGTGACCAAATGCCGCGCCACCGTCTTGCTTTCGAGCTTTTGTCGATAGAGGCTGGCAAGGAAATCAACCAAATCGTCGCGGCTGACGCCCTCCAGGCCAAGCTTGCGCTTGCGCGCAAATTCATCGAACTTCACCAAGTCCCGCCGATAGGCGGAAACCGTGTTGGAGGAGAGGCCCTTCTCCACCCGTACGTGGGTCAAAAACGACGAAATGGTTGCGGAAATCTCCATTAGCTCCCCGCGTATCCGTCACCGGCGCTTGCCCCAGCCGCGCGCCGCGTTGCAATTCCATATACTTCTTCGATTTCGTGGCAACGAAAGAGCCAGGCAAGGGCGAGGTAAAGGGCCGTCGCTCCCACGATCAGCGCGGCAAAAACCATAAGCTGCACGAGGAAGCGCGAGTGCAGCGTGAAACTGGTGTAGTAGTTCCCGAACCAGCAAGCCACGCCCATAATGCCAGCGCATAAGGAAATCTTGAAAAACGAACGAAAGATATCCATGGTCCCCATCGGACCGTAACGGAGGCGGAAAATTATCAGCAGCGCAAAGAAATCGAAGAATGTCGCCAAAGCCGTGGCAAGCGCCGGACCGCCGTTCTGAACACGTTTGAAGAAGAATTCTAAAAAAACGATGTTCAGAACGATATTCAGGACCAGCGATATGGAAGCAATAATGACGGGCGTCTTGGTATCACGCGTGGAATAGAACGCGGGAACAACCAGTTTCACCGTGGCCAGGGCGGGAAGGCCGACCGCGTAATAAAGCAATGCGCGAGCGGTCAAACGCGTGGATTCCGCAACGAACTGCCCGTGCTGGAAGAGCACACGGATGATTGGTTCGCGCAGAATCATCAGCCCAAGGGCCGCGGGAATCGTGATGAACGCCACAATTCGCACGGAAAACGAAAGCGTTTTCTTGAGCGACTCATAATCCTTGGCGGCCGCTTGGTGCGACATCATGGGCAGAATTGCCGTGGCCACCGCAATTGCGTAACCGCCCAGCACCAGTTCCATCACTCGGTCAGCTACGTATAGAGCGGCGAGGCTTCCTGCAGGCATCCGGGCCGCCGTGGCAAACCGCGTGTCAATCAACAGATTGATTTGCCCGATACCGATTCCAAAAAGCCGCGGAATCATCAATCGTGCCACATCTCGAATCGCTGGGTGCGAAAATGAGATTCCAAACGTAAACTTCATGCCCTTCCGGACGAGAGTCGGCACCTGAATCAGGAACTGCAGTACCCCACCGACAAGCACACCTATCGCCAATGACTTGGCCGGATCGCCTACGTAGTGCCAAACAATCCCAACTGAAAAGAAAATGGTCGCAACATTCAAAAGTACAGGTGTCGCGGCCGGCAATCCAAAAATGTGGAAGCAATTGAGAATTCCCATTGCCAAGGCTGCCAGCGCGATGAAAAACAAATACGGAAAGATGATGCGGTTAAGGTCCACGGCCTCAGCGCGAGCCACATTCTCGCCGGAGAACAGTTGCACGACTGCCGGTGAGAACACCATCCCAAGGATGGTGATGACCGCCACCACCAAAGAAAGGGTCCAAAATAGACGGTTGGCGAAGTCCCAGACCTCGTCCTTCGACTTCTCCCGCATATAAGAAGTGAAAACCGGGATGAAAGAGGCCGTCATGGAGCCTTCGGCCACTAACCGGCGGAACAAATTGGGTATACGATAGGCGAGAACGTAGGCGTCGGCGGCGAAAGAAGTGCCTAGCAGGAGGGTAATGCGCTGGTCGCGAACGTAGCCGAGCACGCGGCTAGCGATTGTGACCAGAGAGATGATCGACGCCGATTTGAGGATATGTTTTTTATCGGTCAAAGGGCGGTGCTCCGGGGCCCTAACCCTAATGAAAACAATGACTTGACAGGAAAAACGTGCTTAACATAACATACATTTTGACGATTGGCAAATCTGGCCCTTCCAGACCGGGAAACGCGGAAATTTGAAAAATCGAGCCCCAGCCTCAACGCACAAGAAGGTCATCGTTGTGCTCGCCGACAAGAAACCCTTGCGCGGCTACCTGAACCCTGGCCGCCTCGGTCAGGCAGAACCCCTTGACCTTCTCACCCCTGAAGGGGAACACGTCGAAATCCCCTTGACGCGAGTACGCTCGGTCTATTTCGTGCGTGAGTTCTCCGACGATTTCGAGCCGGAGCGCAAGGCGTTCCTGAGCCGTCCGAAGCTGGACGGCTTGTGGGTCAAGCTCCGCTACAACGACGGCGAAACCTTGGAAGGGGTCGTGCCGAACGACTTGCTTTCGATTCTCGATAACGGTCTGCAGATCTCCACGCCGGACCTGAACTCCTCCACGGACCGGATCTTCGTTCCGCGGGCGGCTCTCACCGAAGTGACCGTCTTAGGAGTTGTCGGAATCGCGCGCCGAAAACCTACCGCTGCCGCCGCTTCTCAGCCGCGGCTTTTCAACGAGTAACTATTCCCTCGGCTGTACTTCCCTATTTGCCCTGTGCGAGACTCGCACAGAGTCCCACAAAGCCACGCAAAACTGAGGAGCCCTTTCATGAAACTTGCTGAGGTTGCGCAAAAATTGAGATGCCGCTTGGAAGGCCCACCGGAACTCGAGATTCGAGGGGTGGCCGGGATCGAGCATGCCGAGGCAGGGCAGCTTACCTTCCTCGCGAACCGCCGCTACTTTCCTCTGCTGAAGAGCACGCGCGCCTCGGCAGTTCTCGTCGAAGATGGCGTTGCGCTCGAACGTGAAGCATCGCTTCCGTCGTTAGCCGCCTTGCGGTCGGCGAATCCGTATTTGGCCTTTGCTCACGCAATCGAGCTTTTTTATCAGCCTCCCCGCTACGCGCCCGGTATTCACCCGACAGCTATCATCGCTAAGAGCGCAAAAATTGGGAGCGCGGCACACGTCGGGCCATATTGCTTTGTGGACGAGCAAGTCGAAATTGGCGGCCATGCCGTCCTGCACAGTTTCGTTACCATTTATCGCGGGGCGAAAATTGGTGATGACTTCTTCGCCCACGCCCACGCCGTGGTGCGCGAGTTTTGCCGTCTCGGCAGTCGGGTCATTTTGCAGAACGGTGTCGTGATTGGCGGCGATGGTTTTGGCTTCGCCAGACAGAAAGATGGCACGTGGCACAAAATGGTCCAGGCCGGCCCCACCGTTTTGGAGGACGACGTCGAGGTGCAGTCCAATTCCTGTGTGGACCGCGCAACTGTCGGCGAAACGCGCATCGGTCGCGGGGCCAAGTTAGATGATCTGGTCCTTGTCGGCCATGGTTCTCAGATCGGTTCAAACACGTTGCTTTGTGGACAGGTGGGGCTTGCCGGTTCCACGAAAGTGGGTAGCGATTGCATCCTCGCCGGCCAAGTCGGTTCGGGCGGGCATATTACCATCGGCGATCGCACCCTGCTCACCGCGCAAAGCGGGATCCCGCACGATCTTGCCAGTGACAAGCACTATTCAGGCTCGCCCTGCGTCGAACACAAGCAATGGCTGAAAAATGCCGCCGCCCTGAATCGCATGCCCGACCTGCAAAAGCGCGTTCGCGAGCTGGAAGCGGAAATCGAAAAACTCAAGTCTCGCTAACAATCCCATGCCAAAGACTGCATTGCCAGCGACTCAGGACTCCAGTGGTTCATCGGCAGGCTCTGGCCTGTCCAGAGGTCTCTGATCCGGCGGCAAACCCGCGGCCATCGCCGCCCGGACCTTTTCGTTCAAAATATCCCGCTGTTCGATTGAATATCCTTTTGTATCGATCGGTTCCAGAAACTCGACCACAATCTCCCCAGGGTGAATCACCAGCGAACGTTTCCCCATGATGCGGTGCGCGCCGGAGCACGCCATCGGCATAATCGGCACTCCCGAGTTGATGGCCATCATCACCGCACCTTTTTTAAACCGCTGAAGCCTCCCATCTGGGCTGCGCGTGCCCTCGGGATAGATCAAAAAGGACTGTCCCGCCCGAAGAATCTCCGTGGCCTTCTCCACGCTGGCAATGGCGGAGTCATGGACATTTCGATTGACGGGAACGAAATGAGCTGACGAGAAAGCTTGTCCCACGATCGGGAACTTGAACAGCGACTCCTTCAAAATAATCGCGATTCGGCGAGGAATGGCCCCGACAACGGCCGGGGCATCCGCCGAGCTCGTATGATTCGCCACAAACAGGCAAACTCCCGGAGGGATGCGCTCCAAGCCCAGCACTCGGACCCGCACTCCCACCGCCCGGACGAAAAACATTACGCCCTTTACTCCAGCCCAATACACGGGATCAGGATCTTTGGTGATCCATGCATACAGTATCAGTGGCGGCCCGACCACCAGGATGTAAAGGGTCAAGCCAACCGCAATGAATAGCGTTCGAAGCATGGGCAGGCAAACTTTCTCGAATCCGGGTGTGCTGGTCAAGCGAAACGTGCGTCGTCTTCGTCCTCAGTGGACAGATTGGACATTGATTGCGCTCGTCTCGCCTCGAAGGATTCCTTCTCGAATGTGGCGCGCGTTTTCGCTCGCGTGTGAATCTTCCACGACCTGGTACGCTGTCTCTTTAATCTCTCCGAGCCGGAACTCGATTGCCATCTCCTTCTCCTCCCGACGAATCTTCAGCTTCAGCGAATCGCCTGGCCGCTGCTCTTGCAGCCAACGCTCTATCCTCCGCGGAGCCTCTCCTCCGTTCCAACTAACAATCACATCCCCAACTCTCAAGCCCGCCTTTGCCGCTGATCCTTCGGAGTCCAGAGTGCTCACCACAAGTGGTCCGTTCGGTGCGCGCTCCAAAAGAAAACCAAGCGCCGCTCTCCGATGCTCCACTGTTCGCACCGATAATCCGGCCAAAGCCAAGACCTGCTGGTACGGGAATGGCTCCGTCCCCGCCACGTATTTGTCGAAAAAATCCTCAAACGATCCGCCAGCAATACTCTCCGCGGTCAACCGAACGTCCAGACTGTCACGATACGTTCTTCCCTGCTTCGCAAAATTCGTATTCATTGAGCGCAGCACATCGTCTAGGCTCCTCGCGTTCTCCGTGCGGGCGCGGATCAAAATGTCGAGCAAATCTCCCAATACCTGTCCCTTGGTGTAATACGAAACGCTATATTCTGGCTGATTGTAGAGCGCGTACTTTTCAAACCAGGCGTCAAGGCTGGACTGCTCTGCACTCTGCCATCGGTTGGCCGGGCGTTCTTCCAACTCGGTAATCTGCTCGCCGAGGTCATTGTAGAACCTCTCCTTGCTCCAGATCCCGCTACGCACCAGCGTGTACGCGCCGTAGGTATTCGTCACACCCTCCGCGAACCACAGCGACCGCGTGTATTGCTCCTTGGTGTCATCCACCGGCTCCAGCGATGCCGGCCGTATCCGCTTCACATTCCACAAATGAAAGAATTCATGTGCCGCGACACCTGCCAAATATTCATCCGAGTAGACACCGATGGCCGTCGAGTTGGCGTGCTCCATCCCACCGCCGCCAGCTCCCTTGCCAATGTGAAGGATGAACATGTACCGCTCGAAAGGTGCCCCGTCCATGAGCTTTAATTCGTACTTGCAGATTCGCCTCAGCTCTTCCTCAACGCGTTTCTTGTTCCAGTTGTCGCCGTGAATCACCACGGATACTCGTGGCGATACGCCCGTTAAGTCAAACTCATCGTACTTCCCAGCTTCGATTGGCCCATCAGCAAGTGCATCGTAGCTAGGGGCATCGAAGGAATACGTCCGCACGCTCCCAGAAAAATCAATTCTGCCGAGGGAAGCACTTGTTACTCCCCAGTTGTCGGGCGGACTCGGGATACTTAGCCGCACGCTCTCGGAGCGCCGCTCCGGTACGTAGAAAAGAATCATCGCCGGATTGATGAAAGCGTGCTCGGCATTCAGCTGCGAGGCAAAGGGGCCAGCCTCATCCCAGTAAATGGGATACGAGATTTTGATCGTTCCCGTGCCTTTGATGCGCCACGTTTGCTTGTCCACTTTTTCGGTCAAGCATTTCTCAGAGCCGACAAGCGCTTCTACCTGCTGCACGTGGCTGCTGAAATCACGCACTTGGTAGAGCGCGTTCCATGCGGCCATGCGCACAGTCACTTCACCCGTCACATCAGGAATGGTCATGGTCACGTGAAAGAGATGCTTTTCGGGATGATCCAGGCTGACGGTGTACTGAATTGTCGCCCTGGTGGCAGAACCGAACGTCAGGGCAAGCAGAAGACAGAAACCAACTGGGAGCAGTAGCCTGCTTCGAGCGGAAGAACTAGTCACCTAGTCTTCGCCTCGCCTTCAAGTTGTGAGGCGGTACTGAGCCGCTTCAAAAGCTTCTCGCACAGGCCGTCAAAACTGCCATTGGACATGAGGAGCAGGAGATCTCCAGGTCTAGCCTCGCTCCCAAGATGCTCCGCAATGGCGCCGGAACTGGGAAAAACACGGGCATCCTTTCCGAGCGAGCGGACACTCTCAGCCACGCTCTCTGGGTCGAGTCGATTGTCCCCACCCAACTGCTGAGCGCGAAAAACTCCGCCAAGAATCACCCTGTCTCCGAGAGCCAGAGCCTTCGGCAACGCATCTTGAAACACTTTGCGCCGCATGGAATTGGACCGCGGCTCGAGAATCGCCCACAGCCGCCTACCGGGCCAGCGCCCGCGAGCCGCTTCGATCGTGGCTTTCACGGCCGTGGGATGATGCGCAAAGTCATCCACCACTAGCACTCCTCCGATTTCTCCTCGCACATCCATTCGACGCTTCACGCTGCGAAACGTTGCCAGTCCCTCGGCAATCGCCTCACGCGAAATGCCACGACCCTGCGCCACAATCATCGCCGCCATGGCGTTCAAAGCGTTGTGCCTTCCCGTCGCCACCAGCGCAAATTCCCCAAAAGTTTTTCCCCGATGCGCTACCCGAAACCGCATGGTCTCGCCTTCAACCGCAAAATCGCTTGCCACCCAATCATTCTCCGCAGAGAACCCGTACGTCTCCACCGGACAAAAAGCTTTCTCCGCCGCACGCCGCAAAGCCGGTCCGGAGTCTTCTGTATCGCCCCAAATCACCACGCAGCCTCGCCGCGGCACAAGATTGACCAGCCGCCGGAACGCCAATTGGTACGTCTCAAAATCAGGATAAATATCCGCGTGATCGTATTCCAGCGAAGTCACAATCAGATCGTCAGGATGGTAGTGAAAAAATTTCGGCCCGCGGTCCCAGAATGCCGTTTCGTACTCATCGCCTTCCAGAATGAACTCTTCTCCTCCGCCTAACCCATAACTCTTTCCAAAGTTTTCCGCCACGCCCCCCACAAGAAAATTCGGCTTCTTTCCCGCGGTCTGAAAAATCCAGGCCAGCATCGCTGTTGTGGTCGTTTTTCCGTGCGTCCCGCTGACCACAATGGAATGCTTATCTGGAAGAAAAACTTCTTCCAATATCTCCGGCATCGAACGATAAGGGATCTTTCGATCTAGCACTTCCTCAAGTTCGGGATTTCCCCGCGCAATGATATTGCCAACGACCACTAAGTCTGGCGCCTCCTGCATGTGCGCCGTATCAAAGGTGTTGAAGAACGAAATCCCCAGGCTTTCGAGCAAAGTGGACGCCGGCGGATAGACTCCCGTATCCGAACCTGTCACCCGAAAGCCGTGCTCCCGCAGCATCCCCGCCAGCGGCGCCATCGCCGACCCGCCAATTCCAATCACATGAACATGCTTTGTTTCGCTCAAGCCACCACCGCCGGTTCCAGGAATTCGAGGGTGCCTTCCCCTTCCGTATCCAGCCGCGCTTTGATGCCAAGAGGGATCGTGAGCATCGGTCGAACCGTATGCCCCACGGGGGCGCCAAACACAATGGGCACCCCAAGCGGCCGCAAGATTCTCGCGCACACTTCGCGTGCCGTGGGAGCCCCCGCAATACTCGGTTCACCCTCCGGAAAATCTCCCAGAACAATCCCGCGCACGCCTTCAAACTTCCCCGCCTGCTTCAAATGCATCAAAACGCGGTCCACCTGGTACGGTTTCATCGCTCGGTCTTCCAGGACCAAAATCGACTCTTTGGTATCCAATTCCCATGGCGTCCCGATCGTGGCCTCCAACAAGGTCATGCAGCCGCCCAGAACTCTCCCCGTGGCGCTTCCCGTGAGCACCGGTTCCCCGCGCAAACGCACTTTCCATCCACTCTCGGTTTTGCGAATCGCCTGAACAAACGAATCTTCATCATAGCCTTTACGCATTCCAGCGCCAGCGTTCAGACCCGCCGCGACCATGGGGCCATAGAAACTCACCCAGCCGCATCGCTGCCAAAGGTAGATTTGCAAAGATGTGATATCGCTGAATCCCATCACGCATTTTGGACTGGACAGGCTCTTTTCCAGCGCGTAGTCCAGCAAATAATTCGATCCGTAGCCCCCCCTCAATGCCACCAATCCGTCTACTTGATCGGAAAGCACGGCGCTTTGAAATCCGCTTACTCTTTCCAAGGACGACCCGGCGAAGTACCCCTCCGCTCTGCTGTCTTGATTGACTACGACTTGAAGTCCGAGCCGTTTCAATTCCGCCAGCCCGGCAATCATTGCAACGGATTCCGCCGGCGACGCTGGAGCAAACACGCCCAGCCGCGAACCAGCAGCCAGGGCTTTGGGCTTTCGAGGAGTCCCGTTGCCTCCGGTCATTCGTGATGGCCCTCGACCGGAATGACTTCCGTAATCACGCCTTGACGATTCAGTTGTGCGACGATCGCCTCTTGTTGGTTGTGGCTGACATCCGATTCGAATTCCACAATTGAATTCGCCCCTGCCATCGAGACGCGAAAGTGCTGCATCGCAATTTTCAGTCCACTCATAAGCCGCTGCACTTCGGTTGCGAGGTTGTCCGCGTGGCTTGTCGTGATGCGGAATACCATGTTACGGCATTTCAAATTGAAGCGTCGCTCCGCCCAGCCGACGCAGATCAAGCCGAAAAGCACCAGGCCTGTCGCGTAAGCAGCCACGGCGTAAAAACCGCCGCCCACAGCCATACCGATCGCAGCCTCTACAAGAATTGTTGCAGCAGTGGTCATTCCCACTACCCCACCAGCTTCGCGCAGTATCGCGCCAGCGCCCAAAAAACCGATGCCCTGCACAATATTGGACGCAATTCGCGTGCTGCCTGTATCGCCAAACGCGTGTGCAATCTCTCCAGATAATATGGTGAAGAGCGCAGTCGCCAGACAAACAAACAGGCTCGTTCGCACCCCGGCAGGCCGGCGCCGCAGGTCGCGCTCAATCCCAATGATCGCGCCGAGAACGGCGGCCACGGTCAGTCGCAGAAACATTTGCTGAGGAGAAAGCATCGCCAGCGGGACCCACTGCCCGCATGAACGAAATTCTAGCCATTACAATTTGAATTGTGTCAATTTTGAAAAGTGGCGTGCCCTGGCGTGTATCTCGCTGCGCTTCAGGTGGCGGAGCCGGTCGAGGCCGAATTTTTCGACCGCGAAGCTCCCTAGCACGGAACCATAAACCATAGCGCGCCGCAGCGAAGCATCGCTCTTGTTGGCGCATCCTGCCAGGTAGCCCATGAAGCCGCCGGCAAAGCTGTCGCCAGCTCCAGTAGGATCATGTGGCTCTTCCAACGGAAACGCCGGCACGCAGAAGACCCCGCGCTTGTCCACCATCATCGCGCCGTACTCCCCGCGCTTCACCACGAGCGTCGACGGTCCCATCCTAAAGATATGCTTGGCTGCGCGCAGCAAGTTGTGATCATTGGAGAGCTCGCGCGTCTCCGAGTCATTGATCATCAGGATGTCCACGTGCTTCAGCGTTTCCCGCAACTCCGCGTTCGAACGCTCGATCCAGTAGTTCATGGTATCCAGCGCGGCAATCTTCGGACGCTTCTTCACCTGATGCAACACGTCTCGCTGCAAATCCGGCGCAATGTTCGCCAGGAACACATATTTGGAGTCGCGGTACTTCTCCGGCAGGCGAGGCTTGAATTCCGCGAACACATTGAGCTCCGTGGCTAGTGTCACGCGTTCGTTCAAATTCTGCGAATACCGCCCTGCCCAGAAGAACGTTTTTCCCGTCGCGCGTTCCAATCCATCGATATCGATGGTGCGTCCGTGAAAGATCCGCGCATCCACTTCCGTGAAGTCATCTCCTACGATCCCCACGAGATTGACATGCGTAAAAAAACTGGCTGCTACCGCAAAGTACGTGGCCGCGCCCCCGAGCGCGCGTTCCACTTTTCCATAGGGGCTTTCCAAAGCATCAAACGCCACAGAACCAACAACGAGTAAGGACACGCGTCTCTCCTAAGAAATATATTTTCCGATGATGGCTGCCAGCTTCTTTTTTGTTGCCCTGGGGACAATCTTCAAATCCGTAACCAGCGAGTGCTGCAGCGCTGACGCGCATTTGCAGGACCTCGCTGCCGTCAGCTCTCGAACGGCGGTTCGCAGCACCCTCTGTGAATTCTCCGCGTTTTGACTCAAGGTGGCCATGATCTGGGTCGTTGTCACCGACGCATGCTCCGGATGCCAGCAGTCGTAGTCGGTAATCATAGCGATGGTTGCATAGCAGATCTCCGCTTCGCGTGCCAGTTTCGCTTCTGTCACATTGGTCATCCCGATCACTTCGAACCCAAGCTGCCGGTTCACGTTCGCTTCTGCCAGAGTGGAGAATTGCGGCCCTTCGATGCACACATAAGTCCCGCGGCGATGCACCATCACCGCTTCATGCACGCAAGCATCCGCTAGGACGCTGGACAATTGCGCGCAAGTGGGGTGCGCAAAAGCCAGGTGCGCCACCAAGCCTTCTCCAAAAAACGTCGACGAGCGGTTTTTCGTGCGGTCGAAAAACTGGTCCGCCACCAGAAATTCTCCCGGCCGTAAGTCCTCCTTCAACGATCCGACCGCGCTCACCGAAATAATTCGCCCCACGCCGAGCAATTTCATCGCATAGATGTTGGCTCGGTAGTTGATTTCGCTCGGCAGGATCCGGTGCCCGCGCGCATGTCGCGCCAGAAACGCGACGCGTTTCCCTTCCAGCGTGCCAAGCACAAATGCATCCGACGGATCGCCAAACGGAGTCTTCACGCGAACCTCCCGCACATTCGTCAATCCGTTCATCGCATACAGCCCGCTCCCGCCAATGATCCCGACTTCCGCTTTCGTTCCAGATTTCCCACTTTTCGATTTACCCGCCTTCTTCTCCGCCATCTTCTTTCTCCTCTAGCCCTGCAATCCGCTCTTCTTCAGAATCTCGTTTACCGCTGTAAATGGATCCTTCTTCCGATCCGCCACTTCCCCCGCCAGCTCCGCCAATCGTATTTCCCCGCCTGCTCCACCCAGCGCCCGCTCCAACAAACGCGACTCCAGCAGTTCCACCAATCGGTTCTTCCAATGTTCGACGCGCTTCCGCCGCCGCTCTCCGCTTGCTTCAAAATGTTTCTGAAATTTCCCTACCGTCTCCGCCAATTCCTCAATTCCCTTGTTTTCCGTGGCCACGGTGCGCACGATCGGCGGGTGCCAACCATCTCGCGGCATCACCAGCGACAGCATGGCCATAAGTTGCTGCTCCAACCGGTCCGCCCCTTCACCATCCGCTTTGTTCAAAACAAAAATGTCGCCAATCTCCATCAACCCGGCTTTCATGTTCTGAATGTCGTCGCCCATCCCCGGCACAAGGACCACGAGCACACAATCCGCCAGCCGCACGATGTCGATTTCATCTTGTCCCACGCCGACTGTCTCGATCAGTACGTGCTTCTTCCCCGCCGCATCCAGCAGCAGCGCCACTTCCGCCGTCGCCCGCGCGAGCCCGCCAAGGAATCCACGCGTGGCCATGGACCGGATAAACGTCCCCGCATCTCCCGCGTGCCCTTGCATGCGAATCCGATCGCCCAGTATCGCCCCGCCTGAATACGGGCTAGTTGGATCCACTGCAATCACGCCAACCTGCTCCTGTTTCCTCCGGTGATAGCTCGCCAGCCGGTCGACCAGCGTGCTTTTCCCCGTTCCCGGTGCTCCGGTAACCCCAGTGAGATAGGCCTGCCCTGTGTACGGAAAGAGCAGCCGCAACAGTGCCTCGGCCTCGGCCTGATGATTCTCAATCGCCGTAATCGCCCGCGACACCGCGCGCACATCGCCCACGCGCACCTGTTCCGCCCATTTTTCAACAGGTACGCTCATGCTTTTTCTGTGGAGCTTTCGAAAGCGGGCAGGCGCATCACCCTATTATTTCTTACCCAGCAATTGTCGGGCAATCACCAGTTTTTGGATCTCGCTGGTGCCTTCACCAATGGTGCAGAGCTTTACGTCGCGGTAATACTTTTCAGCCGGATAGTCTTTGATGAATCCATATCCGCCGTGGATCTGCACGCATTCATTGGCCACGCGCACCGCCACTTCGCTGGCATACAATTTTGCCATGCTCGATTCCTTCGTGAAACGAACGTCCTTGCGGTCCGCCAGCCACGCTGCTTGATAGACCAGCAGACGAGCCGCCTCCACCTGCGTCGCCATCTCCGCCAGTTTGAATTGGATCGCCTGAAATTCGCTGATGGCCTGCCCGAACTGCTTCCGCTGTTTCGCGTATTTCGTGGCCGCTTCCAACGCTCCTTGCGCCATTCCCAGCCCCAGCGCTGCAATCGAAATCCGCCCGCCATCCAGAATCTTCAAGCTCCCAACAAACCCTTCGCCTTCTGCCCCGAGCAGGTTTTCGGCAGGTACTCGGCAATCCGAGAAGATTACTTCGGAAGTGTCGCTCGCGCGCAATCCCAGCTTGTTTTCCTTCTTGCCTGGCCTGAACCCCGGCATTCCCTTTTCCAAAATAAACGCGCTGATTCCGTGCGAATTTTTGGCCTTGTCTGTTACTGCCATCGCCACGCACACGTCCGCGTAGTGGCCGTTCGTCGTGAAGGTCTTCGCTCCATTCAAAACCCAATTCTTGCCATCGCGCACGGCAGTCGTTCGCGTCCCTCCAGCATCCGATCCCGCCTCCGGCTCCGTCAGTGACCAGGCGCCTATTTTCTTTCCTTGAGCCAGCGGCATAAGATACTTCTTCTTTTGTTCCTCGCTTCCAAACTTGAAGATGTGATTGCTGCACAGCGAATTGTGCGCCGCAACAATGATCCCCACCGATCCGTCTACTCGAGACAATTCCTCAACCGCGATCACGTACTCGATGTAACCCAGCCCAGCCCCGCCATACTGTTCCGGAAAAATGACGCCCAGCAGCCCCATTTCCGCCAGCTTCGGCATGATCTCCACAGGAAAATGCGACGCCTCATCCCACTCCATCACATGCGGAGCGATCTCCCCCTCCGCGAATTCCCTCACACTTCGCCGTAACTGCTGTTGTTCGTCAGTAAAACTGAATTCCACGTTTTCTCCGGTGAGACTATCTGCTCTTGCTATGCCCAACCCAAATATAATTTATACCACAGTGCTCGTTTCTCCTGGTTTTCCCGCGTCTTTGCGTGCTCATCTCGCTCACAGTCATCCGCCCAAAATTTGCGATTTCTTCTACCCTGCACGCCTTCTCTGCTAGACTCCTGCCGATGCGCCGCCGCCACTTTCTTACTCTTTCTGCCGCAACCCTCGGTGGCGTCCTCGTTTATTCCCTGGACCGCAAGGTCTCTCTCCTCGCCTCGGGCGAAGAACCAATTCGCATCCCGCTTCGCTTCTTCACCGAGACCGAAGCCCTGATTGTCGCTGCCGCTGCCTCTCGCATCTTTCCCTCGGACGACTCCGGCCCCGGCGCTCGCGAAGCCGGCGTCTCAATCTACATCGACCGCCAACTCGCCGGCTCCTACGGTCGCGATCGTTTTCGTTACACCCAACCGCCCTTTGAAGAAGCCCCCGCGACACTCGGCTACCAAGGCCAGCAATCTCCTCGCGAAATCTATCGTGAAGGCCTAAGAGGTATGAAAGGATTTCATCTGCTCCGGCCCGCGGAGCAAGACCAAGCTCTCCAAAAAATCGAGTCCTCCGTTTTCTTTTCTCTCCTCCGTCAAAACACCATCGAAGGAATGTTCTGCGACCCCATTCATGGCGGCAACGCCAGCATGGTCGGCTGGCAACTCATCGGGTTCCCCGGCCCGCGCATGAGCAATTACGAAGACGTCGAAAAGCATTACGGCGAACTCTTCCGTCCCACACCAGCCAGCCTGAGCCAGGTCACACGCGCGAAGATTCGCCCCAGCGAGGATGAGCCATGAAGACTCTTCCCGCCGTCGACGCCGTCATCATTGGTGGCGGCTGGTCCGGCCTGCTCATGGCCAAAGAACTCGGCTCGCGCACTTCTCTTTCCATAGTGGTCCTCGAGCGGGGCGTTCCAAGAGATCCCTCCGACTACGCCAACGCCATGGACGAATTGGATTACGCCATTCGCATGCGCATGATGCAGGATCTTTCACAAGAAACCGTCACTCTCCGCAACAATCCCAGCCAGCGCGCCCTTCCCCTTCGCCAGCATGGCTCTTTCCTGCCCGGCGCCGGCGTTGGAGGCTCCGGCGAACACTGGAACGCCCTTTGCCCCCGCTTTCTTCCTGATTGTTTCGAATTGCTTACGCGGACCACCGAGAAATACGGCGCTAAGTCTCTCCCCGAAGATCACTCCATTCGCGATTGGGGCGTGACCTACGATGAACTCGAGCTCTACTACACCCGCGTCGACAAATTGCTCGGCGTCTCAGGCAAAGCTGGCAATCTGCAAGGAAAGAAAATCGACGGCGGCAACATTTTTGAAGGACCGCGCAGCGAGGAGTACCCCACTCCACCCACAAAGATCCCTTATTTCGCCGCACTCTTCCGCGATGCCGCAAAATCTCTTGGGTATCATCCCTTCCCCGCTCCATCGGCTACATTGAGTCAGGCCTATACGAATCCAGACGGTATTTCGCGTGGCGGCTGCACTTACTGTGGATTCTGCGGGCGATTTGGCTGCATGGTCGGCGCTAAAGCCCAGCCCACGACTCTTCTGCTCCCCATCATTCAAAAACGCAAAAACGTAACTCTTCGCACCGGCGCCTGGGTGCGCCGAATTCAGTTTGATTCCCGACCAGGTTCCAAGGTCCGAGGCGTAACCTACATCGACGCCGCTGGCCAAGAAATCTTTCAGCCTGCGTCTCTGGTCTTCCTCTCTTCCTGGACCTTCAATAACACTCGCCTGCTTCTCCTGTCCGGAATTGGTGAGGCCTATGATCCTGCGACCGGCCTCGGAACCGTTGGCAGCAGCCTCACTCACCAGATCAGCACCAACGCTGCCACTGCCTTCTTCGAACAGCCCCTGAACCGTTTTATGGGCTCCGGTTCTGCAGCCACACTGGTCGGGGACTTCGATGGAGATGTTTTCAACCGCGGATCACTTCCTTTTTTACGCGGCGGTACCATCGGGGCGCGCGGCTACGGTTTTCAACCCATCGCCAATTTCGGCGCCGTTCCGCATTCCGTAAAAGCCAAGTGGGGTTCTGAATGGAAGAAAGCTGCGGTTGATTATTACGACCGTACCGGAGTCATCGGGTTTACGGGCGAACATCTCGCCTACAAATCCAATTTCATGGATCTCGATCCTACCTACAAGGACAAGTTGGGAGACCCGCTCCTCCGCCTCACACTCGACTGGCGCGAAAACGAACGAAAAATGGCCGACTTCGCTACCGCCAAATCCGTGGAAATCGCTCGCGCCATGAACGCCAAAGAGATCAATCCTTTTTCGGGCCTGCACAGTTACGATTCCACGCGCTATCAGACCACTCACGTCCAGGGTGGCACGATCATGGGTAACTCACCGAGCCACTCGGTAGTGAACCCCTATTGGCAACACTGGCAATTTTCGAATCTTTTTATTCTCGGTGGCTCGACGTTTCCGCAAAATCCCTCGATGAACCCCACCCCAACGATTCTCGCCTTAACTCTCCGCACCGCCGACGGCATCGTCGACCGCTACCTCAAGAACCCCGGCCCTCTCGCCTGATCATACTGAGTCGCTCCAACACAGGACTTACCACCCCGTCGGGTAGTGGTTCATTTTGTTTTGCTCGTCCAGCCAGGCCTTCAGCGGCGCAAAATAGTCCGCCAGCGCCGAAGCATCCATTTGCTTCTCTCCCGTCAGTGCCTCCAGCTCCTCCGGCCAAGGCTTACTCTGTCCCATCGACAGCATCTTGTTCAGTTTTTCTCCAGCCGCCTTGTTTCCATAAATCGAGCAGCGGTGCAGCGGGCCGCTGTACCCTGCCTCCCGGCAAAGCGCGCGCTGAAACTGAAATTGCAATATCCGCGCGAGAAAATACCGCATGTATGGCGTATTCGACGGCACGTGATACTTCGCTCCGGGATCAAAATCAGCTTCCGTCCGCACCACGGGCGGTACGATGCCCTGATACTTCAGTCGCAAATCCCACCACTCTTTGTTGTACTGCTGCGGCTTCACTTGTCCCGCAAACACTTCCCACCGCCACTTATCCACCAGCAATCCAAACGGCAGAAACGCTACTTTCTCAAGTGCCTGCTGCAGCAAGTAGTCGATATCGCCGGAAGCCGGCGGCACAACCTCGATCAATCCAATCTGCTTCAAATATTCCGGTGTCACCGAAAGCGCGATCGTGTCTCCAACGGCTTCATGAAAACCGTCATTCGCGCTGTTCTGGAAAAGCGGCGCCAGGCCGCTGTACGCCCTCTGGTAAAAGTTGTGCCCCAGCTCGTGGTGGATCACTCGGAAATCTTCTTCCGTGATCTGGATGCACATCTTCACTCGTACATCGTTTTTCGAATCGATGTCCCAAGCACTCGCGTGACACACCACGTCGCGGTCGGCCGGCTTGATGAAAAGCGATCTCTCCCAGAAACTCTTAGGCAACGGCGCAAATCCCAGCGAGGCGAAAAATGCCTCGCCGTAATGCACCATTCCTTTTGCATCCGTGTGACGGTCCTGCAAGATTTTCGTCAGATCGAAACTCTGCGTCGGCTTTGGCGAATCCATCAGCGAATAAACGTTGTTCCACTCCTGGCTCCAGATGTTTCCCAACAAATGCGCGGGAATCGGCCCGTGAGCCGGAACGATTTCATTCCCATATTTCTTCCGCAGTTGCCCGCGCACATAAGCATGGAGAGATTCATACAGCGGCCTCAGTTGCTCCCACAGCCGGTCCGCTTCTTTCGCCAAAGCATCTGGCGGCATGTCGTAGTTCGAACGCCACAATGCTCCCGCATCCGCGAATCCCAATTCCCGCGATCCCGCATTTCCCAGTTCCACCATCCGCGCGTAGCGCAGCCGCATCGGCGCGCCCACGGCGTGCCACCCAATCCACGCTCGCTTCAGTTCCTCCGCGTCGCGGCTTGTCGCCATCAGTTTTCCGACCGCCGTCACGTCCAGGCACTTCGAAGCATCTGCGCTGGGGCACCACTTCCCTTTTCCGTAGTCGCCATCTAGTGAAGCCAGCACCTGCGCCAGTTCCTTCTGTTCTTTTGGGTCAGCGGGTGCCGGAAACCCGGCCGAAAGTTTCAACAGCAGCATCTTTCTCGCCATCTCGGGCGGAAGTGCCAGCTTGTCGAAATCGTGCGCCTTTTTGGACATCTCCGCGCTGAAACCACTCAACTCCTGGTTAGCGTCCGCCGCGATCTGTTCCGTATCATCGGTGATGAAATTCTCTTCCACCCAGGAAGCTCGTTGCGCTTTGTTCGTAATATCGAATAAGCGGCTTTCCGCCTCGTACAGAAACTTTTGCGCGTCCGCCACCGTCGGAGCACTCTTCGCGTCTGCTGTTTTCTTCGCCGGAGCGTCTTTCGCCTGAGCGAAACCAGCGAACACCAAGCCTGCCAGTACACAAGCCAGAAGCCGAGTTCGACTTGCGTTCTTTCCTTTCATGCCCCCACCTTTTGTGTCTTCGCCACCACTTCCTTCAGCACCACGAGCGCCCGCTCAACCCCGGCGCCATCCACATCGCAGTGTGTAACCACCCGCACCGAATACAGCGCTGTATCCTGCGCCCACACTCCATGCGGATGCAGCGCATCGCACAACTCCACCGCTGTCTTCCCCGTCTTCGAGCAATCAAAGATCACAATGTTCGACCGGACTTTCTTCGGATCGATCGTCAGCCCCGGAATCTCCGCAATCCCTTCCGCCAGCCGCTTGGCATTCTCTTGATCAACGTTCAGTCGCGCCGGAGATTTCTCCAGCGCAATCAACCCGGCCGCCGCAATCACGCCCGCCTGCCGCATCCCTCCACCAAACATTTTCCGGTACACTCGCCCCTTCTCGATGAACGCCTTCGTTCCCGCTATCATCGACCCCACCGGCGCGCCCAGCCCCTTCGACAAACAAAACATCACCGAGTCCACTTTTCTCGCCATCACCGACACGTGGTCTCCCAGCGCGGTAGCCGCATTGAAAATCCGGGCTCCATCCAGATGCACCTTTAATCCCATCTTGTGAGCATGGTCGCAGATTTCGTCCATTTGCGCTGTCGGATAAACCGTCCCTCCCGCCATGTTGCTCGTATTCTCCAAACAGATCAGCGCCGTCTGCGAATCGTAATAAATCTTTGGCCGGATCACCGCTTCGATCTGCTTCCACGTCAAAATCCCATCTTCCCCGCGCGCCACTCGCGGCATGCATCCCGCAATCGCCGACATCGAGGCTAGCTCATACAAATTCACGTGCGAGCGTTCCTCGCAAATCACCTCATCCCCATGATGCGTCCACGTCTTGATGCAAATCAGGTTCCCCATGCATCCCGTAGGAACAAACAGCGCCGCCTCTTTCCCAAACATCTCCGCTGCCCGCTTCTCCAGCCGGTTAACTGTCGGGTCCTCCCCATAAACGTCATCCCCGACCTCCGCCTCCGCCATGGCCCGACGCATCTCCGCCGTAGGCCGCGTCACCGTATCGCTCCGCAGGTCCACTACTCCCTCTGGAATCTTCCCCGCCTCCGCCACCTGATCCGGATCCACCCTCTGATTCCCCTTCGCCACCGTGTAGCTCATATTCTTCTCCGTCTCTATGCTCTCCGTGCTCCGACCTCAGCGCCTTCTGTGTTAAATCTTTTTCTTTTCCGAACTTTGTGAGACTCTGCCTCTCTGCGTTATCTTTGCTCTTTCTTCTGCCTACTCTTACCTCATCAACTCCACAAACACCTCATTCGACACACTAAGTTTGTCAGGCGCCAGCTTCACCATGCTTCCATCTCTCTTCACCAGTCCCGCCATAGCCAACGGATCAAATCGTCCAGCCAGCGCCACTCCATAGTCCAGCTCGATTCGCCCCACATCGATCCCATCCAACTGTCGCAACCCCAGAAACAATTCCTCCTCCAGCGCGCCCTCCGCCGTCAAAACTTCATGCTGCTCCACCGGCAACCGACCGCCTTGCAGCGCCCCCACATAAGCCGCCGCATCATGCGCATTCGCCCACCGTTCCGTCCCCGAAAACGAATGCGCCCCCGCCCCAAATCCCAAATACGGCTCCCGCTGCCAATACTTCAAGTTGTGCTTCGACTCAAACCCAGGCTTCGCCCAATTCGATATCTCGTAGTGATGATACCCCGCCGCGCCCAGCCTCTTTTGCGCCAGCTCATAAAACTCCGCCATCTCATCTTCGCTAGGAACCGCCCCAGCGCTGTACTTCTTCCCACCGCCGAGCAACTCCGCCCCTAATCGGCTCCCCTCATCAATCTCCAGCAAATAAACCGAAACATGCTCCGGCCCGAGCGCAATCAACTCCTCCAACGACTGCCGCCAACTCTCCCGAGTCTGGTGCGGCAACCCCGCAATCAAATCAAAACTGATATTCCGAATCCCTGCCGCCCGCAAAATTGGCACAGCCCGATAGATATCCTCCCGCCGGTGCATCCGCCCCGCGGCCACCAGCTCCTTATCCACAAACGACTGCACCCCAAAACTGACCCGGTTAATCCCCGCCGTTACCCAAGCCGCCGCCTTCCCCGTCTCCACCGTCTCCGGATCAGCCTCCAGCGTCACCTCCACCAGCCCAGTTCCGCTGCCGTCGTAGGGCTCGCGTTCTGCCTGCCCCGACCGGGTCGGGGAGGTGAGCCGCTCCACTTCTGCAACTCGCACCACGACACTCTCTTGTAGGGGCGCAGCACTGCTGCGCCCTAATCGCCCAGGCCGCTCAACCTCGAACGTCTCCCGAATCGCATCCAAAGTGTTCTGCAGATGCACGGGGTCCAGCAGACTAGGCGTCCCCCCGCCAATGTAAACTGTGTCAGCGACGGGTTGGTGGCACAGCCACTCCTGGCTGTGCGCTTTTTCGCCGGTCTCGGCGCCTCGCCCAACTCCCGCCGCCCTCAACAACTCCCGATGCCCCCGAATTTCCCCACAAACCGCCTCCACATAAGGCGCAAACCGACTGCTCGCCACCACTCCCGTATGAAAATTGCAATACGTACACCTCGTCTGGCAGAACGGCACCTGCACGTAGATCCCGAGTTTCCTCATCACCCAAAAACTCTAGCACACGACCGCCCCAAATCCCGCGATAAGCACAACTCTTGCTAGTCGGTCAGCTTCCGACTAACCGCGTTCTATATAAGGGGATGTCAAGAAAAAAAAGTCCTCCCGCGACTGGAGGGAGCAAAGAAATTTCTTCTGACATCCAGCCCGTGTATTGAAGTGAGGATCCGCGATGGTTCCGTTTCTCCAGACTCATCTCGTTGGCGTGACGACGTCGTTCGGCTTATGAGGCA
>DATEHF010000061.1:0-201689 GCA_035279725.1 Candidatus Acidiferrum sp.
TTTCACCGTTTCCGGGCACTTGCTCTTGTCTTGCCAGGTGCGGGCCAGATCGGCGTAGAGATCGCGTTTGATCTCGTAGTCCAACTTGACGCGGACGACTTTGCCGCCACGGCCTTCGATTTCATCGCTGACCTTGTGATAGAGCCGATAGAGTTCGGCATCGTGGAACGCTTCTTTGGGTTTCTTCAGCCCGTGGTAGGTAGCTTGGTCAGGACGAAGGAATCTGCTGTAGGAAAGAGCCCGATGACCTTGCTTGGTGAGCGTCACGGCGCGAACGGGCGAGAAATCGTAATCCATGATGGAAGTCTGCTTCAAAAGTCCCTGGCGGCTCAGGTTCGCGAGATCGTTTTGCATGCGAGAGGAGTCGCCGTTGTAGGCGAACTGGGCGAGATCACTGGTGGCAATGACGCGAAACTTGCCGACCTCGGTCAAGGCGTGCAGCTCGGAATTGCGCAGTTGGTAGGTCCGGTTGCGGTCCACGTAGTTCGCGCGGCTGGTTCGAGCGACTACCAGCTGGACGCGCTCCTCGCGAAGTAGAGGCGGGCGGTTACTGCCAGAGGCTCCGCGGGCTTCCCGGCCATGCTGATCGGCCCGTTCCTCCTCACCGCGAATTCTCTCCAGCCTCCTGACGGTGTCCCAGCCGGCACGATTGTTCGACTCGGGACCGCGGCTCACATCGCGCTCTGGGCCGTGGAAGTCGTCGATTTCAGGTCCGTCAAAGCCTCGAGACATGGCATGACTCCCTAGACTGCAACCTACAAGTGAGCAAGGGAAGGGCAAGAGGCTCGCCAGACCGAGGGGCGGTTTCCCCTCCGTCCGAGGAAAGCAGCTTATTAGCCCCCTACTATCTAAGAGGCCCTGTTTTCAGGAAACCACAACTGGCTTTTTTCTGGAGACTCTGATTCCCTATACTTCAGAGGCCTTGAAAAAGGAAAACGTCAACGAGAATCTTGGGAAGACGCGGCTATCGATCCGGCAGTTTTCGCCATTAATTGTCTATTCTCAATAGAATGAGCTTTTTGGCAGGATTTGCTGAACTTCGGAGCCCGGCCGCTATTACGGTTCCTGTGTTTAGCCTTCAACTACCAAGGCGTGGAATCCGCCACGAAATCTAAGATCGGCGTGAATCGGACGATGTAGGCTGATTCATTGACCGGCGAAAGATGCTCGCAGAAGACATGAACCTTCCACCTTCCACAGCCGGTTAAAGGCAAACCAGCCGTCCTTCACGGTACTGCTTGCGCCAGTAAAAACGCATGGTTGGCGTTGACCCCATGCCGCCGCGCCACGCGTGCTATCGAAGCCCCAGTTTCCAACGTATCTTCCACGATGCGGCGTTTCTCTTCGACGGGTCGCAGCCGTCTCACTATTTGCTTGGGTGTCTCATCAAGAAGGACCTGCTCGGATGTGTCCACTTCTTCCACGTGGACACTTAGCGATGTGCTCACATCCGGCAGCATCATTATTTACTCTCTCTTCGTCCAGCCGGTTTTAACCAGCTCAGACCCGACGATTACGAATAAGCCTACGTGCCTGACAATTTAGAGTCAGGCCTCCTTGTCCACAAAGATTCAGCCGACCTCCTGGTCCCGAACCAGATTCTAGGCCGTATTGAAATCTACGAAATCCTGTTGCCCGGAAGTGAATGATAATAAAACTATTGCGCCGATCTTGTTGATCTTGGTGTCGTATGATCCTGTGCGCGGAGCTAGGGGGCAGCTCAGATCTCATGTGCGCCTGCAGCCACAGAATCATCTACACCAACGGTGCGTTTCCAATCAATTGGTCGGAAGTCTTTCAAGAATGCACCAAATTACTGGCGATTGAACTCAAGGTGTAGTGGCCGAAGATTGCTTATCGCGGCGTTCCTGCGTTGGCCATGGAAGTGAGAACCCGCGAGGTGCGATGCCGGGTAGAGTGACTGGAAGCTTGGCGTGGTTTTGGAGTTCGCCGAAGAGGGCTTTGACTGCGCTGATTTCAGACGTCGATGCCATGGCATAAGTACACACATAGGTCTTGATTTCGGGATGGCTCTCAATGAGATAAGGACTTCCCAGGGAAAGGACGACGGTTTTCTCCGGAGCAATCTCAAGAAGCTGGCTTAGCAGTTTGCCACTCGGGCCAGCCAATCCAAAATACGTCACGTACTTGCCGTTGAGTTCGATCTGTCTCGCGGACCTAAGGATGACATAAGCTGCGATAACAACTTCTTTGGCGTCGTTCGCGGCACTTAGGACTCTCGGTTCGAGACCGGTCGAGAAGCGTCCATCGAAATAGAAAATCTCAGCATTAGGACGACGGTTCTTTATTGCACTTACCAATTCGTGTCCGTTCTCGGTCTCAAAGCTTTCAGCCAGTAGGATAACAAGCAGTCTGCGTTCAGCTTGAGAACTTGGAGTTGGCGCCGAACCGTCTTGGGTGCGACTATCAAAACGTTGAAGTGGAAGCATTTTTCCATCATCACGTACGAGGGTGACCGCATCATCGGCCACACTTTGAGCAAATTCCATGTCAGGCGGCTCGCTAGTAAGGGATGAAGCTTGCTTTAAATCCACAAACCGATTCTTGTTCAAACCCACCGATGCTTTCATTTCCAAAACTCTTTGCACTGATTGATCGATTCGTGCCTCAGTGATGTCACCTGAGCGCACGGCATTGACGATTGCATGAAAGGCACCATCCAAGTCCGCGGGCACCATAATTACGTCGTTTCCTGCTTTGACGGCGTCAACGGCGGCCCGCGCAGTGGGACTCCCTTTCCGAGGGTCGTAGAGTCTCGTAAGTCCGCGCATTTCCAGTGCATCCGTTAGGATCACACCTGTGAACTTGAGTTGGTCTCGAAGGACATCTTTAACCACTCTTGATGATATTGTAGTGATCCGCTCTGGGTCAGGTTCAAGGGCAGGCACTATCGCGTGTGCCAACATAATGGAATCCACGCCCGCATTGATTGCTTCCTTGAAAGGTGGCAATTCAACCTTTTGCAGATGGTCCATGTCACCTCTAATGGTCGCTACGCCGAGATGCGAATCGGTAATGGTATCGCCATTTCCTGGAAAGTGTTTTGCTGTAACCAACAATCCGTTCCTGTGAGCCCCTCGGACGAAAGCATTTACGAAGAAGCCGACTTGTTGCGGATCCTCACCAAACGAGCGAGTATTGATGATCGGATTCGCGGGATTGTTATTCACGTCTGCGACAGGCGCCAGGGCCCATTGGATGCCAATTGCACGTGCTTCCCGAGCGGTGGCCGCACCAAACCGTTCTACCTTGTCTGGATCGTTCGCAGCACCAAATGCCATTGGCCACGGGAAAGCGGGGACATCATGGAGGCGCGAGGCAACGCCACGCTCTAGATCTGCCGCCAGAAGTAACGGCAGTTTCGCGTCGGTTTGAAGTTGATTCGCTACTTTGGCGGCTTCCAGGGCAGAACTTCTAATCGGGCCCGAATTGTCAAAGTGCATCCCGCAGACTGCGGACCCAATATGATATTCCTGAAGTTCTCTTCGGATGAGGTTGTACTCCGGACTATCGAAACTTTTGTAATCTAGGTAGTAGCGAACTTGCAGCATTTGGCCGACTTTCTCTTCAAGCGAGAGGTCCTTCAGGGTGTCTTCAACCCACGTACGGCGAGCCTCCTTAGTAGCCGCAGCATGAGTCCATTGGGATTGTTTGATTTTGGCTGGGGCAAGGAAAAACAAGAACAACAGAGAACAAGAACCGGCTTGAAGCAAAACTCGAATCGTTGGGTTGTGACTTCGGTGTGAGCTCAACTTCCTCATTTTGAGCCTTCGATGATAATGTCCTCCAAATAACTCGAATGTGGAATGGCTTCCTGAGCCGCAAGTGTGCTAAAGCTGAAAATCCTGGTTCTAATTAGCCTGATACACGCGACCATCAAATTTATAGATCACGTAAGTCGGCTTGAGATTGGCAACCGCCCCTGTTCTGATGTCTCTGAGTCCATTTGTTTCGGACTTGAGTATTTTCACGCCAACGGCGTCTGTGCTAAGCACAAGAATATGGCCTTCAGCTGTTTTCCTAAAAACCCAAAACGGCCCCAGATTTGGCCCCATCATACATGCGTTCTTCGCCTTTACAACTAGGTCGGTTTCGCCTAGACCATCAAGGTGGATTTGCGAGGCTTCATACCACGTCGCGGGAACGTTGTCTCGTGAACCGGCTTCCACGTCACACGTACGAAAATCGGAATTTTCCCGAAGAACCTTGAGAACATCCTCCGGTATAGTTGCGGGTCGAAGGACACGTTCCTCTAAGTTGAATTTAGTTTGTTCGGCAGGTGCCGCCTTGGGCTTGGTCTGTGCGTTAACACTGCAAATGAGAACGAATGCAAATACGCTGAATGTGAATCGCATCGTCTTGGCTGCCGTTTCCTTCCAGTTTAAGCTATTGACACTCCGGAAGTGTTTGCAATGCATTCTGAAAAGCGGCGATTGTTTCCGCCCAACTCTTTGGATTCTGATTGGAACGGGAGTCGGGCAAGCTCGCCCATCTTCCATTCCCGTCCCATATGGCTTGCGCGATTTGCCCCGACATCGCATCCTGAATCATGCCCAGTTGATCCATAAGGCCGTTCATCGCTTCGTCTTGGGTCGCAGGTGTCATCCCTCCACTGCCAAATTGGTTCCAAGTATCAACAGTAAACTGATAACGACCAAAGGCCGTACTGTTCGAAACACCTGCATCTACGAGTATATCTGGATGGCCGGTCAGCGAGGCGACATCGGCAGCTGACATATGCCAGGGGTTACGCCACGAAAAACTCTTCCCCTGTATCCAATGGAAGGGATGCGGTGCGCTCTTGACGGTTCCCGCTACAAGAGTCCCGTACCCATTGTCTGGTTGGCTGAGGTACCCTCATCATGAGCAACCATCTCGCGTAGGGCAGCTGCAATGCACTTTTCGTATCCTGGAGGAGGTGTGGGGCTGCCGCCGGTGAGGCCGCCGAAAGGGTTTGGGCCAAAAACCGGTGGCGGAAAGGTTGGCCCTTGGCAGCTTTCCAGCGCATCGCAAGGACCGGGGATGTGTTCCCACGAGCGACAGGCGCGCTTCGCCAATTGAGGGAGAGTAACTTAACTTGCGGTGTTTTGTACTCTAACAACAAAATGTTGTCAAGGAGAATTCATGATCTGTCTGGGAATAAGTGGCCCTGGATTGCTGAAACAACTAGACGGTGGCACACCCAGCGTGCGGACAATCGCTCTCGCCCATACCTCCTTTGGGATTTCCGTACCGTATGCCGGTGTCGATGTGGCGAAAACCGTATCCTCTAAACGGAGAGGCAAGTCCAGAGCTCCAGACGCAAGCCAACTCTTACTGCCTTTCGACATCACGGCTCCGCCGTCCTCACAACGGCTCGTGTTGAAACTCGTTCCAAAAAGCGCGCGCAGATATTCTCTGCACATCATGGTCAAGATGTCCGCCTAGCCAAAGGAAGTTATTAAGTTCTCCGAATGTCTGCACACCTAAAGCCACGCCCAGGTCTTTCATTGAATGAAAGCGTTGAGAGACACACTGCATCAGTTGCTACTTCCAACCCACAATCCAACCCACAGAGTGGGCTGTCTTGCACGACTTCCGCGTATTTTGGCAGTCCCCGCAGTCTTGTAAGTTATTGTAAAACTTAACGTTGTTACATTGACACGGTAGAGGTCTGGGGTTCGAGTCCCCACGGGCCTACCATAATCCAGTGATGTGTTTTCTGTACATTCTGCAAAGTGAATCCACGGGCAGATTTTATGTTGGTTCGACCGACGACCTCGAGCGGCGATTATCCGAACATGTTCGCGGGCACACGCGCTCAACTTGCGGTCGCGGCCCGTGGAGGCTCGTTTATAAAGAAGAGTTCGACTCTTTGCTGGAGGCCCGACGGCGCGAGCTGGAAATCAAGCGATGGAAGTCAGCAAAGATGATTCAAGCGTTGATCCGTAGCTCAGTTGCTTAGAGCGGGCCGACCGAGTCGGCCAGGTCTGGGGTTCGAGTCCCCACGTTAGAGAGTTTTCTTCGGAATCCCAAAGAAACTTCAACTGTAAATTGGCGTTTTTGGTTGTTTGGAATCTGTCCGATTCATAGGGACAAAGAGAATCGCCAAAATTCTCCAGCCCGTTGACGAAACCCGGCTTCGGATAGTGCATCGATCCCTGCTCCCTGCACGATAGAATGCTCTCGTGGAATTTATCCCTCGCCGAGCACAACTGTGGTTAATTGCATTGGCTTATGCCGCTGTCTTCGTAGTTGCGGCGACCTTACTCTACGGGCGGCACCTGCAAGAACTCAGGTATCCCGCTGAGGCATCTGGTGGCATGTGGGCTGGTGGCGACTTACTACTCTACATCTTCATTGCCTGCCTCTTCATGGTCCCAACGGTCTTTCTAATATGGGTCACTGCAAGGTTTGAGGCCTTCTATACGCCATATTCCAAATTCCTCTTAGGTCTCAGCCTCAGTGCGCCAGTTTGTCTTAGTGTGCTCTTTCTTGGCGAAAAGCATGTGGGACAGAGCTTAATCATTCTCTGTTTGTATAGGCTCATATGGTCGCCCTTTATTATTGTAGGAATGGGTACCAGCCGGTTGGTGGCCCGATTGGATCGAGCTAAGCGATTTGCTTCCTATGCGCTTTTGATCGAGGTGCTAACGCTGAGTCTGGCTGTTGCCCTGCTCATCTATGAGGCAGGGGCTAAAAGACATTAGCCGCAGGTGTCCCGAGCCATAATAAAGCCAGTTTGACACGGTAGAGGTCTGGGGTTCGAGTTCCCACGGGCCTACCATTCTTCTCTCAACTGGGACGCTTGGTGGCATCTCAATTTCCAGGGTGATATTCCTTCTCAATGTGCCCCTTGAGTTGCGAGGGGTAGAAGTAGACTTCGCGCAAATTTCCGGTGCTGTAGCGCTGGGCTTCGTCGTTGAAGTGGGGCGACGCGGGATTGCCGCTCTCGCCACCGGCGGTCACGGCCTTGGCGCGCACTTTATCGCCAAATTCGACGACGGCCACAAAACTGTTGCCGCTTGTGCCGTACCATTTTTTGGTTCCTGGGTATGGTCGCGCGCCGAAAGATGCTAGAGAGCCCCACGTTGATGATGTGAAGCCGACGGGGATGCTCGGCCCCGCGTCGCTGAATGGCTGAACAATATCGCCGGTCAGGCGCTGGAATCGATTGATGTCACCCCAGGGTGTCTTCCAGCCGCCGAAATCCGCCGAAAGTTTGTCAGAGGCATCCGAGAGTGATTGCAAGAGAAGCTCAGGTTGCACTTTTGTACAGATATAGTCGCTGACGTAAACGCCGGCCTTTTTCGCGTCATCCCCCACGCGTTTCTGGGCGTCTTGGCCCCAGAAAACCGCGAGAGAAGTCGGCACGGACGCCACTCCCCACCGAAAATCCCACGCGCGCAAAAGTGCGATCTGCTCTGCTAATTTCGCTTTCAACGAGCTACTAGCTGGTGCATTCTCCCAGGCTTTCACGAGACAAGGGATGGGCTTTTCGAACCACGTCAGATAGCTGTCGTACGCTGCAGCGATCAGAGAGTCGACTGTGAAATCTTTCTTGTCTTGAAGAACGCGAATCGCGTGCAACCCGCGCGCTGATTCTCCGCCGGTCTCGACATAAACGGGAAAGTCTTCCTTCTTCGGGCTGCTTGGCCCGGCGGCGGACCATGGCCAATTGTTGGAGTTGTACAGCCAGCCGCTCTTCGGATTCAGGAGGTGAGGCGTCTCGTCAATAGAAAGGAGATCATGCCACTCAGCAGCCGGATTGCTTCCGTCGACCGGTTTCGTCCAGTCAAAGCTGGTATCGCGCCGCGGAATGAAATTGCCGTGGAAGTAGGCGATGTCCCCATCCGCATCGGCAAAGATCGTGTTGTTGGAGGAGTTGGTATGCAACTCCATGGTCTGCCGGAATGATTTGTAGTCTTTTGCCTTGGTGCGCGTGTACGACTGCGTCAGCGCTTTCACAGGTTCTTGCATCAGGCGGATGCTCACCCACTTGCCGTCCGCCTCGCGCACGATTGGGCCATGATGAGCTCGAAATACGGTGAACTTTTTTTCCGCCATACCCTGACTCGTCTTGTAGGGCACTGCGATCTCCTTCGTCTCAAGAGGCCGCTGCTCTTTCCCGTACTTGTAAAAAAATCGATTCCCCTGTTTTTCCACGGTTTCCAGATACTCGCTGATGGCGTTGACGCCGCTGGAAGTGTGCATCCACCCTGCTCTATCGTTGAATCCCTGGTAGATGAAGAACTGCCCCCACGTGACCGCGCCGTAGGCATTCAGCCCTTCGTCACTCGCCATTTGAAGTTCGGACCGGAAAAAGAACGAAGTGTGTGGATTGATCAGTAGCAGCGCGTGATGGACGGAAGTATTCGAGGGCGCGATGGCGATGCCGTTTGACCCCGTCGGCTCTTCAACTTCGTCATCGTCGGCGGAGATGTTCGCGCTCACAGGAACTTTGCCGTAAAACCCCTCGAGCTGGGCGAGACGTATCCGCTCGATGTCGCCGCCAATGCTTCCCTCAGTGAAGCTCAGCGCCATCCACGGTTCAAATCTCCTGATGACCCGAGGCTTTACCTCTGGATGTTTCCAAAGATAGTAGTTCAAGCCATCGGCCCAGGCGTCCATCAGCTTCTTCAAAAATTCCGGGCTCGCTGCGTATTGCTTCTTCAACTCGTTGGGATCGATGAACAATTTCATGCGCAAATCCTGATAAATTTTGGACTCACCTTCGGCTTCCGCTAGCCGTCCCATCGCGTTGATGTAGTTGGTCTCCACGCGGTTGAAGTCGTCCTCCGCCTGCGCGTAGATCATGCCGAAGACCGCGTCGGCGTCCGTTTTTCCGAAAACATGAGCGATGCCCCAATCATCGCGGGTGATGGTGACGTTGCGAGCCTCTTGCTCCCATCGCGCGGCTTCCGGGTTTTTGGATGTTTGTGAAGCAAACGTGGCGGATGTGGCCGCCATCACGAAAATAAGAATCAAGAAAAGTTTCTTCATGAATGCCCCTGCATGAACCAGAGAACGACGTTCTGGCGCGAACAGCGTCACCCGCAAACGCGCCAGCGTAGCATACTCCCGCCTTTCGAGCCGATAGCCCCTCGCCGAGGCTGCGCAACGCTTCAGGGGTTCTGAAGAAGAAGCCTCAACAGCAGGAACAACACCCAAATAACCCACCACCATCGCAGGTTCAAGTTGATTCGGCGGGTGCTTGTCAGCTGGAACCCCTCGGCAAACCGCTTCCACCGTAAGCTCCTCAGCACTTTCGCGTACATCTTGCGGTTGTTCTCTTGCAGCGACCGAGCCAGAATTACCAAGTCCACCAGCAGATATCGCCTGCGCGCCTCGAACCACTCCCCCTTTTCCACCTTGCCGTCAAAATAGTTCCGATACCCCTTCCAGGTTTCCAGGAGCCCGGTTTCATCCCTAAGCAGCGCGCACGCTTCTGCTAGCCGGTGCACCAGATATTTTGCGCAATGATCGTGCGGAAGCCCTGCCAGCGCGTCCCGGCAGGCGGACCGCATCTCTTCCAATTGGTTCGAGCGCATTCTCGCCAAGCTATTCACATAGTTGGCGACCGCCCACATTCCCACTCCACTTCGCTCTCGCCAACCCTGGAGTAGGGTTCGTGCCTCCCCTTTCCGTTTCAACACAACCAGAGCACGTGCCGTTTCCGCCCACGCGTCGACATCACTCTCGACCGAAACTTTGTTCTTCTTCCAATACCTGGCGACCAGCCGGGCATACCCCGTGTCGCTCAACTGCTTCAACAAAATCGCTCGATACCTTTCTTTGGGCCACGCCGCAGCGTCCACCATTTTTTGCAGGCTCAGCACGCCGCGAGCTCCGCGATCCGGAAGCCAGGTGCGCCAGTAAGGTTGCAGACCCTGCTTCACTGTGTTTCCTTGTTTCACGGCATATGACGCCAGTATCGCGAGCGCGCCGAATGTAGGCCGTTTCCCTTGACGCAGCCGTTCAAACGCTTTCTGATACGCCAACTCTTCCAAGTTCGCGTTTTGCACCGCTTTCCACGCGTAGTCAACGGGCCAGGTCGACGCTTCTGTCTCTTCAAACATGATCCCAAGCAATACTTCGATGGCCTGCGCTTTTCGATTGGGATCGTTCGCCAACACTTCCGCATATCGTGCAAGAACAAATGGATTTTCTGGATCGACGGTCCGGATCGACTCCAATACGGTGGCGGCTTCCGCCAGGCGTTTGCTGGTTTGCAGCGAGTCGTAACGAAGCAAGTGGAGAGTCAACTCCTCAGGAAAGTCCTGCAACAAACTGCTCCACTCGGAATCGAGTTCTGCGGCCGGAAGGCCGGCTTTCTCCAGAACCACGAGGCGCTGCCGGCGAAATTGCGTATTGGTTCTTACTTCCGGGCGGACTCCACTGAGTACGTTTCGCGCTTCATCCCAAGCTTTGTCTTCCGTCAACCACTCGATCAGGACGCTCCATCCCCAGACATACCACGGCATTTCGCGGAGCAAAGCGACCATCTCCCCGCGTGCTCCTTGCTTATCTCCCCTCGCACGGTGAATCCAAGCCAGACGGCCCATCGCCGGAGAAGGATCGCTGAGCCGCTCGCTTATTCTCCGCATCACCCCCTCGGCTTCATCATATCGACGCTGCTCCACGAGGATCATGGACAGCCAGTCTGCCGCCACAAAAAGTCCTTCGTTTAGCTCCAAGCTTCGACGCAGACACGACTCCACCTCTCCTTGCCCCGCGAAGTGCCCCATTTCATTCAGCGTTCTTCCCAGCAGAAACCACAGGTAGGCCCCTTGGGGATGCACGACGACACCTTCTCGTGCAACCCGTACTGCCACCTCATTGTCTCCACAATCGGCATACAGCCGAATGGCCCGCTCACGCCACGGAACGCTTATGGGAAATTTTGCGGTGGCTTCATCCACCACTGCACGAGCTCCCTTGTACCGGCCCGCCCCAATCAAGATCCGAGCTTGCACCTCGCGAATGTCCACGTTTTGCGGATCTCCGCTGGCCGCGCTTGCCAGGGTTTTAAGCGCCTCATCAATTCTCCCGTGACGTTCGTGCACTCGCGCCAATTGAACTAGCGCCGAACTATTATCCGGGTGTCGCCGGAGGATTTCCGCCAGGATCCCTTCCGCTTCTTTGAGATTCCCCAACTTTCTTTGCGCATCGGCCAGCGAAAACCTCAGCCCTGGGTGATAAGGGAACTTGTCTGCAGCTGGCTGCAACAACTCCAGCGCGCGCTGCGCGTCTGTTCGTCCATGCCCTTGTTCGAGCAATATGTCCGCGTAAGCCTCGGCTACTTCCGGGTCGTCTGGCCTGAGTTCTTTCCATTCGGAAAGCGCTTGTTCCGCTTCGGCGACTCCGAATCGTCGCGCAACCAGCATGATTGTTTCGCGCGCAGCGTCCAGCCGCCCGGGGTAGCTCAGCAGCATCGCCGAAAGTTTTTGCCAGAGTTCCCTTCGCTGCTCCGCGCTGGATCTTGTCAGGCACTCCCAGACCTGGCGGTAGCTATACATGCTGTATGGTTCGCGCTTGATGGAGCTCATCCAATGATCAATGGCCTCGCCCCACTCCCCTCGTGCCTCGCACCATTGTGCCCTCATGCGCATGGTTGCAGCGTCCTGGGGCGCCGTTCGTTCGCATTCCTCGATGAGGCGCGGAATGCGGCGTTTCAGTTTTTCGCGGCCCCGTTCATCTTTGGACTCGTAGTCAGCGATGCAGTTGAATGCAATCGCCCGCCAAGCCCATCCGTCTTCCGGATTTCGCTTCACCCGCCGCCGCAGCAGCGCATACCTCTTCCATCGAGGCGCTGACTCTTGCTCGAGATACTGGCTATAGAGCTGCTCCAGATCATCGTGGCCAGGATGTTCCGCAAACCATCGCGCGGCACGCTCCACCGCGGCTTCTGTTCCATCTCTCTTGGTCACTAGCCGCAGCAACTCTCGCCGCGCTTCCATGGAAAGAGGAGATTCCTGCACCCACACCTCCGCGTGGTTCAGCGCTTCGTTCAGTTCGCCTCGTCGACGATAGAAATCTGCTGCCGCTTCGTGATACAGCGCGGAGTTCTCCGCCCCTTTCAATTGGCTCAGCAGCGCGTCAGCTTCCTCCCAATGGCCCATCCGCGCCAAAAAGGGAACAACGAAGCCAAGCAATTCAAGGGAGTCTCCGTGAATCTTTAACGATTCCTCACAAGCGGTCATAGCTCGTTCCGGGTGTCCCCGATCTTCCAATGCGCTAATCCAAGTAATCCAAATGGCAATGGCACGCGCGGATTCTCCGAAGCGTTGGACACGTTTCTCCAGCCATTCCAGCCCTTCTTCCTGCCGTCCGACGTTTGCAAGGGCATCGCAGTACGCCCGCGCATAGTGCTCACTGCTGGCCGCGAGACCCGCAGCAATTCGATACGCCAGAACGGCTCCCTCTAAGTCCCGCTCATCCCATAAAAGATCACCCAGCACATGCCATGCCTGTGCGCACGAGCTTTCTCTCGCAATCACGCCATGCAGCAGCGTGCGCGCTTGCTCTCGCGTTTCGGCAGAGGCGCGCAGCAAATCCGCGTACTCGCTCACGTACGTACTCGGCGGATACAACCACGTCTGCTGGGACTGAATCCCCGGTAGGGTTCCCCTCTCCACCACGCTGGCCAGCGTCCGGCGCATCAACGCCGAGTCTCCCAGTGAGCGGCAACAGCTCAACAGTCTGGCGCGGACGAATGCCGAGCCTGGAAACTGTTTCATCAGTTCCTGAAATTCAATCAGCGCTGTGCCCACCCTTCCGTCTTCAACGGCTTGCATGGCCTTCAACAATTTGGTGATGGGATGTGCCGGCAGTCTCTCCGCCAACTTCTCAACTATTTCCCGTGCGGCTGCGGGCCCGCCTAGCAGAATCGCGCGATGGTGAGCCGTCCGGGCAGCTGCCGCTTCCGCATCGTCCTTCTGCAAGAGTTCATCCAGCAACTCCGCCTTATCGGGCGGCACAATGACCATTCCGCGCGGACTGAGCGGCGTCTCATCCTTACCAAGCCTTTCCAATAAGTATTCGGTAGTGCGCAGCGTGCTGGGATCGTGAATGATCAGTGTTCCGGCCGCTCCGTCCAATCCCACGACCGCCACGGCGTGGGCGCTCGCGTCGGCTTCGAGCGTCATCACAAACGCGATCCCCTTCTTGATCAGGCGGCCGGCGACTTCCGGCGTCACCACAAAGAACCTGACCGCCAGTCCCTTTCTTTCCAACCACTCTGCGGCGGCCCATTCCGCGGTTCCTCCAAATGTAAGCTCCGCCGCCATGGCTTCTGCATTAACGGGTGTCCCCATCGCGGCAAGCGCAGACTCGACACTCGTTGGCAAGCACTCATCATGCTTCTGGATTGCCCGGCGAAACTGCATTCGAATCCGCAGTCCCTGCGGATTCTTGCGGAGATTCTCCAGTACCTTGCGATGAAACGGCGATCGCGCTTCATTGGCCCAGCGCTCCATAGCCGCGTGATCGCCCTTGAGTTCGGCGATATCCAACCGGCTTCTCGCGAACCAGCCTCGCGTTTCGCGATCCGCCAGCGGAGCCAGCTTCACTAACTCTTCCGCAACTTCCTCCGCTCTCCCCAATGCTCTGCTGCGCTCCTCGCCCTCCTCGGTTTCCGCCAGCGTGCACACGTGCCAGCACGCCAACTGCGCTACCTCGAACGACTCGCATCCTTCCGCGGCTTTGGTCAATCGCTCGGCTGCCTCTCGGATTCGCCGCAGACTTACCAAGCTATTGCCAAGGCTATGCGCCCCGTAGGGTGTCCCGGCGTTCATCTCCCAGGAAGTCTCCGCGGACTTCAGCGCCTCTTCCCACCGGTCTTCAAGTCCATGCACGTCCGATTCGCAGCTGAACACCCAACTCTCTCTCGATTGCAGTGACTTCGCGCGCTCGATGGATTTGTGTGCTCGGGCAAAGTCTCGCAGGGATGCCCAAATTACCGCTTGAGACGCCAGCCAACTCGCTTGCGTATTGACGTCCGCGCCTTCAAGTTCCGGTTGCGCTTCCCAGCGACGCAGCTCGTCGAACAGCTTCCACCCGCCTCGACGCAGTCCTTGCGTGAAGTACCGGACCTTCCCATCGGATGGATTTCGTGCCAGGGCGGCTCGAAATAGACGGCGAGACAAGCGCCGCCCTCCGAGGCGCACGGCCAGCCTCCCTCCCAGAATCAATTCATCGGAAGAAAGTTCATCTAATCGCTGGGAAGGCTTCCAATATTCTGCACTTCGCCGAAACGCCTCCAGGAACCGGTTCTGGTCATAAAGGCCTTGTAGTTCAGTAACGGAGATCATGAGCTCATGGGAAGGATGGAGCTACAAGATTGAGGATTTTGCGAGAACGCTTCGTCCGTGGGCGGGGGAAAGTCACGTTATATAACCTTCAGAGAGTCTGGAAGCGTTCTTTTACTTCTCGGACAAATTCGAGGAACTTGGGTGAGTTTGTGATTTCCGGGTGCCAGCACATGTCGCGCTCAATAAGGTCGTAGGTTTCCTGGATGCGCGCCCCGGGAATGGTATTTCCACTAGCATCGCGATCGCGTCCCATCAACCACAAGTGATCTGCAACGGTGGCGGCGGCGGTCACGTCGTGGGTGACGACGATAATGGTGTTCAATTCGTCCAGACAGGCAATTTCGTTGATCAATTCGCAGACCTTGGCTTCCATGACGACGTCGAGGCCGGAGAAGGGCTCGTCCATCAGTAAAAAATGTTCGCTGCACAGAAGCTGTTGCGCGATGGCGACGCGCTGCCGCTGGCCACCCGAAATCTGCGCCGGATAAAACTGGGACTGGTCCAACATATCCAGTCGCTTCAAGTACTTCAGGACTTTTTCATGCGCGGCTTCGTGGTTCTTTTCCATTTGATTCGCGGCCAGCAGGAGGTTGCTGAAAATCGTGCGGTTTTCGAAGAGCGGATAATTTTGGGCGACCACTCCCACCATCCCGGCTTTGACCGGCGTCAAAGTGGAATTGACCAGCACCTGTCCTGAAGTGGCGTGATTCAGGCCTGCTATGATGCGAAAGAGCTGGGTCTTGCCGATGCCCGAGGGCCCGAGAAAACCGACTACCTGACCTTGTGTGCGGCCTTCGCGCACGATGTCGCGAATTTCCGCGTTGACATCTCGAAGGATGACCTTGTCGTCGTACGAAAGGCTGACGTGGTCAATTTTGAGAAGCGTTTCACCGTAGCTGCAGCGCTCTGGCACGAATGGTCCTCACAGATTCATGAGCTATTATCTTTTTTCAAGCTGCAAATCCGCGTAGGGAAACAGGAATTTTTTGGCCAGCCCCAGCGCGTAGTCCTGAAACAATCCAATCAACAAAATCGCGATTTGAATGGCGAACACCGCCTCAAGCCGAAAGTGCTTGTTTTGATTTAGCAGCAACGCACCGATTCCGCCCTCCGACCGTGAGATGCCTTCGACCATGGTGAGCATCATCCAGCCCATGGCCGCGTTCTGGCGCATGGCATCGAAGGCGGCGTCCGCTTTGCCCAGCACAATCACTTCCCAGACTACGCGCCACTCGCCCATGCGCAGTGTGCGCGCAAGGTCGAACTTCTCCTTCGGAATTTGCGCCACCACGTCGATCATGCTGGTCACAAAGAAAACCGCGACGCCAAAAACCAGAAGGCTTACTTTCAATTCGTGTCCGCTAGAAAAAATAATGGTGAAGAAAAAAGTGAGCCCCACCATGCCGAGAAAGCGGCCCTTTGAGACAGCTAACGCGATCGGCTGGAATGCGGGAACTACGGTAAGGTAGGCCAAGCCGAGCGAAATCAGGGTCGCCCACGCCATGGCTTGCAGATTCAATGAGAAACTTACGATGAGTTCCTGGCCCAGCCCCTGGTGGCTCCAGAGGTCAACGAAGGCCCGCCAAACATCCATCGGTTTCGGTAGGAAAACGTAGGTGGAGGTCGCCCAAACCAGCAGTAACACCGCAATCTGGAACGCAATGATGAAACGCAGGGCTGCTTTGGAAATTACGCGGTTTGGAGAGAAGGCGCCGAGAAGGTTGTGCCAAAGATTGCCTCGACCCACGGCCACGTGACTTGCGGCCGGCGCTGCATTCGTTCCCATTGTTCCGGCCGCCAGCTTCACGGGGCTCACGCGTACTCCTATTCCTTGCCCGACAGAATGATTTCCACGCGACGGTTTTTGGCGCGGCCTTCCGCGGTTGCGTTCGAAGCGAGCGGCTTGGAATCGCCATAGGCATGGATGCGGAAACGGCTGTCCGGGAAGTTGGACGGTGCTTTTCTCTGGAGCCAGTCCCTGACCGCCTGAGAGCGGCGCAGGGCCAAGTCCATGTTTGCATCGTGCGTGCCTGTATTGTCCGTGTGCCCATTCAAAGTAACGAAGAGAGCGCCAGCAATCGCCAGGTCGTCCTTGATTTCGTACATTTTGCGTTCGCCTTCGGCGGTGAACGAAGCTTGCCCAGTGGCGAACTCGATGCTCCAGTCGCGTTTCGAAACGACCGTCCCAGTGTCTCCGCTCGATGTGAAGGTGGCCACATCGGCTTCGGCGCCGGTCTGCGAGAGCATCGATGAAGCTCCCAGAACGTACGAAGTGTCGAGAATCTCCTTCACGTCGGGAATCTTGTTGGCGTCCTTGAATAGGTCCGGGTACTGCTGCGTGGCAATGTTTCCGAACACCGTGTAAGTGGAGCGGAAATTGTTATTCGCGCCGGGCTGCAACCCGAAAAGCAGCAAATTGTCGTTCAGGTTGTTGACAGCGGAACCGCCGAGCTCGACCATGTTGCCGGTCTTGTCCGTTTCGCGAGTGCCCTGGTAATACTTCAGCCAGTAGTCGCCGTTCTGCTCGTTATATACCTTGGCGCTGATCGCCGCCGCGCGCTTGAGCGCTTCCGGGAAGGCCTTGAGCTGGTCCGCGGCTTCAAAGCTGGCAGCCAGCATTCCCTGGACTTCGTTGCGATGGTCCTGGTTGAACTTCCTGATGCCGATGATGACGTCCGGCATCTGCGAGCGATATTGCTTTGAAGATACAATAGATACGAGTCCGCCGCGGCCGTGAGCTACGTTTACATCGCCCGGCGTCCACGTGACCACGCCATTCACGCAGACATTCTTTGTTTCGCCGGTTAGCCTGCCATCGTGCACCACTTTGCGGTCTTCGCACGTGTTCGCGTTATAGATTTCCGCAGCCTTGATGTAGTCCGGCGCATTGACCCAGTTCATGGCCTCGGGGTCATAAGTTTTTTCGTCAGGATTATTCTTAATCTGATTATCCGCCGACCACTTCATAGCGATATTCCAATCGCCGTCTCGAAGAACTCCCGCCACGAGGCCGCCCTTGGCCGCTTGCGCGTCGGCCTTCCATTCCGGCGGACCCATCAATTTGTCTTCACCGCGTGAATAGCCGGTTGAGCCGATGACCTGCGCGATGTATTCGCCAGCGCCGTTGTCCAATTTTTTGAGTTGAGGATTGACGGCGGCGAAAAACTGCCCCGAGCCGTCGCCCATGATCAAGACATAATTCGCGCCGGTGGAGCACTGACTTGAACCGTCGTGGAGCTCTTTGGCGCAGGCGATCAAGTCGTTCTGCATCTGGCTGGTGTCATCCTGGCGGATCAGCTTCACGTTTGCCCCGTGCTTTTCCATCAAACTATTGCGCGTCGTATCCGGCCCGCCATTGGCATAGATGTAGTTCATCTGCGCATTCCAAGCCCAGATTTCGGTGCGAATCAGGGGTGCTTTCACGGACGCCGAAGCCGCTTCCGGGAAGGGCGCCGGCTCGACATTGGCCACAACCGCTTCCTTCAAATCCGGCAAAGCGGCCTTTGACGGAACAAGAGCCTTGGCGATGCCCGGTGCGGGAATCCAGCCGCGGCTCACGGCCGTGCGGAAACCGAAGAACAAGACAGCTCCGACAACCAGAAGCAGGATGATTTTCGCGCCCGGCTTCAAGCGGTGTCCTGTGGGTGGGGTTGAGATTTTGTTGTCAAACATTTTGCTTTTTTCCTCCGCCTGCGAATTACTTGATCAAATCGCTGTAATCGTCTTTCTTGGTTGCCGGCATAGCCGAAGTCTGGTCTGGCACGCCGCCGGGGACCGCTGACACCGAGGCTGGCAAAAGCTTCTGCTGAAATTCTGACAATTGTTTGACAGCTTCGTCGTTGATGGCCCCGGTTTCCAGGTCCATGTTGGTCATCAGTTTGTTGGCGAGACGATTGAAATCTTCCATCTCTCCCAGCATTTGCCCGGCGTCATCCGCCAGGTATTCCAGAGTCTGGTCGTAGATCTGGTTGGCCACGGGATCGCCGCGGAAGATTTTCTTCGCGGCCTGGAACACGGAGTAGGCTTTTTTCAGGGCCTTTCGCCGCATCTCTTCCTCGCTGACGCGGTTCTCCTTGTCAGTGACTTGGAACTCCGCCGTGGCGCGCCAGCGGATGAGCTGGTCGTACAGAATCTTCAGCTTGTCGCGCAAATCCGTGAGCGACTTGTTGATATTGATCAAGCTGGCAGCGTGCCGCTGATTCGTAACCTTGGCGGACATGTACTGCTGCTGATCGAGCGACGTCAATCCACCCGCGGCCATCTTTTTATCGGCCTGGTTGGCCAGCGCCATGCTGTGCTCGGCATCTTTCTGGTTCGTGTCGATCTGGTTCTGAAGCGTGCGAATCGAGCCATTCAGATTTCCGAGTTGCTCGTCCATGATCGCGAGATTCTTTTTCATCTCCGCGATGTAGTTCTTGAGGATGCCGATGGGGTCCAGCTCGATAAACAGACCGGTCAAAAATCGCATGACGCTCTGGAAGATGAGCTTACCTAGCGTCAAGACGCGTTTGTCGGTGACGATGAAGATCAGCAGCAGAATCGCCCCGATCAGAATCGCTAGGTGCAGTGTGTCCGTCGCCGCCGCGATCAAAAACGGAAGCATCTGGACGAATCCGTAGGCGACGGCGATGCCAGCGAGGACCAACACGACTTTCCCGACGGTGCCTTCCGGCCGCTGCCAGAAATTCTTCAAACCCTGCATTACAGGGGAACCTGGATTGGTTGCCATGGCGTCTCCCTATCCCAAAATCGTTTCGAATTCCTTGCGCTGCTGCTGAATCTCGGCGCGCCGCCGTTCCAGCGCCGCTGCAAAATTGTTCTTGGCCTCTTGCAGCTTGGCTCGCGAGACTTCCGTCTGCGACTGCATGGACTTCACCTGTTGCTGCAGATCGGAAATCTCTTTCTGTTTTTGCTGGATGGACTCATTGATATCGCTGATCTGGGCAATCTTGGCATCAACTTCCGTTCGCGACACCTCGTCGGTTTGTTTGTTGAACGTGGTTGCCGAAGAGTTCAGAACATTCAGTAAAGCGTCGAAACCCTTCAATATCGCGTCCTTGGTCAAGCCGCCCTGGGACTGGGCCGTTGCTAGGGCCGCTTTGTACCTCAATGCTTTATCCGTGATGACGGAAGAGAGTGGCGCCGCAAAGGCCTCGATCTTGGCCAACTCAGGAATGGCGGAGAGATCCGTCTGCTTGGCTAGCCGCGCGTAAAACTGATTGTCTCGCGTTCCCATCGGAACATAGGATGGAGCAGGGTCGATGGATCGCGCAGCTGCGGCCGGGCTGGGTGCTGGCTTGGCAGGCTGCTGCGTGCCCTGCGGTTCCTCTTCAAAGATCGCCTTCTTGATCAGATCCATGAACGGCATATGTCACATCCTTACTTCTTTGCCCTTTGCGGCAGCTGGGAAACACACTATTTCACTCTTCGAGGCCCAGCGCGACCGGACGTTTAGTACCGAATTGGTTCACAAGTCCGCCCGCATTGTATCCTATAGATAGGAGAACTCTTGTGTTTTACACGGGATACGCGGCCATCGTAGACCGGCCCTGCTTGCCTTTCAATCAGGAAATCGCCAGGGTATCGCATTTGATAAACTCGCAATTCCCTTTGCCTTGATATCACTATTAAACCGCCTACAGGGAAAGCATGCAATTCAGCTACAATGCACACTTTCACTGTTCAAAATGATGCCGTTTTTGAACTGACAGACTTTCAACGAGGAACTAGCCTGTGGCTGCCAAGACGCTACCTGCGGTATTGAGCCAGATCGTGGAGGCCAAAGCCGAATACGATACCCGGCTCCTGGCCCAGCAGCTCGGAACGAATTACCGATCGTTGATGTACTGGCTCCGAGGTGACCGCCCCATCCCCGCGGAACTGGTGCCTCGAATTTGCACGTTGTTGAAGAATTTCGAAGCGCTGGACGTCCTCGAATCACAGGCAGGAAGAGTGGCTTTCAAGATTCCAGATCCGCAGCAGACTACGGAAAAAGAGTTCTTGGTAATCGCCAACCTGATGAAGGATGTGGGTGTGGCGCTTGAGAGTATTGCCAATACGCTGGCCGATGGAGTCGTAGACGAACACGAATTGAACAACACGATCCCTAAGCTGGAGGCCGTCATTCGCGAATGCGCCTCCGTGAAATACCTGTTGGAAAACCTGTACAAGAATAGAAAAAGAAAGACGCGGAAATAGACGCAAGGAGACGGTTTCGACGTCAGCTTGGCGAGGCGTCCAGACCGAACTCTCGGTGTGTAGTGTTCAGCGCGGTTTTCACCGATTTTTCGTCAATCACGAAGGAAATATTGCTTTCCGATGAGCCCTGGGCGATGGCGATCAGATTTACGTTTTCACGCCCGAGCGCATTAAATGTTCTGCCGGCGATTCCTGGAGTCCCGCGCATGTTTTCTCCCACCACCGCCACGATCGCGATATTGGAGTCCACAGTGATGTGTTCCACCTTGTGATGCGCCAGGTCTTGTGCAAATTCTTTCCGCAAAGCTTCCACCGTTCGCTGAGCATCCACGGTCGAAACGATGAAGCAAATATCATTTTGCGAAGACGATTGCGAAATCAGCAGGACGTTGGCGCGCACTTCGGCGGTCGTTGAAAACGTCCGCCCCACCACATCGGGCAATCCCACAATTCCCGGGCCGCCAACGCTTATTAGCGTTACGTCGCGTATCGCGGTCAGCGCTTTGACGCCGCCGCCGATGCTGCGGCCTTCCGGAGTGATTTTTGTGCCGAGTTTTTCAGGCGCGAAGCTGTTGCGGATCCAGACAGGAATCGCTGCTTGTACGACGGGGTTTAGCGTTTTCGGATGCAGCACCTTCGCGCCAAAGTACGCCAACTCCGCGGCCTCGCGATACGAGATCACCGGAATTGTGCGGGCTTCCGGCACCAACCGGGGATCGGCCGTCAATACTCCGTCCACGTCGGTCCAGATGATGACCTCATCCGCATCCATCGCCGCGCCTAGGATCGTTGCCGAATAGTCGGAGCCGCCTCGCCCCAACGTGGTCAGTTGCCCTTCGGCCGTTGCGCCGATGAAACCCGTTACTACTGGAGCGATTCCTTTTTCCAGCAGTGGCCGCAATCGCGCTTGTGATTTCACCCGCGTCAATGCCATCTGCGGTTCCGCACCGCCGTGAAACGCGTCGGTCACAATTAATTCCGTCGCCTCAATCGCTTCACTTGCCAGCCCCAGTTTTCTGACAACTGCTGCCACGAGAGGCGCCGAGAGCCTTTCTCCCAGGCTCGAAATCGCATCCAGAGTTCGCGGTGTGAGTTCTCGCAGCAACGCTGTTCCTTCACAGAGCCGACGCCCTTCGGCGAACACCTCTTCCATCTGCTGGTGGATTCGCGTGCGTTCTTCCTCGCGCGGGATCAACGATGCAAGCGCGGTCTTGTGTTGCTGCCTCAGCGCATCGAGGATAGCTGCAGCATCGTCCGCGTTTCCCGTCTGTGCTTTCTTTGCAGCCTCGATCAATCGATTTGTCACTCCGCTCATCGCGGAAACCACCGTGATGCATCCGCTCTCCTTCGCCGCCTTTGCAATAATCTGAGCGGTCCGGGCGATGCACGACGCATCGCCGACCGATGTCCCTCCGAATTTCATCACCTGCAGCCGTGATTTCATATCGTCCTGAACGTCTCCCGAATTGACCTACAAAATGCCTTGTCTTCTCGCTGCGAAATTTTTCCTCAATGAGTTTACCCCGTGCCATCTTCGTGGGCATTACTCCCTTTTGTGATTGTTCTTCCTTCTAACCCGCCATCTCCTTTTCTTCTCGCGTTGACTTGCTGCGCCATGCCACCTAGCATTTCGCCAGCAGGAGTTCCATGCGTCGCTTCATTTGGATTCGAACCGCTCTCTTTCTCCGCCAGAGTCGCTGGGGCTTCGCACTGCTCGCGCTGTGGTTTGCCATGGGGACCATCATTTTCTATCACTTCGAGCGTCTGTCCTTGTTCGAGGCTTTCTTGAACGCCGTCTATCTTCGCGTCCAGCCTGGTTCTCTGTGGGTCCTCTATTCCTTTTGGGGTCAGTGCGTTTTGTTCGGCATCGTCATTTCCATTTTCATTCTTCAAGCGTTGCAACGTTACAACCCCGAGGAGGGATGCCGCATGCTCGCCAGCGAGATGAAGGATCATGTAATCATCGTCGGCCGGGGTCACTTAGGGAGTCATTTGGTCGATCATTTGCGTGAGACCGCCCGGCCGTACGTGCTCGTCGAAAAGGACTCCATGGCTGTTGACGACCTGATTCGCGCCGGCGAACCCGTGATCGTGGACGACGCCAAGCAGGAGAGCACGCTGATTGACGCGGGAATAGACCGTGCCCGCCTGATTGTTATCACGTCGAACGTGATCGAAACTGCTCTCCTGGTCACCAAGCGCGCCCGTGACCGCAACAAGAAAGCCACGATAATCGTGCGCTGCTACCTGGACGAATTCACGGAAATCCTCGAAACCCTCGGCGCCAACGAAGTCATCTCCAGTTCCAAGAGCGCCTTCAACGAAATCGCCACGCACATCGGCGCCGCCGCACCACGTTGACTTTCCGGGGCGCGCATCCTAGCATCGCTGCGTCACGGGTATTTCATCGCCAGGTCTTCAAGTCTGAGCACGATGGATCCTTCATGACCAACTCCAGGCCACTGGAAGCTCCGCAACTCCCAGCCCAGATCAAGCAGGTGCTCGATGATTTTTTGCAGGCCGCCCGGGAATCTTTTGGGAAAGATCTGCTCTCGGTTGTGCTTTACGGTAGCGCCGCGGAAGGCATGCTGCGCGCCACATCAGACGTAAATCTCGCCCTGGTTCTGGCCTCATTCGAACAGAGCAAAGCCGATCTTCTGCGCTCGCCGCTCCGGGTCTCGCAAGCTGCCATCCAGTTGAGGCCCATGTTTCTCCTGAAGGAAGAAATCTCCGCCGCCGCTCGCTCCTTCGCTTCGAAATTCGCCGACATTTTGCGGCGACGCGTCATTCTTCATGGCGACGACCCGTTTGCTTCCATCTCCATCCCGCGCGAATTCCAAATCCTTGAGCTCAAGCAACAGCTCTTGAATCAGATTCTTCGCCTCCGCGCTTCCTACGTTTCCCGCAGCCTGCGCGAAGAACAATTGAGCCTTGTCATTGCCTACGCCATTGGCCCGCTGCGTTCCTCGGCTGCTGCGCTTGTCGAGCTCCAAGGCCGCCCGGCCGCTTCTTCCCATCACGCCCTGGAACTTGTTGGTGCGGAGCTTGGCCTTGCGAATTGGCCGCAAACTTTCGCGCTGCTCTCCGCCACGCACGAATCTCGCCTCCTCCCGCACGGCGAATCTTCCCGCCTCTTTTTCGAGATCCTCGATCTCGCGTATCGCATGCATTCTCGAGCCGAAGCGCTCTCGGGCGAGGTGAGCCGTGAATCCCTTTGATCTTCGCGGCCCGGAGTTTTTGCTCTTTTATTTTATTTTTTCCGCCGTTGTACTTCTCATCCTTTTTTTCCTTCGCCAGCGCGACGAGCGCCGCGAATCCGGAAACCCATCTCTCGATGATCCCTATCTCATTGCGTGTCTTCGCGGCGGCGAAAGTGAAGCCCTCCGTGTTGCCACGCTTTCGCTCATCGACCGTGGTTTGCTGACTCTCAAGAGCTCGGGAACATCAGTCCTTTTTCCAGGGGCCGCCGAGAACCGCCTCGAACTGAAAGACTCCACCGCTATCGATACCGTGAAGCGCCCCATCGAGAAGAGCATTCTGGAAGCGTTCAAAACAGCCAAGCCCGTGAGCTCCACACTGGACCTGCTGATTGGTTGCACGGCTTGTTCTGAGTACGCTTGCAAACTGGAGGAGTTCGGCCTCTTGCCAGATCCAGAAATTAGATCTGCGCGCCGGCGCCGGCTGATGGTGGCCATCTATGTTCTCTTGGGGGTTGCCGGCCTCAAAATTATCATTGCTCTCACTCGCAGCCGTACCAACATACTCTTTCTGATCATTCTTGCAGGCCTCGCCGCTTACGTGACCTCTAGAACGAACAACCCGTTTCGCACGGCGCGCGGCGAGAAGTTCCTCGAAGACGTCAAATCTATTTTCAGTTCGCTTCGCTTGCGTGCTGCTTTCCTCCGCCCTGGCGGCGCGACTTCAGACTTGGTCTGGCTGGCTTCCGCGTACGGACTCCGGGAAGTCTCTCCGATCCTCTTTCCGCAGGTCACGGCACTCTCTGCACGCCGACCGCCCCGCGGCTCCGGCGGCTGGGATTTCAGCAGTTGGGGCTCCGGCGATTCCTCATGTGGCACGTTCACCAGTTGCAGCAGCGGCGGTAGCAGTTGTGGCGGTGGTGGAGGATGTGGAGGAGGCGGAGGCTGCGGAGGAGGTGGATGTGGTGGTTGCGGAAGCTAGGATGGTGAACAATTCTCCGGATAGAGTCGGCCTCGGGTGGCGCGCCGATCTCGCCGCAGGGATCTTCAGTCACCTTGACTGCATCGATCTGCTTGAAGTCATCGCCGACGATTTCTTCGATGTGCCTTGCCGTGAAGTCCGCGCGCTCCGGACCCTAGCGTCTCAAGTCTCCGTAGTTCTCCACGGTGTCGGCATGGGACTGGCCTCATCTGTTCGCGTCGAGAACAAACGCCTCGAAAATATGGCGCGCCTTGTCGACCGAGTTCGGCCACAATTCTGGTCGGAGCATCTAGCGTTCGTCCGCGCTGGCGGAATCGAAATCGGGCACCTGGCCCAGCCCCCGCGTACGGCGGACACAGTGGAAGGCGCGGCCGAGAACTTGGCGCGCGCCACCGCGATGGTTGGCGGCAAGCCCATCATGGAGAATATCGCCACGCTCATCGACCCGCCAGGCAGCACTCTCTCCGAATCCGCATGGATCAGTGGCATTCTCGCCTCTGGAGACTGCGATCTGCTCCTCGATCTTCACAATGTTTACGCCAATGGCTTGAATCACGGCTACGATCCCAAAGCATTTCTGAGGCAAATCCCACCGGAACGCTTCCGGGCCATTCACATTGCCGGCGGAAAATTCATTTCGGCGCCCGATGGCCGCCCGCGCCTTCTCGACGATCACCTCCACGATGTTCCCGATCCCGTTTACGATTTGTTGGAAGAAGCCGCCACGCTTTCGCCTAACCCACTCACCGTGATCCTCGAACGCGATGGTGCTTATCCTTCCATGGATTGCCTGCTGGCCCAGATCGATCTGGCCCGCCAGGCGCTTGCCCGTGGCCGGGCACGGCGCATCGTTGCGGAGGAAGTGGTCGTATGAGCGCCCGGGCATTCGAAACGTTCCTGGCGCGCGTTTACATGGATGCCGCGGCTCGCGTCCGATTCAAAGCTAACCCACGCGAAGAGGCTCGGAGCGCTGGACTCTCCGACGAAGAATGCGCCGCACTAGAAAATACCGATTGGGTAGGTCTGGAAATGGCCGCGCGCAGTTTCGCCCACAAGAGCGAACGCAAACGAGAAAATCAACTGCGAAATTCATTCAGGAAAACATTACAAAACCTCTTCGCCAGTTTTTCTGCACTATTCCACCGGCATTAAAAAGTAGCCGTGCGCTGAGTTTCCGTCCGAAACTCCACGTCCTCCAGTGCCGCATAGGAATTTACGTTCCAACTCTACCTTGCCGCTACGCAAGGCTGTCTCCCACAATGGATGATATGCCCGTCGCAGACCTGGAAGTTCACTCCACTCCGGATTCGCGGCCGGAAAAGACCGGGCACCGCACCCTTCACATCTCGCTGCTCCTCTGCGGTTTTGTGATGCGTTTCGGATTTGTCCTCTTGAAGAAAACCTACATCCGCTCTCCGGGCTCGATTCTTCCTTTCGGCGCGGAGGTCTGCAGCATCGCTGAGCATATCGTTCTCGGAAAGGGTTTCAGTTCACCCTTTTATCAGGACACCGGCCCTACCGCCTGGATCGCCCCCGTTTATCCTTATCTGTGTGCGCTGGTATTCCGGCTGTTCGGCATCTATTCCGTGGTATCCGCAGTCGTATTGCTCGGAATTCAATGTATTATCGCCGCCGCCACCGGCATCACCATCCACGCCTTGGGCCGTCGCACGCTGGGCGCACAAATAGGCTTCTGGGCTGCGTGGATCTGGGTGCTCAGCCCGATTTTTTTCCGCTGGCCGATTTCCTGGATTTGGGATTTTACGGCCAGCGCTTTTCTTCTTTCCGCGGTTTTCATCGTCACGCTCGATGTCGCGGAAAAAAACACGCGCAAACTTTGGCTGGCGCTCGGAGCACTGTGGGCGCTGATCGCCCTAACCAATCCTGCTTTGCTCAGCGTCATGCCGTTTACTTTTCTATACGCCGCCTTCGTGAACTATCGTTCCTTCAAGCCGTGGTTCGCTTCCGCGGCGCTCGCCGGTGTTCTTTTTGCTGCGCTGGTTTCACCTTGGCTGATCCGCAACGAGGTCGTCTTTCATCGGCCGGTTTTTTTTCGCAGCAATTATTGGTTTGAATTTCACCTCGGCAACTACCACTACAGCAACGGTATGGGCTTCAGCGGGAAACATCCCACCGCCAATGCCGCCGAGTTCAAGAAATACGCAGCCATGGGGGAGATGGGCTACTTGGATTACTGGAAAAAAGACGCCCTAGGTTTTGTCCGCCAGTACCCGTCCGAATTCCTCGACCTGACTCTCCATCGCACTTGGTGGTTCTGGGACGGTACCTCGCTGCTCTATCAAAGCCGCGAATGGTGGAAACCCTGGGAGTTCTGGCCGCTCTCGCTCGGCGGATGGCTCGGACTATTGTTTGTTTTGACGCGCCGCCCGCGCGGCTGGCTGCTCTTCGCCGCCGCTCTTCTTGTCTATCCCATTCCTTATTATTTCGTCTATCCGGTCGCAAAATATCGCCATGCCATCGAGCCCGAGCTTCTCCTACTCTCCGTTTATTTCCTATTTGTTCTCTGGAACGAAATTCGCGCCCTGGCACAGCGCAAAACATAATCATTTGAATGAGAACTTTGCCATCACGGTTGTAACGCGATCGTAATGCAAGCATGATGGTTTCTGGTTGGAACTTGATCGAGTTAAGTGATCAATGAAATTCGCCCCCTCTGACTCTTCAAAGTAAATGGATGGTGCGCTATGCTCCGATTTTCTCCATCATTCTTGGTTTCCTTACCGTTAGGACTCGTTCTTTGCTCGCCCGGCCTTGGGCAAAGCCAAACTTCGGTCGCTGATGCCGCGCGGCAAGCGAAGGATGCCAAAGCTATCTCCCCAAATAAAACACCGAGGGTGGTTACAAATGAAACCTTGGCAGGACAGGGCGCTTGCAAGGAACCTGCCCCGTCGACGAAGGAAGCTACCCCAGCCGATCTAGTGCGAGGCTTTTCTCCGCCGCATTGGCGGGAGGTGGAAGCTTTCCTACTTCCGGAAGGGAAACCAGAGTTGGTGGCCGGACCACGGCTCGGCACAACCCAAGAACCAAATCCATTACTTATTTGGGTCCACAGAACTGTTGATTGAGTCCAGGCCCGAATTCAATCCACCCTCCATCACCGCCCGTCTAGCCTATGGACCGGTCCGCAAGATCTCCGAAAACATGTTCGATTTGGCGCTTTACAAGCCTTGCGAACCAGCCACTGAAGAATTCAAGCGGTACAAGCTCTCGGCGGATGGCAAGACTTTGGAAGTCGCGACAGATGCTGAAGGGAATCCGGAACCTACCGTCCAGGTTTTGGAACTCGTCGACCCCAATGGAGCTGCCGTCGCGAACCCGAGATAGAAAAGTGCTAGATAAGCTTTGATCGCGGACTGCGCCATAGCTCGATCTGATTCACGGCCTGGAACCCATAGTCCCAATATTGAACAACTTAAGTCGTGAAACAAATTCTCCGGCTACTCCAGCGCTTCAATCCGACGGTCTGGGATAAACCACATCAAGGCGATGACCACGTACAGCACGATCGCTATCCACGGGCGCACAAACGCCAGCGCAATCGCCAATACATAAAGCATTAGCGACACTTTACCCTTCAAATCGTCCCCTACAGCCCGCGCTAGTTTTGAGTCCGGACCGTTGCACGCGATGATGGATCGTTCCAATAAGAGATAGGCAATCGCTGACATAGCCAGAACCACGCCGTAAGCCGCCGTCGGCGCCGCCGCAAAATGCGTTTGATCCATCCAACGAATCGCGAACGGCACGAGCGACATCCAGAACAGCAGGAACAGGTTGGCCCATAGCACCGTGCCATTGATCCGCTCAGTAGCGTGCAGCATATGGTGATGGTTATTCCAGAAGATTCCCACGTTGGCAAAACTTAGTACGTACGCGAGAAATACCGGGATGCCGGATGCCAGCGAGGCGAAATCGGAGCCCGAGGGTACCTTTAGCTCTAAAACCATAATCGTGATGGCGATGGCCAGCACTCCATCCGTGAACGCTTCAAGACGTTGTTTATCCATCTGCGTCCCCTGTACTCTCACCACCAGCTACTAGCCCTAGCCAAGATTGCAATAATTTGCTTCCTGGCCTCGAAGGAGTGTATCTCACGGCCACGAAACAGGTGCGAGGTCACACAAAAATCGTGAGCGTGTTGCTCTTGGGTCGCTGCGTGCGTTGACTTTCCTTCCGCCGCGCACCTAACATGACACTCGGAAACTCGAAAGGTGGTCCGGTATGGATTCGCGGCGATTTCTCGGCCTGGCTCTTGTCATCATCGCTATAGGGATTGCTATCGTGTTTCGCTCCGCAGCGGACAACACGGCGAAGCCCGGCGACGTGAACGAAGCGCGCATCATTGCCGATGCCGCCACCGGGAACAACTGGCTGGTCAATGGCCGCACCAACGATTCCAAACATTTCAGCCCGCTCAAGCAGATCAATGATCAGAACGTCGCCAATCTGGGGCTTGCCTGGTATCTCGATTACGACGGCTTGATGGGCATTGTCTCCGAACCGATCGTCGTCGATGGCGTCATCTATGTCAGTGCGCCCCTCTCGAAGGTTTACGCCGTGGAAGCATCCACGGGAAAGCTCCTCTGGAAGTACGATCCACAAATTCGCCTGGATCAGGCGCTGAACGGCTCCTACTCTGCGCGCACCAATGGCGGCGTAGCCGTCTGGAACGGGAAAGTGTATGTCGGCACGGGCGACTGCCGCTTGATGGCCATCGACGCCGCCACCGCGAAAAAAATCTGGGAAGCTACCGTCTGTGAGCCGTTGCAAACGGGAATCACCGGCGCGCCTCGAGTGGCCAAAGGGAAAATTCTCATGGGCTACAACGGTTCGGATGATGCCGTCCGTGGCGCGCTGGCCGCCTACGACGCAGAAACAGGCAAGGAACTCTGGCGCTTCTGGACCGTTCCCGGCGATCCCGCAAAGCCATTCGAAACCAAAGAACTGGAGATGGCGGCGAAAACCTGGTCCGGCGAAAACGCTTGGAAAATCGGTGGTGGCGACGTGTGGCACGCCATCACCTATGACGACGCGACTGGCCTCGTGATTTTTGGCACAGCGGGCGCGGACGTTGGCTACGGCGAAATGGCAGGAGTCAAGATCACAGGAGAAAAACTCTTCTCCCAGTGCATCATCGCCGTAAAGGCAGATACAGGAGAATACGTCTGGCACTACCAGACCGGCACCGAAAACGTTCATAACGAAAACAATCAGGTGATGATGGCCGATCTCTCGATCAACGGTGAAAAGCGCCACGTGGTGCTGACCGCGCCCAAAAACGGTTTCTTCTACATTCTCGACGCCAAAACCGGCAAGCTTCTTTCCGCTAAGCCGCTCGTCAAAACCACCTGGGCTACTGCGTACGATCTTCAAACGGCCAAGCCCGTGCTGATCCCCGCGGCACAAGGTGGCGGACGACAATGGACCGTCCACAATTGGTGGCCCATGAGCTATAGCCCGCTCACCGGGCTCGTCTACATCCCAGCAACCGACCGCCGCTCCGACACCAAGGGTGCCGTGGAAGCAGGTGAAAGCGGCGAAGGGCTTTTCGGCCGCTTGATCGCGTGGGATCCCATCGCCGAGACTGCCCGGTGGTCTGTCGACGAACAGATCGCCGTCAACGGCGGCGTCGTTTCCACTGCCGGCAATCTCGTCTTTCAGGGACAAGGTACCGGCGAATTCGCCGCCTACGCTGCGGACTCCGGCAAGAAACTCTGGTCCATCCAGACCAAGTCCGCGATCGATTCCATTCCGGTCACGTTTACCGCGAACGGCGAACAGTACGTGATTACTTCTGTCGGCTGGGGTTCCGGCTCGCGTCTCTTCGCTCCCGCGCGCACCATGGCCACGCCCGAATCCAAGCGCGGCCCCGAACGTTTGTACGCTTTCAAACTCGGAGGAAAGGTAACGTTTCCCACGCCGAACATCGAAGTTCCGCCCGTGCCAAAGCCGCCCGATCAAAGAGTCAGCGAGGAAGTTATCAAGAAAGGCGAAAAACTCTACGTCTCCTTTTACTGCGAAGGCTGCCACTCTCCCGGCATCGACGGCAGCGGCGCTTGGGTGGAGGACGGCACGATACCCGACCTGCGTTACGCCCCGCCCGAAGTGCACAAGGATTGGTACGGCATTGTCTTAGGCGGGAGCCACTGGTCGAAAGGCATGCCCGGCCTTGCTGACCCGCCAAAGTTTGCTTTTCCCAAAGCACACATGACGGTTGCAGAAGCGGACGCTGTCCACGCTTACGTGATCGATCAGGCATGGAAAGCGTACAAAGGCGAAAAAGAGGTTGCCCACACCAAGCGCGAAAACTACTAGTGTCCCCTGGCGCTAGCAACCCCGGCTGCTAGGCTAAGCAGGCCGACTCCCAGGTGGATGAAATTGAAATGAGTATTCAAATCCAATTGAATGGGACCCAGGTCGCGCATACCGGCGAATCCCGCAATCGCCACCAGCGTATAAATCGCCCCGAAAATAAACCCGAACCAGCGCGGTCCATCCACATTTTTCCCGAGCCCAGCCCAAAGTGCGATTAACCCGCTGACCAGGTGAAACACGTTATGCGCAGGAGGAAATGTGAGATTGAACATTTCGTGCCGAAAAAATCCCACGACGCCAACGACCACCAAGATCGCCCCGCTTACCACGACATAAATCTTTGCCAGTGAGCTTCCCATTCCTGGACCATCCTTTAGGGCGCCGCGACGCGTGCTTGTCGAGCGCGGTGGAGCTTACGGCTCAGCTCGACAAGCCGTCAAGTCCTTCGAAATTGGCGACTCTCAAAACAACGCGCTTTAAGGCTATAATCTGCGCCAATCGTGAGCCTCTCTTCAGGAAACAGACTCGGCCCATATGAGGTCGTCGCCCCGCTCGGCGCAGGCGGAATGGGGGAAGTCTTTCGCGCGCGCGACACCCGGCTCGACCGCACTGTCGCCATCAAAATTCTCCCACCCCAGCTTTCGAATGATCCCGTCCGCAAGCAGCGCTTCGAGCGCGAAGCCAAGACAATCTCCAGTCTGAATCATCCGCACATTTGTGTGCTCTACGACGTCGGCCATCAAGACGGCACCGACTATCTCGTCATGGAGTGCCTCGAAGGCGAGACTCTCGCGAAACGTCTCGAAAAAGGCCCTCTCCCTCTGGATCAGGTTCTCAAATTCGGTGCCCAACTCGCCGACGCTCTCGACAAAGCGCACCGCCACGGCGTCGTACACCGCGATCTAAAGCCCGGCAACATCATGCTAACTCCCACCGGAGCGAAGCTCCTGGATTTCGGCTTGGCAAAACCCGCAATGCCCCTTACCAGCGGCCTCACTTTGACGGCGGCCGCAACGCCTTCCTCACCGGTGACCCAGGAAGGCACGATTCTCGGCACCTTTCAGTACATGTCACCGGAACAAATCGAGGGCAAGGAACTCGACGGTCGCAGCGACATTTTTTCCCTCGGCGCTGTCCTTTACGAAATGCTCACCGGCCATCGCGCCTTTCAAGGGAAGAGCCAGCTGAGCGTGGCTTCGGCAATCCTCGAGAGCGAGCCTGCTCCCATTGTTTCTGCAAAGCCACTCACTCCTCCTTCGCTCGATCGTGCTATTCGCCGCTGCCTCGCCAAAGACCCTAATGACCGCTGGCAAACCGCTCGCGACATCGCCATCGAACTGAAATGGATCGCCGAATCCGGCTCCCAATCCGCCGCTGCTGTCCCCGCCAAGGGTCGGGGTGGTAAAACCGAGCGACTGCTCTTGGCCTCCCTAGCCGTAACCGTCGCAATCGCGCTCGTCCTGGGGTTTCTCTACGCTAAACGGCCGCCCACTGCTACGCGCGTCACCCGTACCTACGTCAAAGCAGAAGAAGGTTCTGGCTTCATTTTTTCCGGTGACCAGAAAGGTTTCGCCATTTCTCCCGATGGCCTGAATCTGGCTTACGTAGCCTCCACCCCATCTCCCGATTCAAAATCCGCACTGTGGATTCGTCCTATGGATTCTCTCCATGCTCGATTGCTCCCCGGAACACAAGCCGCCGGATTTCCTTTCTGGTCGCCTGACGGCAGGTACATCGGCTTCTTCGCGGGTGGCAAGCTCAAGAAAATTGATACCCAAGGCGGCCCGCCTTCCGTAATCTGCGATGCTCCGGATGGACGCGGCGGTTCTTGGAATCAGCAGGGCGATATCGTTTTTACTCCAACGGTCAACTCTCCTATCTACCGCGTATCCGCTTCCGGTGGCCAAATTTTTCAGCTTACCAAGCAGGATCCTTCCAAGAATGAAACCACTCACCGGTGGCCCTCATTCCTTCCTGACGGGCGCCACTATATCTTTTTGGCCGGAAGCACCTTCACTCCCAACGACAGCGCCACCAATTCGATCGTGATGGGCTCTCTCGATTCCAAGGAGACTAAGCTTCTTTTTCACACTCACTACCAGGCGGCGTACGCCTCCGGGCATATGCTCTTCTTGCGCCAATCCTCCCTCATGGCCCAGCCCTTCGACACAAAACGTTTCGAGCTCACCGGAGATGCTGTCCCCATCGCCGAACAAGTTCTGGAAGATTCCAGCATTGCCCATGCTTGGTTCTCTCCTTCCGACAACGGCATGCTCTTCTATGCCGAGGGTGTGGCCAAGAATCGACAGTTGGTTTGGTTTGATCGCAGCGGGAAGCAAATCGGCGCGGTTCCGGGGGATGATGCCTACGCGGGCATCGCCCTCTCGCGGGATGGAAAAAAACTCGTCTACTATCTCGATGGAACCGGCTTTGACGTTTGGAGCTTCGACATCGCGCGTGGCGTAAAGCTCCCCCTGACTTTTGGCGCCTCTTCCGGGCAGGGAAACCTTTATCCGGTATGGTCTCCAGATGGAAAGTACGTCGCCTATACCTCCTATCGCGACGGTAAGTACGGCCTATACCAGAAGTCTGCTGACGGCTCGGGCGGCGAAACACTGCTCTTGGAGGGGATCGACCACTTTCGGGTCCCGACTTTCTGGACCACGGACGGAAAGTTTCTCGTCTACCACGAAGGAGTTTCCGGCGGAACGTATGCGAACGGCGTTCCCGGAGGCTGGTCCATATGGATCTTGCCCCTCTTTGGCGACCGCAAGGCTTACCCGTTCATCCAGTCCACTTTCAGCGCCCGCGAAGCTAGTTTCTCTCCTGACGGAAAGTGGCTGGCCTACTGCTCGAATGAGTCGGGCGAGTATCGCGTCTACGTTGTCCCTTTTCCCGGGCCGGGCGGAAAGTGGCAGGTTTCTCTTGGCGACGGGCGCGGCCCGCTCTGGCGTCGCGACGGCAAGGAAATCTTCTATCTTTCCGCGGACAACAAGCTGATGGCAGTAAAGGTGGAAGCTTCAGGCAGCAGTATTGCCGCCGGGGAAGCGCAGGTGCTCTTTGACTCGCACTCCTACGGCGTTTTCGGCCGATACGATGCCAGCCCGGATGGCCAGCGTTTCATAGTTGTCTACGAAGGAAACCGCCCTTCCAGTACGCTCACTTCCGTTTTGAACTGGACCGCCGATCTCAAGGAGCGCTGATGCATGCCTAGATCCTCTGAAAATCAAACCAGCGCGACTCGCCTCGCGAGCATTCTGACCGACATCCATTTCTGGGTGCCCGTCGCTGTCCTGATGGGTGGATTGCTGCTGCTTCGTTTCATTCGTTGAAATTCCATACTGGAGAAAAATGCCTCCTGTCGCTTCCTCCTCAATTTCAGCTGCAACGCCAGATGTCTCTCGCTCGAAGAAACTCCAAATACTTGGCATCCTTTCCGGTTTCGCTGCCGGAGCCTGGCTCGGCGCTGCCGAAGCTCCCACGAAACTCGTCTCCATCGGCATCTCACCGATGGTCATTTCGCTGATCATGGTTATCGGCGTTTTTCTCGCTCGTTGGAGCTTGCCCGCCCTCGTCCTCGGCACCTCATCCGTCCGCGCTGACGTTCGCCGCGCTCCTCACCTCGTCATCTGGGCGCTTCTTGCCGGATGCCTCTGGGCCGTTGCCAACACCCTTACCATCTACGCCATCCGCGACATTGGTTTGAGCATTGCCTTTCCTCTATGGAACTCCAACAGCCTTCTCGGCATCCTCTGGGGTTTTCTTTTTTTCAACGAACTCCGCCAAGCCGGCTGGCGTCGTCTCGCGGGTGTCGTGGGCGGCGCGCTCGTTATGTGCGTCGGCGCAACGATGCTAGCCGTTGCTTCCTCAGCCCAAAGCCCCGCGGCCTCGCATTCCCTCAATGGTGTCTGGGCCGCCCTCGGCGCTGGAATTCTCTGGGGCACCATGTACATCCCCTACCGCAAAGCCTACCTCACCGGCATGAATCCGCTTTCCTTCGTGACTTTTTTTTCTTTTGGCGAACTGGGAATGATGACGATCCTGTCCATCAGCTCGCTCGGCCTCACTCCGCTGTGGCACGAATTGTTCGGCGCCCGCGCCGTCATTTTCTGGCTGATGCTCGGCGGCTTCGTCTGGGTCATCGGCGACATCTTCCAGCAGTACGCCGCCAAATACGTCGGCATCAGCCGCGGCATCCCGCTTTCGAATTCCAATCAGCTCTGGGGCTTGTTGTGGGGCATTCTCGTTTTCGGGGAATTGCACGGCCGCACCACTTCCATCTATCTCGAAGTTGTCGGCGGCTCTCTCCTCATGATGCTCGGCGTCGCCGCCATCGCCTTTTCTTCCGCCAGCGGCCAGGAGCAATCTCGCTGGAAAGAAGCCGCACTCCGCGAAAGCGACCGCTACAACGTCGCCACCGATTTCGTCGAAGCCCGCATGGACGGCCGCCAACTCTCGGGCGAACTAAAACCATCTCGTAGCGCACTGGACTGGCTTCTCGTCATCGCCGCCACCAGCGTCTTCATAATCTTCGCCACCATGGCTCGCGTCCCACAATTGTCACTGCACTGGGGACCCGCCGCCCTTCTGACCGCTGCCCTCTTCCTCCTCCTCATTATTTGCGGCTCGGCCCTCTGGCGCACCACCCGCTTTAACTGACTATGGCGCACCCACCAATTCTCGACGTCGTCGGCGTCGGCCTCAACGCCACTGATACCTTCATTCCGGTAGCCCACTATCCTGCCCGCGGCTCCAAAGTCGAATTCCGCTCCGCGCAAGTTTTGCTCGGCGGCCAGGTCGCCACGGCCATGATTGCCTGCCAGTATTGGGGCCTACACACGCGCTACGTTGGCAAAGTCGGCGACGACCACGCCGCCCAACTTCACCGCGCCGAATTTGTTCGCGCTGGCGTCGAAGCCCATCTCTTCACCGCTCCCGGCTGCCCCAGCCAGCAAGCCTTCATCCTCGTCGATGACTCCGGCGAACGCACCGTCCTCTGGAAACGCGACGACCGCCTGACCTTGCGCCCCGAAGAACTTGAGCAGGACTGGATCGTCAACGCCCGCGCTCTTCACGTGGACGGTCACGACACCGCCGCCGCGGCCACTGCCGCAGCCTGGGCTCGCGCCGCCAACATTCCCGTCATCGCCGATATCGACGAACTTTACCCCGGCGTGGAGTCACTTCTGAAGACCGTCGACTATCTCATCACCAGTCGCGATATTCCGGGACGGCTCATGCAAGAACCAGATTTGAAAAAATCCCTTCCTGCCCTCCAGAAGCGCTTCAATTCCCGATTAACCGCCGCAACACTCGGAGAAGAAGGTGTCTTCGCCTGGGACGGCGCGCAATTCCACTACGCCCCCGCCTTCCACATCAATCCCATTGACACCACCGGCGCCGGAGACATCTTCCACGCCGCCTTCATCTACTCCCTTCTTCAGGGCTGGCCCTTGCCCCGCCAACTCGATTTCGCCTGCGCCGCCGCCGCCCTCAACTGCACCGCCCTCGGCGCCCGCGCCGGCATCCAACCCGTCGCAGCCATCGAGCACCTCATAGCCACAGGCTCCAGGCATTCATCCGCGTATGACGCATCTAAAATGACTTGATTTTGATTCTTCTGATGACAAGCAAACTTAAGATCGTCTCGAAGTCAGAGACGCTAATCGCAGGGCAAAATCCTACTTCGCAGACTCGGGAAAGCAGTCAGCTGGATTGTTGATATGACCACCACCAGTGCGTTTGTTCGGAAGCATTCGAAACCCCGTACTTAATGATCTCTCATTGATGTGAAATCGCTCCTCGGGCCACTCGGCCACGCCTTCCAAGATAGCTCCAATCACTTGGTGGTTGCGGTTGTAGTCGACATGAAATTTCACCCGTACTTTATTGCTTCCAAACGACTCAACGTAGTCTGCAAATTCTTTAGACGTCGTTGTCTTGAAATCAAGAGAGCAAAAACAGCCAGGTTCCGGATTACTGAGGCATGGTGACTCCAGATGAATAAAATTCGGGCCGTAATGGTTGTCAGCGCGATTCCACGACATTTCAAGAGGCACGGATGCCTCATGCCGACAAGACGCCAGCGTGAAGACAAGAGCCACCGACAATAGGGCTCCAAGGATCGGCCAAATCAATCCGCCACGCGCGGCCTTCTCGAGACTTGCACTCATAGACCCACCTTCTAAAATGCTACCACTTCGCTCCATGGGCCAATAACCGTCTTGCGGTCGGCAAGCCAGGACCAGTCACAAAGCACAACTGACTCAAAGTTGAGCCTCCGCCAACCCAGATGTTATCCTGCCTTCTATGGCGGAACCCGTCATCTCCCCGCCGGAAGTGGCGTTCACCTCCCCGCTTGAGCATTCCCGGCGTCAGCTCGAAGCCTTGCTCGAAGTCAGCGAGGCCATCGCCCAGCAGCGCGATCTCCCCGCGCTTTTCCACGACCTCGCCGTCCGCCTTCATTCCGTGGTCGATTTCGATTTCCTCTCTCTCGTCCTTCATGACCCCGCCAAAAATGTCATGCGCCTCCACATTCTGGAAACGCGCGTTCCCGGCGAAAAAGTCGCCGGCACTGAGTCTCCCGTCGAGGGCAACCCCGCCGGCTGGGTCTGGCAAACGCAGCAAGCTTTTGTCGCCAGTGACGTCGAAGAAGAAACGCGTTTCCCCGAATTCCTGAAGCGCTATCGCGCCCACAATGTCCGCTCGCTCGCCATTCTTCCCCTCACCACCGCCCAGCATCGCCTCGGCGCCATGGGTTTCGGCCGCCTCGTTGCTCAGCGCGTCACTGACACCGAGCTCCAATTCATGGAGCGTGTTGCCAGCCAGGTCGCCGTCGCCGTCGACAACGCCCTGAACCTCGCGACTTCCCAGGCCTATCAATCCCAACTCGCTCGCGAACGCGACCGCCTCCAGGTTCTTCTCGAAATCAACAATGTCCTCATCACCAGCCGTGAACTCTCCGAACTTTTCCGTGGAATCGTCACCACCATCGAACGCGTCATTCATCACGACTACACCAGCCTCGCGCTTCTCGATTCCCAAACCGGACTCATCAAAATCCACGCCCTCGATTTTCCCGGCAAGCAGAACATCTTTAAGCCGGAGACCCTTGTTCCACGTGAAACCTCTCCCGCGGGCCGCGCCATCGCCGCCAGCCTGCCCTTCATCGCGCGAGGCGCCGAGCTCGACCGTTTCGACACCGAAATCATCCGCACCCTACGCACCGAAGGCCTGCAAGCCGTCTGTTGCATCCCATTGATTCATCACGGTCGCACTTTTGGCACCTTGAATCTCGCCAGTCGCCGCCTCGATTCCTTCACTCCGGAAGACGTCGAGCTTCTGCAACCCGTCGCCTCCCAGATCGCCATCGCCGTCGAAAACGCCCTGGCCTTCAAGGAAATCGAAGCTCTGAAAAACAAGCTCGCAGAAGAAAAGCTCTATCTCGAAGAAGAAATTCGGAGTGAATTCAATTTCGAGGAAATCATCGGCGAGAGTCCAGCGCTCAAGCGCGCCCTCGCCCAGGTGCAGCTCGCCGCTCCTGCCGGAACGACCGTCCTTCTTCTCGGCGAGACCGGCACTGGCAAGGAACTTTTCGCCCGCGCCATTCACAATCTCAGCCCACGCCGCGATCGCACCTTCGTCAAGGTCAATTGCGCCGCCATCCCCAGCGGCCTTCTCGAATCGGAACTTTTCGGCCACGAGCGCGGCGCTTTCACCGGCGCTATCAATCAAAAAATTGGCCGCTTCGAGCTTGCTGACCGCGGCACGCTTTTCCTTGACGAAGTCGGCGACCTTCCGATCGAACTTCAGCCCAAACTTCTTCGCGTCCTCCAGGAACAGGAATTCGAACGACTCGGCAGCACTCGCACTCAACGCGTGGATGTCCGCGTCGTCGCCGCCACCAATCAAGACCTCGCAAAGCTAGTTTCCGACCGCGCCTTCCGCAGCGACCTCTTCTACCGCCTGAACGTTTTCCCCATCCAGATCCCCGCGCTCCGCGAGCGCGCCGAAGATCTCCCCCTCCTCGTCCGCTATTTCGTCCAGCGCTTCAGCCGCCAGCTCAACAAGGGCGTCGAATACATTCCCGCCGAAGCCATGGACGCCCTCATCCACTATTCCTGGCCCGGGAACGTTCGCGAACTCGAAAACCTCATTGAACGAGCTGTGCTGCTCTCTCCTGGCAAAGAACTGCGCATCCCCTTCGCCGAACTGAAATCATCAGCCCTTGCCGCCACTGCCGGCGCTGATTCTTCTTCGTCCTTTACATCCTTAACCTCATCAACTTCCTCTACCTCCTCTTCTCCAATCTCCACCCTAGAGGAAACAGAACGCCAGCACATTCTCCGCGCCCTCAAGCAAACGCAATGGCGCATCGCCGGCCCTAAGGGCGCTGCCGTTCTCCTCGACATCAAGCGCACTACTCTCCAGGCCCGCATGCGCAAACTCGGCATCCGCCGTCCGGTCTAGTCGGGAGGATCCCCTCTGGAGCTGCGCTCGCAAAATTGGCTTGTCGTTATGGGCAATCGGTCTTGTCTAGCTCGTGCAATCTCTTGATGGCATCAGCGTTTTTCTTTTCCGACGCCACCAACAATAGCACTCTCGCTTGGTTGCAATTCTGGGGAACTCCATCTCCCTTGATGTAGAGCTCAGCCAATGTCACTGCTGCTTTGGAGTTGCCAGCCTGCACCGAAGCCCACAACTGCTGCGGTGTCATGGCAGGTTTTTGCCGGCTTGCGTTGCCGTTCAAGCTTGCATCAAGCGGTGCTTTCGCCGATGGACTTGCCGCCGAAGCTCTCGGTGCATACAGGCTGGAGTGCCCTCCTGTTTCGGTTCCGGAAATGCTTGGTGCGCGCCCCTTTGCGATTCCACTATTCTGATTGCCGCCCCGGGGGATATCCGGAGAAGCGCTGCTCGGTGTTGTTGCCGTAATCGGAGCCGGCGGCAATGCGCTTCCGCTCGTTTGTGCCGGTAATTCCACTGGCGTTTTTCCAAAGCCCGGGTTCGCCTGCCAGTAGCTCCAATACTTCATCACAGGCACTGCAAGAGCCACGGAAGTGCATATGCCGAGCAACAAGCCGAGGCGGAACTGGCGCCGCTTCTCGGACAGGTACCTCTGGATGGGAACCAGTTCACCACTCGCCTCCGCATCTTCAAGAGGGGCGAGCGGTACAGTGGAACTCTCGGAATTCTCGCCGATGGCTAGAATGCTGCTAACTGTTACGGGAAACTGCTCAGCACGGGCCTTCGACACAAACCTCGCAACGGCATCGGGCTTGTTTGCTCTAGCCTGGAAAGGCCGGGCAGACTCTTCCAGAGTCGCGAATCTTCCGTCAACATGGGGCGAAATCGGTCCAGAAATCCACTCGCGAATTTGCCGCCCAGCTCTCTCGGGCAGGCGGATGAATCGCAAACCTCCCACCTTTTTCATTTCGTCCGTCCACGCCACCTCACCCCACGCGTCGATCCGTTCACTAAGATTGAGCGAAAACCAAAAGTGAATCGGTCCCGTTTGCTCCACGGGAGCAAACGTGCTAAAACTCAAGCCTCCCTCGGAAATATTCAATACCGCCCCTCCGTCATCACGTTCTAATTGGATGAAGGCGAATTTTTCTGGCTCCTTCCTCAGGTTGTGGCGTCGGTCAACGCTTCTGTTCGCGCGGAATCTAGTGTTCATATTCGTTTGAGAGGGTTTTCATATTTTCGGCACAATCTTCTCGGGTGGGGGTGAGTAGATGCCGAATCGGCGGGCCCAGGGTGGGAGTGGGGCTCAGCCTGCAAGCCTCACACCGTTATTGTACTTCTACCAGCGAAGAGATAGAAAGAGTTTTTGTCCGTGCGGCCATTGCCCGGCACAATGCAACTATACTCGTTTCCACGAGATGCCATGCAATCCAGGAGACGCCGTGACAAAGTTCGCGCTCCCTCTCATTCTTGTTTCTCTTTTTGGTTTCGTTTTTCGAGCTTCGCCGCGGTTGCCGCAAACGCTCGGCTGTGCGGAACAACCTAACGACGCCTCCACAACACAATCATCCGTCCCCTCCAGCGCACATCCAAAAATCTCAAACAGAATTGCCAACTACATGCTCCGCCCGATCTCTATCCCGACCCCAGTCCAATTAACGTGCTTCTCTTCTTCGATCACCCGACTGTCGCCGACCGCATCCACCTCGGCGTTACTTACGACCCGTGTTCCAAACGCGAATCGCCGCAATTCGTCAAAATGACACTTCCGTAGTCGGCATCTCGTTTTTCACCGCTTTTTGACTTGGCAATCTTCCCGTTTGAGCGTAGATTTTTCTGACCAGCCGCGGAGGACTCATGAAACTCCTGGTCGGGACTGTTGTCTTCGTTGCTTCCCTTCTTCTCTTTCCCCCAGTGCTCCCTGAAGCGCCCACCGGCTTCGACAACAAGACCAACGGCTTGGTGGACGATGCCACGCACGCGGCGGATCAAGTCAAGTTCGACGAAATCGAGCGGATCTCCGACGGTCTCGGTCCCCTCTACAACGCGCAGTCTTGCCGTGAGTGCCACCAGAATCCGACTTCTGGCGGCTCCAGCCAGGTTTCTGAATTGCGCGTTGGCCACCGTGGCCCCGACGGTAAGTTCGTCAATCCAGACATACCCATCGCTCGCGGAACAGAAATCATCAAGGGCCGCACTCTCGTGAACGACCGCGCCATCTGCCCAAACTCCGCCTTCCCTGGCACGGAAATTCAGGAACGCGTTCCTGATTCGGAGAAGATTCGTACTTTTCGCGTTTCTTTGAACGTCCTCGGCGATGGGTTTGTCGAAGCCGTCCCAGATCAAACTTTCGAAGACCTCGCCAGGGACCAGTGCAAGAAGGGCCGCCGGAAGATTTGTGGACAAGTCCTCTATGTCCCCATCCTCGAAGCGCCTGGTCAGACGGGCATCGGCCGCTTCGGCTGGAAAGACCAGCACGCCAGCCTCCTGTCTTTTTCCGCCGATGCCTATCTCAACGAAATGGGCATCACCAGTCGCTTGCAGCCTGACGAAGTCACCAATCTTTGCAACACCGCCTCGGAACCGAACGACGCGCCCGGTCCCGACGGCCTCTCCGACATTGATCGCTTCGCGCGCTTCATGCGTGCCACGGAAGCGCCCGCGCGGGACGCGCAATTGGCGCAGACTCCCAATGCGCGCCGTGGCGCTGAATTATTCGATAGGGTGGGCTGCGTCACGTGCCACGTCCAGACGCTCACCACCGCACCTGCCGGCACAAAAATTAACGGTGGCGCCTTCACCGTCCCGCTCGCGCTCGCTGAAAAGCAGTTCCATCCCTACGGTGACTTCCTCCTCCACAACGTCGGCACCGGCGACGGGATTGTCGTAGCTATGATCGAGCACTATGGCAAGAAGATGTATCAGGTCACCTGGAAGAATCTCTCCATCTCCGAATTCAACAACACCGGCAATAAGGTCCGTACCGCCCCGCTGTGGGGTGTCCGCCTGCACTCTCGCCTCATGCACGACGGCGCTTCGGTCACCCTCCTCGATGCCATTCTCCGCCACGGCGGTGAAGCCGAGGAAGTCACTGAAAAATTTGCAAAGCTCAAACCCAGCGACAAAGAAGCGCTCCTCGAATTCCTGCGCACCCTGTGAAACGCCCGGACTCGCATCCTCGCTGCCGAAGCGCCTGTCCTGTTAGACAGGGTAATTGTTTACACAAAGCTCTTGCCTAACCGCCTTTTTACCCCTCTTTCTCTGCTAGCCTGAAGATACAAAACGACATACCCCGCCGTGGGTGAGTTCAAATGTCTTTTTGAAGCCGGGGCGTGTCGTTATTTCCTGGATAAGTAGTGGCCGCGCTGCGGCCATGGAAATGTTTCGCCTTAACGGCGATCGGGGAGATTTGACGTGAAAATTGCATCAGCATTTTTTGCACTAACTGGAACGGCCTGCATTCTTGTCGCGCCCGCATTCGCGCAGTCGCCCGCTTCCACCGCGTCCGCCAGCCCTGCCAAAAGCGTTTCGCGCACCACCAAAGCTGTGAACTATCGCCGCGCCGGCGCCGCCAAGATCGATTTTCAGGGCACGGAATTGATGCAGCAGGCCAGCGGCGAAGCCAGAGTGCAGAACAAGGGCAACCGCACGGAAATCGAAGCAAAATTCGTGGGCCTTGATGAAGCCACCAAGTTTGGCCTCGAATATCTCACTTACGTACTATGGGCCGTCTCTCCCGGTGGCCGCGCCGTGAATCTCGGCGAAGTCGTGCTCAAGAATGGCAGCGGCGAAGTAAAAGCCATCTCCGACATGCAGACCTTCGGCATGATTGTCACCGCCGAACCCTATTTTGCTGTAACGCAGCCGGGCAACACCGTGGTGCTTGAAAACGTTTTCGGTCCCTCTACCATCGGCAAAGTCGAAAATATCGACGCTAGCTACGAACTTCTCGGCCGCGGCATCTACTCTTCCTCGAACACTAGGATTGAAAACGCCATCTTCGGCATCGACCGCAAAACTCCTCTCGAGCTCTTTGAAGCGCGCAATTCCCTGCGCATCGCGCACATCGCCCTGGCCGACAAATATGCCCCTTCTGCTCTCGCCAAAGCCCAGCAGCAGCTCACCAGCGCTGAAGAAGCCTACGCTCGCAAGAGCGACAAGAAGAACGTAATCGCTGCCGCGCGCGAAGTCGTGCAAACCGCCGAAGAAGCTCGCGTCATGGCCGTAAAGCAAAAAGCGGAAGAAGACGCGCAGGCCAAGATTGCCGCCGACAAAAGGGCCGCTGAGGACCGCGAAGCCAAAGCCCGTGCCGATGCCATCGCAGAAATTCAGCGTCGCAAAGACGCAGAGCTGGCTCGCCAGCAAGCGGAAGCCGCCAAAGCGGAAGCGGTGCGAATGAAACAGGAAGCCGAGCAAGCCGCCGCCGAAGCCGCTCGCCAGAAAGCCGAAGCCGAAAAAGCCAGCGCCGCCGCCTTAGCTCAGCAACAAGCCGCGCAAGCTGCCGCTGATCAAGCCGCGAAAGATCGAGCTGCCGCCATCGCCCAGCAGCAAGCCGCCGAAGCCGAAACTCAAAAGGCTCGCCAGGCTGCTGCGCAAGCTGAAGCTGAAAAAGCCCAGCTTCGCGCTCAGTTGCTCAATCAATTGAATTCCATTTTGCAGACTCGCGACTCTGCTCGCGGCCTCATCGTCAACATGTCGGACGTTCTCTTTGACACCGGCAGCTTTACACTCAAGGCCGGCGCTCGCGAAAAGCTCGCCAAGATTTCCGGCATTGTCCTCGCGCATCCCGGCCTCACGCTTCAGATCGAAGGCCACACCGACAGCGTTGGCAGCGATGATTTCAATCAGCAGCTCTCCGAACGCCGCTCCGATACCGTCCGCGATTTCCTTGCCGAGCAGGGCGTCCCCGCTTCTTCCATCACCGCTCGCGGCTTCGGCAAGACGCAGCCCGTCGCATCCAATGACACTCCCGAAGGCCGCCAGCGCAACCGCCGCGTCGAGCTCGTCGTCAACGGCGACGCCATCGGCAACACCGCCGTGGCCTCCGCCGCGCCAGGCTCGCAGCAGTAGCCCCAAGCAACCAATCTTCCAGTTTCTCCCTTAGGGGCACGATATCGCAGATTCCGGGCAGCAGCCGGAACATCGTGCCCTCTTTTTTTCGCGTCCCTTAGGCAACTAATTGTCTCGTTGTCCCACTCCCGTCTTTGTAGGGCCGGCTACTATCTGTCCTGTCCAACGCTGCCCAACCAATTGCAATCTGAAACACTCGCGCGTTTATCCTTGTTCATCGCCCCGCACGCCTGCGCCTCTCCTTTTCTTTCAACCTTCAACTTTCAACTCTCCCCATTTTCTCTAGGTACTAAATTGTCCCCCGTCCCCCTCCCCTCTGGCCTCTCTTGCCACCACAGGTTGTGCGCAGCTCTGCCCGCATCCCGAAAGAAGTCCCCATCCTCCTCATCGGTTCCGACTTGGACGGCCGCATGTTCTCTGAACGCACCACGATTTTTAAGGGTGCGGTTCTTGACCTTTCCTGTTGCGACCCGCCGCGTCTCCCCGCCAACACAGTGCCCCCAAGCCACGCTTCCTCCTGCAACTATCCCTAATGAAATCAACCAATTAACGTATGGCCGCCCCCCTGCATTTCCTCTCCATCAGGAGGCACTCCCATGACTCTCTCGCGGCGATCCACGTCAATTCTTCTCATCCTTAGCTCTCTCGCGCTCTCCGGCTGCCACACCACCCCTGCCAAATCCGCGCTCTCACAGCCATCCCCAGCCGCTGCCCAACCGCCCGCGCCTCCGGCAGCCAAGCACCCCGCTCGGGACTCCGCCCTTTCCGTCTACCACAATCCCGCTTACGGCATTTCCTTCCGCTATCCGAAGACCTATCTCCTCGACGAATCCTCCGACACCGAAAACTCCGCCATCTCCGAGGCCGAGCAGCACCTCACCACTGACCAGCCTGGCGCCACGCTCGTCGCCCTCGTTTCCATTCCCCCCGACGCGTATCCCAACACCACTTTCGCCGGCGGCACTCTACAATTCGCGGTCAACCCGGAGCTCACCTCCGACGCCTGCCACGCTCTAGCCGCGCCCGCTGATGACGCCGTCAACTTCGGCTCAACTTCCGTCCAGGGCCTCACTTTCGCCTGGGTCCAGACAAGCTCCGCCGCCCTGGGCTCCGGCTACCTCAACCGCGACTACGCTGGCTTCGCCAACAACACCTGCTACGAATTCCTCCTCCAGGTTTCCACCAGCTCCAATCCCGATAACGCCCCCCTCCTCAAAGAAGCCGACGCCCCCAAAATCCTCCACCAACTCGCCAAAATCGTCTCCTCCGTCCAGCTTCGTCCCGCCCCGCCGTCTTCGCATCCCATGTAGAGGCTGGGCTTTAGCCCAGCTCTTTTGATTGCGTGCGAATTGCGAGACGAGCCGCCCTAAAGGACGGCCTCTACAACAAATCTCAAACGTGCTAATTTTTCCACCGTGCCGTTTTACAAGAAGCGCTTGCGGCTGTCTCCGGTCGACTACATTGGTCGCGGCACGTATTTCCTCACCGTAGGAACGGAAAACCGTGCAGAGTTCTTCGCTGATCTCTCCACAGGGCACTGGGTCCTCGGAAAACTCCTCTCTACCACTGCGGAGTTCAACTTTCGCCTTCATGCCTATTGCGCGATGCCGGATCATCTTCACTTTCTTTCGGAAGGCCTCCTCGACAACTGCGACCTCGTGAAGTTTGTCGACGGGTTTAAGCAACGCACCGCGTATGAGTTCAGCAAGCTGCGCGGGAAGCGGCTTTGGCAAAGCCGTTACTACGACCACATCCTGCGGCCCAACGAGGCCATCGAGGATGTTGCTTGTTATATTTGGTGGAATCCTGTTCGCAAGGGTATATGCGTCGAGCCAAACACCTACTCACTCTCCGTACCGCAAACGATTGAATGGATGAAGAGGTCCTCCGCGACCTCGGCCTCCTCACCTTCCTCGGCTCCGGTTCCTACCGCCTACGCTGAGCGCCCCAAGCTCGTGCTTTTGCGCCATTCTTCCAGTATCCTAAAGCTATGCAGCAAGTCACTATTTCGCTCCCGGACGAACTCCTGGCCGCACTCACCGCTCAGGACAAGGACTTGTCCCGCACCGCTTTGGAAGCGCTGGCCCTCGAAGCCTACCGCACCCGCAAAATCTCCGCTGCCCAATTGCGCCGCTTACTTGGCTTTCACACCCGCATGGAAGTCGATGCCTTTCTGAAGGACCACGGCATCGAGTTGGAATACACTCTGGAAGACCTCGAACGCGACCGCGAGACCCACCACCAACTCGGCTCGTAGATGCCTCCGATAGTTGCCGATACTACGCCCCTCAATTATCTTGTCTTAATTGAAGCTGTCGATGTACTTCATCGGCTCTTTCGACGTGTCCTCATCCCGCCATCTGTACTCGCCGAGCTCTCTAATCTCCACGCTCCTGATCAGGTTCGCACCTGGGCGGAGCAACCTCGCAACTGGCTGCGCGTGGTGCCTCTCCAGGCGCCTGCCGATTCCTCTCTCATGCACCTTGATGTCGGCGAACGCGATGCCATTGCTCTCGCCGCAGAACAACAAGCCAGCCTTCTCCTGATGGACGAACGCGACGGCGCGGCAGCGGCACGTGCCCGCAACTTGCGCGTCATTGGCACTCTCGCCGTTTTGGATATTGCCGCTGCTCGCGGCTGGCTCGATTTGCCGGTAATGTTTAATCGCTTGCGCCAGACTATTTTTCGGTCGCCCCAAAAACTGATGGCCACCATGCTCGAACAAGACGCACATCGAAAGAAGAAGCCCAAAGAAGAAAACTAACCGTCGAGTGCCGCAGCCTTCGTCACTTCCTGCGGACCACCCCTCCCACCCTCTTGCCTCCATCCCTCCCCGGGAGTACGCTTCCCCCACTATGCCAAACATCGAAAAACACGCCCCCGGCGCATTCTGCTGGGCCGAACTCGTCACCTCCAACCAAAACGCCGCCATCGACTTCTACTCTAAAATCTTTGGCTGGTCCGCCAACAACATGCCCATGGGCCCCAACGACATCTATACGATTTTTCAGCTCGCAGGACGTGACGCTGCCGCAGGCTGTACCCTTCGGCCCGAAGAGCTCGCCCATGGCGTTCCTCCCCACTGGAAACTCTACGTCGCCGTCGATAGCGCGGACGCTTCCGCTGCCCGCGCCGCCGAGCTTGGCGGCACCATCCTGGCTCCGCCTTTCGACGTTTTCGATGCCGGCCGCATGGCTGTTGTGCAGGATCCCACCGGAGCCGTCGTCTGTCTCTGGCAACCCAACAAGAACACTGGTATCGGAATCAGCACCTCACATGGAACACTTTGCTGGGCCGACTTGAGCACTCCCGATCAATCCCGCGCCGGTCAATTCTATTCCGCTCTCTTTGGCTGGCAAATCATGAAGGAAGACGAAGACCCTGCTCACAATTACTGGCACGTCAAGAACGGTGATGAGTTCATTGGTGGTATTCCGCCTTCTGCGCACCACCGGCCCGGCACTCCCGCTCACTGGCTGGCGTACTTCACCGCAGCCGATTGCGATGCCACTGCCGCAGCCGCAAAAAATCTCGGCGCTACGCTCTACATGCCTCCCGCGGATTTTGAAGACGTGGGCCGCATTTCCATCATGGCCGATCCCCAAGGCGCAGCGTTCGCAATCTTCAAAGCCGCCGCCCGCGGAGCCTCCGGCGCGTAATCTTCCCGCAATTGCCCAAATAAACTGGGCGGGCGCCCTTGACCGAATCTCAGCACAAGTCACGCCCGCCTTTTTGGCACTCAGTGATAAAAGGTCCGACGAACCGTCAGCCCTTTACGTTGATGGTTACAGGTTCGGAAAGCTCAAACTTGAGCGGCGTCTCCGCCCCAAGCTTGATGTCTTTCTTCCCCCTCAGCAGCGCCACTGTTGTTCCGGCACCCGCTCCTATGGGTCCGCCGATCAGTGCGCCGGTACCGCCACCAGCCAGGGCGCCAATCATGGCTCCCCCGGCGGCTCCGCCGCCGATCCACGCCAGGTTGTGTTTCTTGTGGTCACGGCCGATCTTCGGGTGCGAGATGGTGCGGACATCGTAGGTTTGCCCGTTCACCGCCACAGTTTGCAGCGCAAGCTGCAGCCGTGCCCGGCCCATCAGCCTCCCCGATTCCCGCGACTGCACAACCAATCCCTCAGCGTGGGCACCCTGTGGGATTACCGTCCTGCCGTCAACGACGACTGGCTCGGAGACCGTTGCATCAAAGTGGTCTCCCGGTCTGGTCTGGTCGGTTGCCAGAGCCTGGTCCAGCGTTACGTGAATCGCCGTGCGCTCTGGCAGGATCACAGGGTCGGATCCATCTCGCAGTGCTGCGGCAGACACTGTCAATGCTGCCGCCAACAGGACCGCGCCCCCAGCCATAAGGTAGTGCCGTTTGGTGAAATGCATGTACACCTCCCATACTATCCAAACGCACCAGTTTTTCCGTACCGCCACTTCCTAAGAAGTTCAAAACACAGTGGATAGAATTATTCCCGCGTCCAGCGGACGGCAAATCCTTCAACCCCGATGAACTTTTGAAGTACTGCAAGTACCAGAAGGCACACCACCACGCAACTATTCAACGTCCGCGCCCACAGGCTGCACTTGGCGCTCAATCTCCGAAGTCTTTCCCGACCGCCTGGTCACTTCCAAATCGTAAAAAGTCTGCAGGTTCAGCCAGAACTCCGCATTCGTCTTGAAGTACCGCGCCAGCCGCAGCGCCGTTTCCGCGGTGATCCGCCGGCGCTCATGCACAATCTCCCCAATGCGCGTCGCCGGCACATGTAACTCTAGCGCCAGCTTGTTCACACTCAACCCCATCGGCTTCATGAAATCCTCACGCAGGATTTCCCCCGGATGTACCGGCGCCATCAACGGTTCTGATTTACTCATATTCTTCCTCATTCATTTCTAGTGATAATCCACAATTTCCACGTCGTAACAGTGCCCGCCGCGCCAGACGAAGCAGATTCTCCACTGCTGGTTAATCCGGATCGAATGTTGCCCCTTCCTGTCAGCGCCCAATGCTTCAAGTTGATTTCCCGGAGGCGACGCCAGGATGCGTAATTCCGTGGCGGCATGCAACTGCAGCAGTTTCCGCAGCGCCACGCGCTCAAACGCACGGAACCGCCGGGAATGTTGATAATGGAAGAGCTCCTCCGTTTCCCTGGACGCAAAGCTCTGAATCACACGCAAACCATACTACGTATGGCGTTATACGTCAACAATGCAATCGCCAAATCCGGCCGCTGAAATCCTTAAGTTCTTCGCTTTTGTCCTTGTCATTGCATAGGTTTGCATCTCAATCCTTCATTTCTTCAGGTAGACACTTTCAGACGTATAATCCCGCGCATGTCCGACGCTCCCGTACCCTTTGGAATTGACCGCTCCCTCCTCCGCCTGGACAGCGCCGACCCCTATTTCTGCCTGCACTTCATCATGATTTTCGTTCGTGATCAGGAACGCAGCTTACGGTTCTACGCCGACCAGCTGGGATTCCGGGTAGTGGTGGATCACCGTTTCGAAAATGGCGCTCGCTGGATTGAGGTTGCTCCTCCGGACGGCAACGCCAGCATCTCCTTGGCCCAGGCGGCTCCCGACACGGAAGCCTACAAACTCATTGGGCAGGATACTCGCATCTACTTCATCACCGAGAATGTCCAAGCCAAGTTCAACGAATGGAGCAGTCGTGGTGTGCACTTCCGCTTCCCGCCGCGGCAGCCGGAATGGGGAGGGGTCTTCACGCAATTTGAAGATGTGGACGGAAACTCGTTCGGCCTTGCCGGCTTCGATGAACTAACGGTTACGGTCGAATCGCAGCGCCGCATCGTCGCTCAAAAACTTGAATCCGAACGGCGCGCTGCCCGCGAACTGGAAATCGCGCGCCAGGTGCAGTCCCGGCTCTTTCCGCAGAGAATGCCGCCGGCTCGCACTCTCGAATACGCAGGCGCTTGTCTTCAGGCGCGGCAGGTGGGCGGAGATTATTACGATTTCTTGGACCTCGGCCAGAACCGGCTTGGTCTTGTCCTTGGCGATATCGCCGGCAAAGGAATCGCGGGAGCTCTGCTGATGGCCAATCTGCAGGCGAATCTGCGCAGCCAGTGCGCGATTGCCGCGGACCAGCCGCAACGCTTTTTGCGATCGGTGAACCAATTGTTTTACGAAAATACCGCCGACGGCGACTACGCTACATTTTTCTTCGCTGAGTACGATGATCAAAAGCGGCGCTTACGCTACGCAAACTGCGGACATCTTCCAGCCCTTCTCCTTCGCCGCGATGGCGCTCTGGAGCGACTCTCGTCGGCCGCGACCGTTCTCGGGCTGTTTGACGATTGGGACTGCACAATGGAGGAACGCCAGCTATTTCCAGGAGATACGCTCGTTCTCTATACAGATGGCATGACCGAAGCGTTCAACGATTCGGGAGAGGAATTCGGGCTGCAGCGCCTGATCGATGCGCTGCAGCGGTACCGCGGAAGCTCTTCACGAACCTTGATTACATCGCTCCTCGACGAAGTTCGGCAGTTCAACCCTGGCGAACAACAAGATGACATCACCCTGATCGTCGCCAAAATCCGCGAAGTCCCCGCACCCGCGTGATATCGCACCGTGGTCTTGCATGCTTTGCGTGAACGGAGTTTACACCGTTGCAATCGCTAGCTTTGGAAATGACGCCTGATAGATACCTGCGTCCAGCGTCAGTAACCTGTACCCATTCACCAGCGCGTGCGCCCCAATCAAGAAATCTGCCAGGATTCTCCGCGGCTCCCCAGCCTTTTGTCCCCGACGCCGCGCCGCAGTTTCCAATTTCGACTTTCCAACTTCTGGACTCTGAATGCTACAATCCGCGAAACAAGTCATCCACTTCATCGTTTGCCGGAGGCTACCAATGCATCGCCGGATTCTGACCCTGATCGTCCTCATTCTTGCGGTGACCCTCCCATCGTTCGCGCAAGAGCATGCCGAGCACGCTGCCCCCGCCAAAGCCAAATCCGCTACGCTTATGAACGGCTACGGCAGTTGGCATCACCCCGTCTCCACCAAAAACGCGCAAGCACAAGCCTTCTTCGATCAGGGCTTGCGGCTGATCTACGCTTTCAATCATGACGAAGCCGCGCGCTCCTTCCAGCGCGCCGCTGAGATCGATCCCAAACTGGGCATGGCCTATTGGGGCGTCGCCGAAGCCGTCGGTCCAAATTACAACGATCCCGCCAGCCAGGATCGTTTCGCGCAGGCTCACGCCGCCATCGCGAAAGCGCAGAGGCTCGGTGCAGATGCGTCCGAAAGCGACAAGGCCTACATCGACGCGCTTGCCAAACGCTTTCCCGCCGATCCCAAATCCGATTTGCGCGTTGCCGCGGAGCAGTATCGCGATGCCATGCGCGACGTGGTCAAGCGCTTTCCGGATGATCTCGATGCCGCCACGCTCTTCGCCGAAGCCGGAATGAACCTGCATCCTTGGGGACTCTGGCGCACGGACGGCACACCTCAAGAGGGCACGGAGGAAATCGTCTCGACGCTCGAATCCGTGATTCGCCGCGAACCCAATCATCTCGGCGCGATTCACTATTACATTCATACCGTGGAAGCTTCCGCAACTCCGGAGCGCGCTTTGGCCGGCGCCAATCGCCTGGCACAACTTGCTCCTGCGGCGGGACACATCGTACACATGCCCGCGCACATCTACATCCGCACCGGCGATTACCAAGCCGCGTTACAAACCAACCAGAAAGCGGCGCTCGTCGATCAGGCTTACATCAAGACCGGTGCAGCCCAAGGCATCTATTCCATGATGTATTACAGCCACAATTTGCATTTCATCGCCATGGCCGCCGCCATGAACGGCAACTATCTCGAGTCCCGGCGCGGCGCGCAGCTGCTCGCTGCCAATGTGGGGCCGCACGTGAAAGAGATGCCGCCCCTCGGGGGCTTCATGACCGTGCCGCTGGCCGTCGAAGTGCGCTTTCACAAGTGGAACGAAATTCTGAAGACACCGCAGCCTGACCCGTCAATGCAGACCGCAACGATGTTCTGGCATTTCGCTCGTGGCCTGGCGCTTGCCGGCACGGGAAAACTGGACGAAGCCGAAGCAGAGCACAAGATTGTTGCCGAAGCGGAAGAGAAAACGCCGCCCGATGCCATCTTCCAAATGCCCATCAACAACAAGACCAAGGACATTCTGAAAATCGCGGAAAATGTGCTGGGTGCGAAAATCTCTCTCGCGAAAAACGATATGGACGCCACGGTGAACCAGCTTCGCGCCGCCGTCGCCACTCAAGATTTGCTGAAGTACGACGAGCCGCAAGACTGGTTCTATCCCGTGCGCGAATCGCTCGGCGCGGTGCTGCTGAAAATTGGTGATAATGCCGGAGCCGAAGAAGTCTTCCGCGCGGACCTCGAGCGCAATCCGCGCAACCCGCGCTCGCTCTTCGGCCTCGAGCAAGCCCTCAAGGCCCAGGAAAAAGCCTACGACGCAGGCTTCGTCCGCAAACAGTTTGACGCCAGCTGGAAGGGCGCCACGCGGCCCACTGTCGACGATCTCGTGTGAACCAGCTTCCGCGTATTAGACAAATAAAAAGAGGGAGCCAACAACGCTCCCCCTTTTGAGCCAATCGCTGCGAGCAGCTACTTATGGCCGGAGTGCGTAATCCGCGCGAAGATGTCGCGCCGGCTGTCGAGCACTGAGGCATGCAGGAACTCCTCGCGCTCCGCCGCGCTCATCTTGCCCATTGTTGCGTTGATCGCCGCCGCCCACTTGTCTATCCCTTCGGCGTTCGGGTAATTGATGACCAAGCAGCGAGTCGAAGGCGCCGAGGTGTTTACGTACTGCTCGTCGAGGCCGTAGTAAGTCGCCGCGCCCTTTTTGATCATGTCGTCAAACGTCGGCACCAGGTATTTCTTGATCGCTGCGGCGTACTCGCCTGGCTTCTCGGGCTTGGCACTCGCGCAGACCACACGTAAGTACGTCGGCGTTCCGCTGCCCGCGCGGTACATCGACGATTGCATCAAAAAGTCTTCGTGCTTGGTAGCCGCGATTTGCGCCGGCCGCGGGCCGGCCTTGCGGATTTCATCGAGCACTTTCATCAGTCCCGCAATGGATGTCGACGTCCACGCCGCTCCGTGCGTATATCCGTCGGCTGTATGTATGACCTGCTCAAAGGTGGACCAGCCGAGAATCGTCCCGTCAGCCGTCATCTTCTCCAAGATGGGGATAGATGACTTCTCGGTATCCTCCGAATATGCCGCCCAACTTGCCCGCGGTACTTGGAACTGGCCCACATAGGTGTACACAATCGGCGCCGGCTCCATCTGCGAAAATGCGATCGGCGCGCTGACAACCGCCAGCGCCACCAGCATCAGGCTCACAATCCATCGTCTATTCATGCATTTCTCCTTGTCTGGCCGTTAGCCTCGCAGGGCATCACGTCGGAAAGTCGTTCCTCGCCCTTCACTCGCAGACCTGCGAATGGGGAGACGGATACGGCGTTCTGTTTTATGACTAACCTGGAAAAGGAGGTCGCGCCCGGGGCACCAGCCAGTGTCCACAGACAGTATGCCCTCCCTCCACTCCTGTCAACGCAATTCCGCCCGCCGTCGGCGGCGATTGAAATAGAGACCTTGCGGAAAAACTTGTGGCCGCGAATCTGGTACTTGGCGTCTTCGCTCCTCTGTGCTCTCCTATAGAGGAGCTATGAAGCTCCATTTCCAAACTCGCGCCGCGTTTCTCTTCATCATTACCTCCTTACTTCTTTGCTTCATTGCTTCCTCTTCTCTGGCTCAGGACGAGCAGCCCACCATCCGCTTCGTCCGCAATCCCGATCCAGCGCCGGACTTCAAACTCACTGGCCTTGACGGCAAGCCGGTCGCACTTGCCGACTCGCACGGCAAAGTGACACTTGTGAATTTCTGGGCCACCTGGTGCGGCCCCTGCCGCGCCGAGATCCCCGACCTCATCGAGCTGCAAAACAAGTACAAAGATCATCTCCAGATTTTGGGCTTGGTTGTTGACGACGACGATGCGGATGCCACCAAGGAATTTGTCGAAAAATTCGGAATCAACTACCCCGTAGCTATCGCCAGCGACGCGATCCGCATGCAGTACGGCGGCATCGCGGCGCTTCCCACTTCCTTCGTGCTGAACGCGGAGGGCCGCATCGTGCAAAAGCACGAGGGCCTGCGAGATCCGCTTCTTTACGAAACAGAAATTCGTTCGCTGTTGGGCCTCTCCATTGGAAATGTCAAAGTCGAAACCTTTGAAGACACTGGCCAGATTTTCCTGAAGAACGCCGAGCGCGCCAGCGAGCTCCCCGGCGTCGATCTCACCAAGCTTTCGCCCGAACAAAAAACCGTGGCCCTCCACAAATTCAACGCGGAAACCTGCACCTGCGGCTGCACTTTTACACTGGCTCAGTGCCGCATCTACGACCGCAACTGCCAAGTCAGCAAAACCGCCACCTCCAAAATCATCTCTGCTCTGCTCCATCCCGCCGCGCCAAAACCCGCTCCCGCTGGTTCTGCCGCTGCCACACAGCCTGCAGCCTCATCTTCACCAGAAAAACCAAGGAAATAAATTCCCGCGCTAGCTCAAGGCGGCTCTCGCCTGATACTCTTTTTGCGGTCGAATGCCCACGCTTGCGAAAATTATTTTTGTTTTTGCTTTTGCGTTTTCGTTTACGGGATTACTTTCCCCGCCGATCGCGCTCACCATTGGAATCCTCTTTGGCCTCAGTTTTCCCCATCCCTACATCAACGAAAGCCGAGGCTTCGCTCGCACTCTGCTCCAGAGTTCAGTGGTCGCCCTGGGGTTCGGAATGAATCTGCACGAAGTTTTGAAAGCGGGCCGCAGCGGATTTGTTTATACCGCTTTGGGAATTTCGTTCGCATTGCTCGCGGGCCTCGGGCTTGGAAAGCTTTTGCAAGTGCGCGGCAATTGTTCTTTTCTGATTACCACCGGCACTGCGATTTGCGGAGGAAGCGCCATCGCGGCTGTTGGTCCGATTCTGCAAGCCAATGAAGAGGAAATGGCAATATCGCTCGGCACCATTTTTGTTTTGAATTCCCTCGCGCTGCTGATTTTTCCCCCGATTGGAAATGCGCTCCACCTTTCACAATCGCAATTTGGATTGTGGGCCGCGCTGGCGATTCATGACACGAGTTCCGTTGTCGGCGCCGCCACAAAATATGGTCCGGAAGCATTAGTCATCGGCACAACAGTAAAGCTTGCCCGAGCGCTATGGATCGTACCGCTAGCGCTCGCGACTGCCGCGATTATACGGAAGCGTTCGAAAGATGCCGCCGAGGACGGGAAGAGCAAGATGCGCATCCCGTTTCCCTGGTTCATCGCGTTATTTGTGTTGGCCGCGATTCTGAATACATATATTGCCGCGTTCGAACATCCCGCCAAGTGGCTTTTCACTCTTGGCCGACTCGGACTGACATCGACGCTCTTCCTGATTGGTAGCGGCATTTCGCGGACTACGCTAAAAGAAGTGGGGTGGCGGCCACTTCTGCTCGGAGTACTGCTCTGGCTGGGGGTGGGGCTCACCTCGCTATACTTGATTCGGGCCGGCGTCATCTCTCTCTAGGGAAGAAGGAACTAACGGATGGAATTGTTTTTTTCAGGAGTCGAGTACGGCGCAGTTCAGGGCTTCGACGCCGATTCGAATCGTGGTATTCGCTCCACATTAGTGGGTTCGTATATACTCCGCCAATGCGTGTAAGCCGCTTGATCATTTCCAGTGTATTGATCTTCCTCCTGGCCGCCGCGAGTCCTGCATTCGCCCAAATCAATCCCGACTGGATCGCGCCGTTCCCGCCATTTCGCATCGCAGACAATCTGTACTACGTCGGGAGCAAGGGGCTGGCGAATTATCTGGTCACGACTCCGCAAGGCAACATCCTTATCAATAGCGACATGGAAGCGAACGTGCCGCTAATTCAGGCGAGTATCGAAAAACTTGGCTTCAAGTTCAAGGACACAAAGATTCTTCTCATCAGCCACGCGCACTGGGATCATGATGCCAGTAGCGCTACGATCAAGGAAAAGACCGGCGCGTCCTATATGGTGATGGATGCGGACGTGCCCGTGGTCGAATCTGGCGGTAAGACTGATTTTGCGTACGGCAACAGCCCTGACAATCTCTACCGGCCTGCTAAGGTGGATCGCGTATTGCACGATGGCGACGAAGTGAAACTTGGCGGCATGGTGCTTGTCGCGCACCTCACTCCGGGGCACACCAAAGGTTGCACTACCTGGACGATGAAGGTCACGGATCACGGCAAGACATACGACGTTGTGATTCTCGGCAGCCCCAATGTAAATCCCGGCTACAAGCTCGTCCACAATACCGCTTACCCGCAGATCGCCGAAGACTACGAGCGCATGTGGCACACTCTGAAATCATTGCCATGCGATATTTTCCTCGGCGCCCATGGCAGCTACTTCGGGCTTGAAGAAAAGTACCCGCTCCTGAAAGCGGGAGGCGCTAACCCCTTCGTCGACCCTAGTGGCTACAAAAGGTACATTGACCAAAAGGAGAAGGATTTCCACATCGAACTGGCGAAACAGAAGCTCGCCGCCAAGTGAAAGCTGGAACGAAAAAGAAAGTTACGTTCACCTCCGATTGTGGCGGTTGAGCGAAGTGCCTGCGCCACTGGTCCTTGCCGAAGGGCCGATTGGGTATTACACTCGCGCGCATCTCTAGCGGGTCATTAAAGGGAGGCAGTTTATGAATCGGCGCAACAGTGCTGTAGCGGTAGTCTTGATTGTGGCAGCATTTTTCACGATACGCGGAGCGTTTTCGCAGGCTCCGCCGTCAGCGTCGCGCAAGGTGATCAAGCTGGCAGGCGGCCCCATATCCGCGCCCTTCAGCGACGGCATTCTTGTGGGGAATACGCTTTACCTGGCAGGGCGAATCGGCATCGATCCGAAGACCGGCAAAGTTCCGGAAAAGATAGAAGACGAAGCCAAATTGTTGCTGGATGGCGAAAAAGAAGTCCTGGCTCAAGCGGGAATGACGATGGATGACCTGGTGTATGTGCAGATTGCGTGCACGGATTTGTCGCTGTTCCCGAAATTCAATCCTATTTACGCGAGTTACTTTTCGACGAAGGATTATCCGGCCCGGGAGTTCATCGGCGCGGGGTCGCTGCTGGCCGGCGGGCACTTTGAGCTTCAGGCCATTGCGGTGAAGAAGTAAAAGAGGAAGTTGAACGGCTGCGGTCGCGGGCGGCATTTTCACCAACGGCTGCCACGAGGTGTGGATCGGGTGAGATCCTTCACTTCGTTCAGGATGACAGCACCCTTCTAAGCGTCAAGTTTTGAGATCGCGCCTTTTCATCCCTAGGATTAATGTGGCAGAAGAGATGGTTGACAAGCGTCCGCAAAGCGCGCATGCTTAACACTGTTAAGTTAGTGAGATGAGCGTTGCGATGGGCGTAAAAGAGCGCAAGGCACGGCAAAAGAAGTTTCTCCGGCAGGAGATTATGGATGCTGCCAGCGAACTGTTTGTGCGCGATGGGTATGAGAATGTGTCCATGCGGCGGATTGCGGACAAGATCGAGTATTCGCCGACGACGATTTACATCTATTTCAGAGACAAGGCCGAGTTGCTGGAGCAGGTCTGCAAAGAGACGTTTGGGCGATTGCTGCAACGGCTAAGCAAGATTATGGAACAGCCGGGAGATCCCGTGGAACGCCTGAAGCGGGGATTGCTCGCTTACATCGAATTCGGGCTGGCGAATCCGCATCATTACAGGGCCACTTTCATGATGCCGATTCCGGACAGTTTCGACAAGACAAAGTACCATCAGCCGGATTCACCGGGGATGCAGGCGTTTTCGTTTCTTACGCGGGGAATTGGGGAATGTGTCGCGGCCGGAAAGATGAGGGTGAGCGATATTGAATTGGCGAGCCAAACGTTGTGGGCGGGAATCCACGGAATTACTTCCTTGTTGATCACCAAGAACATGTTCCCTTGGGTAGGGAGGGACAAGGTGATTCGCTCGACAGTGGATACGCTCGTGGCAGGGCTACAGGGAGCAGGCTAAAATTTTTTTACTCAGAGATTAACACCGTTCATCAAACAACCAGTGTTACTTTTGGAGCAGTTGTTACGTAGTAGAAAGGGGCAGTGCAGGCGCGCAGGAGTCTTGGGAAGAGGGGACGCCATGAAAAGCTGCGGTCACAACCGACCGAATGGCCCATATATAGGCAGTAAGGTTAAGACCATATATGATGTAATGCCCATATATTATCATACAGAAACGCCCTCTCCAGCTCCGTTTCTAAATTAAATGTCTTAATTTGTTTTACTTACATGTTACAAAATCTTTGCATTGGATGGCAGCGATAATGCATCAACAGAGGGCGAGCAGGACAGAATCGATGCTGAGAATCACTACAGAAAAGAAGCGCGGAAGAACCTCACTTAGTGTTGAGGGGCGGTTGGCAGGGCCTTGGGTTGGCGCATTGGAGCAATGCTGGCGGGAACTTCACGCGGCGTCGCCGAGCGAGAAATTTCACATTGACCTGTGCGGCGTGAGCTTTATTGATGCCGCCGGGAAGGCGCTGCTGAAGGAGATTCACCGGCAGGGCGGCCGTTTGATTGCCGAGGGTTGCCTCAATCAAGCGATCGTGCAAGAAATTGCGGCTGGAGAGAAACAAGAAGGACGCCAAGCAGCGAAAGAGCGCCGCAAGTCTTCACACATCATTTTTTACACGATCTTCTTTAGCTTGATTGCGAGCCCGGTGATCACGCACGCGCAAGGCGCAAACAAGCCGAGCGCGCTGACCGGGAATCCGCCCACGCAGGTGCTGCGGCTGACGCTGGATCAGGCGGTTGGGCTGGCGCTCAAACAGAATACGACGGCACAAATCGCCGTTTTGCAAGCGGCCCAAAGCGAACAGGACAAGAACATTGCCCGCGCGGATTTACTGCCGCAAGCGAGTGCGAGGATTTCGGACGAAGCGGAAAAAGTGAACCTTCTCGCGCAGTTCGGAGGCAGTACGCCGTTTCCGGGGTTTCCCAAGTCGCTAGGGCCTTATCAACTGTTTTCGGCGGGGCCGAGTTTTGGAGCACCGATTTTTGACCTGACGCTGTGGCGCAGATATCAGGCGGCGCGGGACACTCTGAACTCCAGCAAAGCGAATAGCCTTTCGACGAGGGAGCAGGTCATTTTGCTGGTGGTGTCCCAGTACATCGGGACGCTGCGAGCGGTAGCAAACGTTGAGGCATCACAATCGCGCGTGAGCCTGGCGCAAGCATTGTATGACCAGGCAGCGGACTTGCAAAAGGAAGGCGTGGGCACGGGAATCGACACGCTCCGCGCGAACGTGGAATTGCAAAACGAAAAACAGCGTCTTCTTGAGGCAGAAAACGACCGCGAGACCTCTCTCTTCGGCCTTAGCCGCCTGCTCAACCTGGATCCTCGACAGGCAATTGAGCTGGCGGATTCCTTGAGCTTTTTCGACACGCCGCAGCCGGAAGCTGAAGCGACCATGGAACTTGCACTGTCGGACCGGCAAGAGTGGAAAGCGCTGCAGTCGCAAATTAAGGCTGCGGAAAATCAGAAGAAGGCGTCTTCGGAATCGCGGCTGCCTTCGGTGCGGTTCGATGGAGATTTCGCCTATGTGGGAACCTCAGGGAACACGACGCTTCCGACTTACACGTACGAAGCGAGCGTGAATATGCCGCTGTTCACCGGCGGAAGGATTCATGCCGAGATGGTGCGCGCAGACCTGGAGATCAAAAAGTTGGAGCAACAGCAGGACGATTTGAGGAACCAGATCGCGCTGGATGTGAAGACGGCGCTGCTGAACCTCCAATCGGCGCGTAGTGAAGTGCAAGTGGCGAACCTGGGCGTGCAGCTCTCGAAAGAGGAAGTGGACCAGGCGCGAGACCGCTTCAAAGCAGGAGTGGCGAACAACATTGAAGTGATCCAGGCGCAGGATTCGCTTTCACGCGCCAACGACAACCAGATTGCGGCGCTGTACCGCTTCAACCAGGCGCGCGCGGACCTGGCGCGTGCGATCGGGCAGATGGAAAAAGTTTACGCAAAGTAGACGAGGAGACCATGAGCATTGAAATTGAAGTCGGGCTGGAAAACGCGACAAAAGCGCCGCGGATCATGGAAGAAGATCTGAAGCTCGAGGAAACGCCGAAAGGGTTGGCGAACGCGAAGGTGAGGCGCCTGCTTGTGGCGGGCGGTGCGGTGGTGGTGGCTGCGGTCGTTGGCTTGTTTGTGTATTTCCACAATCGCGAGACGACGGACGACGCACAGGTGGACGGGCATATCACGCCGATGGCTTCAAAAGTTTACGGGCGAGTGGCACAAGTTCTGGTGGAGGATAACCAGCCGGTAAAAGCGGGGCAGGTGCTGGTGAAGATTGATCCGCGGGACTACCAGGCAGCGTTGGATCAGGCAAAAGCGTCGCTGATGTTGGCCGAGAGCGAAGCGCGTTCGGCGGGAGTGGACGTGCCGCGCACAAGGGAAAACGTGGCGAGTGGGAATTCGAGCGCTGACGCGCAACTGCTAGGCGCGCAAGCGGACCTGGCGCGGGCACAGGCGACTTACGAGCAGGCGCAGACAGCGGACTTGGCTTGGGCCCAAGACAACGTTGACAAGAGCCACGCAAACGCGGAACTGGCAAAGGCGGATCTGGCGCGTTACCTGCCGCTGATGGAGAAAGGCGAGATTTCGAAGCAGCAGTATGACGCGGCGAAAGCCAATGCGGACGCGAGTGCGAGCGCGTTGAAAGCGGATCAGGAAAAACTGGCGCAGGCGCAGCGCAGCGTGGATATCACCAAGGCGCAACTGGATGCGGCGAAGGCGCGAGTCGGGCAAGCGCGTGCTGGAGTGGCCTCGGCGCAAGCAGACGTGAAGCAAGTGAGCATGAAGTCCGCGGATGCCCAGGCGAAACTGGCAAAGGTGGAGCAGGCGCGCGCGGCAGTGGAAGCGGCGGAATTGAACCTGAGCTACACGGAGATTACCGCGCCGATCGATGGCGTAGCGACGCACAAACAAGTGGAGACGGGACAGATCGTGCAGGCGGGGCAAGGATTGCTGGTGGTGGTGCCGCTGCAAAACGTATGGGTTACGGCCAACTTCAAAGAGACACAGTTGAAAAACATGAAAGCGGGCCAGAAGGTAGAAGTGAATGTGGATACCTACGGGAAAACGTTCACTGGTCACGTGGATTCGATTGCGGGGGCGACGGGATCCGTGCTGAGCCTGCTGCCACCGGAAAACGCGACGGGAAATTACGTAAAGGTTGTTCAGCGCATACCAGTGAAGATCGTGCTGGACCCGATTCCCGCGGAGAAAGCGATTTTGCGGCCGGGAATGAACGTCGACGCGACGGTGATTACGAACTAAGGGGAATAAGGATAGGGATACGAGCGGTCATACGTAGATACAAGGCCGAGATGAGAAGCAATGCGAGACCGGATTCTATCAAAGCTGCGGATGCCGGATGGAACGATCAACCCCTGGGTGATCGCCATTACGGTGACGCTGGCGACATTCATGGAGGTGCTGGACACGTCCATCGCGAACGTGGCGCTGCCGCACATCGCGGGAAATTTGTCGGCAGGGCAGGACGAATCCACTTGGGTGCTGACTTCGTATCTCGTTTCGAATGCCATCGTGCTGCCGCTATCCGGCTGGTTTTCGGGATTGATCGGGCGGAAGAAGTTTTACATGACGTGTGTCGCGATATTTACGGCGAGCTCGTTCCTGTGCGGGCTGGCGCCGAGCCTGGGCGTGCTGGTGATTTTCCGGATTTTGCAGGGCGTGGGCGGAGGAGGATTGCAGCCCAGCGAGCAGGCGATTCTGAACGACACGTTTCCGCTGGAGAAGCGTGGCATGGCGTTTGCAGTGTACGGGCTAGCAGTCGTTGTAGCCCCCACTATCGGCCCGTGGTTAGGCGGCTGGATCACCGACAATTTTTCATGGAGATGGATTTTTTACATCAACGTGCCGGTGGGAATCATCTCGCTGCTATTGACGAATTTCCTGGTAAGCGATCCACCGTACATGAAGAAAGCGAACCTGAGAGCGGGATTCCGTATCGACTACATCGGAATCGGGCTGATCAGCCTGGGCTTGGGAAGCATGCAGATCATTCTGGACAAGGGGCAGCGCGAGGATTGGTTTGCGTCCAAGTTCATTGTGGTGTTCTTCCTGCTGATGTTGGTGGGGATTATCGCGGGAATTCTGTGGGAGTTGCGGGAGAAAGAGCCGGTCGTCGATCTGCGGATGTTAAAAGACCGCAATTTTGCGATCTCCACGCTGGCGATGTTCTTCCTGGGATTCGTGCTGTATTCGAGCACGGTGCTGATTCCGCAACTCTTGCAGCAATTATTGGGCTACACGGCGCAACTGGCGGGAATGGCGCTGTCTCCGGGCGGCGCGGTGATCATGTGCATGATGCCCGTTGTGGGAATTCTGGTCTCAAAAGTGGATACCCGGATACTTATTGCGTTCGGCTGCATCGTATCGGCGTCGGCGTTGTTCGTGATGGCGGGATGGGACCTAGGGCTGGATTATGGGCACGCCGTGCGGGCGCGCATGCTGCAAAGCTTTGGGCTGGCATTCTTGTTCATTCCGATCAACGTGGCGGCGTTCGCGTACGTGCCAAAAGAGAAAAGCAACATGGGCACGGGAATCATCAACCTGGCGCGGAATATCGGGGCCAGCGTTGGAATTGCCACAGTAACGACCATGCTGGACCGACGAGCGCAATTTCATCAATCGCGGCTGATGGAGCACGTCAACGATTTCAGCGCGGCGTATCGCAACATGCTAAATGGCACGCAGGTGCGATTGATCTCAGCAGGTGCGACGGCCGCGCACGCGAGCGCACAAGCGCACGGGATGATTTACGGCACGATCCAGCGGCAGGCGGTAATGCTGTCGTTTCTCGACAATTTCAAGATGCTCGGAGTGATTTTTTTCGCGGTGATTCCGATCTTGGTGCTGATGAAAAAACCGAAAGGGCGGGCGGGAAGCGTTCCGGTGCACTGAGGGAAAAGATTTTGCGCGATGTGGTCGTGCAGGGGGTTTGATTCGATTGGGGGGCTAAGATGGCAACACAAGCGGCAGTGGCAATACAACCGAATGAAGAGAAGTTGATTCGCGCCGGGCAGCGAGGCGACGATCGCGCGGTGGAGACACTATTCCGCCGTTACCAGCGGCCGTTGTTTCAGACGGCTCTGCGAGTGCTGGGAAACACGGAGGACGCGGAAGACGCCCTGCAGGACGGGCTGCTCTCGGCTTATCGTAATCTAAAGCGATTCGAAGGACGGTCGCAGTTCTCGACGTGGCTGACCCGCATCGTGATCAACGCAGCGCTCATGCGGCGGCGAAGCGCGAAGTCGCGTCCGGCGGTTTCACTGGATGAAACTCCGCGCGAGGACGAGCTGCCGGCCGCAGAGCGTTTTGCGGACGACGGGCCGAATCCGGAGCAAGTGTTTGCGAGCACGGAGATTCGCGAGATGATCAGCGAAAATCTGGACGAGCTTTCACCGCTGTTGCGGACGGCGTTCGTGCTGCGCGAAGTGCAGGGTTATTCGACGGGCGAAGCGGCCAAGAAGCTGGGCGTGACGGAGAATACCTTGAAGGCGCGCTTGTGGCGGGCTCGGCACCAACTGGCCGAGCGGCTGGGACGGCGCCTGCGGCGAATGAAGGACGACATGACCGGAGGAATGGGCGATCCCGAGTGCAGCTACTGCTAAACACGAGGTAAAGGAAATAAAGGAAGTTCAGGAAGTAAGGGAGGGGCCGGCAGAGCCGGCCTTTTTCTTTTCATGGGCCCGAGTATTCAGAATTTTGCAATTAGCGGGAGGCGGCGACATAGCGGCCGAGGACGCGGAGTTCGCTGGTGGCGCCGCGGACTTCGGCGAGGGCTTGGTCCAGACGGGCAACATCGCCGGCTTCGACATCGATGAAAAACTGATATTCCCATGGGCGGCCGTGAATGGGACGGCTTTCGATCTTGAGAAGATTCACGCCATGCTTCGCGAAAGGCTCAAGGGAAGCAAGAAGAGCGCCGGGGCGGTGGGCGAGGCGCATGGCGAGAGAGACCTTGCGCGCGCTGGCCGAGAGCCATCCAGCAGCTTCATTTTCTGGAACCAGTAGGACAAAGCGCGTGAAATTCTCGGCATTATCCTGAATGCTTTCGGCAAGAATCACACCTTTGTAATGCTCGGCAGCGCGGCGGCCTGCGATAGCGGCCGAGGATCGGTCTCCACGGGAGAGCGCTTCGCGGACACTGCCGGCCGTGTCTTCCGCGGGAACACGCTTCCATTGAGGATGCGCGGCAAAAAAACGCTCGCACTGTGCCAAAGCCATCGGATGTGAAGCGACCGAGCGGATATCATCGAGCGATGAACCGGGAATAGCGATCAGTTGCATTTCGATCGGCAGAATCGTCTCCGCTACAATCGCGAGCTGGCTCTCCATCAATAGATCGAATACACGTACGACTGATCCCGCCAGAGAATTCTCCACGGGTGCAAGCAGCGCGTCAGCGGCGCCCTCATCAATGGCCCGGAAGGAGGCGTCAAACGTGGCGCGGGGCACGGTTGTAATGGCATCGCCAAGAAGCTGGATGGCGGCAGCTTCGCTGAAGGCGCCGGGCTCGCCCTGGAAGGCCACGCGCGCGGTCTTATGATCGAGTGTGCTCATAGGCTGGCGCTATCTTGCAATAAGCGGCACAAAACAAAAAGAGAAGTTTCTTGCAGGGGAGAAGATTTGGCGTCACGCCTTGAGCACACCTGTACTGCATTCGAACGACTGAATCGCGCATTCATGCTGGAATATCAGGAGAGACAGGCGAAGTGTGTTTGCGCTGGGCGGAGTCTGGCCTGTTTCAAGCGCTGAGAGCAAAAACGAAAGACCATGAAGATTCCCTTATCGGCAAGGATCCTACTGACGGCCGCGATCTCCGCCGGCGCAGTCTTCCTGGTGACGAACGTATACTTCGCCGGCACGGCGATGCCGTTCGTTTTCTTCACTCTCACGCTAGCCAGCGTGATTCTCGTGCTTTTCCGCGTAGGCCGGTCTTGGCTGGACTTGCTCTTCATGGGCGTGACTGCCGCGCTGCTGGCGGTGGTCAGCGTCTGGCACTTTCACTACCAGCCGAATTGGGAAAGCTGGGTTTCCTTCCTAGGGCTGGGCAGCCTCGTGGTATTGGGACTCCGGGCAGTATGGTCCGAAGGGGAAAAGCAGAAGCTTCTGGCACTCGCGTTTGCTCCTTCCTTTTTGTTCGCCGCGTTCATGGTTTTCGCGGGGGCCGTGTTGGAGCGGACACAAATCTGGCATCCCAAGGTCCTCGATCTTTACCTTTTTTCGTTTGATGCGAGCTTGCACGTGCAGTTGTCGTTCCTTATGGGACAAATGTATTCCGTGTGGCCGTGGTTCAAGTCCATTGGCACGGCCCTTTACATTGGACTACCGATTCCTCTGGCCATGGTTTACTCCGGCCAGTTGGTCCGGGACCGCGCGAAGGCCTATCCAGCGATGGCGGCGTTGCTTCTCACAGGGCCGATCGGCATCCTGTTTTACAATTTGTTTCCTGCGCTAGGCCCTGCGCACATTTTCCTGCAGGATTTTCCGTGGCATCCGATGACAACTTTGCAGGCCTCGCGGCTGCTGTGCGAACCGATCGCGGTCAAGGGTGTGCAAAACGCAATTCCTTCTCTGCATATTGCATGGGTTCTGCTGGCCTGGTGGTATTCGAGGGGGCTTTCGAAATGGGAGCGCGCGATTGCGCTGACGTTTGTAACGTTCACGGTATTTGCCACGCTGGGGACAGGCGAGCACTATTTCGTTGACCTTGTTGTGGCGTATCCCTTCAGCGTAATGATGCAATCGTTATGCGCGTTCCCGATGCGTTGGACGGCGCGGGAACGAGTGACTGGCATGCTGTACGGGTTTCTGGTGATGTTGCTCTGGCTGATACTGCTGGGCCAGGCGCCAAAGCTGTTTTGGATTTCGCCAGTGATTCCTTGGGCGTGTTGCGTGCTTACGGTTGGATCCGCGATATTTCTGCACCGGAAATTGGAAGCAGCCACGGAAGTTGCCGCTCAGCGGCAAAGCGAATCGACGGCCGAAATGGCTGTTGCCCTCTCCTGAAGTAGAAATTTAGGATTCTCCGGTAAGCGAGGCTCAGCGCGAATTCCAGCTACTTCCCTGTGCGTTGGAGTTCCTCTCGGCGGTATAATTCCAGCCTCAGCTACTGAGGAGTCCTCATGAAGAGACCCGAGCCGACGGAATACGCCGAATACTATGGGACCTATGTGTCCAAAGTTCCGGGGACGGATGCCGTAGGTGTTCTCGAATCGCAGCGTCTGCAGATGGTGCAGTTGTTCGCGGCGAGGAGCGAGCGCGACGGGAGTTTTCGCTATGCCCCCGGCAAATGGACAGTGAAGGAAGTGCTCGGGCACATCACCGATACCGAGCGCATTTTTACCTACCGGGCCTTGCGCATCGCGCGCGGCGACCAGACGCCGCTCGCCTCATTCGAACAAGACGACTACGTCAAAAGTGGCGGGTTCGGCGAACGGACCCTGGCCGGCCTTGCCGATGAGTTTGCGCTGGTGCGCGCCGCAAGCATCGCGTTGTTTCGCTCGTTTCCAGAGAAAGCCTGGACGCAGCGCGGAGTCGCCAGCCAGAAGGAAGTGACCGTACGCGCGCTGGCCTTCATCACCGCCGGCCACCAAATACATCATCGACTTATTCTCGAAGAGCGCTATTTCCCGGCAATTCCACGCGCTTAAGTCCAAGAGCCAATTTACGGGCGATGCAGGAATGATCGACGTACGTACGTTGATAGGACAGATCGTTCCGCAAACCCTTCGTGCGCACGGCGCTGGGAACCTGTTCTGGCGCCGGCCGTGCAGCCGGAACCGCGAAGCCTGCCGAGCGTTCATGGCTCGTCGCCCGAGGTCTTTTCGGCGGCTTGAGTAAAAAGAAGAGTAAGACCGCCGCGAGTGTGATCATGAATGCGGCCGCGAACACCGCTGGGGCTCCTGCGTGGATGGGATTTGCGAAGGCGTCCTGGAGGATAAGGGACCCCACGCCAAGAAAAGTAATCACGAGAAATCCGGCCAGTCCGCCGAAAGTGCGCGCGAGACCGCCGCGAGCGACCAGAGATTTGGGAGGACGCACACTCGAAGCGCGTTTGTGGATTGCGAAGTGCATGCGTCAGTCCTTCGCGGGATCCTGGTGAACGAGTGCAGGCTCTCGCACTTTCAGGAAATCGAGATAGCGAAAGACGGGCGTCGAATAGCCCTTCTTGATGATGCTTCCACAGGCGCACCTTGGGTTTGCCCCGCAATTTCGCCGTTGGATTCCACTTGTACCGCGCAACCACACGCTGGATTGATGCAATGCCAGCGCTCCCCGGATTTCATGACCATGGCCCTTTTTTCCTCCCCTCGCAAGAAACGGCTGGATGTGCGCAAAGGCAATCGCAGGCCGGACCCGTTCGACGAGAATCGCAAGAGGAAAACCTCGACTCATGGAGCCTGTTCTGCGAACAGGGCTGCGAAGTCGCGAGCGGTGAAGATGCGAGTGGACTTGTGACTGGCGAGCGCCAGCAGGCCGCTCTTGTCGCCGGTGACGAGGTAATCCGCGTTGCCAGCTTTCGCCAAGGCTAATAGGAAGTTGTCGTCAGGGTCGGGTGAGCGCTTCACTTGAGGCAGGTGGCCGATATTCTCAGCGAGCTTTTTGATCTGGTTGACCAGGCGGGCGGCCTTGTAGGGTTTGATGAGGTCGGCGACTCTCGGCTTTTGCAAAGTGGCGCGCAACTCGTCGAGGTGCTCCGCGCAGGTCAGGAGGATAAATCTGCCCTGTTCCCAGGCGTTGTAGATCGCCGCAGGGTTGCCAGCGGGAGCGATGAGGGCCGACACCAGGATATTGGTATCGAGCACTACGCGCATCGGGCTTTGTTAGCCTTTCCTTTTTGTGCTGGGTTGAGTGCGGACCTCGCGGAGAGTGGCGTCGACGATAGCCTGGAGTTCGCCGGGGTCGGCGCCGGCGTTGCGCGCCTTCGAGAGCGACGCTGCGCGCCATTTTGCATGGATTGCAGCACACCGTCGGGCGCTTGGAAGACCCATCAGCCACGCGGACGCCCAAATCGCAGCTATTGTCCGGGCGCACGGGCCCAAGCTTGCAACAGGGAATGGCCCCGACTTTGCGGATTGCAGCATTACTGTCATCGATGTCTGGCGAGCGCCCTAGGGAAAGCCAGAGACGGAAGCCGGGAGCCTGGGACAGACCGGACCCTACCAATGCTCCACGTTTGATGACCTTGTGGCTTTTGGCGGATCACTGCGTTCCCAACTCCGTTGAGGTGCGGTCGGGTTGCGAGTGGCGCGTACCGCTGCTAAAATTCCATGTTTGCCGAGATGCTGCCGTCTGCGCCGTAAGGGTGGGCGGCTTTTTGTGCGTCTTGAAAAGGCTTCCGCAAAGCGGAAGGCTGGCGCCCCGTTTTATCGGCCTGACCCCCTCGAGCATCTATCGAGTGTAACTGCGGTGGCAATGCACTTCCGGTTGGTGCTCCGTCAGGGGAGCATGCCGGCGTAAAGCCGCCTCTACAAGGGAGACTACGAGTGGCAAAGTACGATGTAGCGATTATCGGGAGTGGTCCAGGCGGGTACGTGGCGGCGATCCGCGCAGGCGAACTGGGATTGAAAACGGTTGTGGTGGAGAAGGATCCGTTCCTCGGGGGCACGTGCCTGCACATTGGCTGTATTCCCACCAAGGTGCTGTTGCACCATGCCGAAGTTTACGACCATTTCAAAAACGCGGCGGAACTGGGATTTGAAGTCAGCGGGCTGAAGATCAATTGGGCCAACGTGCTGGCGCGAAAGGACAAGATCGTCAAGAAGCATGCGAAAGGCATCGAGTTTCTGTTCAAGAAGAACAAGGTGGAATGGGTGCAGGGCTGGGGAAAGTACGAAGGCCCGGGACGCGTCAGTGTTGAGAAAGACGGGAAGAAAACGGAGATTGAAGCCTCCAACATCCTGATGGTGAGCGGATCCGAAGCGAAATCCCTCCCGGGAATTGAACCCGACCACAAAACGATCCTCACGAATCGGTCGATTCTGGAGCTTTCGGAGATTCCGAAAACTTTAATTGTGGTTGGCGCAGGCGCCGTGGGCGTGGAGTTTGCGTCTATCTACAATTCTTTCGGGACGCAGGTGACGATTCTCGAAGCGCTGCCGCGAGTTGTGCCGGTCGAAGACGAAGAGATTTCCGTGGAGCTGACCAAGGCGTTTCAGAAAAAAGGCATCCAGGTGTTCACCAGTTGCGCGGTGGAGTCCGTGAAGAAGGACGCCAAGGGCGTCACGGTGGCGTTCAAGGACAAGGACGGCAAGGCGCAGACGCTGGCGGCGGAGAAGCTGCTCCTGGCCGTGGGCCGCAAGCCGATGACGGATGGTTGCGGGCTGGAGAAATCGAAGGCCAAGCTCGAGCGCGGATTTGTCCACGTGGGTGACAATATGGAGACGGCCGAGAAGGGGCTGTATGCCATCGGGGACATTGTTGCCGGGCTGCCGCAACTGGCGCACGCGGCGATGATGGAAGGAATCATCGCGGTAACGCACATCGCCGGGAAGCCGACGCATCAGATCGTGAAGACGCGGATTCCCAACGCGACGTATTGCGAGCCGCAAATCGGCTCGATTGGATTGACGGAAAAACAGGCGCGCGACGCGGGCCACGACGTAAAAACAGGCAAGTTCCCGTTTGTGGGAAATAGCAAGGCCACGATTCTGGGGAATCATGGAGGGTTCGTCAAAGTGGTTTCCGACGAATCCTACGGTGAAGTGCTGGGCATTCACATCATCGGGCCGCTGGCGACCGAAATTCTCGCGGAAGCGGCGACAGTGTTGAAGCTCGAAGGCACCATCGACGACATGATGAACATGGTGCATGCGCATCCCACAGTGTGGGAATCGATGGGCGATGCGTTTGCGTCGGTGCGCGGACTGCAGATTAACGTGTGAGAACTTGAGTGTAGTCGCGCAGCCCGCCGAGGCGGACGCCACTACAAAGAAAATCGAACCGTGCTGAAAATTTGTATGACCGTCGATTTGGGATTGATTGCTTATGCGGAAGCGTACGCGTTGCAGAAGCGTGTTGTAGCAGCGCGTAAGACTGGCGCTATTGAGGACGTGCTGCTGCTTTGCGAGCATCCACACGTGATTACGCTGGGCAGAAGCGGCAATCGGGGGAATTTGCTGGCCTCGGAGCACGTTTTGCGGCAGAAAGGCGTGGAGTTTCACGCCAGCGATCGCGGCGGCGATATTACTTACCACGGGCCGGGACAGATTGTGGGGTATCCGATTCTGAATCTGGGCGCGATCCGGCGTGACGTTGTTTGGTATGTTCGAACGCTGGAAGAAGCGATGATTCGCGCGACCGCGGAATTCGGAATTAGCGCGCGGCGCGAACCTGGCAAAACGGGTGTCTGGGTGCAAGTTATGGAAGACGGTTCTTCTCTCGCCACTCGCCACTCGCCACTCGCCACTTTCGCAAAACTCGCCGCTATCGGTGTACACATCAGCCGGTGGGTTACTTCGCACGGATTTGCGTACAACGTTTCAACGGATTTGCGGAATTTCGATCTGATCGTTCCGTGTGGGATTGCGGACAGCAAAGCAACATCGCTGGAGAAACTGCTGGAGTGCAATGTCGACGAAAAGGAAGTTGCCCCGCGCATTGCGAAGCATCTCGGAGAACTGCTTGAGTTGGAGATGAAGGAAGCGTCGAAGAAAGAACTCTTGGATGCGCTGGAGCACGCCGAGCAATCGATTGCCGTTTCCGCATAGGAATTGGAGCAGGGCATGAAGAAGGAATTGACGCGGCAGCAATATCTCGAGCTTTACTACTTTATGCGGCTGAACCGCGCCGTCGAAGACATGATGGTGAAGCTGTTCCGTCAGAACAAAATCGTCGGAGGGCTTTACTCCAGCCTGGGCCAGGAAGCGATTTCCGTTGGCACCTCGTACGCGCTGGAGAAAAAAGACTGGCTGGCGCCGATGATCCGCAACATTGGGGCACTGTTGGTGAAGGGCGTCCGGCCGCGAGACGTTTTCATGCAGCACATGGCGAAATATGATTCGCCGACCAAGGGAAAAGATGGCACGAGCCATTTCGGGGATTTGGACGACCTCCACATCGTTTCGCCGATTTCCATGCTGGGAGATTTGATTCCGGTAATGACCGGCATCGCCATCGCGGGACGCTACCTGGGCCAAAAAATCGTGACCATGACGTGGATCGGCGACGGCGGCAGTTCGACAGGTGTGTTTCATGAAGGGTTGAATTTTGCCGCTACGCAGAAGGCGCCGTTTGTTTTGATCCTTGAAAATAATCTTTGGGCTTATTCGACGCCGGTTCGCAAGCAGGTGCCGCTGGAAAATTTAGCGGACCGCGCGAAGGCCTATGGAATCGACAGTTATATCGTGGACGGTAACGATGTCGTGGCGGTTTACTCCACGGCAAAAGAAGCCGTGGAGCGCGCGCGAGCAGGCGAAGGGCCGATACTGATCGAAGCCAAGACGTTTCGCCGCATGGGCCACGCGCAACATGATCCGGCGGAGTACGTGCCAAAAGAGATGCGCGCGCATTGGGAAGCGCGCGATCCCATTGCCCTCTATGAAAAATTCCTGACGAGCGAAAGGCTGCTCGATGCCAAGGGCAAAAAAGAGATCGAAGAAAAGATCAACACGTTGCTCGCAGCGGAGCGGGAGTTTGCAGAGAATTCGCCGATGCCCCCGGCGGAGTTTGCGGAGACGGGCGTTTACTGCACCGGCGACGATTGCCACAGGATTCGCGCAAAGTGGGAGAGGCCGATAGCAGAAGTAACTCCGCCCCGGTCAAGCGTAAAGGCGGTTTGGACGGTTCCGGGGTTTGGATCGGGCAAAGGCTCCGGCGGGATTAACGCACCCATTCATTTTGGCGATACGCAGCCTGCGGGGCCAAGTGTTGGAGAGGAACCTCCATCCAAGAATGGTGGAAAGCCTGTGGCAAAAATTACTGCCAAGTCGGCGACCAAGAAAACCGTGAAGGCTGCTGCCGCGAGCGCTTCGAGAAAGGCGCGGAGATAGCCATGGCCAAGCCAAACGGCGCCGGAACGAATGGCAACACCTCCGACGGGACACAAATTACGTTTCTCGAAGCCATCAAACAGGCGATGTTCGAGGAGATGGAGCGGGACCCGACCGTCGTGCTGATTGGCGAAGATGTCGGCGTCTATGGCGGAGCGTTCAAGACCAGCGAAGGATTGCTGGAGCGGTTTGGCTGGGAGCGCGTAATCGATACACCCATCAGCGAAAGCGCCATCATCGGCGCAGCTTGCGGAATGAGCTACTGCGGCTTGCGCCCCATTTGCGAAATGCAGTTCATCGACTTTATCGTTTGCGCGTTCAACCAAATTACGAATTTCGTGGCCAAGGGACATTACCTGTGGAACGCGCCGGCTCCGATGGTGATTCGCGGACCGTCCGGAGGCGGCGTGCATGGCGGGCCGTTTCATTCCGCGAATCCGGAAATGTATTTCGTGCACACGCCGGGACTGAAAGTGATTTATCCCTCAACGCCGCACGACGCCAAGGGTCTGCTGAAGGCCGCGGTGCGCGACAATAACCCGGTGCTTTTTTTCGAACATAAGTTTCTGTATCGCCGCATCAAGGGTGAAGTTCCCGCCGGGGACTACACCGTGCCGATCGGCAAAGCCGTGGTGCGCCGCGAAGGCAAACACCTGACCATCCTTTCGTATGCGGCGATGATGCATACTTCGCTGGAAGCGGCCGAAGCCCTGGCGAAAGAAGGCATCGAAGCGGAAGTAATCGATTTACGCACGCTGCTGCCGCTGGATGAGGAAACGATTTTGCAATCGGTGAAGAAGACCAACAAATGCCTGGTGGTGCACGAAGACACGAAAACGGGTGGAATTGCCGGCGAAATTGCCGCAATTCTCTGCGAGAAAGCCTTTGGTGATCTGGACGGGCCGCTGATGCGCGTTGCGTCGCTCGATACGCCGGTACCCTACGCGCCGACGCTGGAAGAATATTTTCTGCCGAACGCGAAGAAAGTTTTTGCCGCTGCGAGGGAATTGGCGCGGTATTAGGATTTTTGAGAGAAGAGGAGAGCGATCATGGCCGTAGACATCGTAATGCCCCAGATGGGGGAAAGCATTTTCGAAGGCACCATCACCAAGTGGCTCAAGAAGCCGGGCGACAAGGTGGAGCGCGATGAGCCGCTTTTCGAGATTTCCACCGACAAAGTGGATGCGGAAATTCCTTCACCGTCGGCGGGCGTGCTGAAGGAAATCAAGGTCGGTGAAGGGCAGACCGTGCCGATTCAAACGATTGTAGGCGTCATCGATGCTGCAGGTTCCGGCGCCGCTGCGCCAGCGCCTGCCAAGGCGGCTGCGCCAGCTCCAACTCCCGCGAAAGCTCCAGCATCCGCCACTCCGCCCCCGGCTCCCAGGCCTGCCGCACCTGTTCCGGCCGCCGCACCGATAGCATCCGCTCCCGCTGCCTCCGGTTCAGGGGGTGAGCGGATTCACAGTTCGCCGCTAGTTCGACGCATGGCCAAGGAGCACGGCATCGACCTGTCCACCATTGAAGGAACCGGCGCCGGTGGGCGAATCAGCAAGCAGGATATCGAAGCGGTGATCACGGGCGCTTCCGCACCCGCCCCAGCGGCACCGGCTTACTCTGCTCCGGTTCCGGCGGCAGCTTCGCGGCCAGCACCGTCTCCCCCACCGGCAGCTGCGCCTGGCGTGTCCGGCGGGCAAGCGCACGTCGCGCTCGAAACGGCAGTACCGCGCGAGAAGATGTACTTCGGTAATTACGAAGTGCAGCCCATGAGCACCATGCGCCAGCGCATCGCCGAGCACATGGTGGCTTCGAAGCGCGTTTCCGCGCACGTCTACTCCGTCGATGAAATCGACATGACCAAAGTGGCTGCCCTGCGCGCCAAGTCCAAGGACGAATTTGAAAAGCGCTACGAGACCAAGCTGACCTTCATGCCCTTCTTCGTGAAGGCAGCGGTTGCGGGGCTGCGCTCCTTTCCCACCTTGAATGCTTCGCTCGACGGCACCAACGTGGTTTTGCACAAGGAAATCAACATCGGCATCGCCGTGGCGCTCGATTGGGGCCTGCTCGTGCCGGTGGTGAAAAATGCCGACGAGAAAAATGTTCTGGGCATCCAGCGCAATATGAACGACCTGGCGGAGCGCGCGCGCTCGAAGAAGCTGAAGCCGGAGGAGGTACAGGAAAGCACTTTCTCCATCACCAACCCAGGTGTCTTTGGCGGCTTGTTTGGGCTTCCGGTCATCAGCCAGCCCAATGTGGGGATTCTAGGCCTCGGCGCCATTGAGAAGCGTCCCGTGGTCATTAACGACTCTATTGCCATACGGTCGATGTGCTATGTGACGCTGAGCTACGACCACCGTGTGGTGGACGGAGCCATCGCACACCAGTTCTTGCACAAGGTGAAGGAAACGCTGGAAAACTGGAACGAGCCCGTGCTGTAGGGATTGTCCGGCGCGCGGGCAAGAGGACTCGGCTGGCTTCACGGCCTTTGAGGGTATCCAGATCGGAGCTTGCCACGGTGACTCAGGACACTTCTTTTTGGACTGTCCGAAATTGGAATAGTCGGTTCCGCAAGTGGCCAGACCAGCTTCCATTCTCAACCCCAACTGTGGCGCAAATCATTCATTGGAAATATGTTAGAGCCCGCGGAGCGCTGGCAGCCGACCTGCCCTGTTCCCTTGCCAGGCAAGAATAGCGGCGCTAGGTAACACCGGGGAGACGCCAGAAGTGGCAACCGCAACCCTCGAGTCTTCCAGGAACGTTGGAGCGATGCAGCAGAGAATCCTTATTGCCGATGACCAACAGGACGTTTTGGACGCCCTGCGGCTCTTGCTGAAGGGGCACGGTTACAGTATTGAGACCGTCAATTCGCCGGCGGACTTGCTTGCGGCCGTGGCGCACCGGGAGTTCGATATTCTACTCATCGACCTGAACTATGCGCGCGATACCACCTCGGGGCGCGAAGGTTTGGACCTCCTGGACCAGTTGAAGAAAATGGAGGATGCCCCGCCCGTGGTAGCCATGACCGGATGGGCTACCGTCGGACTGGCGGTGGAAGCGATGCAGTTCGGTGTAAGCGATTTTGTCGAGAAACCTTGGACCAACACGCGATTGCTGGAGATTCTCCGCAAACAGATTGATGTGGGCCGTGAGCGCCGGGAATCCCGGCGCCTTGCTGCGGAGGAGGCCCGAGCGCGCGAAGAGGCGCTGGCTCACCAACAGGAGCAGGAACGGGAGATCGCCGAGGCCAGGGCCATCCAGGAAAAACTGCTGCCACGCGAAATCCCGCAGATGCCGGGATATGGGATCGCCAGCGCCTGGCAGTCGGCGCGGCTGGTGGGCGGGGATTATTTCGACATTCTTCCGCTCGACGCGAGAACCCTGGGACTTTGTATCGCGGATGTTGCTGGAAAAGGGATGCCGGCGGCGCTGCTGATGTCCAACCTGCAGGCCGCGGTGCGGGGGCTGTCGTCGCTCGCGGTCGCGCCCGATCTTTTGTGCAACCGGCTGAACTCCATCGTGCACCGGAACACGGAGAGCGACCGGTTCATTACCTTTTTTTACGGCCAGTTGGACGCCCTTTCGCGCCGGTTGACGTACGTGAACGCCGGGCACAACGCGCCGTTCGTAGTGCGCTCTGATGGTTCCCATGAGCGTTTGCGGGAAGGCGGCACCGTTCTGGGTGTCTTCGACAGCCGGAATTATGAGATGGGCACGGTGCAATTGCACCCTGGTGACCGCGTGATTCTGTTCACCGACGGTGTCACCGAAGCGTGCAACCCGGCAGGGGAAGAATTCGGGGAAGCCCGGCTGTTGCGCTTGCTGCAGTTGCATCGCACTTTGGCAGCGGACGAGTTGCAGGCGAAGATCCTGACAGTGGTAGCGGAATTCAGCGGCGGCCGCTGGCAGGACGATGCCACGCTGCTGGTGCTGGCTGTGCATAAATAGAGACCAAAATCGACGCGCGTGGGTTCCATTTGATTTTCAAGGTTGGCATGCGCTGCTAACAGGTTCCCGTTCGCGCTCACGGCATCAACGGCTTCAGCTTGGCCACCCACACGGCAAATCCTTCCATCGCTACGGTTCAATGCCGGCGTCTCGCAATGCGTCGCGGACAAAGCAGTGGCGGTCATTTTTCGCGCTCAACACCACGTCTGTGACTGCCGCAAATTCAGTTTTCAGCGTGGCTTTGGCGGTGATGTGTTCCGCATTGTACGCGAGCGTCTTGACATCAGCAGGTGCCCGGCTAACCGAGAGGCAGTGCACGAAACCCCGCGTCCCATTACGGCGGTAACTGTAAGGCCGGATTCCAGAAAAAGAAAAAGCCGGAACGATGGTCCCGGCTCTTTTGCTTTTAGCAAGTCTTTGGTGTTCGATGAAGACCTAGCGCTTCTTTTTCTTTGACGTTTTCTTCGTCTTCGTCTTCTTCTTGGCAGCCTTCTTCTTCGGTTTCGATTTTTTTGCCTTCTTCTTTGGCGCGGCCTTCTTCTTCGCTGCTTTCTTTGCCGGCTTTTTGGCCGCTGGCTTGGGCGCGGGTTTGGCGGCGGGCGCCTCTTCCTCGGGCTCCTCGCCGACTATCACCAGTTCCTCTTCCTCGGTTTCGACGATCTCTTCGGTCTCGCCTCCCAACTCCTCGTCGTCCAGCCGCGACAGCTCGTTGTCGTCTTCGAAGTTGTCCTTCTCGAAATCCATGCCATCCTCCCCTGGGAAATCTCTGGGCCCCGCCTCGAAAGGGATCCCGTGGGTCGCTGTTCTGGCCGGAGCAACTTAAAATTCCACCCCGCCCGTGAGCCGTTGTTACCGTACTCGCCGTTGGTTGTCAAGCATTCTGCGGTGTTGGCGGCACGAAGCTGCAAAAGTTCCGAACAATAGGATGGTCCGAAGGGGCAGCAAAGGAACCTGTGGCATTTTGACGGGCCCGTAACGTATTCATAGGAAAACACTTAATTGTGGTTTGTGGGGGCGGCTCCACTACCCGCGCTGCCCGTCGCACTCTGGGTGGATTTTTTCTTGGGCTTGGACCGGGCCCGCGCAGGCGAACTTTCCTGAGAACCGCCAAGGGTGTAAATGCGCAGCACCATCCCTCTGCTCACCCTGTTGGCTTTCAAGTGATTCCATTTCCGCAAGTCGTCCGCACTCACGCTGAAGCGGTCCGCGATTCCCAAAAACGTGTCGCCGCGGCGCACGCGATAGCTCACCAGCCGCCGTTTTGTCTCCGATGGCGGTTGCACCGCGGGAATGATCAGTTTTTCGCCGGCATCGAGAGCGGCGTTGCGCTCCAAACTGTTGGCATCGGCGATGGCTGCCGCAGTCACATGATATTTCTTGGCGATGGAGGTGAGCGTTTCTCCCGCTTCCACACGATGGCGCCGCCAACTGACCCACTTGTCCGGAGGAATATCCGCAATCTCTGCGGAGAATTTTTGCGCCGTGCCCACAGGCAGATGCAATTCGAACGAGGGATCGTCGGGAGTGGCCAGGCGCAGGAGAGAGGGATTGAGCGACCGCAGCGTTTCCACATCGACGTCGATGGTTTCCGCCACCAGGCGCAGGTCGATGGCGCGGCCCGGCTTCACCACATCGGTAGGAACCGGCGCATCGGGCTCGACCTGAATATTGTAGTGGGCCGCGTCCTTGGCGATGAGCGTGAGCGCAATAATGATGGGCACGTAGTTTTTTGTTTCGCGTGGCAGCACGTTGCGTTTGTAAAGCTCCCAGAAATCCGCGTAGCCGGTGCGCTCGATGCCCTTCTGCACGTTGCCTGGCCCACAATTGTATGCTGCCATCGCCAGATACCAGTCGCCGTAAATCTTGTAGAGGTCGCGAAGATGCTGCGCGGCGGCGTGCGTGGCCTTCTCGGGATCCTGGCGCTCGTCAATCCACCAAGTGTGCCGCAGGCCGTATTCGTGCCCACGGTAAGCCACGAATTGCCAGATCCCCCGGGCACCCGCGCGCGAAAGTGCCAGCGGTTGGAAGGCGCTCTCGGCCTGCGCTAGATAGATCAAATCCTGCGGCAGGCCCTCTTCCCGAAGCACGCGCGAAATCATTTCGCGGTAACGCCCGGCGCGGCGCAATCCGGTTTCCACGATGGCCCGGCCGCGCGGCGTCTGAAAGAAATTGACGAAGGAAAGAACCTGGTCGTTTACCGTCAGCGGCATGTCGTGAGAAACATTCTTGGCTGCTGCCTCGGCCCGCTCCTTCAGGCCCGGGTCGACAGGGAAAGTCATCTCCGCCACTTCGTCAATTGCCGCGGGAACGGCAGGAGCTTCGCTGAAGCCATCCCCGGCACGGAAGGCTTGCAGCTCGTAGGCGTACACCGAGTCCACCACGTGGTGAAAGAGCTCGCTCAGTTTGGGGTCCCCGTTGGGGTCGTAGCCGCTCTCCAGCATCCAGTCGACGGCGTCGTCAAAGTCCTTGCGCGCGGCTTCGAGATGACCGGCTTTGAAGTTCTGCTCTCCGGAAGCGAATTTTTCCTGGACCTTTTGGATCAGGTAGTCTTTCCCGCCCGGAACCGGCGGCAACAACCAGACGAAGTAGCGGCGAGGGGCATTTTGCACTGGCAAAAGCGCCAGTTCAACGGGAGCTTGCTGAGCATTCGCGCGCGCTGGGCCCAGCGCCGGAACGCGCGCCTGCACAGGCTTCTTTCCCGCATCCTCGCAACCCAGTAGACCTGTTGCTAAGAGCAGGGTACCCACCGCAACGTTGAGCCTTTGCCGCATCCCCTCATGGTAAGGAGCGTCTCGCTGTAAGGTCAACGTATTCCGGCAGGTGGGGGGTTGACGCTCTCAGTACACGACAGAGACTGCCGTCATTCTGTTCCGGGCACCTCCCCTTTTGGGATAGACTCGCTCGGGAGGTGACCCCGTGAGCGCAAGTCTATTCCGGTCAACCGTCCTTAGCCTGCTGGTCTTGTTGCTTGGCAGCTTTTGGGCAGCTCCCGCACAGCAGAAAAGTCTACCGGCGGAAAAGCGCGCCGATATCGAGAAAGCCGTTTCGAGTTTCATGTCCGCGAACAGTGTTCCAGGTATCGGCGCAGCGGTGGTTCTGGACGGGGAACCGGCGTGGTCCTCTGGATTTGGCATGTCGGACCTGGAAGATTCAGCCCCGGCAACATCCTCAACCCTCTTCCGGCTAGGCTCTATTTCAAAGCCAATCACCGCCACCGGCATCCTGCAACTCTGGGAGCGGGGAAAACTGGACCTGGATGCGCCGGTCCAGAAATATTGCCCGGCCTTTTCTGAGAAAGAATGGCCGATCACTTCACGCGAACTGCTCGGCCATTTGGGAGGCATCCGCCACTACAACGGAAAAGGGGATATTCCCGAGGACAGCGCCCGCCATTTTTCGAGCATGGAAGAGTCGTTGCAGATTTTTGCGGCCGACCCGCTCGTGGCCCAGCCGGGAACGAAATTCAACTACTCCACCTACGGCTACACGCTCCTCGGGTGCGTACTGGAAGGCGCCGCCTCCCAGAAATACGTGGAATACGTGCATCAGAATATTTTCAAGCCCGCTGGGATGGCGCAGACTCAAGCCGATGATTTTTTCTTTGTTATTCCGCACCGCACACGCTGGTATCACAAGGACAAGTCCGGGATCGTCCGCAACGCCGGTGTCCTGGACTCCAGCTACAAAATACCCGGTGGCGGGCTGATCTCCTCCGCGGATGATATGGCGCGCTTCGAGGCTGCGATTCTTGCCGACAAGCTCATAAAACGCCCGACACGAGACCTCATGTGGACCAGTTTGAAGACCGCCGATGGGAAGAACACTGGATATGGTTTGGGGTGGGGTATCTCGGACAGACTCGGTATCCACGTCGTAGCCCACACCGGCGGACAACAAGGCACAAGCACGGCGTTTGGCCTGGTTCCTGAACGACGCGCCGGTGTCGTGGTGCTTGCGAATATGGACGGAGTGGACGCAAACCAACTTGCCGAAGAGATACTAAAGATCGTTCTGGACCTCAAAGACAAGACTCCCTGATCAGATACCACTCGCCGTCTACACTTCAGCGCGTTTGAGCAGATACTGCGCCGCCAGCGGAAACGCCGCGGCCAGGAAAACGGCGCGCCAAAAAGCTCCCCACGGAAACGCCCCCGGCTCGTAGGGCATCTGGTTGTTGCTCACCAGCCAGACCAGCGGTCCGGTGAACAAAGTTGGCGGATTGAGGTGCAGCGGGACAATGACGATTTGCCGAAGGACCGCATACACGATTACCACCGCCGACGTGTAGATCAGTCCTCCGCTCGCGCTCCGCCGCAATGCGGTCATCAGCATTGTCAGTCCTAGCACCGGAAGACCGACAACAACCATCAACCATGGAGCAATGAGTATCGCCGCAATGTACGGCACTCGCATATCCCACGCTCTCGTCAGTGTTACAAGTAATGCCGCAGCAAGGTACATGGGAACGACTGCCACAATTGCCATTTCGGCAACGCAGACGCCCCAGTGTGTCCACGTCACCGCAGCGCGCGTCCGCGGTCGCGTCCACAAGTATTCAATCGTTCCAGGCTCGATTTCGCTCCCGGAAGCAGTCGCGCCGAGGAACACAGCCGAGAGAAATCCGCTGCACCACAACACCCCGAGAATCATGGAAAACACTATTTGCCCCGTCGGCCCCGGATTGCGCAGGTATTCACTCCGGTCGAAATGCCACCATCCGTTTTGTTCCCCGAGTCCCGGCTGCAGCGTGAACAGCGTGGCGACCACGCTAAACATGACTAGGAGAAAGATGAAACGGGCGCGGCTTTCGCGCCAACATTTCCAGGCGTACATGGATCCTCCTTGCGAACCAAATGCAGAAACAATTCCCGCAGGCCAATTGGGGATATTTCCAAGATCGTTGCGCCCTGCCCACGCAATTCCGTCGCAAACCGCTCCGCGTCCCGAGACACAACGTAGCGCCGGAATCGGCCGTCGGTGGTTGCGGAGACCACGTCCGCCGATTGCGCAACTGGCAGACCTTCTAGAGAAGCAATCACCAGGCGAAATTCCTGACGAATTTCTTCCAACCGTGACTCAAGTAGGAGGCGTCCTTCTTCCAGGATCCCCACCCAATCGCAAATCTGTTCCACTTCGCCCAGGTGGTGACTGGACACAAAGATCGTCCGCCCCTGGCTGATGTGATCTTCGATCAGCGTGCGCAGAATTTCGTCCACCATAACAGGATCCAGCCCGGCCGTGGGCTCGTCCAGAATCAAGACTTCGGCTCCCTGCGCCAGCGCCAGGAGCAACGCCACCTTACTTTGGTTCCCGAGCGACAGCTTCTTAAACGCCATGTTCATCGGAATTTCCAGCCGCTTGGCCAGCCCGGCCGCCGCTTCATCCGACCAGCGCGGAAAATACGCCTTGTTCATGCGCACCAGTTCCGCCGGCGTGGCCCAGCCATAAAGCTGCTTGCGTTGCGGCACAAAACCCACGCGCTCCAGGATGCGCAGCAACTCCGGTTCCTTCGTAGGGTCGAGCCCCAGCACTCGCGCACTTCCCTTTGTCGGGCGCACCAGTCCGAGCAGCATGCGCATCGTCGTCGTTTTCCCCGCGCCGTTGCGCCCAAGGAATCCATATACCGCGCCCGGCTGAATTTTCAGGCTCAGTTCGGACACGGCTGCAAGAGCCCCGAACGATTTGCTCAAGCCTTCCGTCAAAATGGCCGCTTCGCTCATGCCTGGCCTCCCAATTTGTCCAGCTCCTCTTCGAGCAATTTCAAAGTCTCTTCGCGCGTCAACCGCAACTGTCGTCCTTCCACCGCCAACTGCCGGGCGTGCGGGCGCAGCCGCTTCACTTTTTCGCTCTTGAGCAGGCCCGGCAAACCGTCAGCCACGAACGTCCCGCCTCCCGGCACACTGCGAGTAACGCCTTCGCGTTCCAGGTTCTGGTAGGCTCGCGCCACGGTGTTCGGATTGATGCGCAGCTCGGCCGCCAGCTTTCGCGTGGAAGGCAGCGCCTCTCCGGTGCGCAAAGCCCCTGCGGCCACCGCCTGCTTTACCTGCACTTCGAGTTGCAGGTAAACCGGGACACCCGAGGACGGATTGAGGTGCAGGAGCATAGTGTACTAATACACTAGTACAGTTGCGTTGTCAAGCCGTTTTCCGACCCGCGGCAAGATGTGTCCTAAGTATTTAGCCCGAGCCGCTAACCGATTGAGACCAAAGGGATAACAATTTGACTTGCGTCATACCGGGTTTCGTGGTACTCTGATTTTGCGTTTGTTGCTCTTGTATCGCCTTTGGGTAGTAAAGCGGTCGCAAGGTCACACTTGCGGCCTTTTTTTTGTGCGGTGGACCGCTTTGCGGTCATCCCGGACAAAGCTTGAAGACGGCCGCGGCTCTGTTGAGGGGCTCGGGACTTGGGGCATCAGATAGCTTAATGTTGTGCTCAGCCGGTTTCCGGCTGACAGAAAAGAGTAAAGCAGTGAGTAAAGAACAAGGTACAGTGAAGTGGTTCAATGCCAGCAAGGGCTTCGGCTTCATCCAGCGCCAGAGCGGTGAGGACGTTTTCGTCCATTTCTCCGCGATCGTGGCTGATGGCTATAAGACGTTGAACGATGGCCAGGCGGTTGAATTCGAAGTTTCCAAGGGCCCCAAGGGCCTGCAGGCCTCGAACGTACAGCCCCTCTAATGGATAGCTGCTTTCGGCCTGATCGGCATTAACCCGGCCCGGTCGAATCCAGCTTCACTTCACAAAAATACGAAACGGGCGGTCCGGCGCAAGTCGAACCGCCCGTTTTGCTTCTCGATCGGTCCCTCCCCGCACGGACTCGCCTAGACAATAGCGTTACGGTGTATGTTCCCTGTTCCGCAGCTTGAGCCTGAACACTCTCGGCTCGATCTGGCGAGGATCATTCCGCGGCCAGACGTTTGTTTACCAGAGAATACTAGTACGGAGCGATGAAGTTGCTGCAGAGGGAACCGCGTCCGGCGATCCTTGCAGAGGTGCAAGACGCTCGAACGCAGCCTTGGGGCTACGCGGCACGGGAAATCATCCAATTCCTGATTCGCATGGACTACCGGTGGTTTGCGATTGCGGCCAAAGGCGCGCTGCTGCCGATTTCGTGTGAACACGAAACATACAATGCGAATCTGGTGGCCCTGCCAGTAGAGCGCACGGAGGAATTTCTCGGTCTCCTTGGACAGAAGTGAGGCGAAGTCTGCTTCACTCACGGAGAATCATAGATGAACCCGGGTTCATATAGAATTTACGCTCGACACCAGGTCGAGATGAATTCACCACGCAGACTTGGTGGCAGGCGGGAATCCATGCGCGAAAACGTGCTGTCCTTGGTGAGTGGACGGCGAGGGCACTTCCGGCTGGAGTCGGGGCACCACGGAGATTTGTGGTTCCAACTGGAGACGTTGTGCCTGAACGCCCGCGAGATACTACCGTTTGCTGCGCGACTGGCTGATCTGCTCAAGAAGCATGACGTTGAGGTGGTGTGCGGCCCACTCGTCGAGGGTGCCTTTGTCGCGTTACTGGTTTCGCTGGAGCTCGATTGTGAATTTGTTTACGCAGGACGCTTTGCAAATGAAAACCGCGAGGGTTTATTTCCAGTCGAGTACCGCCTGCCGAAAGCGTTGCAGCCGGCGGTCAAAGGCAAACGCGTGGCGATCGTGAACGATGTAATCAATGCAGGATCGGCTGTGAGGGGATCGTTCTCGGATTTGCAAGCCTACGGTGCACGCGTCGTCGCCATCGGGGCCCTGCTCGCGCTGGGCGATGCCATCGAGGAGTTTGCAACAGAGAACGATGTCGCTCTCGAGCTTTTGGAACGAATGCCGAATAATCTGTGGACGCCCTTGGACTGTCCACTATGTGCATCTGGCGTGCCGCTTGAAATTGCAAGTACTTCGTGAATAGTCGACTTGAGTTGGCGAGGAGAAGTTATGATGCGAGGTGCGACCAGCGCGCCGCGCGCGCGCTGATAGGGGGAGACCCCACGACAGAAACGGATTTCGAGCGAATGAAAGTTCTTGTCACGGGCTGCAGTGGGCTGATTGGTTCCGAGGCGGTCGAGCATTTTGACCGGAAAGGGCATGAAGTTGTCGGCGTGGACAACAACATGCGGCGAGTTTTCTTTGGGCCGGCGGGCGATACGCTCTGGAACCTCGAGCGACTGAAGAGTGCGGCGAAGCGATTCACGCACGCGTCGCTGGACATTCGCGACCGCACAGCCATCGAAGAACTCTTTCGAGCGCAGCGCTTCGACTTGATCATCCACTGCGCGGCTCAGCCCTCCCATGACAAGGCCCGGGAGATTCCTCTGCTGGATTTCGAGGTGAATGCGCTTGGCACAGTGAACCTCCTGGAAGCAACGCGGCAGCATTCGCCGGAGGCAGTGTTCGTGCTGATGAGCACCAACAAGGTTTACGGCGATGCGCCGAATGAAATTCCTCTAAAAGAGATGGAGAAGCGCTACGACTACGCAAAAGAGGAAGATTTTGCGGGAGTTGACGAGAGCTGCCGAATCGATCAAACGCTGCATTCACTGTTCGGTGCCTCGAAAGCGGCGGCGGATCTTGTGGCCCAAGAGTATGGGCGTTACTTCAACATGAAGGTGGGAATTTTTCGGGGCGGATGCCTTACGGGGCCATCGCACTCCGGAGTGGAGTTACACGGATTCTTGTCGTATCTGGTGAAAGTCACGCTTAGTGGCGGCAAGTATTCCGTCTTTGGCTACAAGGGCAAACAGGTGCGCGACAATATTCACAGTCATGACGTGGTGCGCGCGATCGAGGAATTCGCAGCGAATCCACGGCCGGGCGAAGTGTACAACCTTGGCGGCGGACGCGCGAACAGCATTTCGATGCTGGAAGCGATCGAGCGGATCGAGCAGATGACCGGGCGCAAACTGGACTGGCAGTACGTCGAGGAGGCGCGCAAGGGCGATCACATCTGCTACATATCAAATCTCGGAAAATTCCAGAGCCACTATCCGAAGTGGAAGATCACACGAGGATTAGACGCAATCCTCGAAGAAATCATCGCCTCGCAGCGAGCGCAACTGGCAAAGGCCACGGCGCAATGAGCCGAATCAGGTAAGTATGAAATCCCCTTTCTTCACCGTTCTGATCGACGCCTACAATTACGGCCAGTATATTGAAGAGGCAGTCGCGAGTGCGTTGGAGCAGAATTTTCCGGAGGAGGAACGGGAAATTCTGGTCGTGGACGACGGTTCGACCGACGACACGGAAGAGCGATTGCATAAATTCGGTGAGGCGATCCGTTATTTTAAGAAGACAAACGGAGGCCAAGCTTCGGCGTTCAACTGCGGTTTTGAGCAGGCGCGGGGACAAGTAATTGCACTGCTGGACGCGGATGACGTCTGGTTGCCGGACAAATTAGGACACGTCTATGAAGCATTCGAACGGTATCTCAAGGCAGCGATGGTCTATAACCGCGTGCATTTGTGGGATGGCGCGCACGACATTTCCGAAGACGCTTATTTCACATCGGTTTCGGGGCGCGTGACGGAAAACAGGAGGGTGCTACTACAATATCCAATGGTCGGCACATCGTGCTTGGCGTTCCGGCGGGAAGCCGTCGGAAGTTGCTGCCGGTGCCGGAGTCGTTGCGATTCCAAGCCGACGCCACGGCGACGCGCCATTGAGATTCTGGGGCGAATCAAGTCTGCAGCCTGTTTTCCCTTGGCGGTCGCGGCTTATCCCTATGTTTGGATGCGTGGGCTTAAAGGAACATACTTGTATTGTCTGGCGCGGAAAGGCGATTGAAGGATTCTTGGGAGCTGCGATTTGCCAAGAAGTTTGTCAGCGTACTGATTGATACCTACAACCACGAGCGCTTTATCGAGCAGGCGATCGTGAGCGTGCTAGAGCAGGATTTTCCCCAATCCGAGCGGGAAATCATCGTTGTGGACAATGGCTCGACGGACCTCACAGCGGGAATCGTGAAGAAATTCGAGCCACGCGTGCGGCTACTGCGCAAAGAAAATGGCGGGCAAGCGTCCGCGTTCAATGCCGGCATTCCAGAAAGCAAGGGAGAGATTGTCGCGTTCCTGGACGGTGACGACTGGTGGGCTCCCAATAAACTGAAGGCTGTTGCGGGCGCGCTTGCCGGCGATTCGTCGATCGGCATCGTGGGCCACGGCATAGTCAACGTTGAGCGCGACGGGCGCGAGCGAGCAGAAACTCTCCGCGAAGGGTTCAGATTCCAGGCGAATACTATCGAGGGCGCGTTTGTTTCGCCGCCGCGGTGCTTTTCTAGGGACCAGTCGAATGACAATCCGCGCCGACCTGCTTGGGCGAATCGGGCCGATTCCAGAAGCAATAGTAATTCAAGCGGACGAGTACTTGTTCACGCTTGCCGCTGCGTTGGAGGGGGCGCAGATTCTGCCGGAAGCGCTCACTTATTACCGCATGTACGAAGCAAACAGTTTTCAGCTGGCGAGCCATGACCCGCAGAGAATCCGCCGCAAACAAAAATCGCTAGCGATTCTGGCAAACAGTCTCACGCAACAACTTGAGAAGTTCGCCATCAACCCAAAAGTATCCCGTACAGTCGCCGAATATACCCAAGCCAGTGCAGACCAGCTTCGACTAGGGCTGGACGGTGGTTGGCCGTGGGAAACGGCAAAGACCGAATGGAAGATCTATGAGATATTGCATCCCGAAGCGCCGATTTCTCATCGCATATTCAAATTGGCGATACTTCTGGGGGCGCTAATTACGACGCCGAAGAACTATTATAGAGTTCAAAGGACACTTGCGCAGAGCAGCTTGTATCGGCGCTTACGCATGCGTTGGCTTCCCGTTCCCGAGATGGAGCATATTCAAAAAGATTGGCATGCGGGTTCATGATTGAGTCGGCGATTCACAGCACCTTCAGACTATTCGGTTTCGACGTTATCAGGTTCCCGCCGCAAGCACAGCCACACGCCCTGGACTTCCGCCAGGATGGTGGCGTCCGTTTGCGGCCTCGTTCAAAAAGGAAGCAGCCGGAGAGTACCTGGAGAGCGCGACAGATTCGCCATTCATGATTTTGACGGCGCAAGTGCGCCCGGAAAAACGAAGCGTAATTCCTTCCGTCACGCACGTGGACGACCGCGCCCGTCCACAGACGGTGGAAAAAGAAATCAACCCGCTATACTGGGGGCTGATCGATGAATTCGGAAAACGCACTGGAGTGCCGGTGATCATGAACACGTCGTTCAATTTGCGCGGCGAAGCCATCGTGCACACGCCAACCGACGCGATACGGACGTTTTTCAGTTCCGGCATGGATGCGCTGGCGATCGGGAGTTTCCTCGTCGAAAAATGAGTTTTCTGCGATGAGTGGGCAGCGCGTCATCGCGCTCCTCGGACGGCGTGACGCGCCCACGGACGCGGTCGAAGAGTATTGCCGGTACCTCGGCGAAGCCCTGGTTGCTGAAGATTTCGACTTGATCATCGAGCGCGTCCCGTGGAAAGAAAGCGGGTGGGGACGCGCCGCAAAGACTCTTCGGCAACGAGCACAACGCTGGCGTGGAGCCTGGGTGCTGGTGCAATACACGGCGTTGGCTTGGTCCGAGCGCGGTTTTTCCCTGCGATTTCCTCAAGTCCTAAAAATTCTCAAAGCCGCTGACGTCCGCCTGGCAGTGGTGTTTCACGACGTCGAACCCTTTTCCGGAAAGAGGGCGGTCGATGCAGTGCGGCGCCGCGCGCAGCTGCGGGTCATGCTCACGTCGGTGCGTGTCTCCGATGTAGCGGTTTTTACGGTCCCCCTGGAAAGAAATTCCTGGATCAAACACGGGCCTGGCAAAGCATGTTTCATCCCTGTTGGGGCAAACCTCCCCACATCCAGCGAAGCGAATTCCAGGCAGGGCATTTCGACAGGCGGAAAATTGAGTATCGCAGTTTACGGCATCACGGGAGGGGAAGCGGGGCGATGGGAAATCGATAACATCCTCGAAGCAGTTCAATTTGCAGCGGCGCGCGCTGGGAGCCTGAGGCTGATCGTTTTTGGCCGCAACGCGCAAAGCGCTGAGAGAGAGCTGACGGAGCGGTTCCGCGGTAGCGGAGTTGAACTCCACGTTCTGGGAGTTCTACCTCCAGAGGATGTTGTCCGCAGCCTCTCCATTTCGGACGTTTTGCTCTTTGTCCGCGGCCCAATTTCCACGCGGCGGGGCAGCGCCATCGCGGGCATTGCCTGCGGTTTGCCTGTAATTGCGTTCGAGGGGCCGGAAACTGCGGCGCCAATCACCGAGGCGGGCCTGGCGATTTTTTCGCCTCAAAGGAAAGGCGACCTCGGGGACGTGCTGCTTCGCGTTCTCCAGGACGAGCATTATCGGGCTTCGCTGGCCCAACGCAGCTTGGTGGCACAGCGGCAATACTTTTCGTGGCACGTGATTGCCGCGCGCTACGCGGAATTCATGCGCAGCGAAAAATAGCGAGAGCTGCCTTTCCGTACTTCAAAGCGTGGCGGCAAGAATTATCGGCACAAGGCTTCTATAAGATTCTCCTTTTTGTTCTCGGCAAGCTTGGTCAAAGCGTCGAGCGACGAAAAATACCCGGCCAATGCCGCCGCAGCGAGAAAGATAAAAGCCTCGGCGGGGAGCCACAGATTGCCAGTCCAATTCCCGGTGAAGAGAATCGCGGCAGAGATCGCGCCCATCAAAATCTGCGCGCCAAACGCCACCAGCACTGCCATGCCGGATTGCCGCTGTCCGTGCATCTTGCCAAACTCCATCCTGCGCGGAAACGTGATCGAGGACCAATTGGCGATGGTGAGCTGGCCCACGATGGTGAAAATGATGGCAGCGCAGGTGGCCACAAACATGTGGGCGGAAGGAATTCCGACACGCCACAAGAGCATCGCCATGGACAGCCCGATTTCCAGCGTGAGCACGGAGGCGAGCATCAAGTTTTTCCCCAATAACACCTCGCGAAAGCGTATCGGTGCGGTGAAGTAGGTCTGAATCCCACGGCCTTCGTAGGCAAAGCTGTTGTAGGACGGGGCCATCAAAATCAAGATGAGATACGCCATCATGCCGGGGAAAAACAGATCCGCGGAAATACCCCTGCCGCCCCTAGCGAGATGCCAGTTGGCAAAATTCATGCTGAAGATCAGGACCAGCAGCGGGGGCAGAAGCAGAGTCAGATACGCAAAACCGTTGCGAGTGAGATAGCGGAACTCCTTGCGCACGATTGCCGCCACCTGAGGCGAAAGCAAACTCAATCGATCGCGGCCGTCGTCCTTCACTTGCTTTGTACGGATTGCGGGACGAACGGGCGCGGCGGTCTCGCTGAGTTCTTCGCCGAGATATTGCGCGGCAAAGCGCCGCCACAAAAGAGCGCTGAATAGAACCAGATAGAGCCCCAGAAGAGCGAAACTGAAGAGAAACCCAGCAGGCTGAAAGTGAATGACCGTGGCTAGGGCGCGCCCCGCAAGCGAAGGCGGGAGCCATGAAAAGTATGGGAGAAGGCGCAAAAACAGCGGGCGCGCCGATGCACCATAACGCTGCATGAGCGGTGCAATGAAATTCAGAGAAACCATCGAAATAACAAAGAGGCCGAGGAAAATTTCCCGGGTCCGCCGGCGGGCGAGCAAGCGTTCCAGCCAGGAACCAATGAGGCGCTCAATCGTGACGTTGAGCAGCATGAATAAGCCGACGATCAGCAACATAGCAGGCAGCACGCCTGGTTTTGCAACTGTGGCTCCAGCAGTTATCGAAAGCAGCCAGCAAACCGACGCCAATGCTGAGAAATCAGCGAATCCATACGCCAAACCGATGGCGTAGAACGCGCGAAGGCTCAGCGGGAATCGAAGTAGAGTGCGAAACTCAAAATTCGCTCCAAAGCCAGCAACAAAGACTGGGAAGCCCTGCCAGAACAGAAAAATGGCCCAGAAGAGCAGAGCCATCCATTCAAGGTGGTCATGGGAAACAATGGCGTAGCTGCCCGCGTAAAAGGCAAAGCTCAAGCCCACTACCAAAATCCCGCCGAAAAAGGCGGTGAAGATCAAACCGATCAGGTCAAGGCGATTGTTTTTCTTGCGCAGGCTGTTCCGCAGAATGCGCCAACGCAGCCCGGAAACCAGGCGAATCTGTTCGAACAAGCTGACAAACCGCGTCACATCAGCCATGAAAGTTCCTCAAGTTGAGGCCGATCCGTGCCTTCTTGGCCCACGATGGAAAGAAAGACTTGCTCGAGTGTGGTTTTACTTTCGGCCTCACCTGAAATTCCCGCGCGCAATTCTTCCAGCGATCCCTGCGCGACGAGCCGGCCCTTGTGAATGATGGCTACGTGACTGCACAGCCGCTCGACAATCTCGAGGACGTGGGAGGTCAGGAAAATAGTAGTGCCGCGTTCCGTCATGCGCGCAAGCAGCGCTTTGAGCGCACCCGCTGCCAGGGCGTCCACACCTTCAAATGGTTCATCGAGGAACAGAATGCGCGGTCCGTGAATCACCGCGGCAGCAAGGGCGAGCTTCTTCTGCATACCATGGGAGTAATCCGCGATCAGGGTCTTCGGACGATCGGCAAGTTGCATGAATTCCAGCAGCTCTTCAGAGCGGCGCTGAGTTGTTGCGCGGTCCAAGCCATACATCCTGCCGACGAACTTCAGATATTCCGCACCCGTCAAACGCTCGAAAAGTCCCATACCTTCCGGAACCACACCGATCTGCCGTTTCACGTCGACAGGATTCACTGCGAAGTTCACACCGAGAATCTGGATGCTGCCGGAAGTCGGCGCAAGCAAACCAGTCAAAATCTTGATGGTCGTCGATTTGCCAGCGCCGTTTGGACCCAGGAATCCGAAGAATTGGCCAGCCGCCACCTGAAGATCGATGGCATCGACTGCAGTAAGGTTCCCGAATCTCCGCGTCAGCTTCTGCGTCTGAATGGCGATTTCCGGCATTGTGACTCCCTGTGGGACGACTCGAGATCGGAATGCAAAACTCTAACATGAGTCGCGTTGATCGCCGGTCAGAACGCGAAAAACTGCCATCTCGAAAGACTGTTGTCAGGAAGGTTTTTGAGCAGGCGGTGAGGTTGTGCTGAGCTGTAAGTCTCGTGCCGGAAGTGCCGCGAGAACCGCTGGTAATTCCACGCGGAATACAGCCCCGCCTTCCTGCCGGTTGTAAGCAAGAATCCTTCCGCCGTGCTCCTGTACGATGCCGAAGCAGATGCTCAGGCCCAAGCCCGTGCCTTTGCCCACCGGCTTCGTCGTGTAGAACGGATCGAAAACCCGCTGCGGATCCTTTAGTCCGGGACCCGTGTCGGAGAAAAGGATGACGACGTTGCCGCGATCACGGATCGTCTTTATGGTCAGAACACCGCCGTTGGCCGCTTCCATGGCTTCCAAGGCGTTGCTTATGATGTTGAAGAAAACCTGCATCAACTGATTTCCGTCGCCGCGAACGCCCGGCAGAACGGACTCGAGCTGCAACTCGATGCGCGTGGTTCCCGACCGCAAGTCCAGCGCACGAAGCTGTACCGCATTGTTCACGACCGTATTGATGTCAAGAAGCGTGCGCTCGGCCGGGACCTGGCGCGCGAAGCTCAAAAGATTGCCGACCAGCGTTTTTGTGCGGCGCGCCTGATCGCGAATTTTTGACGCAGTCGCGCGGGCCTTTTCTGGAATCGTCGGATCATCAGCGAGCAGGTCGGAGAAACCGAGGATCGCTGCAAGTGGATTGTTGATTTCGTGCGCTGCGCCGGCAGCCAGCTGGCCCAGGGAGACAAGCTTTTCCGATTGCACAATCTGCGCCTGCAGTCTTTTCAGATTCTCGACGGATTGTTCCGACCGCGCTAGCAACCGCGAGCGGTCCCGGTCTGCCATATGAGTACGCAAGAAAATCAAGAATGCGAGCGGGACAGAGGCAATCAGCGTGGCCATCAGGCGAAAATCTCGAACGGCGGGATCGTCGTGGCTAAAGCGCAGCGTATAGATCGCAAACACCGGAAGAGAAATCACCGCGACCATCGCCAATCGAGCTGGCCAGACATTTTCTTCCGAGGTTGAATCGGTGTCCAAATCGAAGGCGCTTTCGGAAAGGGCGTCCAGCCTGTCTCGATTCTCGTAGGCGATAACGCCGGCCAGGGCAAACCACAGGAAATGCGAAATCAGCGGAAGGTCATACAAACTTCCCGTGTAGTAGGTATGCGCCGGAATGGCGACGTTAATGACCAGGGACGTGAGCATGTAAAGAGTTGCCCCACCAAAGAGATTGGCGTACACGATCCGCCAAACTCCGCCCGATGTTAGCCACAGAGCCGCCAAGCCGCCCACGATCACCATGCTCTGGATATTCGTCAGCAGGTTATAGTTGTAATTGTATTGCGCTCCACTCGGCGACGCATAAAGCCACGGCAAGACGGCAAAGGCATAGAGAAAAGTCCACCAGGTAAACAAGAGCACAAAATCCAGATACCCAAACCGCAATTGGATTTCGCCGCGCCGGCGATGCGGGCGCAAGGCAAGCGCCGCCATCATCGGAATACCGCGCAAGAAGAAGAGAATATCGGCCCCGTTCAGATCTGGAGGAGGCTTGTGCAGGTAGACTTCGTGGTAAGTCCACTGGAACTGGCCGGTCATCCATAGAGTGCAACTCATGGCGATCAGCATCCAGAAAATGTTCCTTCGCCAGTTCGGCGTGCCGGCATTCAGCAGCAGGCCCGCATTGGCCACAAGTGGCACGACGCACTGGACAAGATTGCCAAAAGTGATGAGCGACTCCGAACCGCGCTTAAGGGACAGCGAGGCGGCAGTGTAGACCACAACGATAAGAATCCAAGTACCGACCAGCCAGGCGATTCTGCGGGATGAAGACATTCTATGAATTATTCCAGTGTAGGCGCGCAGGGCAGGGAAGCGTACCGGCAATCATTCCGGCTAGGCTTAAGAATAAACGAAAAACGCGCGGCAACCCTTCGGACTGATCTCGCAACCTGAATTTTCTGGCGGAGGAGGAGGGATTCGAACCCCCGAGACCCTTTCGAGTCTAACGGTTTTCAAGGCGGGTGGTTGCGCCTCGGCTCCAGCCTAAACTAATGATAACACTAGACGGCGCTCGGCTCGCTCTGGACGGTTTGGGCACCGTTGGCAGCGTATTGGGATAAAATGGGATAAAAGCTTTTGTGCACAGAAGCGGCTCTGTCACACGAAGTCTTGGCACGAATTCTCTCGGGCAAGCACACATCTTGTTTGCTCGTTGGAAAGTCTGCTTGTCGCGCAAGAGGTCGCGGCTTCGAGTCCCCTCGCTCCCTTTACAGATTTTGGAGGAGCGATCACTTCCGGTTTGCCGACGATACACCCAGAACATCCTTTCGCTTCCCACAACCGTTTCTGGGTAACTTCCGGTTTGCCGACAATTTGGAAGTTATGGCGCTGGTTTGAATCGAAAAAGAGTACCTGCATGGTTGCCGCCCAGCAATATGCTGACACTACTAGTTGTGGCCAGTACCATCATTACCGAATGATCTAAAGCGGCAAACTTCTAAAAATGGAATTTACATAAACTCATAACTAAATTAAGGTGGCTACACAGATGTTTGCCCTGCGAAACACGTGGGTTAGCCGGGCGGATGGACCCGCGAGACCCCTATTCCGTTTTGGCACGACGATTGCCCCAGGCTTGTAAACAGGTTCTTTTCAGCTAAGTTCGACGGAGGCAGCTATGAAACTACCCAGAGTCTTGTGGACTCTCCTTTCCGTGCTCGTGTTTATGTTCGCTCCGACAGTCTCAGCTTCGCCTACTGGAAGCATTGCCGGGATCGTAAAAGATCAAAGTGGCGCGGTGATATCGGGTGCGAAGTTGACGCTCATCAACGTGTCTACTAACGCCAAGGAAGAGGCGGTAAGTGACAGTAATGGGGGTTTTCAGTTCCTGCAGTTGGCTCCGGCCGTGTACGCCCTCCATGTCGAAGCTGCTGGCTTCAAAAAAGAAACGGTGAAAGACGTCGTGGTCCAGGTGGACCAGATCACGCATCTGGACGCTACACTCCAAATCGGTAGTGTTGCCGAGACTATTGAAGTCTCGGGTACAGCAACTCCATTGCTGGAGAGTGACAGAAGCACCCTCAGCAACGTAATTGATAGCGAAGTGATATCAAATATTCCTCTGAACGGACGCCAGTATCTGGATCTAGCCCTATTAACGCCCGGCGTCCTGCCCTCCGCGACCGGTACCCAGGGCGGTGGTTTCAATGTCTCCGGCGCCCGTTCTCAGTCCAACATCTTCCTGCTCGACGGCGTTAGCAACATCGACACGCAGATTAACTCCGCGCTTGGCAATTTCCGAATCACCGATGCGGTGCAGGAATTCGCTGTTCAGACCAGCGTGGCTACAGCCGAGTTCGGCCGTGGCACCGGCGGCCAGGTGAATATCGTCACCAAGAGCGGAACCAATCAGTTTCACGGGACGGCGTTCGAGTACCTCCGCAATTCTGTGCTTGACGCTGCCGACTTCTTCACCAACAAAAATGGCGGCACGAAGAATCCTCTGCACCGCAATCAATATGGCGGAACATTCGGAGGACCAGTTCTTAAGGACAAACTATTCTTCTTTGCGTCCTATGAAGGCTTCCGTCAGATTGCTCCGCAGGTCAGCACCACTCGCGTGCCCACCGCCGCGGAACGGGCTACAGTGACCGATCCCATCTCCAATTCCCTGCTCCAGTTTTGGCCCCTTCCCAACTTCACACCCGCAGCGGGGACTGTAAACAACTTCATCTCCAACGTTCCTTCGTCGACCTTCGACGAAACTGGTCTCGCCAAGGTGGACTACGCGTTCAGCGAAAAAGACCATCTTTCGGTGCGCTGGGCGCAATATGGGGGCACCACTTTTACGGGCGGCGCAATTCCGCTCGAAGGAGGCAATGCCAACTCGCCGGGCAGTGATTCGGGACTCATCGATTACACGCACACATTTTCATCGCGCCTCCTGAATGAAACCCGTTTCGGTTTCTCCCGCAACAAGACCTTTATTACCGTTCAGGACTCCGGTCTTGATGCCTCGAAGATCTTCGTTGATTCTAGTGGAAATCCGCTCCCCGGCATCGTGAACGGCAGCACCAACAAGCTTGATTCTGGCCTGCCCACTGTCGGCATAAGCGGCGGTTATGCCCCTCTGGGGAGCACCAGCAACCTTCCGCAAGGCCGCAGAACCAACACGTATGAACTCTATGACAACCTTTCCTGGATTTCTCCGTTCGGCGCGTCCAAGCACTCCTTCCGCATGGGTATCCACGTTCGACGCGAAGACGCCCGTCGCTTCCTCGACGGTTCAGCGCGCGGCGTGTTCAACTTCACCAGCTTTTCGGATTTCTCTGGCAGCCTTAACAACGGCGTCGCTCAGGTTAACACCGCCACCCTGCTCTTTGGTTCCACGCTGGCTTACTGGCAGCGCTACCCGTGGGACCTCTATTGGCAGGATACCTACAAGCTCAAAGACAATCTCACTCTAAGCTACGGCGTGAGGTACGAATATCCTTCCGCCATCCACCAGGTTCGCAACCAGGCCACCAACTTCATCCCCGGCGTTGGCCCCGTCCTCTTGGGCACCAACAAGGTCCTGTCAATTGATACCACCAAGAGCGGCCCCTCCTCTTTCTTCTTTACCCAGGCGCCCTCTACACTGTCCGACTCGGGCACGAACGTAGACAAAAACAACGTCGCTCCCGTCGTCGGTTTCGCCTACACCCCGCGCATTGCGCCGTCGGTATTTGGCAATGACAAAACCGTGTTCCGCGGCGGATTTCGCGTCGGCTATGACGAAATTTTCAACAATATCCCGGCAAATATGGCCTTGAATGCGCCATTCAACATTACTACCACACAGATAGCCGGCGTAACCCAGCCAAAAACTCCAACCAATCCAAGTGGAAAATTCCCCTATGCCGTTGGTCTCAATCAGAACGTTGCACTCGTAAAGAACATCGGCCAACCCAACGAGGTCGGCTTGGTGGGTCTCAGTGCCGAAGATCCGAACCTTCGCAGTTCTTACATTTATCAGTACAGCCTCGGCGTTCAGCGTCAGCTTGGCGGCGCATTCTCGGTTGAAGTCGACTACCAGGGTTCCACCGCTCACAAGCTCGGCTTGTTCATCGACCAGAATCAGCCGACCGTGGTCGTGAATAATCCCGCCTTGCGCGGGAACCAGTCGCCTAACACACAGGTTTTCCCGAACCCTCTCTTCGGCTCCATTGGAACCGGCGCGGACATCGGCAACTCCAACTACAGCAGCGGCGTCGTCACGGCCAGATACCAGGGACGTCATGGTCTCTATTTCGAGGGCTCCTATACGCTAGGCAAATCCATCGACGACGGTTCCTCCTTTTTCGGCTCAACCGGCGAGCGCGCTGGACTCGAGGACCGCAACAATCTCGCCGCGGATCGCGGCCCCTCGTCTTTCGACATCCGGCACCGCGCCGTGTTTGTCTACGTTTACGATTTGCCCATCGGCCCCGGCCACCGGTTTCTTGGCTGGAGCAACGGCATCAATCGCCAGGTGTTCGGCGGCTGGCAAATTTCCGGCAACACAACGATCCAGTCCGGGACCCCGTTCACCGTATTTAACAGCTCCAACGACTTCAGCGGGTTCAATCAATTTAATGATCGTCCCGACGTGATCGGAACGGGTCGGCTTCAGCAGAACAACTCAAATCCGGATGCCGCTTTCGACAAGACTTATTTCTCGAACTTGACGACTTCTCCCCATCCCGGCCGCTTGGGTACCTCGGGCCGTAACCAGTATTACGGCCCCGGACTGCAAAACTGGAATTTCTCGACAGCCAAGCTCTTCCCCTTGCGCACGGAAAGACTCCGCCTGCGCTTTGAGGCGGACTTCTTCAACCTCTTTAACCACACCAACTTTTCCAATCCGGTTGGCAGCCAGAGTAGCGGGAATTTTGGCAAAATCACATCGACCTTGGGCAGCGGCACCGCTACCGCAGTGGGCACAACCGCGGGCGTCGTCGGCGGGGGACCGCGTATTATCCAGGGCTCCCTGCGCCTGGTGTTCTGATTCAGAAACAAGGCCGGCTCACACTCGAACGGTAAAGCTACGTTCGCTCGCAAGGAAGGCAGGCCGCGATTCAGACGGTAGAGACGAGCAGGCAATTGCGCCAGCCTCAGAGGAGCGTCGCTACAGTTTTCGCTCCAGTCTGCACAGCGAAGGGCAGACGGTTGAAGCTAAAAGGTTCTCAACTTCCGTAATTCACAAAATGAATGGAGAATGGTGGAACGAGGCCTTCCAGAAACGTGCGTCGGCCGTCAGAAAGCAGCCAGTTGCCAACTTCGCGAGAGCAGCGGTAGAAAAAGGCATTCCTAGAAACTAACCAGTCGCTGCCCTTCCTGCTGAATAACCTGTGCCTGGAACGTCCGCTTCTTCTGTCAAGGATGAGCTAAAAACCAACGCAAGAGGTGCTTGGAAGACCACCAATTAACAGCACCTAGGAACCAGAGTTTAGACGGGCGTAATCCACTTGGACGATTAACGCGCTTACCGTTCAATCATGTGAAATCGGGCCGATCTGCATTTGTTCAAATTGGCCCTTCTCGGCGAAGATCAACGCATGACTGACTTCGCCAGTTCCGTCCTCCGTTCGCGCTGGCGCAGCATTGCTTACTGGGTCACCACCGCCCTGGTCGTCTTCGAACTGGCATGGGGAGGCGTATGGGATATCCTGCGAGTGCCCCAGGTTCGCGGCCTCATCGAACGGTTGGGCTATCCCCTATATTTCCTGACCATCTGGGCCCTCCGTCCGCCATCCCGCCGCCTTGGTCCCGGGTGAGTTGCCCCCTGAAACGAACTAGCGGTCCGAGACCGCAAGACAGAATTTTTGAAACGTGATGCCTCGCAACTTCCGGATTGTTCCTGTATGACGGGCAATTCTTCCCCAATCCGGTAAAGGTCGAGTAGCCGGGCGCCATCGCTGGCGCCCAGCCCTCTAAGAACCGGACTTGAAGGTTTCCCATTCATCCGGCTCGAGCACTCAAAAACGCCCCCATGAAAAACGAGGACGCGGCCTGATTCAAAACGAAGCGGACCTACTCGATACTGACTTGCTGCCGATTCGCACGGCGGCGGAAAATCCACCGGTCGTGTGTGAAGCTGCACCAATGGCTTGCGCCATCGTCATTTGCTTTGCTTCATGCATCGGTTCCTCAAGAGTTCGCGAGTTGAGCACCAACAGGAAGTCAGCTCCGTTTCCGGCGAGGTGATCTTGTCCCAACCTGGCGACGCAACCTCTATCTGCCCCGTTACAGGGCAGCCTTCGCTTTCTCCCGTTTCCGTTACCCGCAGCGCCATCAGTTCCATCTTGCGATAGACTTTCCCCTTGCGAGGAGCGCTACGGGCTTACCCTGTTCCGCTGAAATGACGCGATCGGTTAGATCTGCTCTCTACGCCGGCAGTGTTGTTTACCCATGACAGAGAACCCTTAAGCCTCTGTGCTCACTGCAAGAAGAGCCGCGCAGCATTTTAGGCTCTCTTCGGCTGACGACGCTTACGAGCATTTGTATATTCTGATCGTACGATCAAGCCTAGGCCCGTCTCCACCTAATGCTGGCAGATACACCGTTGCCTTGCGGTTTCGGTGCCGCTCTTGCGAGCGTGGATACATTTGTCCAAAGGCTCCAGAACAGTTCGTTGCCTCCCCGCTCTGCCTTGTAGGCTACGTGCGATGGGACGCACGGTCTGATCGAGTTCCTCCTCTCCAGACAATCATCTTCAGCAGCTTTACAGGTCGCACGAAGGGTTGCCGACCATCCGGCCGAATTCATTGCGAGTCTACAGGTCGAACACAAACAATTCATTGGAAATGGGCACTTCATCGGCTCACCGCTTAGGTGAACCGCATTTTCTAACAGTGCCACAGGAAAGACCGATGTATCATTCGATATCTAGCCCGCGCACGTCACGTTTACGATGCAAAGAATTATCGGGACCGAGGCGCGGAACTTTCGAGATTGGGCCATCCGCAAGTACACGAAATCCCATGGCAGATTGGCAAATGCGAGAAAAGCGGCCACTCCGAGGACCTCGGCCGGAGCCAGCGGGGCCGACGCTCAAGAACTACATCACGCCCGCCGGATTGCAGCGGTTGAAAGACGAGCATGTGTTCCTACTGAGGCACGAGCGGCCCGCAGTGGTAGAGGTCGTAGCGTGGGCTGCTAGTAATGGGGACCGCAGTGAAAACGCCGACTACCTCTACGGCAAGCGACGGTTAGGCCAGATTGATTCGCGGATTCGCTTTCTCACGAAACGCATCGACGCTGCCGTGGTCACCGATCCCGCCGCTGCGCGGCAGGGATCAGCCGCAACGCGCATCTTCTTCGGCGCAACCGTGACCTACAAGGACGCCGCCGGCCTGGAACACGTCGTCTCGATCGTCGGCATCGACGAGGTGGACCTCGACCGCGGCTACATCAGCTGGCGCTCGCCTCTCGCTAATGCGCTGATGAAGGCGAGCCCCGGCGACCGCGTGGAACTGCGCGCGCCAGCGAAGACGGAGCATCTCGAGATCATCGAGGTCGAATACGCGCCGATTCCGATGGATCCTTTCCGCGAACCGCTAGGAGCTCAGTCGAAGCCCAAGGTCGAACGCTCCTAGACCAAGTCGCCCGCCTCTGAGCGTTACCCCGATCTTTGTCGTTCTTGCACACCGGGCAGTCCGGAGCCGGACAGCGAACGTTTGCAATAACTGCTGGGCGATTCCTACGGTCAAATTAGCTTATGTCCGGCGATTCTGAACGAATCACGGGCAACTCTTCCGTAATCGGATAAAGGAAGGGTTGGGAAAGACGCCGCGCGAGCCGAGTGCGGCCTGCGCGGCGACCCTTGCGAGTACACCCCGCGGGAAACCGCTACTTCACGGTGAACGGCGCCGACGCCGTCACATTCTCCCATTCGATGAGCAGTTTTCCCTTGGCGCCGCCGGCGCCCGACAGTGTGATCTTGAGGGTTTCGACCGGAGATGACGGCTTGCCCATGGTGAGCGAAGCGCGGCCCAGTTCGGTGGCCGGATCATCAGTGGTGGCGCCCTCGCGAATGCCGTCCGGTGATACCCCCACGCCCCAGATGTGGCGGGCGCCGGCCATCAGGGTTTTGTTGACGATCAGCTTCCACTGGCCGTTGTCGAGGTCGATGTACAGGGTGTAGTCGCCCTTGGGAATGGCGAGGCCATTCAGGTCGAGGTCGGCGTCGGTGTGCAGAACAGTGGCGAAATCGGCGCCCAGACGCCATACGCTGCCATCCGGCTGGAGCGCGCCCGCGCCATTGAAGATGTGGCGTCCCCTAACGGACGGGGCGTGGTAATAGATCCAGAGGTTCTTGCCGTTGATGGTGACGCTGGTTTCGGCGCCCGGACTCTTGGTGTTCTTAGTGGCCAGGTCTTCCTTTTTCACCTGGGCGCCGGCCAGCATCATCCCGCTTAACAAAAGAACACTCAATAGGATTGGTTTCATTTCCGATGTCGTTCCTTTCTGTAGGGAGTATACAACGCGCGCGGCGACTGCCCCCGCAGGGTTTACAAGTGAAACTAGCTTGCTGAACAGTCCCGGACTGTTTCTAGATTTCCGGTTTCAAAGATGCGTTGTTGATGGTCACTTGCAAGACCTCCCACCTCGAGAAACATCAATTGGGGCACCCGAGTCCAACCCGCGTCTGGTTTCATTTCGAGAAAGTATACGCCGGGGCGGCGAGAAGCTGCATCTATGAGTTGTTAGCAGAAAAATGAAGGATTCTGGGCGGGTCACGGGCTACCCTTCCCTAATCCGGTAAGGGAAGGGTTGCCGACGATCCGCCCAGTGATGAGCCGATTCCGGGGTTTTGAGTGGTATGGCGATTTAACGCCAACTCCAGGCATAGAGCGCGGCATTTAACGCATGACACGCTGTTTATCAATTTGAAACGCTAGACGCTGATTCGGAGACGGATACTCAAGTTCTTTCACTCTAGTACTTTCGTTCGCAGCCAATCCGCCATCGCTTCATAATAGCCGGCGCTTGCGCGGTGTTCGCTCATTTGCAGCATTTCGCGCAACCCGCCCGTCGGGGCTTGCTGTAAATTGTGGTTACTATTAGGGAAGGTTTTGATTGTCAGGCTAGCGTTCCGGTTTTTACCAATCGTCTTGGAATAGAGCTCCGCGGTGTTACGCCAGTTCACGTTGCGGTCCTGCTCACCAAAGATGGCGAGCACTGGAACGTTCACTCGCGCGAGCATTTGCTGGAAGTGGGGCACATAGATCATAAGACCGGTTGCTTCATCAACCTGAAATGTACCGCTCACGAATTGCTTCTGCTCTGCGAGAAATGCCACCTTGTCTGCGTCCTTGCCGCCGGACAAGAACACCATGAACGGATCACGCCGAAGGGTTTGCGTGGCCGCGAGATAGTCTTCAAACGTCCCGCCCCGACTCGTGATCTCGAAACCGTGCCGCCATTCACCAAGCAAGAGTTTGATTTCCGCTTCCGTTCGGCCCTCGATGCGGAGATTGGATTCCAGGAGATAGGGGAAGTTTTCCTTGTCGTCCGTGCCACTCACCGAAATCCAGAACGCAATTTTCGAATCTTGCGTGATCGCCAGTGGCGCAATCCATCCGGCTCGGCTGATGCCCCAAAGTCCGATCTTTTGTGACCCCGGCAGCTTGCTTTTTCTCGCGTGCCGGATCGCGTCCAACACTTCTCTTGCGCTGCTCTCCACGGGTTGATCGGCGTCGAACGTCCCTTGGCTTTCGCCGCAACCGGGCTTGTCCCATATCAACGTGGAGATCCCAAGCTGGGTGAAGCGGCTGCGCAAATCGTAATAGGAGGTGCGTCCGCCGACATCCGTCTTGCCATAGCCGTGAATGATCACGATCATGGCTCGCGCGGCGTCGTCCGCTGGAACATCGACAAAGCCGGAGAGCCGGTTACCTTTCGAGACGAACTCGAACTTTTGCGTGGTCATCGTCGCGGCGGACTGTTTCTGCGTCGCCGGAGCGTGTCCTGCAAGACCGGTAATAAGAACGAGCAGCAAGAAGTGGTTCAATTTCATGGACGGGTAGGGTACACCCCAAATCTCTCGGCGTTAGCATGACTGTTGTGAACAGGCTATAGCGTTCATGACCCAGACTGGGTGGCTAGGATTCTGGGCGAGCGACGAGCTACACGGAAGTAATCCGCCACACTGAGTAGGGCGGTTTCGCGGACCGCTGGGGCAGGCAATTCGGTGATTGGGATTAATTGGGATAAAGGCTATGCTCGCCAGAGAGATTGCCAGTCGTCTCTAAATCTAAGAGCACTTGGGATTTAGTGGCGGAGGAGGAGGGATTCGAACCCCCGAGACCCTTTCGAGTCTAACGGTTTTCAAGACCGCCGGTTTCAACCGCTCACCCACTCCTCCGTTTGTAATTCTAGCGCACTCTATGGGTTAGAGGGCCATTTGTGACAGTTGAGGGTTTCGATTGCTGCATTTTGGTGCAACTGTCACCAAATTGTCACCAAAACCCACAAGCTTTGCGACTGCCGCCTTTTTCGAGTCAAGATTTGAATGCGTGTAGCGCATGGTTACAGTGACAGTCGAATGCCCGAGCAACTGTTGAACTGTCACGATATCCACGCCTCGATCGATGAGGCGCGACGCGAACGTGTGGCGCAGTGTATGCCAGGAGACATCGGAAATGCCTGCCTTCCGGCACGCAAGAGCAAAGCCTGCTTTCAGGTCAACAAACGGCTTGCCGGTTTCGTGGTTGTAGAAGACACAGTCATTCTTCCGGCCCATTGCCCAAGCGTCGAGAACGTTTCGTGCTTCTGTGTTGAGTGGCACGGCACGCATCTTTCCCGTTTTCTGAGCAAGGATATTCAGAATGCCTTTCTGCATGTCCACGGATGACCAGCGGAGCGAGAATATCTCTCCAACTCGCAAGCCCGTGTTCAAGCCGAACCGGATAAGGTCCTGCATGAATGGTGCTGCGTTTTGGATAAGTCTCTCTTCCTCTTCCGGACTAACAACCCTAGCTCCGGTGTTGAATTCTTTAAAGAATTTCACCTTGCGCACGGGATTTACGGCGAAGAAGAAGTCCCAGTTGATCGCGAGATTGAACATTCGCTTTAACAGTGCAAGTTCGCGGTTCACTGTGGCCCCTGAAACCTTTGCTCGCCGCTTGAGTTTGTAGCCCTCAATATCGACGGCAGTGATTCCAGATAGATCCAGTTGTGTTCCGAAAAAAGCTTGCAGATGCTTCAGCATTTGCTCGTCTCGCAACCAGGATCGTTTGTTTGCCTTCGCAAATTCCATGTACTTCTGGCTGAATTCACCGAAGCTGATCTTCACGGGTCGTTTGAATATCCCGCGAAGAACTTCCGATTCCCGCACAGATAGCAAGTCCTGTGCGTGACGTCGGTTGGAACTGTACGAAGACTCCTGAACTCTTGCGCGATTCTGATCGTAATAATCAATCCACCAAACATTACCTCGTCGGTAGATTCCCATTTGCGGCTCTCCTTCTACCCTTTGCCAGCCGCGATTGCATTCTAGCAAGCCGCGGCCCTGGGCTCTACAATCCGCTGACACGCCGAGCCGGAATTCGATTCTCGTCAACAAATTGTCTTAGATCGGCCAAGTCGAATCGCACTGCGCGGCCTACTTTCACGAACGAAATTCTTCTCTGCCAAACCCAGCCGTAGAGTGTGGATTCGGACACCGACAGATATCTGGCAGCTTCATGGATGTCCACCAAAGTGCTTCTTTGACTGAGGCCAGGCCTCGAGTGGGGCATGCGAGCGGAAGAATCCGTTCCTTCTTCTCTGGGTGGAAGGCGAGGCGAGCGTGGATGAACTCTAGCAATCACTTGAGGAGACGGCGGTGATGGTTCATCTCCAACCGAATGTTGCGAGGTCTGCTCTAACGACGCCGAGTTAGTTTCGAAGCGCAAGCCATGCACTCTTGGCGAGTCTGGGTTCTTGCGCACGCCGAGTTGGGTACTGCGGTGTTTCATTGCCTCTTTTCCTTGGTCCCCCTGGTCGTGATTTTCAACTTGACTCCCCGTCCACGAAATCATACAATGTTTGCAAACATATAGTCAAGATGCAACCTTCTTGGAAAAGGTTGCATCCTACTGACGGAATAAAGAGGTATCCCAGATGCCCGAGAAGCAGGAAAAATCCGAGAAGCCCGCACAAGGGCAAACTCTGTCCCTCCGCATCAGCGACGCTCTGTACGCACGCTTGGAGCGTGCCAAGCAGCTCCTGTCCTCGAAAAAAGGCGACAGCGTTTCGACATCGGAAGTTGCCAAGCAGCTTCTAGAATCTGCCCGCGAGGACCGCTTTGAAGTTGCGGACTTGCTGGCCAAACCGACAGAGACACTTCTCGGGATTCGCAGGAAGGGGGAAGCGCAACATATTCTGTCGCGAGCCGAGTGGATACTGCTGGCACACTTCGTGCAGAAAGGGCTCGAAGCCTATACCGAGAGGACGCCTAATCCAGTCTCAAACGAGTCACTAATCGGCGTCCTCGACGCGTTCCTAGCAGTTTACGAATTGCGGACGGAACGCACTTCATTGCGGGACTCGTATTACGTGGACAATCTGCCGTCCGAGTGCCGTCCTGCGAAGGCGAAAGGAGCAGACGATTCCGAGCGTGCGACTTCAGAGACTGTTCGCCGCACAGTGGCCGAGACCCGTAAACGGCTCAGCGATCCGGCAGTAAAGTGGGACACGTTCCTGGCGGGACGCAATCTGCTCATCCTGCTTGAGGACGAAAAGCTCCCCGCGGCTGACGCCGTGAACCGGGCACTCCGCCCCTTCTTCCCAGTTCTGTGGCGGCTGGCCGCGCGCGGCCACTACTGCCTCACGCAAGAGTCGCTCCGCGCGGAGTCCACGAGCCAGGATTCCTTCTATCAGCCGCCGATTCCATCCATCAAAGAGGGCGACTTTACGCTCTCCTTTAATCGCGGAGAGAGCAACGATATTTACCTGCTCTTGAGTTTCCCCGGTCCACGCGGCCCGATGTACCCGATCAACGGCTATCCGAGGATTACAGAGTTTCGCGCCATGCTTGCGGCGCTTGCCCCGGAAAGCCCGGTGCGCCGTTGGGAGAGTGGATACTTCCTCGGCTATGTCGCAGCGCCCGAAGAAGGCAAGGGCAAGGACTACTGGTTCCGCGCGCACGACAACGGCATTACGTTCGGCCTCTCCGAGAAAGAGTGGAAGTCGGTCCAAGCTTTGTTTCGCCGCGCGTGGGAGCTTCCCGAAATCCGCATGGCCTGGGACGCGCTGATACTCGAATACGGTGAGTTGTGATGCTCTCCAGCTTCGTCACAGCCGTCGGAGGCGGCGCAGCCAATGGGCCGCGTCGTTGCCTCTGGGCGCGTTTTCGAAGAGCGGTGCCTTCGGCACCGGGAGTGGCGACGGACACGCCACCCCAAAATGGGTGCTGCAAAGCGCCGCGCGGCGCTGCTCGTTAACGTGCTGACGCGCCGTGAGTTAGCGAATTTCGAGCGCTAGCGGCAAATTTCCTGCGCTCTTCGTTAACTTGTTGATTTTGCTCGCTCTCGCTGGAGCGAACGGTTTTTGACGAAGTTCCTTCCAAGGAGTCCTGCCATGCCAGCAGATCAACTGCGAACTCGTACCGTCGGTTCGAAAATGACCGAGAACGAATACGAACAGCTCGTAGCCGTGGCCGAGCGCGAGGGGCTGACTTTGGGTGAATGGTGCCGCGAAGTGCTTTTAACGCACGCGAATTCCAGCGGTTTCAAGAAGCCCAGCGCCACGGAACGGACCCTACTCGCTGAGTTCGTAGCGCTGCGAATAATCTTGCTTAATGCCCTGAGCAAGATTGGACAGCGAGCGGAACTGAGCGAGCGCGACTTGCAGGCGTTAACCGAGCGGGCGGACCAGGAGAGATTCAGCAGGGCGCAGGAGCGTCTTGCCGCAGCGGTTGGAGGAGACCAATCATGAGTCAGGAATGGGGTCGAAACAAGTACGCCGGCGTGTGGCCCAATCGAAATGCCGCTTGGACTTGGACAGCGGTGTTTCTGGCGGTCGCAAGCATGGTGGCGATCTGCGCGTACCGATACACCAAAACTTGGACACCTTTGCAGCGGTTCTATCTGAAGACATACATCCGCAGCGGACTCAGAAGTGTGGCCAGCTTCGCGAAGAGCGACCGCTATTCCATGCTGACTGTCATCACCACCAAAGGCAGTCACTGGGCCGCCGAGGGCGAGGTGACGGACGTGAGAACAGCGAGTGGCGAAACGACCCTCGCACTCACTGACGACGCAGTCAAGATTGGCGACCTCCGCCTTGTATCGCAGGAGGTGCAGGTCAACAGTGGAAAGCTGCATGAGTTTTTAGGCCACTGGATTTATCAAGACCAGACACTCATGGACTTCTTGAGGCCAGCGTTGTGGGGCGGCTCGGTGGTGTTTTTGGTGTGCCTTGCGGTGGCAATCCCGAAGGACGCAGCGCGTGCCCGCGAGCGGAGGGAAGGCCGAAGACTCAAGGGACCAGAACTCGTCACGCCGGGAGTTTTCAATCGTAGAAATCGTTCGAACGGCATCGGGTTCGAGTTGACCGAAAAAACGTTCATCCAAAAGCTGTTTGGCACTTTGCCGAGCGTTAGGCTCCCCGTCGCCATCGAACCAAACCACATCCTTCTAATGGGTGACACCGGCACCGGCAAAAGCACTCTGATTCGAAGAATCATGCAACAGATCGAAGAGCGTGGCGAGACGGCCATTGTCTACGACCCGGCACTCGACTATACGCCGGAGTTCTATCGACCCGAGCGTGGCGATGCAGTTTTGAATCCCTTGGACCAACGGATGCCGTACTGGAGTCCCGGAGATGAGCTGCGACACCCGGCAGAGGCCCTCACCTTAGCTACATCGTTGTTCCCCGACCGCCGCAACGAGAACCAATTCTTCGTTGAGGGACCAAGGAAAATCTTCGCCCACCTTCTGACCTTTAGACCAACACCCGAACAAATGGCCTGGTGGATGTGCCATGAGGAAGAGATCGACCAGCGAGTGAAGGGCACGCAGTACGCGGCGATGATCGACAAGCAGGCACCGGCCCAGCGAAGCGGCGTCCTCGCCTCACTCAATATGGTTGCCGACTGTCTCAAGCTTCTACCCTCAGAAAACGAAGCGAACGGACGTTGGAGCGCGGCGGAATGGTCCAAGCAACGCAAGGGTTGGGTGTTTCTTACGAGTACTTCCGAAACGCGCGAACGGCTCTTGCCTCTCACGAGTTTGTGGCTCGATACGTTGGTGCTACGACTCATGAACCAGGGACAGACAAGCGCCCGCAAAGTGTGGTTTGTGCTGGACGAGCTGGCGACTTTGCAGCGGTTGCCGCAACTGCATACGGCGGTCACAGAAAACCGTAAATCCAACAACCCGGTTGTGCTTGGCTTCCAAGGCCGTAGCCAACTGGAGACACGCTACGGCCATGAGGCTGAGGCCATGCTTTCACAGCCTGCCACGAAGATTTTCCTCCGCACCAGCGAGCCCCACGCGGCGAAGTGGATTTCAGACACCATCGGAAGAATCGAGATCGAGCGCCTGCGAGAGAGCCGTTCGAGCGGGCAGATGGGAGGGAAGCGGAATACAACGAGCTACAACAACGAACGCGACGTTGTCCCGCTGGTGATGGATTCCGAGATCACTGGCCTTGAAAACCTGCACGGGTATCTCAAGAGCGGGAACCTCGTTGTGCGCATGAGCTTTCCCTTCGTCGAATTGCCCATAATGCATCAGAGATTCATCCAGAGACCAACAGAGATCCGCCCGGAGGAGCCGCCCAAGACAGCAACGGCCGCGGCGGGAGCTAGCGGCGGGCGAGAACAAAAACTAACACAGCAAGAAATCAAGCAAGACCGCGAACAGGAATTGAAACAATCCAGAGCGTGGCAAGGGCATTTCTTCCGGTAGGCCAGCACGACGATGCTAACCATCTCCAATCCCCTAAGCGCGAGCCAAACGTTGGCGTATCACGCGGAAGAATTCTCCAATGCCCGCGAGAATTACTACACGCAAGGTGACCAAATTCGCGGCGAATGGCATGGGAGGCTTGCCGAGCAATGGGGACTCCGAGGCAAGGTTGGCGAAAAACACTTCCAGCGGCTCACGGAAGGGCAGCACCCGATCACTGGAGAGCAGCTGGTCCGTCACAAGGCAGCACGAGAATACGTTAACGAGCACGGCCAGAAGATACGCACGATGGAACACCGCGCGGGTTGGGACGCGACTTTTTCAGCACCCAAGAGCGTGTCGCTGACAGCGCTTGTAGGCGGCGACGAACGAATTCGGAAGGCGCATCAACAGAGCGTTGCCGTCGCGCTTGACGAACTGGAGCGATACGCCCAGGCCAGAATCGGCGGGAACCTTCCGGCAGAGACAACTGGGAAATGGGTAACAGCGAAATTCGAACACGACAGCGCAAGGCCCGTGGACAGTTACGCTGCCCCGCAACTGCACACGCACGTGGTTTTCTTCAATCTCACGGAAACGGAGGATGGAGGTACGTACTCGCTGCAACCACGAGAGCTTTACAAAACGCAGCAGTATGCGACGGCGGTGTACCGCTCGGAACTAGCCGTGCGGCTCAAAGAGATGGGGTACGAAATCGAACGAGGGGAAAGCGGCCAGCCGGAAATCACAGGCTATTCCGAAGAATATCTCGCGGCATCCAGCCCGCGCCGGCAGCAGATTGAAGAGCATCTCGCGAAGAAGAATCAGCGAGGAGCCGACGCGGCACAAATCGCCGCACACAAGACTCGACAACCCAAGCTCGAAGTTTCACAGGAGGAGATGCTGCAGCGTCACCAGCGGTTGGCGGAAGCGTTCGGGAATCAGCCAGCGCGTGCAGTAGCAGCGGCCACAGGGAGAGAATCCCGAATCGAACAGGATTCACCGCGCACGACGGCGCGATCTGCCGTCACATTCTCTAAGGAAAGGAATTTGGAGCGAGAGGCCGTCGTCGATGAGCGGGAGTTGCTACGGGATGCGCTGAGGCGGTCGATGGGAGAGGCAACACTAACCGATGTCAAGGCCGAGTTCGAGAGGCGCGCGGAGAGCGGCGAGTTTATCGGAGTCGAACAGAAAACGCACAGACCGGGGCGCGCATTCACAACCAAAGAGATGCTGGACTACGAGCGTGACACTATGCAGATGATGCGCGACGGGCAGAACAAACACAAAGCGCTTGTCAGCCTGGATACGCGCAGAGAAACGGAGAAAGATCATCCCCATCTGAGCGACAGCCAGCGTTTGGCTGTTGACCGAATCCTGTCCAACTGTGACCAGGTGATGGCGCTTGAAGGCGTCGCAGGCGCGGGGAAGACGACGTCCCTGTCCGCAGTTCGGCAGGCTGCCGAGCGGGAGGGTTATGCGGTCCAAGGGTTTGCCCCGACATCACGAGCAGCGCAGAAACTTGCAGAGGCCGGAATTGAATCGAGCACGATACAGAGACATCTTGCGAAGGGTGAGGACCAGAACGACGGACGAAAGCGTTTTTACTTCTTAGACGAATCGAGCCTGGCAAGCACGAAGCAGGTGAACGAATTCCTACATCGACTCAAGGCCAACGACCGCGTTTTGCTGGTGGGTGACGCGCGCCAGCATCAGGCCGTGGAAGCCGGAACCCCATATCAGCAGTTGCAGGAAGCGGGAGTCCAGACTGCACGGCTTGATGAGATTGTGCGGCAGAAAGACCCGGCGCTCAAAGAGGTCGTGGAGCAACTCTCGCGTGGCAATGTGCGAGAGGCAATCGAGCGACTCGATACGCAAGGCCGCGTACATGAATTCGTGGACCGCGATGAGCGGTTTAAGGAAATCGCCAAGGAGTACGCGAAGCAGCCGCAAGGAACACTCGTTGTCTCGCCCGACAACCAATCACGCATGGAACTCAACCGGATGATCCATGCGGAAATGCAAAAGAGCGGAACAGTGGACCACAGGGAGAGAAACGTGCGAGTGCTCGTCGCACGTCAAGAGATCACCGGAGCGGACCGGCAGTGGGCCGAGCAGTACGCGCGGGGAGATGTCGTTCGCTACACCAAGGGGAGCAAAACACACAGCATTGATGCGGGAGACTACGCCCGAGTCGAGCGAGTGAATGCGAAGAAAAATGTCGTCATTGTCGCAAAGTGGAGTGGTGAGCAGGTGAGCTACGATCCGCGCCGCCTGCAAGGAGTCACGCTTTATCGCGAAACCGAACGTTCGTTCGCACAGGGCGACCGCATCCAGTTCACCGCGCCGAACCGAGAGCAATACATTGCGAACCGGGAATTGGGAACCATCGAGAAGATCGATGCCTCAGGCAACCTGCAAGTGCGTCTCGATTCGGGCCGCACAGTCGCATTCAACATCAAAGAAAATCCGCATCTCGACTACGGCTACGCCGTCACCAGCCATAGCAGCCAGGGACAAACTGCCGACCGCGTACTGGTTCACGTGGACACCGAACAGGCGGGAGAAAAGCTTGTCAACCGCCGATTGGCGTATGTTGCCGTGTCGCGGGGACGCTACGACGCGCGACTCTACACTAACGACAAAACGCATTTGACCGAGCAACTTTCGCGCGACGTGTCACACCGATCCGCAATTGAACCAAGCCGTGAGTCCGCACCTTCAGCCCAGAAGATCGAGCCGCCACCCGCGCGAAGCCAAGTACGTGAACACACGCAGGCCGCGGGTCACAGCATCAGCAGATAGGCCCCCGATTCCCTGCGCCGCCGCCGCCGTCAAGAAGCAAGCCCGCTACGCGGCTCCCTACGGTCGTCCTTGACTGCGTCTACGCTTTGGGAGCATTCCTGCCATGAGAGGCATGGGCCTCTCTGCGCTCAACTAAACCGTAGGACGCTCATGAGCATTCACAGTCTTTGGATGTCGCTGTTCTGAGTCACGTTTGCGTTTCATGGCTTCCTGAACTCTCATAGCGCCTTATCTGGGAGCTCAAGGAGTTCTGCGTGCGTGCGACGCAACGACCTCATCGCCAAGTTTCTTAGCGGGAAGCGGCTCTAGCCTTGATCCTGGCGGTCCGATTCGGATTCCTCTTCTGGAGCATTCTTCGCCCACCACCATCCTTCGGCTGCTTGCAGTCGGCGGATCACTTTTTCTTTATCGTCCACGAGCGAAGGAGGGTTTGGCTTCAAAGGATCAATCCGATCCGCTTGCCTCTCAGCCCATTCGCCCCATTCCAAGACCGTCGCTCGGTCCTGCGAATCTGTCTTTTGAAGGGCATCATGTCTCACCGCCCTGATGTATTCGCGAATCCGCTCTGCCCGGTGCCACCGAATCGCTTCGCGTTCCAGCCCTTTGATCTTCTTCTCTTCTCTCTCAATCTGTCGGAGTTCTCTCCGGACCTTATCGATCCGCTCCTGTCTCGCTTGCTCCTCCTTTTCACGTTTATCTCGTTCAGCCCGTTCCTTGAGCGCAATTCTCATCATCCCGGCGACACACTTGGGCAGCTGTTCCTCAAGGCGGGCACTCTCACGATCCCTCCAGGTCTTCTGCAGTCCTCCACCGTAATAATTCCAGATCTCGATGGACAGCACTCCAGTAGGTTCAAAGCGAATGGGATTGTAGGAGTAAGGCGAGGAAGGATTCGGTTTTGGAGACGGTTTCACCTGTCGCGACCTCTCGATCAGTCCAAAACGAATTGTCTCGCCGTACATAACCGTACTAGTCGATTCTGCTTTCTTCTTCTCGACGACTAGCTTGAAGCCCTCCCGCTCCAGCAGATAAATAATGGCAGCCATGACGCGCAGGGCCCTCGCCAAACACTCTTTGGTGACGCGCAGATCGAGCCACTCGAGTTCTTGGCTCGCCCACAATCTCCCCCGATCCGTGGCCCGATTTTCGGCAAAAGCCAGCTTAGTTTTTTCGACAAGAGGATGACCCAGCATCGCCTTCGTCACAGCCGGAGTTGTAGCCGCCACAACCCGTTCGATTCTTTCCAACTCGGGAATGTCCGCAGGCATTAAAGGAATCTCTGGTTCGCGGGTCCGCCGGATCAAAGCGGGAATTTTTACCATTGCGGGGAGTGGCGGACGTTCGATCGTGTGCCCGCAGGCTATTTTTGTCCAGTGTCCGAGACCTGGAAGCGGGATTTCAAGCTTCCGGCAGACTTTGGCGAGGCCAACATCGGAGATGCCGTATTCTATGGCGAGTTTACGAAGCGGAATCTGCCAGACTCTTTCGTACAGCTCCTGCCGATTCCAGGTCGAGTTTTGACGATGCACCCAGGGATGCTCCTAGAGATTTTTCTGCTGATTGAGGGGGTGGGCTGGCGTGCACCCATCCTTTCGTACAAATGTTCTGTTTCCCAACCTTACGCAGCCTTCCTTCCAAAGATTTCTTTCAATCCGGCTTGCGCCGTTTCGGCGAGTCTTTCCGGACTGAGCTTTCTTCCCGCGGCCATGAGAGAGGCTTCCCGAATCGTGTCCTCGACTTTTCCAAACAGCCTCTCGGGCGCTCCTTCCAGTTCCGCTACCCGTCGCGCATGGAGTTTCGGCGCAACTTCGTTTCGGAATAGTTTTTGCAATTCGTCCAGATTTTCGGAGAACACCTCGATCGTATCATGCATGTACAGCAGGTCTTTGGCCTTGTCCTTGTAGTCTCGTTGCTCGTGGATGAGGACTTTTTGCGCGAGGAAGCTTGCCGGATTGGCAATCTGCACCGTCCGTTTCGGTAACAGCGCATATCCATTTTCCTGGCCTAACTCGACTTTCCACGGAGAGAGCAGCAAGATTTCGATGTAACGAAGCGACTGGGACGAAACGCCGCCCACTTCCTTCGTTGCCTTACGCTTTCCGTGCCGATCGTATTCGCTCCCTTCGAGCGGCGCGAGAAACTCCGCGTAGAATCCACTGCCTTTTCCGTAGTGGTAATGGGTAGCCGGGGGACGATCTTCCCCGATGAACTCCTCTTCAAACCCGGCTTCCAGCAGGCGTTTCCGTACGGTCGATTCTTCTTTTTTCAATTTGGGCGGTACGGCGACATCTCCATCGAGTGTCGTCAGCGGAAGATAATCGAGCTTTCTCGCACGTGAGTCGAGACGATACAAACGATGTGCCCATCCCCCGATGAGAACGACCTCGCCGAGCCAGGGATCAAGCGCAGCAATGAATTTCGAAAACGCTTCGAGTTCGGGATCCTGTTCGCTCATGGTTCGGACGACTCAAATGCGGAAGACAGAATTTTTCTCCAAATAAGATCCGCCTGCTCCTTACCTCGGGACGGATGCTGTCCGACATCAAGCCAGACCTGGAGAATATCACTCACCGGCACATCATCTTTCCTGACAACTCCGCGAAAAACGCTCTCGCGGTTCCCTGGAATGCGCACGAAGAGATCCGCTTCTTTTTCCTCGGCCTCCCCCGAAAGGCCCAGGTCCTTCAGAACTTCCGCATTCAAACGCTCCAGATAAAGATATGGTTTCACCCCGTGCACAAACCCGATGCCGAGCGCCTCGGCCGCTTCGAAGAGCCCGAGGCACAATCGCGGCCGCGGCGACGAAAGCTGATCGGCCAGATTCGAAAAGGGCACCCGTTGGTCAGACTGATAGGAACGAAGTGCGCTCCCAAGTGCCTTTTTGCCCCGGTGAAGCACCCAACGCATCGGGATTTCCAGAACACGTCGCTGGCTCGCAGCAACCCACCGGTTCATCAATTCTCTCGATCGAACTAGCCGCAATACTCCTCGTCCAGAATCGAGAAAGCCTTCTTTCGAGAATTCCTCGACGAAACGAAATGCACTCATCACTGAAACACCAGCTGCTTCCGCCAGTTGCGATGCTCCCTGATAGCGGCCTCTCGGGGCCGACAGATACACATCGGGAATTCGAGGCGCGAGAAGGACCTTGAGCATCCATTGATTCAAATCGGAAAAGAGCTGCGGCGCGCGTACTTTCGGCGGACGGAGATCGCTCTGCGGACGCCTCGCCGAACTCAGCGACTCCAGCCCATGGCCTGCGAACAACCGAAAACCTTCAAGATCCAACACTCCAATTGCGACTTCGGGCGCACGTTCGCGTACAAATTGCTTCGCTTCCTCGGCAACGGAATCCGGAATACGGTTTGCGCCCACAATCGCGAGGGGGACCGGATGACCGGGGATGACTCGAGAATAATGGACTGCTTCCAGTGCGGCCTGCGAGAGCAACGGAATCACCCGGTCCTTGCGTCCTTCCGAAGCCCGTTTCAGTTCTACGACTAATTTCTTTCCGTGTCCCGAGACGAGGAAGTCGGGCGCAACATTCTTTTCGCGGGGCTCTTCGAGGACCTTCCAGCCGTCCTCACGGAACAGGTTGGCCACGATCCGCCCGAATTGGGCCTCGTTGTCGAGCGATGGATTTGGGTGATGGCCTGGCATAGATTTACCACGGCCATGGTAGATATCATGGCCACGTTAATTATCATGGCCATGATATAGAGTCCCGGTTCTTCCGTCAACTGCTTAATGATCGCTATTCAATAACTCGTCTCCCGGTAAAACGCACCAGACTGCAAAATCACCTATTGCCAGTTTGTCTTTTCTGTGGTCATATTATGACCATGCTAGCTCCAAACGCCATTCTGACGCTTCCAAACCCAAACGATCCAACGTCAATCATCGCCCACAGAGAGGCCGTTCTCGAAACTCATGCGCCGCTATTTAAGCTCGTCAATGCGGCGCTTGAAGACTCGATCCCAAAAGCTACAAACACATTCAAACTCTACGGCGGGCCTGTCGATTTGGGCGTCCACGCCGGAAACACCCGGTATCTTACGAAGCTCTTTCTTGGCAGCGAAAACATTTCGGCTGAATACGAAGAAGCGTCAGACTACGAGATGCAGCATGTAGCTAATTGTGGATTGTGCTTGCAGTGGAAAAGCACTGAAATAAGAATCCTAAAAGCGACGCCCGCGGGCCTTCCCAAGGCAAGCAGCAAGGCTCGCCTGGAATTCTACAGCAGCAATCAGATGAATCTCGGATTCGAAGCCGGTGCCGTTGGCGAGAAATCGACTCCCGCTCAGCTCCGTCTCGTACTACTGTGGGCACTTGACCCATCGCATGACTATGCCAGCCTCCAAATCGCTTGTCCAAGAAAAGTCCGCAAGGATGGGAATGTTGATTGCTTTTGGATCACAGATTGGCAGCGCAGCGCGGTAGCCATCTTGAAGAAAGTTTCTAACGCCCAGCAAGATTCCGATCTCGAAGAAATCCGGCCCCTAAAATCTCAAACGAAAGCTACGAAGTGAGCAGGATACAAGAAAAGCTATTCGAGTTTCGGTCGCCTCCTGTTAACGGCAGACGAATTCGCCAGGCGCGGGAACTCCGCGGGCTTACCCAGGTGGCGCTGGCGGATGCATTGGGCATCGACCAGACCATGATCGCTCACATCGAAAGAGGCACGAAACAACCGGCCTCAGAGTTACTTGAGGCTCTAGCTGTCGAATTGGAGTTCCCCGTTTTGTTCTTTCGCCAGACCGACGCACCTGAATTTCCTGCTGGCAGTTTGTTGTTCAGATCGAAGGCTGGAATTGGAAGGAAGGTTGTTGCGCAAGCTCACGCCCATACAGAGTTGGTTTTTGAACTGGCACTTCGGCTCTCTGCCAGCGCCACCCTGATTCCCGTCAAACTTCCTATAACCGACGACGCAATCGAAGGAGCTCGCGCTATCCGCAAGGCAATGCAAGCGGAAGACGGTCCCATTGCCAATTTGGTGCGAGCAGTTGAACGTCTTGGAGTTCTCGTAATTCCTCTTCCAGATTTGAAGGACTGTGATGCATTCGCAGTATGGGCAGGCCCGAATCGCGAATATCCCGTGATCGGAATCATTGTTAGCAAGTCGCCGGACCGGGTCCGTATGAATATCGCTCATGAGCTTGGTCATCTCGTTCTACACAAGCAAATTACTGGCGGTACGCGCGAACAGGAAAGTGAAGCTTACCGATTTGCTGCAGAACTTCTCATGCCAGCCAGTAGCATCATGGAAGATCTTAAATTAGAGCGGTTAACACTTTTTCGTCTCGCGGCCTTGAAGATTAAATGGCAAATCTCGATGCAAGCTCTGGCACGGAGAGCTCGGGAGCTCCAAGTGTTGAGCGACCGCCAATACCGATACATAATGCAGCAAATTGCGTCACGGGGATGGCGAACCCATGAACCGGAATTTCAACAACTACAAGAGGAGAAACCAAGAGCCCTTCGGCGATTGATTGAGGTTGTATTCGGTTCGAATGCCGATTGGAAACGCGTCGGCCAAGAGGTCCTCTTGGGACCAGCTTTCATAGCAGACGTAGTGAACGCCTGCGCTAACTTTCCGGATCAACCGACAGAGAAGACACCGACACGGCGAAAAGCTCAGGTCTTCAGGATTTCAGATGCTTAGCAGAGGTAGGGGAGGCCTTGGGAGTCGGCGAAGGAACCGTTAGACATGCCGCGCAGCGATCCGCCAAAACTAAATATTTGTTCATGGGTGTTTCTGGCATTAACATCCGAGATGCCGAGAGGGAAGGGTGCCAGCAGCGCGGCGTGAGTACGTTTCAAAGTTCTGGACCTAGTGCAAGAAAACGATCAAGTCGTGTAGCAGGTGCTCATCCAGAATGGAGCCAATCTAGGGATGGACTATTTCGGTCTGCCCCTGAGTATGGGGATGACCCAGCCCCGCTTGACTTCACGCGTGACATGCGTGGATAGGCGAACAGCAGTGGAAATCGCTTTTGCAAAAAAATCTCTCCGCCAACTCTGCGAAAGCGAACACACTGCGCGGCGATTATTGGGAACAAGCGTGGCCGAAAAATTAAAGCGGCGGCTTGCAGATCTTCGCGCCGCAAATTGCGTCAAAGATCTTGTCGCTGGTCGGCCCAAAGAACTACAGGTTGCGCGCTCCGGACAAATAGCCATCGAACTGGGCGAGGGGGTTCAGCTGGTCTTCTGTGCCAATCATAGTGTTTCTCCCCTGACCGGCGGCACGCGTGTAGATTGGTCCAAGGTGAACCGAGTCAAGATAATCTCCATCGAGAATGACAATGGCTGAAAAGAAGGACTTCAATCCGGATTGGGTCTCGCCGCCAGGCGATACCATCGCCGACATTCTGGTCGAGCGCTCTTGCTCCCACCTCGAATTCGCCCAGAGAATGGGTTTTACGGCCAAGCACGTCAATGAGCTTGTGACAAGTCGCGCGCCCATCTCACTGGAAACAGCGCGTAGGCTAGAACTCGTCTTGGGTGCGAGCGCCGATTTTTGGATAGCTCGCGAAATTCAATATCGTGGCGACATCGTGCAAGCCCGGACGGAGGTTGAACTAAAAGGCCAGGAAGCTTGGCTCAAAGAGCTTCCGGTAAAGGATATGTTGCAGTTTGGGTGGCTCAGTCAAGTTCTTTTCGAAGGAAATCCAACGGCGGCATGTCTGCGTTTTTTTGGCGTGGCGGATGTTCAAGCCTGGCGTAACACGTATCGAAATGTGCTGGAGACTGCCGCTTTCCGCACGTCACCCACGTTCCGCTCACAGCCCGGAGCTGTTGCAGCTTGGCTGCGCCAAGGAGAGATCGAAAGCGCCGGTCTGGAGTGTAAACCTTGGGACGCAAAGCTTTTCCAGAACACCCTCCTTGACATACGGGCCTTGACGCGAAAACGCGACACTAGATTGTTTCTTCCCGAACTGACGCGACGCTGTGCCGCTTGCGGGGTTGCCGTCGCCATCGTCCGTGCCCCGGCTGGATGTCGAGCTAGCGGTGCGACACGCTTTCTTTCACCAAGCAAGGCACTCTTATTGCTAAGCTTTCGTTATCTCTCGGATGACCATTTTTGGTTTACCTTTTTTCACGAGGCCGGCCATCTCATTTTGCACAGCAAGAAGACACTTTTTCTCGAAGGGATGAAGGCTTCAAGTGCGGAGGAACGAGAAGCTAACGAATTCTCTGTAAGGACACTGGTGCCTCCCGATTTTCAGAGCCAGCTAGAGCGTCTCAATGTGGAGCGGCACGCCATTCGCAATTTTGCAAAGAACATCGGCGTTTCTCCAGGCATAATTCTTGGCCAGCTCCAATATCTAGGCAAAGCCAGACAGAATCAACTTACTACGCTTAAAGCGCGCTTCCGTTGGGGCGCGAGTCAATAACTAGTCGTTCTCTTCATCCCCGGAATCGGCTAAACCTTCCCGGACTCTTTTGCCAGTTGCAAAGGGCGTCTTCCAAGACTTGCATCCCAACACCCAACTCTGCTCCGAGCTCGATGAGCGATTTGTCGAGACTAGAGCGTCCTATCGCTGCTCTTGTCCTTCCCCCAAATAGCAATCGTGCCCCCAGTAAGGGGCCTGTTGCGCCTTCCAAATAAGTAGAGCCCGGCTCGATCGGAGCCAATCCGACCTTTCCTATCATCGTCAAATAATCGAATCGGGCAGTGCGCCCGAACGAAGCTACCGCTCTCATGGATTTGTAAAGATAGTCAAAGGTCGCCTTCGGGTTTCGGCCAGAGATTCTGAAGGCCTCGTCGAAGGCCATTTCATGCGTGCGTGGAGGACCAACCCACGCAACGTACGTCTCGAAAGCCGCACCGGTCCCAGTTGGCGTACGCGCATCCAAGCTCTGGTACTTCCGATGGTTGCCGAAATGGCGAGGAACCCCGTCGCTCCTTAAGCGCCCTTTCTCCCTCTGAAGCCATTGACGAAACACATTAGGATCCGTACTTATTTGCGTCCAGTCCCAAATCGGCTGTCGGCCAAGCCGACCATAAACGTCTCGCACCAACCGCCAACCGCTGCGTCTGTGTTTTCCAAAATGAACCGATAGAAAGACCAGCCAGAACGCCTCATCCGTCCGCCCCTGACGCATTTGCAGAATGGCTGCCTTGATAGGATCAAACATCTCGCTCGAAGGATCGGCACGCGATGCGCTGAGCGTCTGTTCACGTATTACACTTACGTATTTGATGCGCCGAATGCTCTCTACAATTTGTTCCACAAAAGCCTCCCGCCTCGCATCGTTCGTGATGCCGGGAAGAGAACGACGCTTCGAAGCGAAAGAGACCAGCGCCGCTTCGAGTGCCTTTGACAAATTGACATCTTTCGGCCTCACGACAAACTTCCTACCGTTCTACCAATCCACGACCGGATCGACGCCCGTACTTCTCGCGTGACTCCAAAGCTGCTTTGGATGTTGTGGTTGAATCCAATGACACGGAGCTTGTGCCGGAGCGGCACACCTGAAAGATGGCTAATAGCTCCGTTATACGCAACGCCGGTCACGTTTGGCTGGGAACCCCTTCGAAGTTCCCATTCTCCCATCACTTGTCCATGGAGCTTCACTCCTGCTGCTCTCTCAAAATTCGCAACCACTGACCGGCCATTGAGCACAAGCAATCGAACCGGCGAGTCACGAAGCAAGAGCCCAAGGGTGTCCCCGGCAACGGAAAAAAGAAAGCTACGCTGCCGCTGACTAAGACCTGTCCACTTACATGTGGTTGCATAAGGGACCAGATCCAAGTGGCATGCACCCTCAGCTGTTCCGTAGTATGACGCCCGTGTTTCTCCAATTAGATAATCCAACTGCTTGAACCACGCGTCATATGGGTTCCTCAAGAAATATGTTCTACAGGATTCTAAAATAAGTTCAACGTGGTGTCGTTTTGCATCTGACCAACACCCAAGACCGAGCGAACCCAGCGTATGAAATCGCCGTGCGGTGCCCACGAGTTCGCTTCCCGAGCGGTCAACAAACTCGCGATTGCTCGGGTTGAGCCCGAGAGTTGCCACTTTCGCTTTGAGCAAGTCGCCAAACGACGGCACGGGGCAGCTCCACGGTATAATCTCTGCCTTCGAGAATCTAACGTCAGTGAGCCGTTTGATCAGTGCCGAAACCGCGCGATTCAATCTCACCCTCCAGGTCAGACAAACACAAAATTTCACACCAACACTCTCGGCTGCGTGCTCGTCGAACCACTACTCCTCGCCAAACAAAATCTTTTGCGATGGCCTCGAGCGCGCAGCAGCTTTTCGCGAGTCTCGTTGTTTCTTGTCGATGTACGTATTGTACACAGGGTTCGACATTTCGCTCTTGAGGCGCCCAATTTCTTGACTGTTCTTCTCTTTATACTTTCCATAAATCTCCAGGAGTCGCACAATGTCTCCCCAATAGCCATCGAGTTTTAGCCTGGTAATGTCAATTCTGACGCGGCGACGGATTGCACTTTCGACCTTTAAGACTTTCCGAATCGAACCCCACGGATCCCCGATCGGCATCGGCGGCATCTGCAGCTTGGTTGTCTGCCATCCCTCGTTTACCAACCGTTTGGCCTTCTTTCTGTCTGGGTCGTAGAGATGCAGGCTTCCGACAGCGTGCTTGTACTCGCCGACCTCGACTCCCAGCGTCCGGGCAAGGATTTCCTGAAGCATCGTGAAAGCAAACACATCATGCGGCAAACCGAGGAACGCATCGTTTGATCTCATGTTCGTAAACATCTCTAGTCGCTGCCGCCGAACCATGAACTGGAGGGTGCACGTGCACGGAATTTCTTTGTGGTACTTTGCGATATCGGCCGCATCGAACAGCTGAATCACCGCGCGCCTGGAATCAGGATGGCTTCGAAGCAATCCGACGACGTTTTCAATCTGATTAATCCCGCGCATGTTTAAGAACCGCGGACCGTACGCTCCGTGGAGTGTTCGGCCGTCGTCCGACTCCTCAGCGTATTTCACAACATAGTACGTAATGAAACGAAGACTTTTGCTGCCAGCCAGATACCACAATAATTCTCCCAGACAGCTAAACAGGAGACCTCTTCCCTCCGTTCGACTCAGTCGCGCTCTTGGGTGAGCGACTTTCAGTAAGACTCCAGTCAACTCCGTTGCTGATCCACGACTCGGCTCGATACGGTTCTTGCTCTTCAAGAGAGCCTTCAGAACGCGCAGCAGCAGATCGTCAAGGGTCTCTGCCGAGATGTACATGGCATAACCTCTGCTATCACTCAAACAGAACGTACATAATCTATTTATAACAGCTGTGCTCTACTCTCCTGGTGGCTCGGCGCCCGACTGATTCGAAAGAGATACCCGAGACTGCACATCCTAGGTAGGATGATTGCTGATCGCGTTTGCGCGAAAGGGTGGATGAAGGAGTCTATTCGACCTGCCCTGCGACAGTCACCGACAAGGCTGCAAGTATCATCGAAATAGGACTCGTCTGCAGGACTCAATTTCGGGAGGATCCTGGAATGAAGGTCTATGTCGCAAGTAGCTGGAGAAACGACTACCAACCTGGCGTTGTGAAGCTGCTTCGCGAGGACGGTCACGAAGTCTATGACTTCAAGGATTCGCAGGGATTCCAGTGGTCCGAGGTGGATCCGGAATGGAAAATGTGGTCACCGCAGAAATACCTAGAAGGCCTGAAGCATCCCGCCGCTGAACGTGGATTCAATCGAGATATGACTGCTCTTCGCGAGTGCGATGCGTGTGTTTACGTGATGCCATGCGGCCCAAGCGCAAGCATGGAAATGGGCTGGGCTGTTGCTGCGGGCAAGCATGTGATTGTGTACGTACCGGAACTGCGAGACCCGGACTTAATGGTGAAAATGACTCCGCACATCACCACTGACCTGGAGTACGTCCGGCGCCACTTAAAAAAAATCGCGCCGCAAAAATGAATCGATGCTCGATTGAGTGATCTGGTATCGACACCGGGGTTTTTTGAAGTCACCGCAGGCACAACGGTATTCGCTCATTTACTCGAAAACCCACCAGGAGTCTTCTTTGATAGACTTTCTTATGTTCCTCTCTGGGAGAACGCGTGGTGATCTCGCGCCAAATGACTGCAGGTGAAGTGCTTGAGTCGTTTAGACTCCATGGAAATGTTTACGTTCTTGGCTGTTTCGAAAAGGGACTAACGATTTACAGCCAGCAGATCAGATCCCTTAATCTCGCCTGGTCGATGGTTAAGTCTGCACCTGGGGAGTCGTTACGAAGGGTGGCCGTTGTTGGGGGAGGATTTGCGGGCCTTACCGTTGCGGCTGGGTTGCTCAAAAAAGGAGTTCGCCATGTTGCCCTTTTCGAGAAACATGCGGTGCTTTGCCCTCTGCAGCAAGGAAGCGATGCCCGCTGGGTTCACCCTAGAATTTATGAATGGCCCGACAAGGGCAGCAGTCTGCCAACCGCAGCGCTGCCCCTCCTCAACTGGAATGCTGGCCGTGCTTCCGATGTCGTTGTGCAGGTCCTCAAGGAATGGGAGTCTCTCAAGAAAGGGTTGCCCCAAGAGCAGAAAATCGAAGAATACGTGAACGTCAGGCATCTGCGTGTAAGTTCCAAAATGGAAATTGAATGGGTTGGACAAAAAACAGCTGTTAAATCAGATTTCGGTACGTCGGGAACAAGAGAGACGTTCGCCCCTTTGGGAACAAAAGAGACGTTCGATTCGGTGATATTAGCTGTCGGCTTCGGCATGGAGAAAGATGTGGCGATTCACTACTGGAGAAACGAGACATTCGGTCAGCCACAACTGGTGCCGGGAACGCAAATGTATCTGGTTTCGGGGCATGGGGACGGAGCACTGGTTGATTTGTTTCGTATTCGCATTTCCCGCTTTCGTCAGGATAGGATTCTCGTTGAATTGTTCCCCGAAAGCGGGGAGTTAGTGAAGCGGCTACAACACCTAAAGACGGAATTGGACAGAGGATCGCTGAAACGCGAAGATCTTTACGACCGATTCGAAAAGCTTACAGAAGATCTTGCGACCGATTTTAAGTCGCTTTTGGCTGAGCTTCAGTCGCGGCTTCGAGCCGATACTGATGCGGTTCTGCGGCTGAATAAGATCGATTCTTTCCGCAAGGTTTTTGCTACCAGAGCATCCTTCCAAAATCAGTTTCTGCTCTTTGCTCTTTACAAGGCAGGAGGCTTCTACCCTTCGTCAAAGGATGAAACGACGATCCGAAGCGAGTATGGAATCAGCGATGATCACGTTATTCACCGTCATGGTATAGAGCCAGAGGTCGTGATCCAAAGCGTCTTGGACAAAGATTTCTACTGCAGCGTCGAAAAAGAAGTTAACTCTTGGAGTGGGGCAGACCGGCAGCCGAGGGATATTTGCTGGACCGGTGGATACTGGAACACTCAGGCCGAAGAACTAACCGAAAAACCGGTAGCAGACTCGACGAAACAAGCTTGGCGTCAGGAGTACTTACCGCCAGCCACAGAAGTATTGGCGACCGGTTTTGTGGCCGCCGTTGCTGGCTATTTGCAGGCAGAAGGGACCTGCGGAGACGACTTTAGGACTACACTCCATCGCACGCTGCGAATAGGCCAAGAGATTACTTTGCAGCAGCTTACGCCGTACCTTGGCCAGACCTCGCGGTATGGGGAAAAAGGGCGCACTTTTGGGTTTAGTCACGGAACCATTGGGTACGCAGCTTCAACAAGGATGATTGTCAGAACACGCGAAAAGGCCGGCGCTGAATCTGAGGATGACTACCGGGCAAAATTCTGGGGAGACATGGAAAAAGTGGCACTCAACGAACATTCACAGAAGATGAATGGGAAAGTGAGGTCAGTTGTCGCTATCCCAATCCTGGAAGAAGAGAGAAAATATACGATCGCTGTTCTTTTTGCTGATTCGACTTCTCTCTATGCGTTTAACGATACGGTGATTCAGACTTTGAGTCGAATGTGTCAGTTTTTCGCTAGTCGAATCGGGGCAATGCACTCAGATCGAGTCCGTAGCTTCAACGCTGAGTCAGAAGCCGTTCCGACATCTGGTCACTATGCCGGGCATCTGGATGTGCTAGAGAGCCTCTCATTCCCATTGGCTCCAGTCGCCGATCGAGGCGTAAATTACTTGAACGTTGAATTCACCGACTTTGTTTCTGCCATGAGGGACTGAGACGATGCCGAAGGTTCATAGAGTAAAAAGCTGGCCTCAGTACTTCAAGCCAGTAATGGCTGGCTTACGAACCCATGAACTCCGACGAAATGACAGGGATTACAATGTAGGCGACTTCATGATTCTGGAAGAATTTGATCCCGTTACAAAACAGTATACCGGCAATGTGTTGGAAGTGGAGATAACTGCGATGACTTCTATGAATCAGCCCTGCGCAGTTTCAAGCGAAGCACTGGATCCGGAATTTTGCATTCTCAGTATTAGGCGGGTCGCGCAAAAAGCCGATACAGCAAACATGGGCGTGTGACACTCATGTATGCCTGAGGCTACGATGGTTAACGCCTTTGCAGGAAGGTACTTTACGAACTCGTTTGATCCGAACCGCTGAAAATTCTCTCCCCTCGATTCGGAATCTCGGATGTCGCCCTGAAGAAGACCTGTGCGCGAGCAGAGATTCCTACACCGGAACGGGGTTACTGGGCAAAAAAGGAAGCAGGAAAGCGCACATCTCAACCGTCATTACCGGAACGTCCGCCGGGTAAGCTCCCCGATTAACCGAAGCAGGTGCCCTTAGTTTAGTAAGGATGGACATCGAATAAGCATGGGAGTTGGGAAAGCGGGAGCTGAAAGGCTCTAAGAAAAGTGAGAGTTTTTTCCGCAAAACCCCCGCGCGAACATCTTGACGAAGCTCCACGTTGCGTGAAGGCGAATCCAAATCGCTTTCGCAAACCGGTCCTCGCTGACGGCTCGAGAATATTCGATGCGCAGATCCGCAATTGCCGGCAGCACGACCAGGTGCACTGTCTTCTGGGAGCAAAAGCGAGTTGCGACCGAGTTAAAAAAAGATCCGACGCCCGGCGTCGGCGGGGCTGGCGGGCCGTAGAAGATGCAGTCTCGCACCAATGTCCAATTGGCAGGTGTGACGTTTGGAATCGCAGCCTTTAGCATTGGGAAGGTGAACAGCTCTTTCCTGCCATGCAAGTAAAGTGTAATCGCTCCGGAACGGCTCAGATGTTGCCGCTTACGTTCCAGCCTTTCCCGTCGAGGACCGGGTTCCAGCTTTGCGAGTTGGCGATCCAGACGGCGAGTCAGAGCCGTAGCGCTTATCCTAACGGGAAAGAAATGGCAGAGCTCGCATGCAGGTGGAGTCGGCTGCGGAATGAACTGCAAAATTTCTCGGTCGCGTTGTCCCTGATTGTTCTTCATGTATTACCCCAGACCAGAGAGCTTCCAAACGCTCTTCATGGAGTACAGAGCGAGTGCTACGAAAAGGCCCCAAGCACCTCTTACAACGGTCCAAGCGACTTGAACGGGGTCCTGTTTCATCCGCGCTTGGCGGTACTCGAATCGAATATCCACGACCGTTGGGAGGATGACACGCTGTTTTGTTTCTTGAGAGAAAAAGAAATCCGACGAGCCGCGAAGAAGTTGACGCGAGGAATTGGCCAAGCCTACGCAACACGATGCAGCAACCGCAAGACTCCAAGCGAAACCGGTCGGTAGGTGATAGAGAATGTACATATTGGAGGCAAATGCGAGGAGCGGAAATACTTTCCCCTGGCGTGGCCAGGCGCTCTGCCCATGTGTCCCGTTTGCGTGGATCAAAAATGTCAAATTGGCCTTCGTGCTTTCGGTACTATCTGAGTCTCGCAATTTTCCAAATGATGCGCAGATTCCTTAGCGCCACGTAGAAACCCAATGCCTTCCAGAAGCTCCAGCAATTCCGGATGCGGGTCCAGAGGGCTTTCGTCTGGCTACCCTCAGCGAGAGCTTGGCAATAGTCGTTGTACATGTCTGCAAGAATGGGGTTGACCACGCGTTTCATCGTTTTTGGGGAGCAGAAGAAGTCAGCTAGCGAACGAAGTCGCGATCCGGGAGGCAGGACAATCTTGAGCTGCTTCGTGTTCTGCATCGAAGCGCTCAGGAAACGGTCAAAATTCAGCGTATATTGAGGCGAATGAGCAGTCTGTGGATCTCGAATCGTCCCGGCCAGCTTGACGAATTCGCGATGATCCTGGGACGTGTGGGTGATTTGTACAGCATCTTCCAGATTCATGCGGTCGCTGGCCTCGACCACAATGCCGGACCCGTGTAGGCGAATAGTGACACTCATGACGCGCCGCCGAGTTCCGCGAGCCGGAGTCGTCCAGCCTCGCGAGCGGCCTGCGAGAGCATATAAATCTTCTGGCCGTAGCCCGTCACGCGATACAGTCTCCGTGGCAGTCCGCTCACGTTGGGACGCGGCTCTTCGAGATGTGACTCGACGAAGCCCTTATCCTCCATGCGATCCAGCGTGACGTATACCGTGCCACGTTTTAATTTGTTTCGGGAGCCAGCAACCATCTCCAGTCCGTACATTTCTTTGGTGGGGTTCTGGAGAAGCAACTCCAGCACCAGAGCTTCCTTCCTGGACAGACTTGGAATGTGATCGTCGGATTTCATTCGGGGCTCTCGCTCTCTACCTAAGTCTTACGAGTTGTCAGCGTCATTCTTACAAATAGTATGCAATCGGCGGTCTGATGTCAAGCTCGCGCTGCCGCACCGATCGCTTCCTGTGGAATCAACCCGTGCCGGACGCCACGGCCGTTTCTTTCAATCCTTGGCCATTGCTGAATTCCATTAACGATCGAGCATGGGGAAATGGCGTTCGAGTTCTGCAAATCGACAAATGAGACGAGGTGACAGTCGGAGTGGGCTCTGTGTTGAAAGGTCAGCGTTGGGAGTTGGGATTAATGTCGGGAGGTTTGTGTTTGGGATTAGTTTCGGCCGCGCTTGCGAAGAGCGGCGACCCAATCGTCCAAACGTTTGATGTCGGATTCAACAACCGCGGGATCGGGAATCCCTGCATTCACGGCTCCGGACTCGTCGTGAACGAAACTCGAACAATAGGCCATTTGGGATTCCACAGTTTGCGCGTCGGTATCCGTGATATCGGTAAGTACCTTCAGGCGCTGTGTTTCAACGGCATCGCCAAAACGCACCACAACTCGATTGAGCAGAACCTCCTCTACCGCACGCTCCCAAGTCTGACGGAGACTCTTGTAAATCCATTCCGCCTTTTGCTCGTATGCGGCGCGGTCTCCCTTCCGCAGGATCGAGCCAGCGGTTTGGAGTTCATTGCGCAATACGCCGAGGCGTTTCGAAACCGACATGGCGATCCATGGGGGTCCTTCCACCAGTAGACCGTGACGCGGGCCACCCCGCTGTAAACTTCTTTCGGTAAGTGGAATCATTGCTGCTCGCGCATATTTCGTGAGCATAAGGAGAAAAACGATGTCGTGCGTCAGAATCACTACTTGCCGGTGCCGTGCAGCTTCGACCAGCAGGAGAGCTACGCGCAGCCGATAATGATGGTCGAGCGACGAAACAGGATCATCCAAAATTATCCCGGAGGCGTTGTTAGTGGTTTCGAGCTCTGCCAAGAATCCGGCCAGCGCCACGCATGTTTTTTCTCCCTCGCTCAGTACCTCAGACGGCGGCACATCTTCCCGCACGATGAACGCTACCCGATACGGATGCTGGCCTACCGTGCCCACTCCCAATCTCACTTCCACGGGAGCGGCGGCAAAGCCCAACCTGCTTAAATTTCCTGCAAAGTCGCTACGAAGTTTCGCGGTGACCACTGCTTGTGCTGCTTCTCCACCCTTTCGCGTGATCCAGGTCGTATCGCAATCAGTGCGAACACGATCGAGTAGCGCGGAATAGATCAGGCGCGCGACCTCGCCCTTCAGAATGTCTTTTAGCGGTGCCAGCTTGATCCGGTCGTCGAGTTCGGCGAACTCATTCTGCATCCTGCGTCGCTCGTCATTCTGGGCGGCCGCGCGCAGCTGAGAAATTTCCTCTCCCAGGCTCGCGCGAAGACTAGCAAAATGTGGCCGAGGTGGGAGATCGGCGGGTCGGTTTGGGTTTTGTCCCTTCGCTTTGCGCAGGAGATAGCGCCGGCGAAGTCTCGCAACGACCATGAATGCCTTCAGGGTCTGACCCTCAGGCGTGCCGCGTAGCGCCGCTTCGCGTAACTGCGTTCCGGTCGAGGGAAGCTTGATGGCCTCGAGTTGCAGCTTGCGGCTTTGCACATTTTCGCGAGCTTCTTCTGCAAGGCGCTGGACGTCGGCCTGCACGAACTTCTCGAACTTGTTCATCCGTTCCGCTGCCGCTTCTTCAAGCGGCTGCTGGCAAAGCACGCAAACGGCGCCGTCGCGCGTGACAGGAAACGCTTGTGCAGGATATGCCTGCGATGCGGAATATCGGCGAGCCGCTTCCCACAACCTTTTCCATGCCTCTCCACCAATTCCGGCAAGGGTTGAGCCGGAAGCGAACGCTGCGGTTGCTGCCTTGGCGGCCTCATCGGCAGCCGCAGATTCCGTGAGAAGCGCTTCGACATGGTCGACAGGTGTGTTGGAAAAAGTGTTTTCGAGCGAAGCGGTAAGCCCATCTAAATCTCTTAGCCGATGTGCACGCGCGTCCAAGAGGTCCGCTTGTTGATTGGGATTATCCTGCAACGCCCGACCCAATGCGGCGTGGCGGTCCCGTTCGTCTTGAGTCACGTTGCAAATGGCATCGATTTCGGGGTTTGTCGTTTTTACTGAGAGATTGGCGAGGAGAATTCCGGCTTTGGTCTGGGGCCGGAGTGCCACCTGATTGAGTTGGACTGGCCGTCCTCTTTCGAGCGCTTCCTGTTCCGTCTTCAGTTTGGCGGCGACGGCACGGCAGGCTTCCGCCAAATCCTGAAAAGTCTGAAGAATTCGTGGCGTATAGGCAAGGCGATTGTCTTCTTCGATCTGTACGTCACCACACCCGGCGTCGAAAACATTGAGTTGAGACAATTCGGGAGCGGTTGCTGCGCCGTCCGTCCAGGAGGCGCTGCGGTTGTCGGGGCCGACACGATAGTCGATGACAGCGCTTGCGGGCTGCCGTGGATCAGGTTCGAATACGCACGGGCGGATCGCGCCGCCAGGTTCCCGCGCGTGCCCTGTCTTTTTCAGGATGCGCGTTACTCCGGATTTTCCTGAGGCGTTATCGCCATAAATTACAGTCAATCCTTCGGCTGCAAAGGTTACGGGACCAGACGCCAAGGCGTTGACGTGGGTGATATCGCGAATGGCAGTGACAGCGACTGGCAGTGATGAAGTGCTGGCGGCAGGCACGTCCGCGGTGCTTGCGGGAATGGGCGCGGGCGTACCGGCGGGCGCAATGCTGAATTCAGCCTTTGCCATCGCAGCAAGGTCCGAGATATCGGAATCGGTAAGCCGGCCAGCGAGCACGCGACGCAGGGCGTCACGCTGCCACGGGAGGCGGTCCTCCGACCAGGCAATCAGATCGTCGAAAGTAAAACTGGCACTAGGCATGGGCCGGTCCAAATCAACTACAACGAAATGTTAGTAGCGAGTCACGTAGCCTGTCGATAGCGAAATATGGCCACTACGCGCGGGAACGAGTTCGGCGTGGTGCCGTTCCTCGGCGCGCGTGGGCGCCATGCTCGCGCCACCAGGTGCGTTTGCACTCGCGTTGTGCGGGCAGAGAGCAGGCGTCGCTGCAATATTTCTGAGAGCGCCGCTGCGCGATGAAATAGGGAGCCGGGCAGGATGGTGTTGGGCAGAAACGCAGGCGGTCGGCGACTTCAAAAGCGCGGAGAAGAACCTGGCCGAAGGCATCTGCGTCCGCGGCAGTCCACATTTTCGACAGGTCGGCACTCTCTTTTTTCAGGACTTCCTGCCATACCTGATAGGTCGTATGAAAAGAGCCTTCCAGAGTTACACCTCCGCGTTCGAATTCAGCACGTTTTTCGAGTTCTGCCTGTCGGGCTTTCATGGCCGCCGCCATCAGGGCGGGGCCACGGAGGTAGTAAGCGAGTTCGGAGACAAGAAACATTTTTCGTCCCTGGAGCGAGGGCACGGTCCAAGCAATTCTGAGTTTCGGCGGGATATCGCCAACACTGACAAACTCCAGATCGTCTGGATCTTGCCAAGCCAATCCGGGAGCATCGGTTACGCCATGATTGGGTCGTTCGTGGTCTGGGTTGCCATGTTTCGGAAGCAAGTCGGGGAAAAGATGGTGGATCCGCTGCCAAGCGTCGTCGACGCCTGGCGGTGGAGATACGTGAATGCAGCCGTGTTCGTCTTTTCTGGCATTAGGTCCATCGGGGGAATGGTCATACTCCGGAACGTTGGCCAGCGCGCAGAGGAACTTGTCAGCGAGTTCGGGGGATACATCAGTTTTCGCAGCGCAGGACAATCCTAGTCTGTTTCGCATCTGGAGTATCTCCGAAGAGGAACGTCGACAACGATTCCACTCTGCGGCGTAGACGAAGTAGTGTCAACGAGAAAGCCAGAGCGTACTGAACTCTAGCAGCCGAAAATAAATTGAATTCTAGGTGGTGTCACGGCCGCTAGAGGCCAAGTGGTCACTTTTCGCGGAGAGCCGCCTAGGGGCCCGCTGTATCTCTAACAAAACGAATGAGAGTTGGTCAGTGCGAACGGGTCAGAGTGAATTAGCAAACCGCCGCCGAACTTTGCGCCGAAAACGTCATAAGCTTTGGATTTCTGACAATTGGAACATGAGCTTGTTACACTCATGTGCGCGAGGGGCCGAAAAATCTGGACTGTCACCAAATTGTCACTAAAATTGGCGTAAAACGAGCCAAAATCAGGGAACTCCAAAAGATTGAAAATGGCGCTATCTGACGGCTGGCAAAAGGGTTTGGTTGAATTTTCAGCCAGATAGCAAAACGGCGATTTTATTTTTCAAGACCGCCGGTTTCAACCACTCACCCACTCCTCCACCAACAATTCTAGCGCACTCTGTGGGTTAGAGGGGCGGTTGTGCCGCAGAATATGGGTTTTTGCCACGGCGGGATCATGAAAGATTTTGTAATACTTCCGCAATCTAGGGTGGAACGTATCTCCTTGTGTTTCCTAGGGCTACTGCGGCGTGCTTTATCCCTATTGCTTACCGCTATATTCGCGCTATTGCATTCTTATGCGAACCATTGACACGCCGCGAGCCGCACCGTAGCATCGCTCCCACTGGGCGCAATTCTCGCTCACCAGCGCGCCGGAAGAGAGGCCTCTCATGAGCCTTCGCGACTTCATCGCCAAGCAGTGGATTGATGTTATTGAATGGGTTGAGCCGGAAGAAGGCATCCTGGCCTACCGCTACCCCATGCAGGATCGCGAAATCCAAAACGGCGGCAAGCTGACCGTTCGCGATTCGCAAGCCGCAGTTTTTGTGAATGAAGGGAAAATAGCGGACGCTTTCGGCCCCGGTCTCTACACGCTGAACACGCAAACGCTGCCCATCCTGACGTATCTCAAAAACTGGGACAAAGCGTTTAAGTCGCCCTTTAAGTCGGACGTCTATTTTTTCTCCGCACGAATCCAGACTGACCAGCATTGGGGCACGCAGAATCCCATCACCATTCGAGACAAGGAATTCGGGGCTATCCGACTCCGCGGGTTCGGTATTTACTCGTATCACCTGAGTGACGCCAAGTCGTTCTATAGCAAGATCAGCGGCACTCGCGACCTTTATCACGTCGCCGATCTCGAAGGCCAATTGCGCAATACCATCATCGCGAAAATGACGGACGCCTTCGCCGCCAGCCAGGTCCCTTTTCTGGATATGGCCGCCAATCAGGGCGCGCTTGCCGAAAAAATCAGCGAGGCTCTCAAGCCTTCCTTTGCGGACTACGGCCTCACGCTGGACAGTTTTGTGGTGGAGAATCTTTCGCTGCCTGACGAGTTGCAGAAAGTGCTCGACCAGCGCATCAGCATGAATGTGCTAGGCGACATGGGCAAGTTCACTCAATATCAGGTGGCTCAGGCCATTCCCATCGCGGCCGGCAATGAAGGCGGCGGCGCGGTCGGAGTGGGCGCGGGCCTTGGCGCTGGCGTGGCCATGGGCCAGGCCATGATGGATGCGGTCAAGCAATCGACCTCGGGGTCCGCCGGCGGAGCAGTCCCCGCGGCAGCAGCAGGTGCCCCCGCAGCCGACACAAAATTCTGCAGCGAATGCGGCAAACACATCCCGCGCAGCGCCAAATTCTGTCCCGAATGCGGAAAGCCTCAGGTGTAATGGCACCGCTTGCCATGAGCGGAATCGAATGGGTTGTCGAAGCCTTCGGATGTTCGTCGCGACCGTTGCGTGATCCCGCGGTGCTGAAGAATCTGTTCGACAATATCATCCAGGAGATGAAGCTTCGGCCCGTCGGGGAAACCCAGTGGCATCAGTTTCCCGGCACCGGAGGGATCACCGGCTTTTGCCTCCTCGCGGAATCTCACCTCGCGTGCCACACGTTTCCAGAGCACGGCTCGCTCTGCCTCAATCTTTTCTGCTGTGTCCCCCGCGTCGAGTGGGATTTCGAAGTGATTCTTCGTCAACTCTTTGAAGCGCATTCCGTTTCGATCCGACGGCTACAGCGGCCCTACGAATCCAAATGGAAGCAGGTCGCCAGTGACTGAGGCAAACCCCCTTGCCACACGCCTTGTGGGACATCCGCGATGAGCCAGCCCATCGCCAACTGCCCCAATTGCGGCGCTAAGATCGTTTTTCGCTGGTCCAGCAGCGTCCAGACCGTTTGCGACTATTGCAAAAGCATCCTTGTCCGCACCGACGTGGACCTCAAAAAAGTAGGCCAAGTCGCCGATCTCCCGCCGGACAGCTCGCCGATTCAAATCAATACCGAAGGCAAGTACGACAACAAGTCGTTTGTTGTGGTTGGCCGCATCCTTTATGAGTACGATCAAGGCGGTTGGAACGAGTGGCACGTCATGATGAACGACGCCACAAGCGCTTGGCTTTCCGACGCGCAAAATGAATACGCGATCTCTGCGTCTTCAAAGACGCCGAATCTTCCGGCTGCCGCGCAAATCCAAGTCGGCCAGGAATTTGCCTGGAACAATCAGCGCTACACCGTAAGCGTGGTCACGCCCGCGCACTACCGTGGCGTTGAAGGCGAACTGCCCTTTCAGTATTGGGACAAGACGGATGTTACTTTCGTTGATCTGCGTACAGAGACCAGAAAATTCGCCACGCTTGATTACAGCGATCCCGAGCCGGCTCTATACCTTGGTGAATTCGTGGAATTCGATGATCTGAAACTGAAGAATCTGCGTAGTTTCGAGGGCTGGTGATGAGCACAAGTGCTCCCCCTCCGCCGCCTCCTCTTCCGCCAAAGCCGCGGGCGCAGGGACTGAATTGTCCCAGGTGCGGCGCCGCCATCTCGCTGCGTTCTTTTGGTCAAGCTGTGACGGTTGTGTGCTCGAGTTGCCGTTGCATCCTCGACGCGAAAGATCCCAACCTCGCTATCCTCCAGCAGTTCGAGATTAAGACCAGTGATATCAGGCCCCTCATCCCTCTTGGCACGCGCGGCAAGCTTCGCGGCACGGGCTACGAAGTCACGGGTTTCCAGCGGCGCAGCATCCAAGTCGACGGAATCACCTACTACTGGCACGAATACGTTCTGTTCAATCCTTACAAGGGCATTCGCTACCTGAGCAACTACAACGGGCATTGGAACGACATCAGTATCTGCAAGACTTTGCCAACCGCCGATTTTAGTGGAGCGACCTATCTCGGGGAGAACTACAAACACTTCCAGTCTGCCGAAGCCAACACGGACTTCGTCCTCGGGGAGTTCCCGTGGCAGGTTCGTGTCGGCGAAAAGGCTGCCGTTACGGACTACGTGCATCCACCTCGCGTTCTCTCCAGCGAAAAGCTGGATAAGGAAGTCACTTGGTCGATCGGCGAGTACATGTACGGCCGGGAAATCTGGGACTCCTTCAAGTTGCCCGGCGCTCCGCCTGAAGCGATAGGCGTCTACGAGAATCAGCCTTCACCGGTCACTCTCAATGTCACTGGTATGTGGGCCGCCTTCGCTGCATTTGCTGTTTTCCTCCTTGTGCTGATGGCCGTTTTCGATATGCGAGCCAAGAAGGAACCCGTCCTTCAGGAAACCTATCAATTCAATCGCGCCGAAGCAAAAGGCGATCCATCGTTTGTCAGCGACGAATTCGCACTTGGCGGCGGGACTTCGACCGTCCAAGTGAAAACCTCCGCCCCTGTCGATAACCACTGGATCTATCTGAACTATGCGCTCATCAATCAGGACACCGGACAAGCCTGGGATTTCGGGCGCGAAGTAAGCTACTACCACGGCTACGACAGCGACGGTTCCTGGAGCGAAGGGAGTCGAACCGATTCGGTAGTTATCCCGAGTGTTCCCGCGGGTCACTACTATCTGCGTATCGAGCCGGAAGTGGATCCCTCGCTTCCCACCACTCCGTATTCCGTCACAGTAGTCCGCGACGTGCCTGTCTTCGGAATCTACGGAATCGCTTTTCTTGCATTGCTCGTGCCGGTCGTCGTCATTTCCTTCCGCGCTTACACTTTCGAGCGGTCCCGCTGGTCGGAAAGCGACCACCCACCTATGCAATTGTCCAGCAACTCAGGAGACGACGAATAATGTTTCGAAAACTCTATCTTCTCTATGGCGCCATGGTTCTCAGCACGGCTGCTTTCGGCCAATACAGCGGCTGGAGCCTCGACAGGATCAATCAGCTCAAAAATGTTCCGAAGTCGGTCCGTGATAATCCCGGCTCATACCGCTCGGTTTACGCAGGCTATCACCATTACACAGGAGGCAAATAAGATGAACCTTGTTCCGCTCGGCAACATCGTCGCTGCACTGGTCTTCGCCTTTGTGGGAATTTTTATTTTCGTTATTGCCTTCATGGTGATGGACAAGCTGACGCCGTACCATCTCTGGAAGGAAATCGTGCAGGAGCACAACATGGCGCTAGCCATCCTTGTGGGTGCCATGTCTCTCGGCATCTGCATCATCATTGCTGCCGCGATCCACTAGCCCATGGGCATCCTGGTGTTTATTTCCGTGCTGCTGGTCGCGGCTTGTGGCCTCATCTATGAGCTGGTCGCCGGCACGCTCGCCAGCTATCTCGTCGGCGACAGCGTCTTTCAATTCTCGACGATCATCGGCACCTACCTGTTTGCCATGGGTATTGGCAGCGCCCTCTCTAGGTACATCAATCACGGCTTGGCCAGTCGGTTCGTATGGATTGAGCTTCTTCTTGGCGTCATCGGAGGTTTTTCCTCGGCACTGTTGATGCTCGCATTTGCCTTCACGCAGGGTTTCGAACTGATTCTGTACGCCTTAGTCATTGTGATGGGGGTTTTGGTGGGTTTAGAAATCCCTCTCTTGATGCGCATTGTCCGCGACCGGTATCAGTTTCGCGACGTCATCGCGCACGTCCTTACTTTCGACTATCTCGGTGCGCTGGGAGCGTCGCTGCTGTTTCCGATCCTGCTGGTGCCGCGTCTCGGCTTGGTGCGCTCCGCAATGCTCTTCGGCCTAATCAACGCTGGCGTCGCTTTGTGGAGCACCTTCCTGTTCTCGAATCAGCTTGCCGCCACTCGGAGTTTGCGCATTGCCTCTCTCGTAGTCATTGGCGCTTTGGGTGCCGGAATTGCGCAAGCGAAGCAGATCACTGCCAGTGCGGAAGACAATATCTATGCCGACGAAATCATCTTTGCGCGCGACACGCACTACCAGCATCTCGTCCTCACGCGCTTCAAGGACGACTTGCGCCTTTTCCTGAACAGCCATCTCCAATTCAGCTCCCGCGACGAATACCGTTATCACGAAGCACTCGTTCATCCTGGTCTTGCCGCCGTTCCAGCGCCGCGCCGCGTCCTGATTCTTGGCGGTGGCGATGGCCTCGCCGTCCGTGAAATCCTGAAGTACCCCCAAGTCGAAAGCATCACTCTCGTCGATCTCGATCCCGAGATGACCCGGATCTTTTCCTCCAACCCCATGCTGACCAAGTTGAATGACAAATCACTGCTTTCCCCTAAGGTGCACGTCATAAACGCCGACGCCTTCCCTTGGGTCGATTCGAACGCTGACAATTTTGATTTCATTGTCATCGACTTTCCCGACCCCACGAATTATTCGCTCGGCAAGCTCTACACGACAGCCTTTTACCGCGCCGTCTCCCGCCACCTCAGCGCTCAAGGATTAATGGTGGTGCAAAGCACTTCGCCGATGTTCGCGCGCGATTCCTTCTGGTGCATCGCGCAAACACTGAAGCAGGCCGGCCTGCAAACCTATCCGTACCACGTCTACGTTCCATCCTTCGGTGAATGGGGCTTTGTTCTTGCGGGCACGCGCGATTACATTTTTCCAAAATCACTTCCCGCCGGCTTGCGTTTCGTCAACGTGGAAGGCCTTCCCGCGCTCTTTCAGTTTCCGCCGGACATGTCACCACTTCCCATGCCTGCGAACCAGCTCAACAGCCAGATCCTCGTCCGCACTTACGAGAACGATTGGAAGGACATCAGTCATTGAAGCTGGGCCGCCGCAAGTTTCTAGGTCTTGGCAGTGCGGCGCTTGTCGGTCTTTCACTCAAAAGTGAAAAAAAGATCGAAGGTTCGTTTGTCAACGATTCCTTTCAGATGGGCCATTTGTTGCGCGACCGCGCCGGCTTTCCGCCAGCAAAGCGCATCGAAAAAGTTCCCGTCGTCATCGTTGGAGGCGGAATCGCCGGCCTCAGCGCCGCCTGGCGACTTCGCAAGCGCGGTTTCACTGACTTCGTCCTTCTGGAAATGAATGCCCAACCCGGAGGCAACGCCCGCTGGGGCGAAAACGAAATCACCGCGTATCCTTGGGCTGCCCACTACGTTCCCATTCCGGGCCCGAAAGCGGAATACGTTCGCGAACTTTTCGAGGACCTCGGCGTCTTGAAAAACGGCCAATGGGAAGAACGTTACCTCACCTTTGCTCCGCAGGAACGGTTGTTTCTCTATGGTCGTTGGCAGGAAGGCATCGAGCCTGCCGTCGGCCTCAAGCAAAAAGACCGCGACCAGTTTCAACGCCTGGAAAATCTGTTCACGGAATATCGCCTGAGCGGGGCCTTCACCGTTCCTCTCGAAATAGGCCTCTCTTCAAAATTTCAGGACCTCGACCGCATCTCCTTTTCCGATTGGCTTCGCCAAAAGGGTTTCGACTCGCCCCTCCTGCACTGGTACATGAACTACGCCTGCCGCGACGATTACGGCGCGCTTTCCAGCGACACCTCCGCCTGGGCTGGCCTCCACTATTTTTCTTCTCGCGAATCCGAAGAAAAAGGCCCTCTCACATGGCCCGAAGGCAATGGCTGGATTACTCGCCGCCTCCTCGAACGCGTCGGCGGAAACATCCGAACGAATCAAATGGTTCACCGCATCACGCAGATACGACGCGGCGCAAGTGTCTTTGCGGGCGACACCGAATACCAATCTGAATTTGTCATCTTCGCAGCGCCAACGTTTCTCGCTCCTTACCTCATGGAAGATTTTTCTCGGCTCCGCGATTTCGTCTATTCCCCCTGGCTCACCGCCAACCTCACGCTCGAGCGCTATCCCGAATCCCGAGGCGCCGAACCTTCCTGGGACACCGTCTTCCTCGATTCCCCCACTCTTGGCTACGTTGACGCCATGCACCAGAGCCTCCGCACTTACGTCGACCGCACGGTCTGGACCTTTTACTGGGCCCTCGCCGAAGGCGCTCCTGCGCAAAACCGCCAGCTCCTGCTCGAGAAAGATTGGGCTTATTGGAAGGAGGCCATTCTGCACGATCTCGAGCGCGTCCACTCGGACATTCGCCAGTGCGTTTCCCGCATCGACATCATGCGCATGGGTCACGCCATGATCCGCCCCGCTGTTGGTTCGATTTTTTCCGAGGAACGTCGCCGCCTGTCGCGCCTGAACGACCGAATCCTCTTTGCCAACTCCGACCTCAGCGGTATTTCCATCTTTGAGGAAGCCCAATACCATGGCGTTGAAGCCGCCCAAAAAGTGTTGAAGCGGCTCCACGGCTAGGTTCCGGTCGGCGCACCGGTCTCATGGATAGCAGGCTGCCTGTAACTTCTCGGCTCCTGGGCACTCTCATTAGCGGGCAGGAACAGGGCTGTCCGGCGCCAAAAAAGGTCGGGACCACCGGCGAGGTCCCCTGCATCCAAACTATTGAAATGCACGTAAAATGAAAGTGAAGCGGAAGCCCCAATCGGGAGGAAAGAGATGCTGATTCGTAAATCTCCAGAGCTGACTTACGCTGACGTTACGCCCAAGTCGGTTTATTTAGACCGCCGCAGATTTCTCCGTGCCATGGGTATTGTCGGCGCCACTGCTGTTGCCGGAAAAAATCTTTTCGACCTGACTTTGCCCCCGCAATCAGCGCTCGCCGCCACTCAGTTCACCGGCCTCATCAAGAGCCCGTTCAGCACTACGGAAAAACCAAACACATTGAACGACGTCTCGCACTACAATAATTTTTACGAGTTCGGTACCGACAAATCCGACCCCGCGAAAAACGCTCAGAATTTCAAGACTTCGCCTTGGACCGTATCCGTCGAAGGCGAAGTCGCCAAGCCCCGCAAATTCACTATGGACGAAATCCTGAAGCTGGCGCCTCTCGAAGAACGCATTTACCGTCATCGTTGCGTCGAGCGCTGGTCTATAGTGGTGCCTTGGATCGGTTTTTCCTTCAGCGCTATCACAAAACTGGTCGAACCCACGCCGAAAGCTCGCTACGTCGCCTTTCAAACGTTTTATGATTCCCGCCAAATGCCTCAGGCCAAGTACGGCGGCATCGATTTTCCCTACGTCGAAGGCCTCCGCCTCGACGAAGCCATGAACCCGTTAACGCTCCTCTGCGTCGGCATGTACGGCGATGCCCTTCCGCCCCAGGACGGTGCACCCGTTCGCATGGTCATCCCCTGGAAATACGGTTACAAGAGCATCAAGTCCCTGGTGAAAATCCGCTTCCAGGAAAAGGAGCCTCCCACAACCTGGAATCGCTATTCGTCTGAAGAATACGGCTTCTACTCTAACGTCAATCCTAGTGTCGACCATCCACGCTGGAGTCAGGCCAAAGAGCGCCGTCTCGGCGAAATCTTCACCCGGCCCACGGTGATCTTCAATGGTTACGGTGATCAAGTCGCCGGCATGTACAACGGAATGGACCTCAAGAAATTCCACTAAGGTAGACATTCCACATGCGCGCCATCCTCGTCAGCAAATGGACCAAAGTTATCGTCTTTTTGCTTTGCTTGATTCCCTTTGCCGATCTCCTCTGGCGATTGCTTAGGAACGACCTCGGCATCAATCCCGTCGAAACTCTTCAGCACGGCACCGGCGATTGGACCATCCGCTTCATCGTCTTCACTCTGTGCATCACGCCGTTCCGCAAAGTCTTCAAGCTTCCCGACCTCATTCGCTTTCGCCGCATGCTCGGTCTCCTTGCCTTTTTCTATGTTTGCTTGCACTTTCTCACGTATCTCGGCCCCGATCAGTCCTTCGACGTTTCCGGGATGTGGAAAGACGTCGCTAAGCGTCCCTTCATCACCGTGGGCTTCGCTGCTTTCGTATCTTTAATTCCTTTGGCGATCACCTCCACGGCGGGCTGGATCCGCCGAATCGGCGGCAAGCGCTGGCAGCAACTCCATCGCTTGATTTATTTTGCGGCGGTATGCGGAGTAGTTCACTACTACTGGCTGGTGAAGTCCGATGTGCGCAGGCCAGTCTTTTACGGCGCGCTCGTCGCCATTCTTCTTTTCTGGAGATTAGTCGATTGGTTTCTTAAACGGAGGAGCCAGGTGCCCGCGCGTGTGCCCGCTTCGCGCGTCTCAGTGAATAGCTGAAGAATCCTCTAACGGCGGCGCCTCAACAAACTCCACACCCCAGAAGCGCGGCGCCGGCGTAAGGAACTCTACGCCCACGCGCTGCCCCCTGTCTCCGGGCTCGCCCAGATAAACGATGCGGCATTCCTGCTCTTCCATCGTCTCCGGGTTGGTAATCACGAGCATCTCGCCGTTGTCCACTTCGTGCTTCAGGAACAAGAGCCCGCCATGGCCGTTGACCACCACGGTTTCACAGGTTTCGCGGAACTTTTTCCCGTTGTGCGCGCGGCCTTGCGCCTGTACACGCATCTTGTGAAAGACTCGCGAGCTTCGCCGAGGTGAGGCTGTAGTGACTTCGCTCATAGCCCCATCTTCGACCGCCCCCGCCACACCGTCAACCTGTCCCCCCGTACAGGTGTTCCGCCACCGCAACTTATCCGGCGACAGCTTGTCGTTTTCCAGTGACTTTCCATAAGTTGTTTCTCTTTTTGTGCTAGCTTGACGGGGATATTTTATGCGACTGACCTATCTTCTGGTTGCAGGTGGGGCGGCGGCTTCCTCACCCGAGCGAGCAGTCCGGGCATGAGCAAAATTCCCATCTTGCGGCTCGGCGCCATAAAAGACGTTCACCGCTTCATGGACCATCTGCACTCCCTCGGCCTGGATCTTCCCTGTGATGGCGAGTTGCTCGCGGAACGGGAGTCTCCGGTACGCTGGCCGCTACTCCGTGGTGGATTCAAGTTTGCCAACCGCATCGCCGTGCAACCGATGGAGGGTTGGGACGGGCTTCCCGACGGCAACCCTAGTGAATATACTCTGCGCCGTTGGCAGCGATTCGGGGTCAGTGGCGCAAGTCTCATTTGGGGCGGTGAGGCCGTTGCCGTGTCACACGAAGGCAGGGCGAACCCGAACCAGCTCGTGATTGCGCCGCACACTCTTGCGGGCCTGGCAGGCCTGCGCGCCGCATTGCTTCAATCCTTTCGGGAGACAACTAGACGCGATGAGCCACCCGTTATCGGGTTGCAGCTCACGCATTCGGGCCGCTATTGTCGTCCCAATCTTCATGATCGGCCGGAGCCAAGGATTCTCTATCACCACCCCATTCTTGATTCCAGAGTTGGGGTTCAGGCGGATTCGCCAGTACTCACGGACGAGCAGATCGCCGGAATCGTTCAAGACTTTCATGGCGCAGCGCGCGCTGCTTCCGAATTAGGGTTTGATTTCGTTGACATAAAGCATTGCCATGGATATCTCGGCCATGAATTTCTCAGTGCGCATACACGCCCCGGAAGGTATGGCGGCTCTTTCCAGAACCGTACACGCTTCCTACGGGAGGTAGTGGAAGGAATCCACTCGTTCGCACCTGGGCTCCAGATTGCCGTGCGCTTTTCTGCATTCGATACAGTGCCGTTTCGGCCGGATCCCATGACATCTTTCCCCGGGAAGATGGGTACAGGGATTCCCGAGCTACATGCCCATTTAATCCCGTACAACTGGGGCTTCGGCGTGAATCCCGCTTGTCCCACAGAAATGGAACTTTCCGAAACCATACAATTCCTGGCCCTTCTTGAGCAGCTGGGCATTCGCCTCGTCAACCTCACTGCCGGAAGTCCTTACTACAATCCTCATATTCAGCGCCCTGCCTTTTATCCACCCTCGGACGGTTATCAACCTCCTGAAGATCCCATTGTCGGCGTGGCTCGGCAGATGTTGGTGGCCCGGCAGTTGAAGGCCCAGTTTCCGCAGCTGATCTTTGTCGGGAGTGCCTACAGCTACTTGCAGGACTTTCTTCCCCACGTTGCCCAAGCAGCTCTGCGCGAAGGATGGGTTGATTTTGTAGGCTTGGGCCGGATGATTTTGTCTTATCCGGGGCTGTTGCTCGACGCTTCGGAAGGACGCTCTCTTCAACACCGGCTGGTTTGCCGAACTTTCAGTGATTGCACAACCGCACCGCGCAAGGGCTTGCCCTCGGGTTGCTATCCTCTGGACCACTATTACAAAGCCTCCGACCTTGCCGCAAAATTGAAGTCAGCAAAAGCGAGGCAACCATGAACTCTTCGTCTCCTTTCGAGCGGCCCCGAAAGCAGCGCAAGGTTCAGGGCATCGCGGCTGCCCTCCTTCCGTTCGAGAGCGATGGTCGCGTCGCCGTCCGCGCATTCCAGAATCATCTCCTGGCCACCCAGCGGGCGGGACTAACAAACGCCGTGAACATGGACACGGGTTATGTGAATTTTCTGTCCGAAGCGGAAAAACGGAACGTCTTGCAGTGGACTCGCGAAGCCTTGGGGCAAGACGTGCCCTTCGTGGCAGGCGCTTATATCGAGGGACAGAGCGGCCGCGTCGCTGACCTCTATCGGAAGCAGATGGACCTCATCGTCGAATTCGGTGGCACACCAATCTTATTTCAGACCAGCCAGCTTCATGGAAAGTCCACCAGGGAAAAGGCTGAGATCTATAGGGAAGCGTGCCGCGGATATCCTGGCGTGTTGGCGTTCGAACTGGGACAAGTTTTTGCTCCCAACGGGGAAATCCTTGATTCCGAAACCATCTTGCGCTTGATGGATATTCCTGAGATCAAGGGGTTGAAACACTCCTCCCTGGATCGTCTCGTCGAACTCGAGCGCCTGGCTCTCCGCGATGCTCATCGCCCGGACTTTCACATTTATACGGGCAACGATCTTGGCATCAACATGATCGAATATGGGTCTGACTACTTACTTGGACTGGCGACTCTGGCTCCAGAAAAGTTCGCCGAGCGTGACCTATCATGGGAAAGCGCCGATCCCAAGTATTTTGCTCTCTCGGATGCCCTGCAGCATCTGGGTAACGTGGCGTTTCGCGAACCCGTTCCCGCCTATAAGCATTCGGCTGCGATTTTCTTGCACCTGGCGGGAAGAATTCCTACCAATCACACGCACTCGAAGAATCCCCAACGCCCCCACTGGGAGACAGACCTGATGCGCGATTGCCTGCGACGCTTGGAGGGCGCGTAATCTAGCGTTACGAATCCAACGAATTGCCACGAAAAGTTTTCCGCACTTCCCTTCGCTCCATGGAGCCAGCCTTTCCTATTGACACTCTATATGTAGGCGCGTAGTCTCCCTATAGACAAACGATAGGAGGCTTCCTTGAGTTCAGAGCAGACCAGCCTTTTGCAAGGCACTTTGGACCTGCTGATCTTGAAATCGCTGATCGCCGGCGAGATGCACGGACTGGGAATCTCCCGCCGTATCCAACAAATTACGGGCGGCACTTTTGTCGTCAAGCCCGGCTCGCTCTTTCCCGCGCTGCACCGCATGGAGGAAGAGGGCTGGATTTCCGCGTTTTGGGGAGATTCGGAAAACAACCGCCGCGCGAAATATTACCGTTTGACTAAGCCGGGACGGAAACAGCTCGAAGCGGAAACCAAGCGATGGGGCCGCATTTCTTGGGCCATCGCTCAAGCATTGGAAGCATCGTAGAGAGGTTTTGACATGCCGCTACTTGTGAAAGCCAGAAGTTTTCTGAGAAATCTTTTTTCACAGCGCCGCTTGGATGTGGATCTCGACCAGGAGGTTCGTGCTCACCTCGAATTGCTGACTACAGAGAACATTCGTGCCGGCATGCCGCCGCACGAAGCGCAACGCGCCGCCCGCATTGAATTGGACGGCATCGAACAAGTAAAAGAACGGGTTCGCGAGCAGCGGCTTGGCAGCTGGCTCCACTCCGTCTTCTCTGACGGCCACTACGGTCTTCGGCAGCTCCGCAAAAATCCCGGCGCCACCGCCGTCATGGTCTTTACGCTCGCGCTGGCCATCGGCGCGACCACGGCAATTTTCAGCGTGGTTTACGGCGTGTTGCTGAGGCCGCTTCCGTATAGCGATGCGAGCCGGATCATGGCGATCTTCGAGGTCAATTCGGGGGGCGGATGGTCCCGTCTTGCAGACCCAAATTTCGACGACTTTCGCGAACAAAACCGCAGCTTCCAAGCGATTGCAAAGTACAACGACAACATCGTGTCCGTTTCGGGCGCTTCGCAGCCCACGCGCACGAAGGTTGCGAGCGTCACGCCCGACTTTCTCAAGATCTTTAGCGTTCAGCCGATGTTCGGGCGGGATTTCAGCGCCAGCGACGCGAAAAAAGGCGCCGGCCCTACTGTTCTTGTCAGCTATGGTTACTGGAGGCAGCAACTCGGCTCGCCGTTAGACCTCTCGCAGTCCCATCTGAAGATCGATGGTGCAGTGTACTCCGTGATCGGGGTGCTCCCTGCCGGATTCCGTTTCCCAGAAGGTGTGGATCTGTGGCTGCCGGCCGACTTGGAAGGGGAGAACCAAAGTAGGACGTCGCATAACTACAAGGCGGTCGGGCGTCTCCGCGACGGAGTGACGGTCGAGCAGGCAAATCAAGACATGAGCTCGATAGCGCGCCGCATTCACGATACGTCGAGCGAGCAAGGCGATTATCTCCTCAAGGATGCAATCGTCCTGCCCCTTCAGGACTCGATCACCGGCAATGCGCGCCCAGCGCTACTGGTGCTGCTTGGTGCCGTGGGATTTCTGCTGTTGGTAGCGTGCGCAAACGTTGCGAATTTGCTGCTGGCACAAGCGTCGGTGCGAGAGCGCGAACTCGCTATTCGCAGCGCGCTCGGTGCGGCGCGCGGACGGCTGATCCGCCAATTTCTTACTGAAGCGTTTCTGCTATCGCTGATCGGCGGCGGCCTGGGCGTGCTGGGAGCTGTGGCGGGCGTGGCGGAATTAGTTTCGATGGCGCCGGACAATCTGCCGCGGCTGGACACTGTCTCGATCAACATTCCCGTGCTCTTGTTTGCGTTTCTCCTTTCCACGGCGGTGGCCGCTGGCCTCGGAGCTTTCACCGCCGCCCGCGCGACATCCGGAGACCTGCGCAAGGGCCTTGAGGAAGGCGGGCGTGGACAAGCAGGTTCGCAAGGTGGTCAGCGCGTTGGCCGAGTCCTCGTGGCCGCGCAAATGGCAATTACTCTTGTTCTTGTCGTGGGAGCCGGATTGCTCGGTCGCAGCCTGATGAAAGTGCTCGAAGTGAATCCCGGGTTTCGCGTAGACAAAATTGTCACCATGGACGTCTCGCTTCCTTGGGTGGAAGATCCCAAAGCAAAAGCTAGCCAGGGAATTTTCTTCTCAAATTTGATGGATCGCCTCAAACAAATCCCCGGCGTCCACAAAGTTGGCGCGATTAGCAACCTGCCCATGGAGGGAGGCCTTCCCGACGGCATGTTTCTCCTCATGACACAAAATGAGGTCCCCAAGACCTTCGAAGGTTTTGGGCCGTTGATGCAGCAGAAAGAGCGCATTGGCAATGCAGACTTCGGTGTCGCCACGGACGGCTACTTCCAGGTTCTGGGAATCCCCCTCCTTCGAGGGCGCATCTTCGACGAACACGATGGCGCCGATTCTCCGCACGTTGCCGTGATTAGCGAATCGCTGGCTCGCGACCGCTGGCCAAATCAGGACCCCATCGGCCACACCATTGAGTTTGGAAACATGGATGGCGACTTGCGGTTGCTCACCATCGTCGGGATCGTGGGCGACGTTCATGATTACGGCCTCGATGTACCGCCGCGTCCGACGGTCTATGTGAATTTGTTCCAGCGCCCACGTTCCACGATCACCTTAACCATGCTGAGCGACGCCGACACCAGCTTGGTTACCTCGACAGCTCGAGGAATCCTCCAGGATCTCAACCCGGAAATCCCCGCGAGATTCCGGACGTTTTCACAAGTTTATTCCGCCTCGCTGGGCTCGCGGAGATTCAACGTCATTCTCATCGGATTCTTCGGAATCACCGCACTGCTCCTGGCGACGGCCGGCGTATTTGGCGTAATGGCCTATTCCGTCAGCCGCCGCACGCGTGAAATCGGCGTGCGTGTCGCTCTGGGCGCAAGCTCCGGCGACGTTCTGGGAATGATCGTGGGCCAGGGACTGCGCACGATTTTCATCGGCGTCGCGATTGGCATTGCCGGTTCGCTGGTGCTGACGCGCACGGTCGAGTCGCTCCTCTTTGGCGTCACCGCTACGGATCCGCTGACCTTCGGCGGCGTGACGCTGCTCCTCATTGGCGCCGCGCTGCTGGCTTGTTTCGTTCCCGCGCGCCGCGCTACAAAAGTCGACCCAATGGTTGCGTTGCGTTACGAATAGTTTTGGATTCTGGTCGTTCGACTAACCCTAAACTTGTGCCTAAAGCTCCTGCGGCACTAAAATACAACTGCGGCCACGGCAGGTCATTCGAAGCTCGCATTTATTCCGCCGCCGCAAACATTCGCGCCACGTTTTTCGTATTCATATTGGAATGGACTCAATGTTCCCTGAGGGCCTCTTATGAATCTTGCTGAGTTGATTGACGCTTCGCGCGACCAGCATCTGGCGGAGCTTTGCGAATTTCTGCGCATTCCCAGCGTCAGCGCCAAAAGCGAGCACAAGCCCGATATCGAGCGCGGCGCCCGCTGGGTCGCTGACCATCTCCGCGCCGCTGGATTCAAACACGTGGAGATTGTCCCAACCAATCTCCACCCGCTCGTCTATGCGGAATCCTTGGAAGCCCCCGGCAAGCCCACTATCCTTTTCTACGGCCACTACGATGTGCAGCCCGCCGAGCCACTCGATCTCTGGACTTCTCCCGCCTTTGAACCTACCGAACGCAACGGCAATCTTTTCGGACGCGGCACCGCCGATGACAAAGGCCAGGTCCACATCCACATGAAAGCGCTGGCCGCCCTCCAACAAGTGGACGGCAAATTCCCCATCAACATAAAGGTTCTCATCGAGGGGGAAGAGGAGGTCGGTAGCGTCAGCCTATGGGATTTTGTCCAAAAGAACAAAGAAAAGCTGAAAGCGGATGCCCTGCTCGTCTCCGATACTTCCATGCTTGGCAAGGGCGTTCCCTCCATCACTTACGGCTTGCGCGGATTGAACTATTACCAGATTGAGCTGACCGGGCCGGAACGCGATCTACATTCCGGGGTTTACGGCGGCGCCGTCCCCAATCCCCTCACCATCCTTACCGAGCTGTTTGCCAAGCTTCATGACAAAAACTTCCGCGTCAACGTTCCCGGCTTTTATGACCATGTCGCCAAAGCCTCCAAAGCCGAGCGCAAAGCTCTCAACGCTCTTCCCTGGAAGAAAAAGGCTTTCGAGACAGCCGTCGGCGCGCCCGGCTATTTTGGCGAGACCGGCTTCACCACCGTCGAACGCCTGTGGATTCGCCCTACGCTCGAATTGAACGGCGTCTGGGGCGGCTATCAGGGTGAAGGCGCCAAGACGGTTATTCCATCAAAAGCGTTCGCTAAATTCTCAACGCGCCTCGTCCCCAATCAAGACCCGAAGAAGATCGCCAAACTCGTTGAGAAGCACATGCGAAAGCTGCTTCCCAAAACGGTCCATTGCAAGTTCGAAGTCTTGAGCATGGGAAAACCGTGGGTCGCTCCGTACTACAATCCCATTTTCCGGAAGGCTCAAGCCGCGCTGGAGAAGGGTTTCGGGAGGAAAGCCGTGTTCATTCGCGAAGGCGGTTCCATCCCTTTCGTTACGCAAATGCACGACACCTTCAAAATCCCCTGTGTTTTGATCGGCTTTGGCCTCCCTGACGAAAACGCTCACGCTCCCGATGAGCACATCGCCCTCGAAAACTATTTCGGCGGCATCAAAGCCATCGCTCATTTCTACGCCGATCTCGCAACTTTGTAGCCGCTGACACGACTCATCTGCGTTCGGACTGCTCGCAACCCGCTGTTTCAGCGGCGATTTCCACATACCTCAAAAAAATCCGCATTTTTCCGGCCTTTTTTGCGATTTTTCCTTGCGTTCTCCAATTCCCTTGGCTATAGTCCTTTGCGGCTCGAGTTTTTTCGCGCATAAACAGGGGTAGTCAACTCGCGGCCTGCTTCGATTTGATTCGGAGTGGAAAGAAAAAATCAGGAGGATAAGCATACTAGATGGCAGCCAAGCCACTGAGCAAGACCAAGGTTGTGGGACACATCGCCGAGAAAGTCGGCACACCAAAGAAAACCGCCGCTCTCTTTTTCGAAGAGCTGTTCAAGCTCGCCGTGAAAGAAGCCAAGGGCGGGGCGGGCAAGTTCGTGATCCCGGGAATCGGCCGCGTTGTCAAAGCGCACCGCAAGGCGCGTATGGGCCGCAACCCACAAACCGGCGAAGCGATTAAAATCAAGGCGAAGACTGTCGTTCGTCTGCGCCCCTCCAAGGCGTTCAAAGACGCCGTCCTGAAGTAGGCGCAATTCCAGTTGAGTTTGGGCCCCCGGCAGCTTGAGCGATCAGGCTCTCGGGGGCTTTTCTCTTTTATGGGGCAACTGGCTAGAGTGTCTTGACGTAGGCAACGACATCCTTGATTTGCGCAGGCTCCAGCGTCTCCTTCATTCCCGGCATCATAGCGTCGCCATTCTCAATCCACGTCGTCAACGATTCCGTCGTGACTTTGTTTCCATTCACGCTGAACGTCCCGCGCTTGGCAAGGCCTTTCAATCCCGGCCCGATCTTTTTCGCGTCGTTGTCCGCGTAATGGCACATCGCGCATTTCTTGTCGAATACTTCCTTGCCCCGCGTCGCGGAACCCGCCGCCGCGTGACTCGACGCTTTTTTCGGAGCCGGTTTCGCCGGCTCATCCTGCGCCAGCACTGCACCGGCCACTGCCAGTATCGCGATCCCAAGGATCAGATAATTCCGCTTCACGATGCCCCCTCGTCTATTCTGTCGTTTTCCCCAAAACATCAACTCACGCTGAACCCTGCTATTCTCTCTATTTGCTGCCTTGATTTCCACTCTTTGTCCCTTCACGCGCGCTCCCGCCCGTCACAAAGTACAGGTTCCTGCCCCGCACTTTCGGGACTTTCGTACTTTTGACCCCGGCAAGACCGTGTGTTAACTATGTCCCTATGAGCATGGAAACCCTCACGCGGGCGTGGGAAGTACTACAGGACGCTTATCAGGCGCAGATGGAAGGCGACTACGATCGCGCCGTCGAGCTCTATCAGTCTTCGCTTGATCTTCACCCCACCGCCGAGGCTCATACGTTCTTGGGCTGGACCTATCATTTCCAGGGCCGCGTTGAAGAGGCCATCGCGGAGTGCAAGCGCGCCATCGAACTGGATCCGGAATTCGGCAATCCTTACAACGACATTGGTGCCTACCTGATCGAACTGGGACGCTTTGAGGAGGCCATTCCCTGGTTGGAACGCGCCACAGAAGCCCGCCGTTACGAGCCGCGCCATTTTCCTCATTACAACCTGGGCCGCGCTTATCTCGGCAAGGAAATGTACAGCCACGCCATGCGTTGCTTTCAGGAAGCCCTGGAAATCGAGCCGCGCTATTCGCTGGCCCGGCAGGCTCTCGCTTCACTTCGCCGAATGGTAAATTGAAAACGCTTTCCGTTTTCAATTTGCAGTCAAGTCAAAACTTCCCGGTCTTCAAATCATTTCTCTTTACTGAAGACCCAGAACTGAAAACTGACAACCGACTTTCACCCCGCCGCTTCCTGCCCCGATGGTTTGACCACACGGTCGTAAATCCACAGCAACACCGCCGTAACAATACCCACACCCGAAATCACCCACCACACGCGCTGCGGCTGGTGCGCCACTTCGCCAAACTGGTGCATCACGCGTCCACCAAACCACCCGCCAATGAGCGACCCGATGCCAATCGGAAGAAACGCAAATCCCATATACGTCCCCTGCTGCCCCGGAGGCGCCAGCCGCGAAATGTAATCGTAATACCGCGGCGCCTGAATCATTTCGCCCAGAGCCAGGACAAAAATGCAGACCACCGCCCCGATGACCGTAGGCTGAAATGCCAGAATCAGCCAGGAGAGCGATGTGATCAGCGTTCCCAGAATCACGCACTGAAATGGCGGTATTTTGCGGATCAGGTAGTTGATAAGCAGCGTGAAGCAGACCACGGACGCACCGTCGGTGAACAGGATTTTCTCGACCGGGGCCTCCACGTTGATATAGCGGTGAATATAGCCGGGCAAAATGATGTATTGCTGCCAGAAGACAATCCAGTAGCCGGTAAAAATCAGCAGGAACAGCATGAACTTCGGATTGCCAAGAACGACGAAGAAATTGCGCAGCGTCTGGATAACGCTGGGCGGGGGAGCATCGCCCGCTTTTTTCGGTTCGCGAAAAAACAGCAGCACGGCGAAGAACATGGCGAAGACACTAAGTGCTGAGAGCCGAAAAACCCTCTCTACGCCGAAACGTTCGTGCGCCCAACCTGCGAGGTAAGGGCCGGCCGCGCCGCCGATGTTCACCATGGTGTAGTAAATGGAGTAGCCGATGGAGCGGACATTTTCCTTGGAAGCGCGCGCCGTCGTTCCCACCACACACGGTTTTACGAGCGATACTCCTAGAGCAGGGAGCATCAAGATGAAGCCGACAAAGAGGCCGAGGGGAACAGCGTTGCGCACGGGCGCGAGCCACGGTGCGCCAATCGAGCCAATCAGAAAATAAGCGGCCGCAAGAATCAGGTAGGCCAACGAGAGCGCGCGGCGAAAGCCCAGCTTGTCGGCAACAGCGCCTCCAAAAATGGCGAGGAACCAAACCATGCCACCGAAGATCCCGGTCAGCGTACCTGTCTGCTCCGTCGAGAAACTCAGTTTCTCTTGCAGATACACGGCTAAAGAAGAGAAGGCGCCGTAGTAGGAGAGCCGCTCAAAGATCTCACTAATATTCGCGACCCAGAAAGGCCGCTCGAACCCTGTTCGTATCTCCTCGAATCGCTGGCTGAAACTCATTTCTCCCCCTGCACAAGCGCAGCGATTGTACTGGAGAGCAGGAAGGAATGAACCAAAGATGTAGAAATCCTAAGACGCAAGGAGGAATGCCAGCGAGGTAAGAGCGTCGCAGGGACGATCCGTCGGCAATGCTCCGGCCCTTAGCAGAGGAGTTTCAGTAGGCCCAGTAGGGGCCAACTCCCCCTGGCGAATTCTGCCCCTCAATGGCAGTAAATACCTTGCGGCCGTAGAAAAAGGGGAGCCCCCAGTCAAGCACTAACATTCCGGAGGTCCCGATGTTTGGCCCGGCAAGTCCATTGGCCGCTGCCGTACTCGCACTTGAGGTAAGAGTATTGGCGTTGCCTACAAAAAAATTGAACGAGGCGCTGGTCCCGTTCGTACCCCGGTTGGTGGCGGAGAGATTCTGAGTTGAAGTGGGGCAATACCAGAAAGCGATGGGAGGGGCACACGTGGGTATGGCAGTGGTGGCTGCGTCCAGGAAATAGATACCATTCGAGCCGCTGTCAATGAAAGCTGCGTCGGTGTAGGTGTGGCCGTTGAACACGGAGGTGATATTTCCCGTCGAGGGATCAAGCATATAGACCGCGGCGCTTCCAAGCCCGTTATTGGACTGCGTGCCAATGCCAAAAATGAGGGAGCCCGCTACGCTAGTCTGCGCTCCCGAAACCGAAGGCAAGTCAATCAATACGCCGTTATTGTCCGTCGCGAACAGCGCCACCGGGTTTTGCACTTGGCTGGCAAGGCTCTCCGTGGTGACGACGCAGCCACTGGACGGACAGGAGTAGTAGAAACCGGGATTGGATGCGCCACTGACTGTACAGGCGCTGCCGCAGTCCTGAGCAAGGATGCCCACTCCCAAGATCCCATTGGCTCCCAAGGTTGCAAGATCTTCTAGCGCCTTCCCGTTACTTGAACAACTGGCCGGAATCGTAGAAAAACTTGAGGTTCCAATTACCTGAATCGGCAAGGACTTAGCGTGCTCTCCCGCAATGGTCATATCCGTCGTTTGGACCGGCCCCCAAGTGAAGCCACTCAGAAAGGGAAGGCACTCGACAATCGGATTGCCGCTTGAGCCGGTCTGTTGCGGAAGAGAAATGGTGAGGGCAGAGGACAGTATCCTCAGCCCTGGAGATCCGGTGTCAACGAGGATGCCGCCGATGGTCTGACAGTTGGTGGTGCTTCCGGGAACGCAAACCGTCACGCTGGTGAACGCGCCATTAAAGTATCCCCCACCGGGACCGGAATTCACGGTAATAGCCTGTACGTTGGACGTCGAACCTCCGCCACCCCCGCCGCCGCTTTTAGTGGACCCTGAGCACCCTGCCATTGCCGCTAGCGCGCCAACCAAAATAAAGGAAATGACTTCCCGAAGCCACACGCGCTTCATCGTAGTTCCTCGGAGTGCACTCCTGCCGGCAACATCTGAGGAACATACGCCACGCCGTGGAAGGCCCTCAGATGGCCCGTTACTTCGACCACCAATCCGGGCTCTTGGATTAGGAGTGGACCGCGACCGTGGCGTTGGGTTTGCTGCGCCTGAACAGCTTGCGTATACTGGTCAAAATAGACGCCTAAAAGTTGCCGCAGGTCCGGATGAAAGGGGCCCTGCCAAGCAACAGCGAAGACCTTTCCGGCCGGCGAGACGTATTCCCTGACGGCTATGCCAGTGGGCGTCTGGATTTCGTGGACAGAATAGGAATTCGTGCTGGTTTTGCGCAAGCTACCCTGCATTTTGACCTGATCCGCCTGCACAGTTGAAACATCGTCTCCCAAAGAAGCTAAAACAGGGAACGGCAGAACTAGGATGGCGATAAGGCCACGGAGGATTCGCGAGTTCATAGGGTGTCTCCGTCCTGAGATGTAGGATCAACTGCTCGGTCGGTTCTGATTCAACGGAATTTTAGAGTTTCTGAACTCCATTGTTAGGCTTACGACTATTCTGGCTGTGCTGGGAGCGCCGGGTTTCTTTCTACCACGTATCGATCGCCTGCAGACTGGGATTCCCTCGCAGCTAAGACCGGCATGGATAGAGATGAGGAAAAAAGTCCGAAGGTTGCTCGACGAACCTCGTCTGGCGTGAGAAATCTCAGCAAGCGCCGGACTTTATCCAACCGATTCCCACACGGCTAAATTCTTTAGGTGCAACACTTACAAAAAACAAGGGGGGGTGATTTGAAAGAAAACTGAAGTCAGAAATTGCCAGACGATGGTGATCAGTTTTGGGGAGCGGAAGATGTAGGCATGCGCCTCTTGCATTCCTCCAGGAACCAGTCGGCGCTGCGCAACAATTCGTTCTGCGGGTTGATCACTACATCGTAGCCGCCCATGACCGTACCCTTGAGGAGGGCGAGGAAGGATTCATTCAGGCGACCGTACTTCGGGGGCTGGTTCCTCAGCTTGAAGCAAACGTATTCCGAGGATCTCGCGCTCTTGCTGCCCGGCGCGCTTCGCAACTCGAACCAGGGAATCTGGCGTATTTTATTGATATCGGAAAGGCGCTGCTGGCCGCCGGGCGCATTCCCGACGCGAGAAAAATCGCCGAAACCGCTCACAAGATTGCAACCACCACTGGCGAGCGCAACATGGCCACGAGCTTCACGAAACAAATCGATTACAAAGTGAATCATCCTCAAGAGGCCGTGACCGCCAAGCCAGGGGACACCGATTCTTCGGCCCGCGATGCCGCAGCGACAGATTTAACGGAAAGCCAAGTCCACGCCGAAGGGCAGATCACGGAATTACTTTGCGGACACCCGCCCGAGGTTTTGCTCACACTCACAATGGAGGGAAACTCCCTGTTGCTGCACGTAGCCGACATCGCAAGAATAACAATTCAGGACGGCGCCAAGGCCAGCGATGCTACGCTGTTGCCCTGCGCCAAATGGAAAGATCGCCGCGCAAAGATAGACTACCGTGCCTTGTCTTCCGGCATGGCTAAAGGAGAAGTGGAAAGTATTTCGTTGCAATAAGTTGTTTTCCGCTCGCTCAGTGCGGTTTTCGTCAGATCGTTGGGCAGAAAGATCCGGAGGGCGAGACGGCGGACCGCTCACTCGTCCTTGTCGCGATACTCGCCGGGAACATCATCTTCTGGCACTTCATGGGTGTGAACTTCGCCCTCGTCCGCGTCGTCGGCGTCTTGCACGCCTTTCACGATTTCGGCCTCGAACGCGTTTCCTTCTTCGAGCAGTTCGTCCACACTTTGCGAACCCGCTCGTTCGATCCCGGACAATCCCTGCAAATCCCCCGATTGCCCGCCCGAGCGCGCCGACAATCCCTCCGGCGCATAGTTCACGCTATCCACGGTTTGGCTCTTGCCTCGAACGCGTTTCTTTGCGGCGCGCTTGGTTTTTCCGCTGGCCTTCTTCTTTGGAGTTGCCTTCTTCTTCGCCAACTTTTTCTTTGGAGTTACAGCCTTTTTCGCTGGCTTCTTTTTGGTTTTCTTTTTGGCAGCCATACGCGCAGTGTATCACTGCTCAGGCTATTCCAGGCTCTGGCACATGGTTCGCAGCTGTGGACGAATTTGAGCGCAGGCGCCACATGCGGTCAGTAAAGATGACGATGATGGCGAAAAGAATGACGAGAGCGTAAGCAGGCGGATAGTTGGGGAGGACGAACGGAAATGTGTTCATAGCGGCGTGGAAGATGACCACGCTGAGGAGGTTGGCGCCGGAGCGGTTGTAAAACCACGTGAGGATGATGGTGATGGGGATGAGAAAAACGACGCGGATCAAAAGATAGTTCAGCAAAGTGAAACGAAAGGGGCGATGAAAATCAAGCGGAGCGTGCCAAAGCGCCCAGGGAAACCAAACGAGGAGGCTCGCGAGGAGAGGCGAAAAACGCTGTTGCAGGCGAGGAAGAAGGAATCCGCGCCAGCCGGGTTCTTCGAGGGCGGCGGTGAAAAGGAAATTGTTCAGGAAAGAGATTCCACCGAAGGCTGCGGACAGCCAAACGCTGTCACGATGTCGCGGCCAGTTGAGTGGACGATGGAAAAGATACGTTATGACCGCGGGGATGAGCAACATGGCGGGCCAGAAGAAAAATGAAGCCGCTTGCCACCGCCAATTTCCGGGGTGGACGAGGGCGCGGAGGAGTTCGCGGACGCCGGAGTCGCGCGTGAAGGCGCCGGAAAGAATCCACGCGGGAATCGCGGCAAGCAGTCCGACAGTTGCGTAATAAAGCAATGAGGTAGGGGCGTGGATGCCTCGGAGTTTGTCATTGACGATGTAGATGGCCCAGGCAAAAAGCCAAAGAACGGCGAAAGAAAGAAGACGCGTGTATAGGCGTTCGCCAGAAGCGTCCTGGCCGCGGCGCGAAAGAAATACCGCGGCGAGTGCCGGGCCAGCGACTCCGAAGGCGGCAATGTATTCGCCGTGATCGGGGCCAATCCCGAAATATCCAGCGGTGATCCAAATCAGCCAGGTGAACGCGTAGGCGAGGATGAGGTAGAGCCAGACTTGGCGCTTCATGTAGGGCGAGAAATATCATCAAACGGTGAAGACGGCAATTGGATTCGGAAAGGATGAGTTGAGCTAAAGACGGCAAGAGAGAAACCTCAGGCCTGAAGGCCTGAGCTACAGGAACTGGACTCGAACGCGTTAGAATGCGCGCGGCATCAGGAAGGAGACTTACATGCGCTATCTCTTGACGCTTGGCGTTTCGCTGTTCGTGCTCGCCTCAATTGCCGAGGCGCAGAAGCCGCCGCTGCTGCCGGAGAAGGATGTGGCGGCGCTGGCGAATGAGTTGAGCGGGGAGACGGCGAAGCGGAATTTGGAGGGGATTGCCCGGTTTCACCGGCAGCGCGGGTCGCGCGGATTTCATCAAGCGGCGGAATTGGTGGCGGAGCGTTTGCGCGCATACGGATTGAGCGATGTGGCGATCCTGCAGTTTCCGGCGGACGGGAAGATTTTCTATGGGACTCAGAGGTCGCGTCCAGCGTGGGATGCGGAATTTGGAGAGCTATGGGAGGTGTTTCCGGAGGTAATCACCTGCGATGAAGCTGCTGGGAAAAAGCCGGTCAGCGAGGCGGAGCAGCGGAAGGCTCATCCTGGTGTAGGTGTTGCTTGCGACGTGATGTTTAATCGTGACATTAAGCTACTCGCGAGCTACGAAGCGGAGCCGATTGTGCTGGCGGAGGACAGCGAGTCAGCTGATGTTAAGTCTGAATTGGTGGATGTGGGTGAGGGGACGAAGGAGAGCGATTACGCGGGGAAGGACGTAAAGGGAAAGATTGTGCTGGCGAGCGCGCAACCAGGAGCGGTACAGGATTTGGCGGTGGGGAGATTTGGTGCTGTTGGTATTGTGAGTTATGCGCAGAACCAAAAGACAGCGTGGTGGGGCGAAGATGAAAACCTGATTCGGTGGGGGCATCTGGAAACGTTTTCGGCAAACAAGACTTTTGCTTTTATGGTGTCGCTGAAACGCGCCAAGTCAATGAAAGAATGGCTATCGAAGGGCAAGGGCCACGAAATCCGACTGCACGCGGTGGTGAAAGCGGGACAACATGCGGGGAACTATGAGGTGCTGACGGCGACGATTCCAGGAGCCGATGCGAAGTTGAAGGAGGAGGAGATTGCGTTTTCGTGTCACCTGGATCATCAGCGGCCGGGCGCCAATGACAATGCCAGCGGGTGCGTGACGATTCTGGAGGTGGCGCGGACACTGCAGAAGTTGATCAACGAAGGAAAACTGTCGCGGCCGGCGTGAACGATTCGGTTCATTTTTCCGCCTGAGATTGAAGGGACACTCGCGCTGTTAAACGCGAAGCCGGAGTTTGCGAAGCGAATCAAAACCGCGATTCACATGGATATGGTAGCCGGGTGTCCGGAGACAAAGGCAGTGTTCCACGTGACACGCGGGCCAATGAGCTTGCCGAGTTTTGTGCATGACGTGGGATGGGCGTTCGCCGAGTTTGTGAATGAGCAGTCTTACAAATTCGCGGCGACGGGCGAGGCGAAGTATCCGATGGTGGCGCCGGAGGGCGGCAAGGAGCCGCTGCGGGCGGAGTATTCGTCGTACACGATGGGAAGCGATCACGATGTGTATCAGGATTCGTCATTCGGGATACCGGCGATTTACCTGAATGACTGGCCGGACCGCTACATTCACACGAATTTCGATACGGCGGCAAATATCGATCCGACTAAGCTGAAGAGAGCAGCGTTTATTGGCGCGGCGAGCGGATATTATCTGGCGGGAGATCTCACTAAACGCGGCGAGGATATTTCTCGAGTTGTGAAGAGAGGCGAACTTCTTCGACACGTCCAAAAGCTCAATAGGGACGAAAACCTCAAGCAATTGGAACGAGAAGATGCAGAAGCGGGATATTGCTATTACGAACGAGAAGTCGATCGACAAATACGGGAATTAAAAGTGGGAAAGAGTGCGCAGATTGACGCAGATGAGCGGAGATGTTTTACCGATCATCCCGCTTTCGACGCCCCAGACCAAATAAAACACGAGCAGACAATTTCTTATAAACGTAAATCAGAGAAAAAAGGTCCCTTAACTGTGTTTGGCTACGACTATTTTGCGGCGGAATGGATGAAGCATGGAAGCGAGAGAAAACCGCGTCTTTTGGACTACAAAGGTTTGTGGGGTGCGGGAGAAGAATATGCGTACGAAGTGCTCAATCTCGTGGAGACGGCGCATTCCCGAGTGCGAATGTGGGAGGAGGTGTCGGCGGAGTATGGGCCGGTGCCGTTGGAGTTGGTGGTGGAGTATTTGAGGGCGCTGCAGAAGATTGGAGTCGTGGAGCAGGTGAAATAAACGAAGAACAGAACGAGAAGATTGAGCCAGCATTAGAATAAGCGGCTGCAATGGCGGTGGACTTGAGGAGGGCCAGATGCCAACCATTGAAGGGAAAGAGGGGCGGTTGTGGATTGACGCGTACGTGAAGAAGGGGGGCAAGTTCTCTGGAGTGATGAAGGCGGTTCGAGCTCTGGTGAAGAAAACGGCGGCAGACTGCGAGGAATACGTAAGTCCGTGGAAGATTCCCGCGTTTGATTCGAACGGACCGCTCTGCGTTTTTGTGCTGGGGAAAGAGCATGTAACACTGGCGTTTTTGCGGGGAGCGATGCTTCCCGATCCGGAGAAATTGTTGGAGGGCAAGGCGAAGGGCGTGCGCAACGTAAAGATGCGAAGCCTGGCGGACGTCAAGCGGCCGGCAGTGAAGAAGCTGATAACGGAAGCGGCGAAGTTGAACAAGAAGGATCCGCCGTCAGGGAAGATGGTAGGGATGGACAAGAGACGCACGAAAGAGAGCAAGAAATAACGAGGAGGACGGAAGGCAGACGGACTGAAGTCTGTGCTACTGGTGTGCTAGCATCGGGAATTGTGCGTTGAGCGGGAGCCAAGATAGATGGCGGCGACAATGAAGGCGTTGCGGAAGATGCGGGCTTCGAGGGGCTTGCAGATGGATACGGTGGCGGTGCCGGCGATTGGGCCGACGGACGTGCTGGTGCGCGTGAAGACAGCTTCGATTTGCGGGACAGATTTGCACATTTACGGCTGGGACCGCTGGTCGCAAGGGCGCATCAAGCCGCCGGTGACGCTGGGCCACGAATTTTGCGGCACGGTTGAGCGTGTGGGCGAAGACGTGCGCGCGGTCATGGCGGGGGATTTTGTCAGCGCGGAGATGCACGTCAACTGCGGGCATTGCCATCAGTGCCGGCTGGGGCAAGCCCACATTTGCCAGAACCTGCGGATTATCGGGATCGATCAGGACGGCGCGTTCGCGGAGTTCGTGAAGATTCCGGCGTCCAATATCTGGAGGCTGGATGCGGCGATTCCCGAACATTACGGGGCGATCCTCGATCCACTGGGAAACGCGGTGCATACGGTGCTGGCGGGGCCGATTGCAGGTCAGACGGTCTTGGTGACGGGCTGCGGGCCGATCGGGTTGATGTCCGTTGCCGTGGCGAAGGCTTGCGGAAGCTCGACGGTGTTTGCGACGGAGACGAACGAAAAACGGCGCGCGATGGCAAAGAAAATGGGTGCGGACGTGGTGCTGAATCCGGCAGCGGAAGATGCCGTCGGTAAGATTCTCGCGGAGACGAATGGTGCCGGAGTGGATGCGCTGCTGGAAATGAGCGGGAATCCGACGGCGATTCAGCAGGGATTTAAGGCGTTGCGAGCGGGCGGGCGCGCTTCGTTACTAGGAATTCCAACGGAAAATGTACCGCTGGACTTGGTGAACGACGTGATTTTCAAGGGCGCGACGGTGCAGGGGATTTACGGGCGGCGCATGTATGAAACGTGGGTGCAGATGACCGCGTTGCTGAAAGCGGGACGGCTGAATCTGGATCCTCTTTTCGGAGAGCGCGCTTCGTTGGATAAGTTTGAGAATGCGTTTACGCTGTTGCAAGGCGGGCTGGCGGGAAAAGTCTTGTTGTACCCGAACGGAATGCCGCGATGAATGAATTGCATTTCTTAATTTGCGTTGGAGTTATTTGCGCGAAGCCGCCAGCTGAAGCAGAATAGTTCTTCCCCCCAGCGAGTCCAAGTCAGGAGTGTCACCATGTCCGATACTGCAACAATCGCAACGAAGCAGAATCCTTTGCAATACATCACCAGTGAATTGAATGAACTGCGCGCGAAAGGGGTGGCGCCGAAATTGCGCGTGCTGGAAGGCGAACAGAAGCCCGTTTGTATATTCGACGGGCGGGAAGTGATCAATCTGGCGTCGAACAATTATCTGGGGCTGACGACGCACAAGGCGCTACGCAAAGCCGCACTGGATGCGGTGAAACGATACGGGGCGGGCGCAGGGGCGGTTCGAACGATCGCCGGCACGATGAAACTGCACATAGAGCTGGAGGAGCAGATCGCTGCGTTCAAGAATGTGGAAGCTTGCGTGGTGTTTCAGTCTGGATTTACGGCCAATGCGGGAACAGTCTCAGCGGTTCTGGGCAAGGAAGACTTGATTGTTTCGGATGAGCTGAATCACGCGTCGATTATTGATGGCGCGCGGCTTTCCAGGGCGACGATCAAAGTCTTCAAGCACAAGGATGTAAAGGACTGCGAACGGATTTTGCAAGAGCATGCCAGTTTTCCCGGGAAGAAGCTGATTATTACCGACGGTGTGTTCTCGATGGATGGGGACATCGCGCCGCTGCCGGAACTTTGCGATCTGGCGGAGAAATACAACTGCATCATGATGGTCGACGACGCGCACGCTTCAGGCGTTCTGGGGCGCGGTGGCCGCGGCACCGTGGACCATCACCAGTGCCACGGCCGCGTTCACATCCAGGTGGGAACTCTAAGCAAAGCGATCGGCGCGATGGGCGGATACGTTTGCGGTTCGCGCGACTTGATTGACTTTCTATACCTGCGGGCACGGCCATTTCTCTTCTCGACCTCGCATCCGCCAGCCACAGCGGCGGCCTGCCAGGCGGCGTTCGCTCTGCTGGATTCGCCGGAAGGCGAAAAGCTGGTGAAAAAACTGTGGGCCAACACGAAAATGTTCAAGCGCGAATTGAAGAAGCGCGGGTTTCAGTTCAAGGTTAGCGAGACGCCGATTATCCCGATTCACGTGGGAGATGCGGCGCAAGCGTTCGAATTCTCGAAGAAGCTTTTTGAGGCGGGCGTGTTTGCGCCTGCTGTTGGTTACCCAACAGTGGCGGAGGGCAAGGCGCGGCTGCGCGCGATTGTGAGCGCAACGCACAAACGAGAGCAGCTGCTCCGCGCGGCTGACATTTTGGCGGAAGTGGCGAAGCCGCTGGGCATTGTCTAGGCCGGGTTAGAGGGCTGTAAATCCTTCGCAGTACCCGTCATTTTTCCGTGGCCCAACCATCCCTTTTCTTCTGCTAACCAATTGAAACTAATACTCTTACTGTTGGCACGACCCTTGCCCACTATCAAATGGCTTGATAGATACCCCTATGTCTAAGGACAGAACCCAGCTCAATTCTGAGATGGAAATTGAGGAGGCTTTACGATCATGAATCGAACAGGGATGGCAATTGTTGTGGGGACTTTTTTCTGCATGAGCGCCGCAGCACAGCCGCAGACAGGTGCGCAGACTGGCACGCAAGCCAGCGGTCAGACATCCGTGCAAGCCGGCCAGACGCAGGCGCAAGCATCGGGCGGCGCGTCGGCGTCCACTTCGGCGTCGGCGCAGAACGGCCAAGCAAATAGTTCAGTGGCAAGCGGCGCAGCTTTCAACGCTGCGTTGACTTCGCCAATCGATTCGAAGAAGTGCAAGCCGGGTGATACGGTAAACGGGCACACCACGGAAGCGGTAAAGTCCGAGGGAAGGACGGTGATTCCGAAGGGTGCGAAGCTGGTGGGGCATGTCACGCAAGCTTCGGCGCGCGCCAAAGGCGAATCGGAATCAACGCTGGGAATCGTGTTTGATAAAGCGATCCTGAAGAATGGCCAGGAGATTCCGTTGAGCGCAGGAATCCAGGCGATGGCCTCGGCGCAGAGTAGTGCGTCGGCCGCTGGATCGGACGTCGACACGATGGGCGGCATGGGTGCTTCGGCGGCTGGATCAGGAATGTCCAGTGGACGCGGGGCTGTCGGAGGAGTGACTTCCGCGGCTGGCGGCGCGGTTGGCACAGTGACCAACACCGCGACTAATGTCGGCGGAGTTGCTGGTGGCGCTGTGAACACGGCTGCGAACGCAGGTGGGAGCGTCACGAGCGCTTCAAAGGGAGCTGTGGGCGGATTGAACGCTGCGGGTCAGTTTACCTCAAACAGCCAAGGCGTTTTTGGCCTGAACGGTCTGAACCTCAGTGCAGCAACATCGAACGCCACGCAGGGTTCCGTGATCACGTCTGCCGGGAAGAACGTGCACTTGGAGAGCGGCACGCGGATGCTCCTGGTTTCGCAGGCTGGGTCTGGCTCGCAAAGCGAAACGAAGCCATCGACCGCGAACAAGCCGGAACCAAAGTCCGAGCCGAAGGCTGAACCTAACAAACCGAACAAGCAGTAACAACTCGGTGTTGTTTTTTCAAGGCCGCACGGAGCAATTCCCGCGCGGCCTTTTTCCTTTGCGGGCGCACGGTCGCAATCGGAAAAGTGGGAGAAGGGCTCCCACACTCCAAATGAGGCTTTGCTATACTCGCCGGGCATGTCTTCCGCCCCGAAAAAACTGTTTCTTGTCGATGCGATGGCGCATGTCTACCGCGCCTTCTTTGCGCCCATGCCCCAGCGGCTCACCGGTCCGGGTGGCATTCCAACGAATGTTCCTTTTCTATTCGGAAATATCCTGCGGCGCCTGATCAAGGACTACCAGCCGGACTACATCGGAATTGTGTTTGACCCTCCCGGAGCGACTTTCCGCGACAAGCTTTTCGAAAAATACAAAGCGCAACGTCAGCCCATGCCCGGCGAGATGCGGGTGCAGCTGCCTTTCGTTCGCCGCTTGTGCGAAGCCATGCGTCTGCCAATCCTTGAGATCCAGGGTTATGAAGCGGACGACGTGATCGGGACGATGGCTGTGAAAGCACGAAAGCACAATCTGGAAGTGCTAATCGTGTCCAACGACAAAGACATGATGCAGCTGGTCGGCAAGAATGTGCGAACGTTGCGCACCGGCTCCGGCGGCCTTAAGGGCGACATTATCGTGGACGAACAGAAGGTGGAAGAGATTCTGGGAGTGCCGCCGCAAAAGGTCGTGGACTACATGGCGCTGCTCGGCGACACGATCGATAACATCCCCGGCGCGAAAGGAATCGGCGAAAAAGGCGCGGCTGAATTGATCAAGAAATATGGGAGCGTCGAGAACGCGCTCGATCACGCGGATGAAGTCTCCAACAAGCGTTACCGGGAGGCTTTGCAGCAACAGCGCGAACAAGTGCTGATGTCCAAACAACTGGCGGAGATTGCCAAGGACGCGCCGATTGAACTCAAGCTGCCGGAATTGGAATTGCGTTCGCCAAACGGGGCTGCTCTTGCGGAATTCTATCGCGAACTGGGTTTCAGTTCGCTGTTGAAAGATCTTGGGGCGGAGGCAGTGGCGTTGCCAGCGCCTGCGGATGCTGAACCGGCGGTGAAAGCGGATTACGCGCAATTCGCCAACGTTGAGGAGTTTCGAGAATATCTCGCGAAGCTCCACGCAAAACAGCCGTTGGCCGCCTGGCTGAACGTGGAAGTGGGCGAGCGTGAAGCGGAAGGGTTCGGGACGCGGATCGCTTCCATAGAGGTTTCTGCCAAGGCCGGGGAGGGACGTTCAGTCTGGTTCGATGAAAAAGGCGAGGCGTTGAAAGTGCTGGCACCGCTATTTGCCGATGCGAAACGGCCGAAAATCGTTCACGACCCAAAGCTTTTTCAATTGTTGACGGGACGAGCCGTGAATATCCGGCACGCCACGCAAATTTATTCCTACCTTCTGCGGCCTACGACGGCGAATCACAATTTTACCGACGTGGTGATGCGGCAGTTCAACGCGATGATGGGCGGCGGACCCGGGGAGCGAGCGGATTTTCTCCAGCGGCTGGGACCGGCGCTTCACGCGCAAGTGCAGGAGCAAAAGCTCGAAGAAGTTTACGAAAGAATGGATTTGCCGCTGGCAGCCGTGATTGCGGGCATCGAGCGGACGGGCATCCGCGTCGATCCCAAAGAGCTGAGCAAGATGTCGCAGACGATGGAAAAGGAAATCCGCCGTCTGGAAAAAGAGATTTGGAAGATGGCGGGTTCGGAATTCAACGTCAACTCGCCGACGCAGCTTGCGGAAATCCTTTTTGACAAGCTGAATCTGCAACCGAATGCGCGGCGCGGAAAAGCAAAAGCGCGGTCGACGGCCGCAGATGTCCTTGAAGAATTGTCTGCACAGCACCCGCTGCCAGCGAAGATCATCGAATACCGCGAAATCGCCAAGCTCAAATCGACTTACGTGGATGCCCTGCCGAAGCTGATTCATCCCGAAACAGGGCGCTTGCACACGAGTTTTTCGCAAACGGGCACGGCCACGGGACGGCTCAGCTCAAGCGATCCCAATTTACAGAATATTCCCATTCGAACCGAACTGGGACGCGAGATTCGCGCAGCGTTCGTCGCGGAAAAGGGCAAAGTGTTGTTGTCCGCGGACTACTCGCAGATAGAGTTGCGCATCATGGCGCATTTCTCGAAGGACCCCGTGCTTGTCGAAGCGTTCCGCAACGGGGAAGACATCCATGCCCGCACGGCACAGGAAGTTTTCGGCATCGGGCCTATGGCGCAAACCGCGGAGCACCGCCGCGCCGCCAAAGCCATCAACTTCGGCATCATTTACGGCCTATCGCCGTTCGGGCTAGCCCAACAATTGGACATCGAGCAGAAAGAAGCCGCGAAATTCATTAACGCTTACTTCACGCGCTATCGCGGCGTGAAAGAGTACCTCGACAATGTCATTGCCGAGACGCGCAAGACCGGCGTGGCAAAGACTCTCTTTGGAAGAATCCGCCCAATCCCGGAAATCAATTCCCCGCAGATGCAATTGCGCAATTTTGCCGAGCGAACGGCGCTCAATTCGCCGTTGCAAGGCACGGCCGCCGATTTAATCAAACTGGCGATGATCAACATCGACCAGCGTTTAACTGAAGAAGAGTTCGAAGCCAAGATGATCCTGCAAGTGCACGACGAATTGCTGTTCGAGGTTCCCACCAAAGAACGCGCCAAGCTGGAGAGACTAGTTAAGGAAGAGATGGAGGGCGTCTACAAACTAGCGGTGCCCATCGTTGTCGAAATCGGTTCCGGGCCGAACTGGCGTGACCTGGAATAGGCCGCCTTCCTCTCCCAGCCAAACTTATCATTTGTATTTTTAATCCTTTCCATCCGGATTTCCAGGGCGTAGAATCCGGTCAAATTCAAGCCGAACTCACTCACTCGGCCGGTCCATCTCGTCAGGAGGAAAGTATGCGCAGGACAGTCCTAGTTCTGGGTGCGATTCTGCTCGTGAGCTTGGGAATCCTGTCCGCGACGCCGAGCACCCCTCAGGAAAAGCCCAGTTCCGCCGAACCCAAGATGACGCCGGAAGACGTGGCCAAGAAAAATCCGGTCGCGCCAACGGCGGAAGGATTGGCGCAAGCGCGCAAAACCTACGGCTATACTTGCGCCATGTGTCATGGCAAAAGCGGTGACGGCAAGGGCGACCTGGCCGTGGAAATGAAGCTTGAACTTCACGATTGGCGGGATGCTTCTTCCATGGAAAAGATGACCGATGGCGAACTCTTTTGGATCATTAGCAACGGCAAGGGGAAGATGCTTGGCGAAGGCGATCGATCGCCAGAAAAGGCGCGCTGGAACTTTGTGAACTTGGTTCGCTCTTTTGCCAAGAAGGGCGACGGAGATAAACCAAAGGCGGAGACGCCGCCCAGTTAGCCACCGCCGGGCGGCTTTCATATTGGCTCACCTCAAGCTTCGACTCTCCCGTCCTACATTGGCGAGACCTAAGGACACGATTCCCGTTGTGCTATCCTCAGCTCGAATCATTCCTGAGGGAGGTCGTGCAATGGCCCACGCGCCACAATTCTTGAAGCTAGTCAACGAAGCGAAAAAGAAAATCAAGGAAACCAATGTTGCCGACGTGAAGCGCCGCATTGACGCAGGCGAAAAATTCCTACTGGTTGATACGCGCGAGGACAATGAATGGGCGAACGGACATCTTCCCGGAGCCGTCCACATGGGCAGAGGAATCATCGAGCGGGATATCGAGGCGCAAGTTCCCGACACCAATACGAAACTCATTCTCTATTGCGGCGGCGGATTCCGCTCCGCATTGGTGGCAGAGAATCTCCAGAAAATGGGCTACAACAACGTGGAATCGATGGACGGCGGCTGGAAGGGCTGGCTGCAGGCCGGACTGCCAACTAAAAAAGACTAGTAGCGAACTGGGTTTGTCACCAAAGAAATTGGCCGGGGCGGAAGGATTCGAAAGCTAACCGGGGCCAACCAAAAACCCACTAAAACGGCCAATCTTCAAGCCGTTTCTTCCCTTAGTTGATGCTTCGCTTCGGCTCGGAAACACGAATTCGGCCTCGGAATAAATCTAGCGCAATCGGTATTAAAACGGCCCGAGCGCGCGATCTAATCATTTTTAGAGGGGAAAATTGGCTGGGGCGGAAGGATTCGAACCTTCACCGTCCTCATTAACAGTGAGGTGTCCTACCAGTTGGACCACGCCCCAGCAGGCTTTCTTCGCCTCCCTTTTGCCCAGGCGAAACACAGTTCCCCATTCCATTCTGGGAAGGCTCCGCCATAAGAAGACCGGCGAAGGGTAGATCTAAGATACCACGAGCCTGCCCAATGCCGATGCCCCGTTAAAAAAGTAATGAAAAAAAAGTTTGCACCTCTCGATTCGCGCCAGCATCACATTCCGTGACGGCGAAGGGGCGCAGATCGAGAGCCGGTAGATAGCGATCGATTCGCTTGCACCTCCGTCAACGCTCCGGGTGAAATAAGGAAGCGAAGACCTTGCCCGAACGTTTCCAAGGTTTCAAAACATATGGGTAGGAAGTTGCCAGAAAGTGTTTCCAGATAAGTTGGCGCGCAGGTTGCATTCCCGAATGTTTTGTTGGACACTATCGCGTCAAGCACGACCCGGGTTTGCACTGTCCGGTTAACTCGTGGGACGCCCTGACCGCAGCTCCCTTCCGGAGCGCTCCCCCGCATAGTGCTGAAAAGACATGGCCCAGATTTTTCATCGCAGTACGAACTTTATCGCGAGATTCAGTGTGTTTTCGGCCCTTTTTTTGATGGGGCTCGCGGTGGTGGCTGTCCTTGCGGTGGCGCGCTCGCCTTATCTGACGCGGCAGAACATTACCCGTGAGCAGCCCGTGCAATTCAGCCACAAGCATCACGTGGGCGATGACGGCATCGACTGCCGCTACTGTCACACCGGCGTGGAGACTTCCGCCGTGGCTGGCATTCCGCCGACAAAAACTTGCATGAACTGTCATTCGGTGCTCTTCAACACTTCCGCTTATCTTGAGCCGGTTCGCGAAAGCTATCGCACCGACAAGTCCATCGAGTGGGTTAAGGTTCACCGGCTGGCCGATTTCGCTTATTTCAATCACAGCATTCATGTCAATAAGGGCGTGGGCTGCTCGACGTGCCACGGGCAGATCAACCAGATGCCGTTGGTGTTCCAGGCCAACACCTTGCTGATGCAATGGTGCATCGACTGCCACCGAAATCCCGAGCCGATTCTTCGTCCCAAAGATCAGGTTTTCAATATGGACTGGAAAGCCCCCGACAATCAGGCGGAAGTCGGCGCCAACCTGCGGGACCAGTACAAGATTCGGACAACGGCCGAGCTGACGAGCTGCTCGACCTGTCATCGCTAATGGACGGTATGCGCGAGAACGAACAACACGAACACCTCGACGGCCAGCACGATCACCACGATTCGTCTGGAGAGGCGGGGCGGCATGAAGGCTCGATAGATTTGGCCACCGTGCGCGCCAGGCTCCAGTCGAAAACCGGGAAGCAATATTGGCGCACGCTCGAAGAGCTCTCTGGAGATCCGGAATTTACGGAGTTGCTGCGGCGCGAATTCCCGCGCCAGGCGCCTTCGGAATGGGACGATGGCGTCGATCGCCGCGATTTCCTGAAATTGATGGCGGCTTCCCTGGCCTTTGCCGGTCTCGGCGGTTGCGGCCGCACTCCCGAACAAGTTGTAGTGCCTTACGTAAAGCAGCCCGAAGGATTGACTCTCGGTAGGCCGCAGTTTTATGCGACCGCGATGCCGTTTGGCGCGGATGCCATCGGTTTGCTCGTGGAGAGCCATGAAGGGCGGCCCACGAAAGTCGAAGGCAATCCCGACCACCCATCGAGCCTGGGCGCAAGTAACGTGTTCGCGCAAGCCTCGGTCTTGAACCTATATGACCCGGATCGCGCGCAGACAGTAACGAAGTACGGCGAAATTCAGACGTGGTCGTTGTTTGTGGAAAGCGCCCAGGCAATCGCGGCCGGGATTAAAGCCACGAACGGCGCTGGTTTCCGCATCCTGACTGGCATCATCAGTTCACCCACGCTCGCCGCACAGATTCAGTCGCTCCTAACTCTTTTCCCCAGGGCCAAATGGCATCAATGGGAACCCGCCGTGGGCGATGGTCCGCGTGAGGGCGCAAAACTCGCCTTCGGCAGCTACTTGAACACGGTTTACCGGCCGGAGAAGGCAGAGGTCATTCTTTCACTGGATTCGGATTTCCTGGGCAGCGGCCCTGGGCACATTCGCTACGCCAGAGAATTTTCGCGACGACGCAAGCTGAATGGTCCAAACGATACGATGAACCGGCTCTACGTGGTCGAGCCGACGCCCAGTGTCACCGGCGCGACCGCGGATCATCGATTGCCCCTGCGCGCTTCGGAAGTGGAGCTTTTCGCGCGTGCGCTGGCTGGAAAGCTAGGACTTGGTGGGTTGCCGACTTTGCCCGGAAAGGACGGGGAGTGGCTCGCGGCTGTCGCGAAGGATTTGCAGAAACACAAAGGCGCGTCCTTGGTCGTCGCGGGCGAACATCAGCCTGCGGAAGTCCACGCGCTGGCGCACGCCATCAACGCGGCGCTCGGTAACGTTGGGACCACGCTTTATTACACCGAACCGGTGGAAGCACACCCAGTGAACAATCTCGACTCTCTGCGCGAACTGTGCGCCGATATCGAGAATGGCAAAGTCGAAACCCTCCTAATTCTCGGCATCAACCCGGTTTATACCGCTCCACACGATTTTGATTTCGCCTCCAAGGTCAAATTCGATTCGAAGACGAACAGCAAGAAAATAAAGAACGTCATCTACGTCGGGTCGCATTTTGACGAGACCGCCGAGCTGTCCGATTGGCACGTCGCCGAATCGCACTACCTCGAGACCTGGGGCGATGCGCGCGCATTCGATGGCACGCTCAGCGTGATTCAGCCGCTGATCGCTCCGCTCTATCACACGCATTCCGCGCGAGAAGTGCTTGCCGGTTTCGGGGACAAGCCGGGAATTTCCGATTACGATTTCCTGCGCGACCACCTGAAGACCGCGAATCCTTCCGCTGACTTTGAAAAATTCTGGCGGAAAACATTGAACGATGGGCTCGTAGCCGGATCGGCATTCGCTCCCGCCAATGCTTCCTTGAAATTTAGCGTTGCCAGCTTGCCCGTTGCAAAAACCGCATCTGCCGACGAAATCGAATTCATCTTCCGCCCCGATCCTTGCATCTACGATGGCCGCTTCGCCAACAACGGCTGGCTCCAGGAGTTGCCGAAGCCGGTCACCAAGCTCACTTGGGACAATGCCGCGTTGGTCAGCCCGAAAACCGCAGAGAAATTTAGCCTCACGCACGATATCGCGGCGCGAGGCGGCGAGCACGGCAAGGTTTATTCGAACGTCATCGACATTTCGCTTTCGAACAGCAAAGTTACCGCTGCCGCTTGGAGAGTCCCCGGACAAGCCGATGGCGTAATCGTCCTTCCCCTCGGATATGGCCGCAAAAGAGCAGGCTACACCGGAACAAACAAAGGCTTCAACGCCTACGCCGTGCGTACTTCCAACGCGCTCTGGACGGCTTCTGCGCCCGCCAGCGCCATCAAGAAAACTGGCGAAGATTATCCGCTCGCCTGCACCCAATACCACTTCAACATGGAAGGCCGCCAGATTTTGGCGACCAGCACGCTCGAGGAATACCGCAAGAATCCAAATTTCGCCAACGAACACGCCGAATTGCCGCCCAAGGAACTCTCTCTCTACAAGGGTGAAGCGGAATTCCCCTACGACCGCGACAAATGGGCGATGGCCATCGACTTGAACAAATGCAACGGCTGCAACGCTTGCGTGGTCGCCTGCCAATCGGAAAACAACATTCCAGTGGTCGGCAAGGACCAAGTGATGCGCGGCCGCGAAATGCACTGGATCCGTATCGACCGCTATTACGAGACGCCGGCCAAGTCCGGGGCGCATGATGCGGCAAGTTACGATGAGTCGCTTTTCAATCCGCCGACATTTTTCCAGCCCGTTCCCTGCCAGCAATGCGAGAACGCGCCTTGCGAACAGGTTTGTCCCGTCGGCGCCACGGTGCACAGCGCGGAAGGCCTGAACGACATGGTCTACAATCGCTGCGTCGGCACGCGCTACTGCTCGAACAACTGCCCTTACAAAGTGCGGCGCTTCAATTTCCTGCGCTTTCAGGATTGGGAGACGCCGCAATTCAAGCTTTTGCGCAACCCGGAAGTCACGGTGCGCAGCCGCGGTATCATGGAGAAGTGCACCTATTGCGTGCAGCGCATCAACAACGCACGCATTGATGCGGAAAAATCCAATGCCCCGATCCACGATGGCGCGATCGTTACAGCATGCGAGCAAGCCTGCCCCACCGAAGCCATCGTGTTCGGCAACGCCAATGACAAAGACAGCCGCGTCGCCAAGCTGAAAGCGCAGCAGCGCAATTACACGCTCCTCGGCGAATTGAATGCCCGGCCGCGCACCACGTATCTCGCCGCGGTGCGCAATCCGAATTCAGAATTGGAGTCGGCATGAGCGCCGGCCAACCGCCATTCGATTCTCCTGAGATTCGCCGGCTGACCCCGGTGATCGGCCCTGGGCACACCTATGGTTCGGTCACCGACAAAATCAGCGCGATTGTTCTGACGCGGCCGACTTCCCTCGGCTGGTACATCGGATTTCTGATTGCCTTCAGCATTATGGGCATGATGACGGTTGCCATCGGCTGGCTGATCATGAAAGGCACCGGCATCTGGGGCATAAATATACCCATCGGCTGGGGCTTCGCGATCGTCAACTTTGTCTGGTGGATCGGTATTGGCCACGCCGGAACGCTGATCTCCGCCATTTTGTTCCTGTTGAATCAGAAGTGGCGTACTTCCATCAACCGGTTTGCAGAAGCGATGACGCTCTTCGCCGTGGCCTGCGCGGGCATTTTTCCGCTAATCCACACCGGCCGTCCGTGGATGGCGTTTTACATGTTCCCCTACCCCAGCACCATGGGGATCTGGCCGCAATTCCGCAGCCCGTTGATCTGGGACGTCTTTGCGGTTTCGACTTACGGCACGGTTTCGCTGATGTTCTGGTTCGTAGGGCTCATCCCGGACCTTGCGACGTTGCGCGACCGCTCTGCCAAAAAGCCGTTGAAGATTATTTATGGGATGCTATCGATGGGCTGGCGCGGATCCGGGCGTCACTGGCATCGCTACCAATCTGCGTATTTGCTTCTTGCCGGCCTCGCGACGCCGCTGGTTCTTTCCGTGCACACGGTTGTCAGCTTTGACTTTGCGATCGCCATCGTTCCCGGCTGGCATACCACGATTTTTCCGCCATACTTCGTCGCTGGCGCTATCTATTCCGGTTTCGCCATGGTTTTGACGATCGCCATTCCACTGCGCAAGGTCTATGGCCTCGAAGATTTCATCACCATGCGCCACCTGGACAACATGGCGAAGGTCATGCTCGCCACTGGCCTCATCGTAGCCTATGGCTATTTTTTTGAATTCTTTATGTCCTCGTACAGCGGCAACAAGTTTGACGTTTTCCTGGTGCAGCAGCGTCTTCACGGTCCCTATGCTCACTATTATTACGCCCTGATTCTTTGCAATATCCTGACGCCGCAGCTGCTTTGGTTCTACAAGATGCGCCACAACGTCGCCGTGCTATTCATCATGTCCATCGTCGTGAATATCGGCATGTGGCTGGAGCGTTTCGTCATTGTGGTCATCAGCTTGACGCGCGACTTTGTGCCTTCAGCCTGGGGCCGCTATAGCCCCACGTTCTGGGATTGGGCCACGTTTATCGGCACCATGGGCATGTTCGTCACCCTCATCTTCTTGTTTGTGCGCGTGCTCCCGGCGATATCCATCGCGGAAATGCGCGAACTGGTAGCGGAAACGTCTGAGGAAGAGAAATAATGCAGCACAGTTCAGACATATATGGGGTGATGGGCGAGTTTGGCACGCCGGAAGAGCTAATACATGCCGTAGAGAAAATCCGCGAGGCCGGTTACGGCCGCTTTGATGCCTTTGCTCCATTCCCCGTCGAGGGTCTCTCGGAAGCCCTGGGCCTCAAGCGCAACCTGGTGCCCGCGATAACACTTCTCGGCGGCTTGACGGGGGGCATCGGAGGTTTCTTTTTTCAATATTGGGCCGCGGCGGTTGCCTACCCATTGAACATCGGTGGCCGTCCGCTCAATAGCTGGCCCGCCTTCATTCCCGTCACCTTTGAGCTGACCATACTCGGGGCGTCGCTCGCCGCGGTTTTCGGTATGCTCGCCCTGAACAAACTGCCCCAGCCGAATCATCCGGTTTTCAACGTCGCGCGCTTCACGCATGCGTCGTCGGACCGATTTTTTGTTTGCATCGAGGCCAAGGACCCCAACTTCCATTTGGAGAAATGTACCCGGCTTCTCCAGGAAGTTCACGCGCACCATATCAACGAGGTGGCCCTTGACTACATCTAACACCTCGCGCTGTCTCGCCGCTGCTTGCGCCGTCGCTTCCCTGATCTTCGGCGGCGGTTGCGAATATCTGCGGCAGGACATGGCCAACCAGCCAAAGAACCGCCCACTTTCGCCCTCGGAATTCTTTGGCGATGGCCGCTCGGAGCGCCCGCCGGTCGAAAATACTGTCGCCCGCGGTTCGATTGCGAACGACGAACTCTTCGTTCCCAAGGATTCCAACAATTTCCCGCTGACTGTGAACCTCGAGCTTCTCGAGCGCGGGGAAGAGCGCTACAAGATTTTTTGTTCTCCATGCCACGGATTGCAGGGCGACGGCAACGGTATGGTGGCCGTGCGTGGAATGAAGCAGCCGCCCAGCTATCATCAAGACCGTCTTCGCCAGGCGCCCAACGGCTATTTCTACGACAACATCACCAACGGTTTCGGCCAGATGCTGGGCTACTCGGCGCAGATTCCTCCGCGCGATCGCTGGGCCATCGTCGCCTACATCCGCGCGCTGCAGCTCAGCCGCAACATGAAAGCCGCCGATCTGCCGGCGGAGCTTCGCGAAAAGCTGAATCAAAACGCAGCTCCCGCGCCCAAACCCAGCGGCGCCAAAGATTCGTCAGGAGGCAGCTTCTAATGCCTGCGCAGGAATATCAGGCGCCGGAGAGCGTCAGCCGCCTTCAATATCGGGCATACTTCGTAGGTGGTCTTGCCCTGCTCCTCTCCGTCGGTGGCGCCGTGCGCACTCCTGAACTTTTCTTTCCATCTTATTTGATGAGTTTTCTGCTGATTCTCGGGCTGACCGTCGGCTCGCTAGGCCTTTTGATGTTGCAGCATCTGACCGGCGGCCACTGGGGCATCATGATCCGCCGTCCGCTTGAATCCGCCACCCGCGCTGTTCCCCTGATGTTCATCGCTTCTCTGCCCATCGCGATTTTCGGAATGAAGTATCTCTATTCCGGTCATGGGGACGAGAAGGGCTGGCTCAACGCGCCGCCGACGGGCGAAGGGGCGCTATCCGATTTTCAGAAAACCTACCTCACGCAGAATGGCTTCTACATTCGCGCCATAATTTATTTCGCCATCTGGCTCCTGCTGATGTTCATCTTCAATATTTTGTCGAAGCAACAGGACGCCAACCCCGAAGACCGCGCCTTGCGCCTCCGCTTCAAAATGCTTGCCGGCCCCGGCATCATTCTCTATGTGTTTGTGATGACCTTCGCGTCCATCGATTGGGTGATGTCGCTCTCACCTCACTGGGCCTCCACCATTTACGGCTTCCTGTTTGTGGTTGGTCAGTTGATCTCCTCGATGGCCTTCATGATCGCTGTTGTTGTGCTCCTGGCTCGCAGCGCGCCATTCGCCAGCGTCCTGCAAAAGCGCCACCTGCACGATTTGGGAAAGCTCCTCCTTGCTTTTGTCATGCTTTGGGCTTATTTCGATTTTTCGCAACTCCTGATCATCTGGTCGGGCAATCAGCCGGAAGAAATCAGCTTCTACCTTGCGCGGCTGTACGGCGGATGGAGCGTCGTTGCCGTGATCGTTCTGGTGTTCCATTTCTTCGTGCCTTTTTTCCTGCTGCTCTCGCAGGATGTCAAGCGCAATGCGAAGGTGCTTCCCCGTATCGCTATATGGCTCATCTTCATGCGCCTGGTGGATCTCTTCTGGATGACGCGCCCGGAATTCACTTCTCGCGCCATGCCCACTTGGTTGGATATTGTATTGCCCATTGCACTCGGCGGTTTGTGGCTCGGCTTCTTTGCATTCAACTTGAAGCAATGCCCGCTGCTGCCGCTCGGCGACCCGGATCTTGCAAAGGCCATTGAGCACCATGAACACTGAGTCTCACAACACGGGTCACGAACCTCGCCACACGGACGTCTCGTTCGAAGAGCGGGACATCCAGGCCGGCGTGATCTATAAATATCTTTTTGCCTTGGGCTTCTCTGTCGTCGCCTCCTTGTTCATTTGCATTTTTATCCTGCGCTTTACCTCCGCTTTTACGGCCTCGACCGATTCGCCTCCGCCACCTTCGCGTGAGACTCATCAAAAAGAGTTGCCGCCCGAGCCGCGGCTTCAGGGTTTTGGTTTTCCCGGTCAAAGAGCCGATCCACAGGCGGATCTGCGCAAAAAGATCCAAGACGACTCCGAGGCTAATGAAAAGCTGGAATGGATCGATCGATCCACTGGCATCGTACAAATTCCCGTCAAGGATGCGATGAAGATCATTGCCGAAAAGGGTTTGTCTCCGGCGCCGGCAGCGCCAGTGGAGAAAAAGAAATAACGACATGAATAGAGTCCGCCATATCGCCGGGATTGCCGTGCTGCTGTTAGCAGGCACGACACTACGTGCGCAGGCGGTTCCCGGCAACACCCTACCGGCGGCATCGGCAATGCCTGCCGTTTTGCAAAAAGTCGGTTTCGAGCCTCCGCTCAACGGGTCAATGCCGCTGGATCTCCCCTTCCGCGACGAAACCGGCCGGAGCGTTCAGCTTCGCGACTACTTCGGCCATCAGAAGCCGGTTGTCCTCGCCTTCGTCTATTACGGCTGCCCCATGCTTTGCGATCAGGTCCAACAGGGGGTCGTCGGTTCGCTGCGTATGTTCTCGTTTAGTCCCGGGCGCGACTACGAAGTTGTTTTTGTCAGCTTCGATCCCCGCGAGACGCCGGAGATGGCCGCCGAAAAGAAAAAGAAGGCCCTGGTTCATTTCCGCCGCCCGGAAACCGATTCTGGCTGGCATTTCCTCACTGGCCCCAAAGAATCCGTCGAGGCCACGACCAAGGCCGCGAACTTTCGTTTCTCCTTCGATGCCAAGAACAATCTTTTCGCTCACGCCAGCGGCGTTTTGCTTCTTACGCCTGATGGCCACATTTCCCGCTACTTCTACGGCGTCGAATTTCCCGGCCGTGACATGCGCCTTGGGCTTGTGGATGCTTCCGTCGGGAGGATCGGCTCACCCATCGATCACGTTTTGCTATTTTGCTATCACTACGACCCCAGCGCCGCCGCCTACAGCGCTTCGATTCTCAAAATTATCCGTCTGGCTGGGGTATTGACGATTCTCTGCATTGTCGGAGGAATTTTGCTTTCCCGCCGCCGCGAAAATTTAGCGGCGGCCAGGAATTTGCCCCAGCCGCTTTCTCCTGGTCTGGAACGAGGAGCTCACTAAGCCGTGCAGTCGCAATTTCCAATCTATCCGGAGCAAGCGTCCAATTTCGCGCCGCATGTGGACGCGCTCATGGTTTTCATCACTGGTATCTGTGTGTTCTTTGCGGCCGGCGTCACCATTGCGATTATCGTCTTCTTCTTCAAGTATCACCGCAAAGCGCCGGATGCCATCGGCATTCCCACCCATGAAGATGCGCGGCTCGAGGCGGTTTGGATGATCGTTCCCCTGATTTTGTCCTTGGCTATGTTCGGCTGGGGCGCGGTCGTCTATGTGGACTATCGCAATGCCCCCCGCGACACCCTCGATATCTATGTGATCGGCAAACAGTGGATGTGGAAGGCGCAGCAGCCCAACGGGTTGAAGGAAATCAATGAATTGCACGTTCCCGTGGGCCGTAACATTCGCCTGATCCTTGCCAGTGAAGACGTTATCCATGATTTCTTCGTCCCCGCATTCCGCGTCAAAATGGACGTCGTTCCGGGACATTACAACACCATGTGGTTTCGCCCTACCAAGCCCGGCCGTTACCACTTCTTCTGTTCTCAGTACTGCGGCACGAACCACGCTGTGATGGGTGGCTGGGTTACTGTGATGGAGCCGTCTGACTACTCCGCGTGGCTATCTGGTTCGTCGGGTGGAAACACCAATCCTATCGTTGCCGGCGAAAAACTTTTTGTCGAAAAGACCTGCGTCACGTGTCACGTTGCTGACGGCTCGGGCCGCTCTCCCTCCCTCAACGGTCTTTACGGCGCCAAAGTTCTTTTGGCTGACGGTTCCGTCGTCACCGCCGACGAAGTCTACATCCGCGAATCCATGCTTCAACCAAATGCAAAAATTGTGGCCGGGTATCAGCCGTTGATGCCCACGTTCCAGGGACAGTTGACGGAGGAGCAAATTCTCGCTCTCACCGTCTACATCAAGTCTCTGCAGTCGCAGCCAGTGCCCGCCAAGGGCTCTGGAATTGCGCCGCCCACGGGGAAGAAATAAGTCATGAGCAACACACTGGCAACACCAGACCACGAATTGCCGGACAAGCATTATTTGAACGCCACTTACGGCTCCGGCCTTCGTTCGTGGCTGCTAACCACCGATCATAAGCGCATCGCCTTGCTGTATCTCGCCTCCGTCACCGTTTTCTTTTTCATCGGCGGCGTGTTGGCCACCATGATTCGCATCCACCTTTTGACTCCCGGTGGAGCGCTGGTCACGCCAGAGACTTACAACAAACTCTTCACCATGCACGGCGTGGCGATGATTTTCTTCTTTCTGATCCCCTCGATACCCGCCGTCTTCGGGAATTTCCTCATTCCCCTGATGATCGGCGCGAAGGATCTGGCCTTCCCGAAGATCAATCTCTTGAGCTGGTATATCTACCTTATTGGTGGCGGCTTCGTTCTGTATTCCTTCAGCACCGGCGGGCTGGACACCGGCTGGACCTTTTATACCCCCCTCAGCAGTGTGTATTCGAATTCCGCGGTCACGCCGGCGGTCATCGGTATCTTCATCAACGGCTTCTCTTCGATTCTTACCGGCCTCAACTTCATCGTCACCATCCATACCATGCGCGCCCCCGGTATGACCTGGTTCCGCATGCCGCTCTTCGTCTGGGCCCATTACGCCACCAGCCTCGTGATGATTCTTGGCACGCCCGTCGTGGCCATCACTCTGCTGCTTGCCGGTCTCGAACGAATGTTTCACTTGGGCTTCTTCAATCCCGCTTTGGGCGGCGACCCGATTCTGTTCCAGCACCTTTTTTGGTTTTATTCGCACCCCGCCGTATACATCATGATTCTGCCGGCCATGGGCGTAGTCAGCGAAATCATTCCCACGTTCGCGCGCAAGCCCATTTTCGGTTATGCCTTCATCGCCGGATCCAGCATCGCTATTGCGGTTATCGGCTTCCTCGTTTGGGCGCACCACATGTTCTTGACCGGCGAATCCACCTACGCTGCCCTCACCTTTTCGTTCCTCAGTTACCTGGTTGCCATTCCTTCGGCGGTTAAAGTCTTTAACTGGACTTCCACGCTCTACAAAGGCTCGATTTCCTGGGACCCCCCGATGGTTTATGCCCTCGGCTTCATTGGCTTGTTTGTGATCGGCGGCCTCACCGGGCTCTTCCTTGCTTGCCTGGGCCTGGACATTCACATTCATGACACCTACTTCGTGGTCGCCCATTTCCACTACATCATGGTTGGCGGCGCGGTCATGGGTTACGTGGGCGCCTTGCACTTCTGGTGGCCCAAGATTACCGGCAGGCTCTATCCGCGATCGCTCTCGCGGTTTGCCGCAGTGATTCTCTTCGTCGGCTTCAATCTGACGTTCTTTCCGCAGTTTATCCTCGGATATCTCGGTATGCCGCGCCGCTATCACACCTATCCGCCGGAGTTCCAGGTGCTCAACGTGCTCTCCACCGCGGGCGCCTCGATCCTTGCGCTGGGCTACCTGCTGCCTATGAGTTATCTGACGTGGTCCATGCGTTATGGCAAAATCGCCGGGCCTAATCCGTGGCCCGCTACAGGCCTGGAATGGAAAACGGATTCGCCGCCACTCACGGAGAATTTTGAGGTCACGCCGGAAGTAACCTGGGAGCCCTACGACTTTAAGAACCGGCCTGATCTCGGCCTGGCAGCAGGTTCGCCATTGCCCGCCCCGGCCCATGGAGACGATTAGTTTTTTGATTTGTAGGGGCGGGGCTTGCCCCACCCGCGCTTTGAGGAATTAGACGCTGTCCACAGGATGGCAAAGAGGAGCACCGAGTGCACCGCACCGGCGAACTGTACGGACATTTCAAGACTCTCGAGCAGCAGAAGGAATCCGCCACGCTCGGCATGTGGATTTTCCTGGTCACCGAAGTCTTGTTCTTCGGCGGCCTGTTCCTCGCCTACACCATCAATCGCACCGCGTTCAGCACGGCCTTCGGCATCGGCAGCAACACGCTCAACATTAAGCTCGGGGCTGGCAACACCGTCGTGTTGATCATGAGCAGTTTGACCATGGCCATGGCCGTGTGGTCCGCGCAAGTCGGCAAAAAGCAACTGGTCAGTATTTTCCTCATCGCCACTCTCGGTCTCGGCACTGTCTTTCTTGGCGTTAAGGCCATCGAATACAAACAGAAATACGATCACCATCTCATCCCGGGCCGCAGCTTTGACATGAAGTACCATCCGACTCACCCTATGGCTGGGGATGATCCAAAAGAATTGGCTTTAGAGAAAAAGGAAGTGGAAGAGGCCTTCGAACACGACCCGGACATCAACGCGCACGGCCAGCTCTATTTCTCGCTTTACTTTGGTATGACCGGCTTGCACGCACTCCATATGATCGTGGGCGCCGGACTCCTGGTGTGGCTCATCAAGGGATCATTCGCGGGACGCTTCACGCCGCAGTACAACACGCCCGTCGAAATCGTCGGCTTGTACTGGCACTTCGTCGATATTGTGTGGATCTATCTGTTTCCATTGTTATATCTGATTGACAGGCACCGGTAGGAGAAGAGGGAGAATCGCGCGTGTCCGAGCACATTGTTTCGCCAAAAATCTACGCCTTCATTTTCTTGTCGCTGATGGCCGGCACTGCCATCACCGTTTATGCTGCATTTCAGAACTTCGGCAAGCTCAATATCGTCATCGCTCTGGTGATCGCCACCATAAAAGCCGCGCTTGTCGTTCTTTTCTTCATGCACGCCCGCTATAGTCCCAAGCGCACCCAGCTTGTCATCGTTTGCTCTGTTTTCTGGCTGGCGATCATGCTGGTTCTCACGCTCGCCGACTACAACACGCGCTCTCACGAAATGCAGCCGGGCGTAAGCCGCCTCGCCCAGCCAGCAGCTTTCCACTTCCTAGCCTGACCCTCACTCGTTTTCTCCTCAGATTCTACTTTGATCTCAGCCTAGTGCCCGCACGAGTGTCATGCGGGATCAAGCTCAACGCTTCAAGCTTGTCATCCTGAGACAGCTTGGACTAACTGCTTTCACGGGATCCATCCAGTTTGGCGGCGTGCTTTATGTAAGGGAGAAACGCTTGCAGGTGGAATTCCGGCCCATCAACCAGCGGAAAATAAAAAAGGGGGGAGTAGCGAACCGGCCCAGCCCTCAATCCCCTAAAGGGATCCTCGGCTCGCCTCCCCCACTGTCTAAGGAAGTGCAAGCTCCAGGCCAATCTTAAACTCTTTATTTTCAGTGGACTGCCGCATAAACCTGAGTAAAAAAGCTCTACCGCCCCTGCAAAATTACCTGCCCGCTATGCCTACTCTCTGAACCAGTGCAATAGTTCTTGCGCAGTCCTTAAGAGTTCCAGACATCTGATTTGTTTTGCTGGACTTGGCAGACTCCTGTTCCGCCTCGGCTGCCCCTACTAGGGCATTGCGTCTTCCGGGTGCCAGCGTTAGCACCTGCCGGTAGGCCCGCAGTGCCTCCTTCGGCTGGTGCATCTCCATCAGCAAATCGCCGAGCAATTCGCGAGCGGGACGCACCGCTCCCGGTGTTACGGGATGTTTTTCCGCCGCGTCCTCATGGTCCGCTGCAATTCGCAACATGCGCACGGCATCCTGCGTGCGATGCTCCGCGAACGCCACCCAAGCCCCGGCTTCCTCGCCCTGAATCGCGACTTGCTGTGCCCAGTACGCCTCGCCCTTGTCCCGCAATTCGACCGAAAGCCTGCGGACCTGCTCCGCGTGTTGCTTGGCCGCCGGCAGATTTCCCGTGTGCGCGGCGCCCAGAGCCGCCGCCCAGTGCGAAATCGCTGCTACCTGAGGCTGAACTTCAGGTTCGGCAGCCAGGTTCTCAGCTTCCGTCCAATTCTTTTCTTCCAGTGCGCAGCGCGCGCGAATGGCGGCCTTCGCGAAATTTATTTTGAATACGGAGGACGGCTTCGCGTCATCCGCCGAAGGAAGATGGTCGCGGATTTTTTCCGCTTCGTCATTCCGGCCCATTTGCAGGTAGGCGTAGACCAGATAGTCTTGCGAGTGGAACTCTTCGCCAGGGTCGCCATGCTTGCGCGCCGCTGCCGCCGCGGCAACATTCGACGATACCGAGTCTTCCCAAAGTCCCAGCCGCGTGAAAATGTGCGACGGCATGTGCAGGGCGTGCGGCATATCGGGAGCGATCTTTGAATAGGCGCGTGCCGCAGCGACTCCTTGCGGTGCAAGCACGGGATTGTCATACGCATGAATCAGATAGTGCGCCGCTCCGGGATGATCGGGGTGCTCCGCAAAAATAGGCTCGAGAATCGCGCCCGCTTTTCGCTGGTTCTCATAGGTTTTGTCTTCTGGAGAGGCGGTTGCCACCAGTGCCAGAGCATAAAAAATCGCTGCTTCCCGATCCTTGGGATTTCGTTCCTGAACTCCGCGCATTGCTCCTTGGTAAGCCCTGGCGCGGGCGGCGTGGTCACGCTTTTCCCAATCGTCGAAGAAAACTCCCAATGCTTCGATGTAATCTTTTTCGCGTGGTGTTCCCGGCTTCAATTCACGCGCCTTTTGAATTTGAGTGGCGCCGAGCTTCAATTCCGTAGGTCCGGGGTACGGATCCCACAGTTGGTGGTATCCCGTCATGGCCAGACCCCAATGCGCCATCGCGCAACGTGCATCCTTGCCTGCCGCGTTCCGGAAGGCTTCCGCCGATTCTTCGTAAGCGAACGAATGCAGGAGCGCCATGCCGCGCGTGAACGCTTCTTGCGCTTCGGCGCTGCACGAAACTCGAAACTCGACGGTCCCTAGCTGCTGTTTCTTCGTCATGTCGGCGCGGTGTTCGTGCTGGCTCCCGCCAGTGCCGGGCAGTACAAACAACAAGCAAAGGGCCCGCAGTATGATGCCTATTCTTCCGCCGTCTTTTCTCACGGGAGGCTCCTTACGGAAAATCGCCCGGAGTCGATGGTAGTGGGCCCGGTCCAGAGCGTCAATCCAGCAGTTTCCTGCATTTATCTCAGCGATTCGTTAAGGTCGTGGAACAGCACAATCCGGCGCCGCAACCTTGTCGCACACTCGCGCACGGAGTAGACTTTTCGCCTGTCTTTGCCCGGGAGGTTGACATGCCCCGTATCGTCCGCTGTGGCCTGATTCAGGCTCAATGTGAGTGGTCTCCTGAAAAATACTCTCTTGCAGACATCAAGAAAAAAATGATCGCCAAGCACGAACGCCTCATCGCCGACGCCGGCAAGCAAAAGGTGCAGATTCTTGGCTTGCAAGAGATCTTTTACGGCCCCTACTTTTGCGCCGAGCAGCAAACCCGCTGGTACGAGTTGACCGAAAAAATTCCCAATGGTCCCACCATCACAGCGATGCAAAAGCTCGCGAAGAAATACCAGATGGTGCTCGTCGTCCCTATCTACGAAGTTGAAATGACCGGCGTCTACTACAACACCGCCGCGGTCATCGATGCCGACGGCCGCTACCTTGGCAAGTACCGCAAACACCACATTCCCCATTGCCACCCGGGCTTCTGGGAAAAATTTTATTTCACGCCGGGAAATGCCGGCTATCCGGTTTTCCAGACACGCTACGGCCGCGTCGGTGTCTATATTTGCTATGACCGCCACTTTCCCGAAGGCGCTCGTTGCCTCGGCTTGAATGGCGCTGAAATTGTTTACAACCCGTCCGCCACCGTCGCTGGCCTCTCCGAATATCTTTGGGAACTCGAGCAGCCCGCCCACGCCGTCGCCAATCAATATTTCGTCGCCGCCATCAACCGCGTCGGCACCGAAGCTCCCTGGAAAATCGGCGAATTTTACGGCAAAAGCTATTTCTGCGATCCGCGTGGAAAAATCGTCAAGCAGGCCAGCCGCGACAAGGATGAACTCCTCGTCGCCGAACTGAATCTCGACGAAATTCAGATGGTCCGCGATACCTGGCAGTTCTTCCGTGACCGCCGACCGGAATCCTACGGGGAAATCACCCGCACTCGCGCCGGAGAAAGCTCCGAGGCGGCCGACTAAATTGCTTCGCGCGGAAACCATCGAGAGCAGTTCGCTCTACAACAAGGACCTCGCCCCGGTCGCCAGCGAACGCCGCACTTGGCGCACCTACAATTACGCCGCGCTGTGGATCTCCATGAGCGTGAACATTCCCACTTACATGCTTGCCAGCGGCATGATCGCCGGCGGCATGAACTGGAAGCAGGCGCTCTTCACCGTTTTTCTTGGCAACGTGCTGGTGCTGATTCCCATGCTCCTGAATGCGCATGCCGGCGCGCAATACGGAATCCCGTTCCCGGTTTTTGCGCGAGCCTCGTTCGGTGTGCTCGGCGCCAACGTCCCGGCGATTCTCCGCGCCCTTGTGGCTTGCGGCTGGTTTGGCATTCAGACCTGGATCGGGGGCGAAGCAATCAATGCCATGATCGTAGCTCTCGCGCCGTCCTGGGCAAATCTCCACTATGGTGCCGCGATCTGCTTTGTTTTCTTTTGGCTTCTGAACGTGCTCGTGATTCTGCGCGGCATCGAAACCATTCGCTTCTTGCAAGGTATTTCCGCTCCGTTTCTGCTGCTGATTGGACTTGCACTTCTCTTCTGGGCCCGCAGCAAAGCCGGCGGCTTCGGCCCGATGCTGGCCACTCCGTCGAAATTTCAAACCTTCGGCGAGTTTTTCCGCTTCTTCATTCCTTCGCTCACCGGTGTTGTCGGTTTCTGGGCCACGGTTTCGTTGAATATTCCCGATTTCACTCGGTACTCGCGCAGCCAGCGCGATCAAATCGTCGGCCAGGCGCTTGGGCTCCCGGCCACCATGACTTTTTATTCTTTCATTGGTATCGCGGTAACTTCCGCCACCCTGATTATTTTTGGCGAGGCTCTTTGGAACCCTGTCGCCGTCCTCGCTCGTCTCGGCAATCCCTTCGCCGTCGTTCTGGCCATGATCGCACTGCTTATGGCCACGCTGAACGTGAACGTAGCGGCAAACGTGGTCTCCCCCGCCAACGATTTCTCTAATCTTTCCCCGCGCCGTATCAGTTTCCGCGCCGGCGGCCTCATAACCTGCGCCATGGGCATCGTCATGCAGCCTTGGAAAATCATGTCGAGCTATGGCAGTTACATATTTATTTGGCTTGTCGGCTACTCTGGCTTCCTCGGTCCCATCGCCGGCGTTCTCATTTGCGACTATTTCATAGTCCGGAAAAAGCTCCTGAACGTCGAAGATCTCTACCGCCGCAATGGCCAGTACGAATACGCTCGCGGGTTCAACTGGACAGCTGTAGCCGCGCTGGCCGCAGGCATCGCCGTCGCTTTCGTCGGCCTGGTGTATTCGCCGTTGCGCGTCCTTTACAACTACGCGTGGTTCGTAGGCTTCCTGGTCAGTTTCTTTGCCTACTTCGCCCTTATGGGGCGCGCTGAACCGGTTGTCCAGCCCGTTACGGGAGTCAAGGCTTGAGCTTGTTCTTTGTCGATATCGCTCGGCTTCGCTTTACTGCTATCCGCGTAACAGGGTTCTACGAGTCACTAGTCGCGAGTCACCAGTCACTCGCGCCATTGCTTAAGGGAGCGATCTATGGACTTCGGCATCACCATCAAACCTGACATTTCCATTGACAGAATCCTCAGCCTCACTCGCCAGGCCGAAACGTCCGGCTTCTCCTTCGGCTGGATTTTCGATTCCCACGTCATCTGGAAAGAGCCCTTCCCGCTCCTGACGCTCATGGCCGCTAACACCAAGAAAATGCGCCTTGGCACTTGCGTGACCAACCCTGCAGTCCGTGATGTCACTGTTTCCGCCAGCCTCTTCGCCACCCTGAATCTTGCTTCCGGTGGCCGCATGGAACTTGGCATTGGACGCGGCGACAGCTCCCGCCGCGTCCTCGGCAAAAAACCCACCACGCTCGAAAACCTCGAGGAATTTGTCCGCGTCTTTCGTAATCTGAACGCTGGAAAGACAGTGGATCTCGACGGCGTCCCCACAAAATTCCCCTGGGCCAATGGCGAGATGCCTCGCGTCTGGGTTGCAGGCTACGGCCCCAAAGCCTTGCGTTGTGCCGGGCGTATCGGCGACGGCGTGATTCTCCAGTTCGCCGATCCCGATTTGATTGACTGGTGCCTCGGCTTCGTTCGCGAGGGCGCCAAGGAAGCCGGCCGCGACTTCAGCAAAATCGAGGTGATGGCCGCTGCCCCCGTCTGGCCCTCCGACGATCTGAAAACCGCGCGCGAACACGTCCGCTGGTTCCCCGCGCTGGTCTCCAATCACGTGATGGACCTCATCTCCAAATACAAGCCGGAAGAATTGCCGCCCGCATTGACTTCTTTTGTCAAAGATCGCGGCAAGTACGATTATCTCCACCACTGCGAAGTCGGCAGCGACAACGCCGAATTCGTCAGCGATGAAGTTGTAGACCGCTTCTGCGTGATCGGTCCCATCGACGAGCATCGCAAGAAGCTCGACCGCCTTCGCAAAGTCGGCGTCACCCAGTTCAACATCTATCTAATGTCTGGCGACGAAGAGAAGACACTGGACGTCTATCAGCATAAGATTCTGCCGCACTACGCAAAATAGCTGTAGCGCGCCCCCGAATTTATCCCGACTCGGTCGGGAGGGGTAAGCGTTTTCTGGAGCTTTGCCGCCCATGCATCTGTCAAAGGAACAATCAACCAGCCGCTCCGTCGACGCCGTTGCCCCATCCAGGGCCTCCGCGCGCCCACACTCCCCTGGCACGAAAATTGCACCACTTTGGGGCAGTCTAAACCCTCTTCCAAATAACTTAAAATCCTTTAGAATCACCACTTTTAAGAGACAGGGGGAGGGGTGGGGAGGTGGCCAAGCTGTAAACTTTTTCACCAAACCAACTCCGAGGAACTCACATGCGCTTTGACACCGTAATCCGCAACGGCACCGTGGTAACTGCCACCGACACGTCTCTGGCCGACGTCGGCATTAACGGCGACAAGGTCACAGCCATCGCCACGCAGCTTCCTACCGAAAACGCCACGCGCGTCATCGACGCCGCAGGCATGCTCATCATTCCCGGTGGCATCGATGTCCACACGCACCTCGACATGCCCTTCGGCGGCACCACTAGTGCGGACGATTTCCAGACTGGCACGATCGCCGCCGCTTATGGCGGCACCACTACGCTCATTGATTTCGCCATCCAATACAAAGGCCAAACACTGCGACAAGCCTTCGACACCTGGATGAAGAAAGCTCACGACAAAGCCGTCACCGACTACGCCTTCCATTGCATTATCACCGACCTCGGCTCCGCGCAGCTTGAGGAGATGGGCCAGCTCATTCACGAAGGCGTCACCAGCTTCAAGCTCTTCATGGCCTACCCCGGTGTCTTCATGCTCGATGACGCGACCATTTTCAAAGCCATGCGCCAGGCTGCCAAGCATAGCGGACTCATCTGCATGCACGCGGAAAACGGCGGGGCGATCGACGTGATCGTCCAGCAGGCGCTCGCCGAAGGAAAGCGCGCGCCAAAGTATCACGCGCTCACCCGCCCGACCACGGCCGAAGCAGAAGCTACCTCGCGTGCCATCGCCCTCGCCGAAATGGCGGGAGCGCCCGTTTACATCGTGCATCTTTCCTGCAACGATGCCCTCGAAAAAGTCCGCGAAGCCCGCGACCGCGGCCTGCCCGCGTACGCCGAAACTTGCCCACAGTATTTGTATCTATCGCTCGAAAATATGGACGCGCCCGGTTTTGAAGGCGCCAAATACGTTTTCACTCCGCCGCTGCGCGAAAAGTGGAATCAGGAAAAACTCTGGCAGGGACTCGCGAAAGACACATTGCAAGTTGTTTCCACCGACCACTGTCCCTTCTGCTTCAAGGAACAAAAAGAGTTGGGCAAGGACGACTTCACCAAAATTCCCAACGGCGGCCCGGGCATTGAGCACCGCCTAAGCCTTGTCTACACCGGCGGAGTCCACGGCAAACATTTCTCGCCAAACCGTTTCGTCCAGCTCGTCTCCACCGCGCCCGCAAAACTCTTTGGCCTCTACCCGCGCAAAGGCACCATCGCCGTCGGCTCCGACGCTGACCTGGTGATTTTCGATCCCAACCGCGAAGAAATCATCAGCGCCAAAACCCACCACATGCGCGTCGACTATTCCATGTTCGAGGGCATAAAGACCAAGGGCGCGCCCAAAACGGTCTTCTCCCGCGGCCGCGCCGTCATCGAAGCCGGCAAATTCGTCGGCCGCCCCGGCGCCGGCCAATTCCTTCGCCGCCAAACCTACGCCGGAATCTAACTTTGGGCGCCATGTACAATCTTGCCGTCGAAATCGTTCGCTTCGTTGACGACCATCAGCCTGGTTGGGTAGCGTGCGAGTTCGTGGACGCGGAAGGTCGTCAGCATGCCTTAGTCGATAAAGTGCCAATCTTCGGCTTTGATTTCCTCGATGGGAGGAGCAAATACCCGCAACCAGGCTCCGTAGGCTGTGAAGTGTTGAGTCGATCGGAGGATGACAAAGGACGGAAATTGGTCCGCATCAGCACAGCAAAGCCTTTTGATATTGAATCTAGGGAAGGACTGTCGGAGTTCGTTGTGCTCTCCGCGCAACTCTCGGTCAGCCAAGGACTATCCGCATAGAACCACGCAGTCACTCGAAGCCAAAACATCCCTGAATTGACTACAAATACCTCCGCTTGACCCTTTTCTTTCCCTCCTGCTATTGTGAGGAGTTATCTTGGGCTCAGTGTAGCTACTGAGCGCTGGGGCTCCTGTGGAGGGAGCGAATCGTTACATGGGCCTGACGAAACTGGTAGTCCGGGGCGCGCGGCAGCATAACCTCAAGAATATCAGCGTCGAAATCCCGCGGAATAGCCTCACGGTCATCACTGGGCTCTCTGGCTCCGGCAAATCTTCGCTCGCGTTCGATACGATTTACGCCGAAGGGCAGCGGCGGTACGTCGAATCGCTCTCGGCCTACGCGCGGCAGTTTCTCGATCAGATGGAGAGGCCGGAAGTCGACGTCATCGAAGGGCTTTCTCCTTCGATCGCCATCGAGCAGAAAACAACGACCCGGTCACCACGTTCCACCGTCGGGACCATCACGGAGATTTACGATTATCTCCGCGTGATTTACGCCACCGTCGGCGTACCGCATTGCCCGAACTGTGGTTTACCCATCACTCGCCAGTCCAGCGAGCAAATTGTGCAGTCGATTCTGCATGGGGAGATTTGCAAGCCGGACGACCGCGTCATGATTCTTGCGCCGATTGTCCGCGGCCGGAAGGGCGCATTTCGCAAGGAACTCGAGAAATTCGCGCAAGACGGGTACGTTCGTGTACGCGTCAACGGCGAACTGGTTCCTCTCGACGATCTTCCGGTCATCGACAAACGCAAGAACCACACCATCGAAATCGTAATCGACCGGCTGCTCGTCAAACAGGGCATCGCCGCGCGGCTCGAGCAATCCATTGCCACGGCGCTGAAACTGGCGAGCGGCTTGGTCACCGTCGCCATCGTTGGGGGCAAGGAACACACTTTTTCGGAAAAGCTGGCGTGCCCTGATTGCGGCATCTCCGTTCCGCAACTCGAGCCGCGGTCCTTCAGCTTCAATTCGCCTTACGGTGCGTGCCCGGCGTGCAACGGTCTCGGCTCGAAATACGATTTCGATCCGTCGAAAATCATCACGGACTGGACGCGGCCGCTCTTCGACGGCGGCCTTGGCCCGGGCTCCGGCTCTGCGATTCTCAAGCGCACGCTGGAACTTGGCGCTTATGCGCACGGATTCGATCTGGAAACGCCATTTGAGAAATTCCCCGCGCGCGTTCAGAACATGTTGCTATACGGCTACCCGCCGTCGAACGGCAGCGCCTCCGGTGAAAATGGCGCCGCAGCAAAGAAATCAAAGAGTGACAAAGGATTCCGCTTTCCTGGCATATTGAAATTTCTTGAGAGGAATTTCGAGGAATCCAACTCGGATACCTATCGCGAGTGGATGACGCAATATATGTCTGCCACGCTTTGCGCCACTTGCCATGGCAAACGGCTGCGCCCTGAATCGCTCGCAGTAAAGCTTGCGAGTTGGTCTATCGCCGATTTCACCGCCTTATCGCTGAGCTCCGCGCGCCCCGCCGTCGACAAGATCCTTTTGCATCTCACGGAGCGGCAAAAGGAAATCGCCGCACTCCCGCTGGAGGAAGTTTCAGAGCGCATCGATTTCCTGCTCGCCGTCGGCCTCGGCTATCTTAGCCTGGATCGTTCCGCCGCCACGCTTTCTGGGGGCGAAGCCCAGCGCATCCGCCTGGCTACGCAAATCGGTTCGCGCCTGCGCGGCGTTCTCTATGTTCTCGACGAGCCCAGCATCGGCTTACATGCCCGAGATAATGCGCGCCTCCTCGGCTCCCTCGAGCATCTTCGCAATCTTGGCAACACTGTCCTTGTTGTCGAGCACGACGAAGACACCATCCGCCGCGCCGATTTCGTTGTCGACCTCGGCCCCGGCGCAGGGAACGCCGGCGGTTACCTCGTCGCCCAAGGCAAACCGGCGCAGATCGAGGCAACGGCCGCATCGCTCACGGGACAATATTTAAGCGGAGTCTCGAAAATTGCCATTCCCGAAAAACGCCGCAGCCCCAATGGCAAAGCGATACAAATCCTTGGCGCGAGCGCAAACAACCTAAAAGAAGTTGATGTCACGTTGCCGCTGGGCCTGCTTACGGTCGTCACTGGCGTCTCCGGGTCCGGCAAATCCACGCTGGTGAATGACATTCTCTACCGTTCGCTTGCGCAAAAGCTTTACCGCTCTTCCGAAGCGCCGGCCGCTCATCGAGAAATTCTAGGCGTGGAAAACATCGACAAAGTGATTGAGATCGATCAAGCGCCCATCGGCCGCACGCCGCGGTCGAATCCCGCCACTTACACTGGAGTTTTCGCGCCGATCCGCGATCTTTTCGCCATGCTTCCGGAATCACGCGAACGCGGCTATCGCCCCGGCCGCTTCAGTTTCAACGTGAAAGGCGGCCGCTGCGAAGCCTGCCAGGGTGATGGTCTGCGCCGCATCGAAATGAATTTTCTTCCGGACGTCTATGTGATGTGCGAAGTGTGCCGCGGCCGCCGCTACAATTCGGAAACCCTCGCCGTCCGCTACAAAGGGCAATCCATCAGCGACGTCTTGAATTTGCCTTCTTCTGATGCGCTGAAACTTCTCGAAAACATTCCACAGATTCAGCAAAAACTTTCGACACTTGTGGAAGTCGGTCTTGGCTACGTCACACTCGGGCAGTCCGCAACAACGCTTTCGGGCGGCGAAGCGCAGCGGATCAAACTCGCGCGCGAGCTTTCCAAGCGCCAAACCGGCCGCACACTGTATATCCTTGACGAGCCGACAACCGGTTTGCATTTCGACGACGTGCGAAAGCTCCTTGACGTTTTGCAGCGCCTCGTCGATCTCGGCAATACCGTGCTGATCATCGAGCACCACCTCGACGTCATCAAGCAAGCCGACTGGATCATTGATCTTGGCCCCGAAGGCGGCGAAGGCGGTGGCCGCATCGTCGCCCAGGGCCCGCCCGAACTCGTCGCCCGCACAAAGAAATCGTACACGGGCCAGTCGCTCGCGCGGGTTCTCGGCATTTCGAACAATGGACACGCGAACGGCAATGCGAAGTAGCCAACGCGCAGCAGCATCTGTTCTCTTTTCCCTAGTGGTGGCATGTTTACTGGGACTCGGAGGATTTCTTGGTGGTTCCTATCTTTGGAGCCGCTATGGCCCGCGGCCGAATGACCCTGATGAAATTCATGCTTTACTTTGTGGGGTCCTAGTTGGCGGAGCGATTGCGATTACCGGGGGCGCAATGTCCTTGTGGAGATTTTGGCCTCGCGCCACGGTGAAATCATGATGATGGGACACAATCGCAAATTGACCCATTCCCAATCCCGGCTTCGCTTGGTATTGGCCACCATGCGCGTTAGAGTATCCCCAAATCCATGAGCATCTATTCAATTCAACCCATAACGCTTGGCGGTGTGCATACGTATCCATTGGCGTCACGGAAGAGCAAAGTCAGCGTGCGCGATTTCGCAAGGCCGCACAGCGCGAACAGCTCGCTCACGAAATTCCTCGATTCACTTCCGAATATTCTCGCTGCGGAAGACTTGCGACAGTTGCTCAGCGCGATCCACGCTGCGCGCAAACACCGCAAGCCCATCCTCTGGGGAATCGGCGGGCACGTTATCAAGGTCGGTCTTGGTCCGGTGCTGGTCGGTTTGATGAAACGTGGCTTCGTCTCCGGAATCGCGATGAATGGAGCAGCGCTCATTCACGATTTCGAGCTCGCACTCGCCGGCAATACTTCCGAAGACGTGGAAGCGGGCATCGGTGAAGGCCAGTTCGGGATGGCTGCGGAAACTGGGGAATACATCAACGAGATCGGCAAACTTTCTCACCGCATTCGCATTGGCTACGGCGAAGCGGCAGGTCAATATCTTTCGAGTGGGATTCTCGAAGTCAAACACGCCAATTTCAGCGTCCTCATGGCAGCCTATAAACACCGCATCCCCGTGACAATTCATCTCGCTATCGGCACGGACATCCCACACATGCATCCCGCCGCCAACGGCGCGGCGCTGGGCGATGCCACGCATCACGACTTCCGTTTATTTTGCGCACTTGTGCAGCAGATGCATCCGGGCGGCGTTTATCTCAATTGGGGCTCGGCAGTTTTGCTACCGGAGATCTTTCTTAAAGCGGTTTCTGTCGTGCGCAATCTCGGCGTTCCGCTGCGACCCATTACCACTGCCAATTTCGACTTTATCCAGCACTACCGTCCGTTGCAAAATGTAGTGAAGCGTCCCACCGCCTCGCCCCGGGGAAGCAGCGGACCCAAATCGCACGGCTATGCCATCACCGGCCACCACGAGTTGCTCTTGCCGCTCGTTGCCGCCGCGCTGGCCGCTGAGTGGCCCAGTAAACGCCGCCATGGAAAACGATGAACTTTTTCGAGGACAATCCGCCGAGCTCCCGTGAAGAGAATCTTGGCGGGGAGCAGCCAACCAGGCAGCCAGCGGAATCTGCGCCTGCGGAGCCAATGGCCGGCGATCCTCTTTCTTATCTTCCTGTTACGCCTGCAGGGTCACTCTCACAGGCTAATTTGCCGGAGGACTTGCGGATCTCCTGGTCGTGGCCGCATCTTCTGGTTTTCGGCGTGTTTGTTGTTTCCAGCCTGCTGACGCTACAACTCGCCGTGGTCCTTTACTTTTCGGTGGACAAGCACCTTTCACAAAATCAGCTCAAACAGCTTTTCGAGTCTGATCCAAGACTGATCATCGGAATGAATGTCGTGTGGTTTGCGCTGATCCTGTTTTTTCTTTACCTTACGCTGGCCGTGTTGCGCGACTCGCCTTTTTGGCAATCGCTGGGCTGGAAAAAGCTCAAGCCCGATGCCAACGAAGGCAAAGGCCGCCCGTGGATGTATTTCCTCTCCGGCTGCGGCCTGTCGATTTTCGTTGCTCTGGCGAGTTCACGAGTGAAGGACGTGGACAACGTTCCCATCCGGGAGTTCTTGAAGAATCGAACCGCCGCCATGCTCCTGATGGCCATGGCGGTGCTGATCGCGCCGCTGGTGGAGGAAACGGTTTTTCGCGGCTATTTGTATCCTGTTCTAGCGCGAATCACGTCGGCGGTTCTGCAGTTCTTCGGCATGGAATTTTCGGCCGCAACGCGCACCGGCGTGGCGACAAGTATTCTGTTGACGGGCGTGCTCTTTGGACTTATGCACGCTCCTCAGCTTGGCTGGACTTGGGGGCTGGTCAGCCTGCTGACTCTAGTCGGCGTGATTTTTACGTTTGCGCGCGCCTGGACCGGGACGGTCGTGGCGAGTTTCCTGTTGCACCTCGGATACAATTCGATGATTGCATTTACTTCCATCATCGCCACCAAGGGTTTTACCCAGATACCTCCGCATCCCTGAGGGCGCATAGATTAATGGTGGCATTTCTCTCCGCGAGCCTATTTCTCTACAATGGAGGATTGCGAGGATAATGACGGAATGTACGTAGCGCAACCCATCGAATGGACCGACCAGGGCGTTGTCATGCTCGACCAGCGCCGCCTTCCCGGTGAAGAGATTTCATATACCTACACGGACTATCGGGAAGTGGCCAAAGCGATTTGCGACATGGTGATTCGCGGCGCGCCGGCTATCGGCGTTGCTGCCGCGATGGGAGCTGCGCTTGGCGTACTGCATTCTTCCGCGAAATCGGTCGAGGTGCTCAAAACTGAATTTGTGGAAATTTGCGACACGCTCGCAAAAACCCGCCCGACGGCGGTGGACCTTTTCTGGGCACTCGAGCGCATGAAAGGCCGCTTCGGGAAATTAACCACTGAGAGTTCCGACCTGGGCAAAATCAAGCAGAAGATGGTGGAAGAAGCCCAGCAGGTCCATCTCGAAAAGAAGGCGACGGACGAAGCCATGGGGCGATTCGGCGCGGAATTCATGCCGCGCGAAGGCCAGGTGATGACGCAATGCAACGCTGGGGCGCTGGCGACCGGAGGCATCGGGTCCGCACTTGGCGTGATTCGAGTGGCGTTCGAACAGGGGAAAAAGATCCACGTGCTGGTGCCTGAAACCCGGCCCTATCTGCAAGGAGCGCGGCTCACCGCATGGGAACTGCACAAAGCCGGTATTCCACTTACGCTGATTACGGACAATATGGCGGGTCACTTCCTGAAGAGCGGAAAAGTGGGAGCCATCGTGACTGGCGCGGATCGCATAGCTGCGAACGGAGACACCGCCAACAAGATCGGCACTTACCAGATTGCGGTTCTGGCGAAAGAGAACAACGTGCCGTTCTACATTGCCGCGCCGGTTTCGACTTTTGATTTATCGATTCCGGATGGCGAGCACATCCCTATCGAGGAGCGCTCCGCCGCGGAGGTCACGCATCTGCAAGGCGTTCGAATCGCGCCAGACGTACACGCCGCACATCCCGCCTTCGATGTCACCCCCGCACGTTATATCGCCGCCATTTTTACCGAACGCGGAGTTGCCCGCGCGCCTTATACGGATTCCCTCCGGGCTCTCGCCGCGACTCAATCCGTCGTAGCCCACTTCGTCAGGTAGCGAAGCGAGTGTGAAATACTTGCCGGCGGCCGGCCGGTTATACTCGTGGTATGAAAACAGCCGTATCCATTCCCGACGATGTCTTCGAAGGCGCGGAGCGTCTTGCCCGACGGACGAAGAGGTCGCGAAGCCGTTTGTTCAGCGACGCTCTCAAAGAGTACTTGGCGCGCCACGCCCCAGATCGAGTAACGGAGGCCATGAACAGGGCTTGTGCCGAGGTTGGAGAGGGGGAAGACCAGTTTATCTCCGCCGCTAGTAGCCGCGTTCTTGAGCGAAGCGAGTGGTAATCTCTCAAGGGGAAATTTGGTGGGCCGAATTACCAGCGCCAGCGGGATCCGGTCCGGCTTTCCGACGGCCTGTGGTTGTTGTTCAAGGTGATGCCTTGAACCGCAGCCGCATTTCCACTGTTGTGTGCGTCCCGTAAACCAGCAATCTTAAGTGGGGCTCGGCACCTGGAAACGTCCCCCTCTCGGCGCGCCTGACCGGCCTCCCAAAGGATTCCGTGACAAACGTGTCGCAAATCGTCAGTGTGGATAAAGATTTCCTTACCGTGCGCGTTGGCAAGCTGCCGCTCTCGAAACTGGAACTACTCTTCTCGGGAATAGCCGTTGTCCTGGGCAGGTAGTCCTGCCAAATTTCCAGCGTCCAGGATTCCATCCGCGAAGGAGACGGCGCCCTCATAGACGAAGCTCCGGCGTCAGTTCTGAATCTCCATTTGCGTGAGGAAATAGGCGTAATCGAAAGCTGTGTCATGCAAGCGATCGTAACGACCGGAGGCGCCACCGTGTCCGGCGGGGCTCATGTTGGTTTTGAGGATCACCGTATTGTGATCGTTGCGGAGCGCGCGCATTTTGGCCACATATTTGGCAGGCTCCCAGTACATTACTTGGCTGTCGTTGAAGGACGTTCTAACCAACATGTTCGGATAAGGCTTGGCTTCGATGTTGTCGTAGGGCGAGTACGTGATCATGTAATCGAACGCTGGCTTTTCTTTCGGATTGCCCCATTCCTCGAACTCGCTGACGGTCAGAGGAAGGGATTCATCGAGCATGGTGTTCATGACGTCGACGAAGGGAACGCCAACCAACGCAGCGTGGAACAAATCCGGACGCATATTCAGCACCGCACCCATCAGCAAGCCGCCGGCGCTTCGCCCTTCAATCACCAAGCGGTCCTTTGAGCCGTATCCTTGGGCGACCAGATATTCGGCCGAGGCAATGAAGTCGGTGAAGGTGTTTTTCTTGTGCATCATGCGGCCGTCATCGTGCCAGGCTTTGCCCATTTCGCCCCCGCCGCGAATGTGTGCCACCGCGCACACCACGCCGCGGTCGACCAAACTGAAGAGGTTGGGGTTGAAACTGATGTCGTAAGGATAGCCATAAGAACCGTAGCCGGTCAGATACATCGGGCCTTTTCCATCCAGCTTGGCGCCCTTCAGGTGCACAACGGTGACGGGAATTTTTACGCCATCGACGGCGGTGGCAAAAATCCGCTCGACCTGATAGCGGGTGCGGTCGTAACCGCCGGGGACTTCCTTTTGCTTGAGCAAAATAGAACTGCCACTGGCTAGATCGTACTCAAAGACAGATTGGGGAGTAATGAAGGACTGGTAGCCGTAGCGGAACTTGGTCGTATCGTATTCGCGATTGGCGTACGGATAGGTGACGTAAGCCGGCTCCGGAAAGTCGATGTGGCGGGATTCACCGCTCTGCAAGCTGGTAACGCGGATTTGCGGCAAGCCGTTCTCCCGCTCATAGGAGATGTAATAGTTTTTGAAAAAGTCGGTATCCTCGATCATCACGTTGGCGCGATGAGGCACGACTTCCTGCCAATTCTTGCTGGCGGGGTCGGAAACCGGCGCCTTGACGAGGCGGAAATTGCGGCCTTTGTCGTTCACGCGAAGATAGAAGAAATTGCCATTGTGATCGGGGTAGTACTCGACGTCCTGCTTGCGGGGCTCCATCAGCTTCCATTCCGCCATGGGCTGATCGGCGGGGATGTAGCGCGCTTCGCTGGTGGTATGGCTGCCGGATACGAGTAGGATGTAGGCTTTGCTGCGCGTTTTGCCGGTGCCGATATCGAAACGTTCGTCCTTTTCTTCGTAGACGAGAATGTCAGGGCCGGCGGTGCCGACGTTGTGTCGATAGAACTGATTGGAGCGCTTCGAAACGGCGTCCTCGGTGGTGTAGAAGAGGATTTTGTTGTCGTTGGCCCAGGCAATGGAGTCAACGCGCTCGGCGTGGTCCACCAGCAAGTTGCCGGTGCGCAAATCTTTGACAGCCAGCGTGAATTGGCGGAAGCCGGTGTTGTCGGTGGAATAGGCGAGCAGATTGCCGTCGTCGCTTACGTCAAACGCACCGAGAGACATGAATTTCTGCCCTTTGGCCAGTTCATTGACGTCCAGCAGGACTTCTTCCGGCGCGTCCATGCTGCCCTTTTTCCGGCAACGAATGCCGTATTGTTTTCCGGCTTCGGTGCGAACGTAATAGAAGTAGCCGCCCTCTTTATAGGGAACCTCCACATCGGTTTCCTTGATGCGGCTCAGCATTTCATCGTAGAGCTTCTTTTGTAACGGCTCCGTCGGCTTCATAACTGCCTCGGTGAAGGCGTTCTCGGCCTCCAGATAGGATTTCACCTCGGGGTTCTTTTTGTCCCGCAGCCAGTAATAGTTATCGACCATGGTGCGGCCGTTGACTTCGGTGGTCTTGGGAACCTTCTTTGCTACCGGTGGCGTGGGGAGTGCAGAAGGGACGTCATCTGTCGCCCAGCCGAACACAGCCGCGAAGGCCAGCGAAGCGAGTATCAGCGCGGTAATTCGAACGTGCTGCACAGCGAGTTTTTTCATAGGAATTTCCTTCGTGAGGCACAAAAACGGGCCCCATTCTATATCAATGGACGGCTGCCAGCGAAGAAGTTAGCATGGAGGCGGCTCTCTAGTTGCGGAGGTGCAGGCAGACCCCCTTTTTCCACGCTACTTTCTTAACCCCCTGCCACGGTGTCCGTCAAAATCAACATGCGTATAATGGTTCGCGATGAGCTCTAGGACCCGTCGACTTGCAAGTGCGTTTCTACTTGTCCTCGTACTTGGTCAGGCTCCATTTCTTCGCTCGTCTCCGGCGCCCTCGTGGAGCGGAGTGTTGCGGGACGCGGCGGGAAATCCGGTGGGGAATGCTGACATAAAGCTCGTCTCGACGGACACGAAGGGCGAGCAATCTACAACAACATCCAGTAACGGGCAATTTTCGTTTGCCGCGGTCCCAGCGGGCAACTACAAGCTCACAGTAAGTGCTGAGGGCAAAACCTGGGCAGCGGCGGACGTCATCGTCATCAAAGATGGCTCCGCTCTTACACACGGTCTTCAATTCTCAGCACAAGGGCAAGAAGTCCACGTTGTTGTCGCGCTGGACACGGCCAATCCGCAGGCCAGCGGGGGCGAGCATCTTTCCACGGGAGAAGTGTCCAGTCTGCCGCTGAATGAACGCGACTTCAGCAAGCTGCTGCTGCTTGCGGCAGGCACCATGACGGACACCAACGGCGCGGCCAATTTTACCCAGCAATTTGCGGTGAATGGCCAGCGTGGTTCCGCGGCGGTGTTTGCCATCGATGGCGCTGACACGACCGATCCGGAACTCGGCGGCGCGACGTTTTCCAATTTCAATGTGGACGCGATCCAGGAAGTGCAGTCCAACTCTGGAGTGATGACTGCGGATACGGGGCACGGCGCGGCGGGATTCACCAACGTGATTACGAAATCCGGGAGCAACTTTGTCCACGGGAGCCTGTTCGAATTTGTACGCAATGCGGATTTCGACGCGCGAAACTTCTTTGACCACAAGAGTGATTTGGACACTCGACGACTGCCGCCTTTCGTACGGAATGAATTTGGCGTGGCCAACGGCGGGCCAGTATTCCTCCCAAGAATCTACGATGGGCGGGGCAAGACCTATTATTTCGCGGAGTATCAGGGATTCCGACAGGTACTGGGGACCACGCAGGTGTTTCCTGTGCCCACGCTGGCGGAGAGGCAGGGAATCGACACGACTGCTTTTTCAGGCGACACTCTGACTGTTCCGGTCAACAGCAGCGTTACTGCTCTGCTCGCGCGTTACCCTTTGCCGAACGATCCCAAGGGAGCTTACGGCGCGCGGACTCACGCCACATCTTCCAAAGTTGTTACGGACACGAATCAGGCTTCGGTCCGCGTCGATCATCGAATTTCGGATAAAGCTACTCTGTTTCTGCGAGCGAGCCGGAACCAAGTCAGCGGTCCGACCACTAATCCTGACCAGACAGTGATCGATCCCGACTTTGGCGTAAAGTTTCTCGATCACCAGCGCAGCGCGGCCGCCAGATATTCACGCACCCTCACTCTCAATCTCAGCTTCCAAACGACCCTTGCCTACATTCGGAGCACGCCGCTGTTTCCTACCAGCAACCAGGACCAGCCAGCGATCGCCTTTGGCGATGGGCTTTTTGAGGGCTTCAATTCCGCCGATGGGTCAATTTTCGGGTCGTATGGAAACGTCTATCAGCTCAAACACGACATGAGCTACACGCACAGCGCCCATTCGTACAAATGGGGAGTCGAGCTGCGGTTCAACCGCGATTCCACAATTTTTGGGTTGAATCCTAATGGGCTTTACACTTTTGGAGGCGGGACGGCTTACTCTCCCGTGCTTATTAAATCCGCCAGCGGAACGCATGATATTCAGCCGGGAGATCCGTTGCCGGATTCCCTCACTGGACTTCTCACCGCGACCCCGTTTTCCTATACGGTGACGGCCGCCGCGAGCCTTACGCCTAAAGGAAATAAATTTGACGAGGCCGCCGTGCGGCGCGAGGCCTACAATTTCTATTTTCAGGACACCTGGAAAGCCACAGCTCGATTGAGCGTTAACTATGGTTTTCGCTATGAAGTCAACAGCCAGATTAAGGAAGCAAAGCATCGCACATCTCTGGCGATTCCTGTTGGACCGGATGGCAAGCCCGCGGATTTTCTCGCTCCTGGCACAAAGCAAATTTACGTCTACAATCCGCAGCCACCTTACGCAATGGATTGGAACGGCTGGGGCCCGCGCGTATCGGTAGACTACAGCCTGACCAAGCACACAACACTTCACGCTGGGGGCGCCATTACAACGCTTCTGCCAAACCTGTGGCTGGAGAATTATGTCACCGGCGCATTCCCATTCGTTTTTCAGCCGTTGGTGACGGCTCAGCCGGGATTTCCGGTAAGCTTTCAGAATTCTGTCGCACCGATCACCCTGCCTCCGGTCTATACGACGCAGGGCAATCTTCTTTTTCCTGCGGGAAGCAGCAGCAACGCGGCTGCCAATACGCCTATGGACGTCCAGCGATTTCAGAATGATTTGGCGGCGCTTACTCCCGGCCATCAAGTGCAACTGTTCTCAGCCATCAGCGTCGACCCGCATCTGCGCAATGGGTACATCGGCACCGACACTTTGGGTATCGACCAGGAAATCGGAAGAGTCAAGTTGAGTGCTTCGTACGTCGGAACGGTGGGAGTGCATCTTGCGGATGTGCTTTCACCGAATGGATACGGAGGGGCGGACCCGGCGTTTGCACGCTTCACGCAATTCAACGCGACCGGCCAGGCGATCGGCGGATTCGGGCCGGAATCGGTGATGAGCACCGGCGCGCATTCCAGTTATCACTCGTTGCAGACTTCCGTGAGCCAGAACACTCCGCATAAGGGCCTGAGCTTTCAAGCGAGCTACACGTTTTCCAAGAGTATTGACGACACCAGTGCCGTGCCGGGAGGAATTTCCGGAAGTCCCGGCGTAGTTCTGCAGACGCCGCCACAGGATCCGTTCAATCCAAAAGCGGACAAAGGCCCGTCCACTTTTGATGTTGCCCACGTTTTCACATTGAGCTTGATGCAGCGCTTGCCTCTGGAGCGCGTTAGTTTTCTCCAGCCGCTGGGAAGGACGCTCACCAAAGGATGGCAGTTGCTGGACATCACGACTATCACGACGGGGCCGCCGTTTACCGTTTATTCTGGTATCCAGCAGACTGGCGTTGGCGCGGGCGGGACGGACCGGCCTGACCTTGTCGCCATGCCTGACTTTTCAACCAGTCGCACCGTGCGGGAGGACTATTTTGGCAAAGGGGCAGCGAACAATTCCTTCTTCCTTATACCGATCAACGTACCCGGCGGCACCGGGCCAAAGCAAGGCCGTTTCGGGACGCTAGGACGCAACACCTTTCGCGGGCCGGGATTTCAGGATTTTGATATCGCGCTAATCAAGGACACCGCGTTCGGCCGTCGCGGAAATGGCGAACTCGCGAACCTGCAATTTCGAGCGGAGTTTTTCAATATATTCAACGAGGTGAACTTCGGATTGCCCTCCAACATTGTCAGCGGCAGCGGCTTTGGCATCATCAGCCGGACTGCCGGGCCGTCGCGGCAGATTCAATTCTCGATCAAGCTCAACTATTGAGGGTGCTTCCTTGCCACGGTTCACACTGGACGAATCATAAAGCCTATGCGGGGCTGGCGGCGAAAGGATGCGAAAAAATTCAGCAACTGCTTCCAGGGTAGGTATTTTTTGTTCAGGAGGCGGTCGCCGTATTCAGCTTCGGTGCCAGTGACGATTTCAGCGCGCGCCTCGACCCAATCGCCCAATAATTTGCCGGACATATCGCAGGGGGCGATGCGCACTCGAGGGTTGTTTCGAATGCGTTTGACCTTCCCTGAATTTCCAACAGTGTAAGCGTAGAGGCGCGCCTCACCGCTCGCCAGGTCGTTCGCGGGATCAGCCGCAAACCACACGGGTGTCTTGACACCATCACCGCTTTTTCTGAAAGTCTCAAGATTCAAATACTTTTGCCCAGCAAAAGCAGCAAATCCCATTGCATCGCTCCTGCCACTTCGATGCTCGCCATTTTACACTCGATACAAAAGAAAAAGGGCACCCCAGGTAAAGATCGGGGCGCCCTTCGCCACTCAAGGCAAACTCTTTACTTCGTTCGCACGTAGGTCACATCTTCGGTGAAGGTGTCCTTTTGATCTTTGCGAAAGGTCCAGGTGGTTTTGAAATGATCGTTGTCGATGAAGGTGTAGACGGCGTGGTGCATGTGGCCGTCAGCGGCGGTCTTAAGATTGGAAATACTCACCAGATCGAATGTGATGGTCTTTGCGTCCGCTGAGTAGGATCCCTTCATAGTCGGCTGGTTGCCAGCCATACAGTAGTGCGTGAGCTTCACTTGGTCGCCATCGAGGTAATAAAGCGTCGTCATCTCCACGGGCTTGCCATTTTCCACCATGTGGAATTTTTCCAGCACGGCTGTGCCGCCGGAGGTCAGTTCCAGGTCAAGCGTGCCTTTAGCCATATTGGTCTTCTCGGTCTCCCAATGGCCCACCAGTGCTTTCAATTTCTCGAACGCTTCCGCACTAGTCCCTGCCGCCGGACTCGGCGCTGGCATGATTCCCATAGCCAGAACCAAAACAGTCAGAACCTTCGCCAGGCTTCTCATCGATGATTCTCCTTCCAGGTTTTTTTGAATCTTTCGAAATCCAACCACTCGAACAAAACTCATTGCGCCGTGCCTGCCGATTCCTTCGAATGCCCGAATCTTTGTGTCGCGAACCCCACAATCGCGCCCAGCAACATTCCTGGAAGCAGAATGTCCCAGAACAAAGCCAGTCCGGCTCGAAGAATCACAAGAATGCTAAGGCCTGTCGCTATTCCAGTTCCCGCCAGAATGCCCAGCAGCATGGAATGGACTCGCTGCGAAACATAGCCAGTGGCGATTCCCGCGAGCAATCCCTTCAGCAGAGAGAACGTGATTACGCTCCCCATCACTGGTGCTAGGGAAGGCTCGAAAAAACCGCTGAGGCCGTCAAGAAGGCCGAGAACTCCTCCCACGGCGAGTCCCAGCATTGGTTTCGTGACACTCAAGTTCCCTCCCGCAAAGCGCTGGCGAATCCGCCAGGCACTTATTTGGCATTCTTGTCGGCCTGCATCACGCCGAACAGATTTCCCTCAGTATCTGTAAGGTAAGCAAAGTATCCGACGGTCGGGATTGGCGTCTTGGGCATGACCAGTTTTCCGCCGGCTTTGGTCACGGCTTCCACGGAAGCGTCCACCGAGTCCACGCCGATGGTGTTCGTGGTTGTCTTGACATCGGTATTTTTCATGAGGCCGCCATTGATTCCCGGCGTTCCCTCCGCACCCGTAGTCACCATCCAATACTCCATGGGCCCCGGCCATTTCTCAATTTTCCAGCCGAATACTTTCTTGTAGAAGGCCGAGGCGCGTTCCGGATCACTTGCCGGTATTTCAAAATGAATGACTCGAGACATGGTTCTCCTCC
>DATEHF010000062.1:0-5072 GCA_035279725.1 Candidatus Acidiferrum sp.
CAAGCTCGGACAGGGCATCGCCGGCTGGGTCGCGCAGACCGGCGAAGTCGTCGTCGTCCCAGACACGCGCAAGGATTCGCGCTTCTTCTCGCAGGTTGACGAAAAAACCAAGACGCAAACGCGCTCCATCGTCGCCGTGCCAGTGCGCTTCCGCGATCAATGTCTCGGCGTTATCGAACTGATTAACTGCGTCGGCGACATGGGCTTCAGCGCGCGCGAACTGGCGCTCCTCGAAGCGCTCGCCGATTACGCCGCCATCGCCATCGAAAACGCGCGCCACGTGCAGCGCATCCATGAGCTGACCATCACCGACGATTGCACCACGCTCTACAACGCGCGCCATTTGAATTTCATGCTCGACACGGAGATTTACCGCTCCCATCGCTACAGCTACGAATTTTCGCTCATCTTCATCGACCTCGATCATTTCAAAGGCGTGAACGACACGCATGGCCACCTGATGGGCTCGAAGCTCCTCGGCGAAATCGGCGCCATGGTCAAGAACAATTGCCGCCTCATCGACTTCGCTTTCCGTTACGGCGGCGACGAATTTGTTTTGCTCCTGCCGCAAACGTCGAAGGAAAATGCGTGCCGCGTCGCGCGCCGTCTCCATCGCCTGATTAAAGAGACAGTGTGGTTGAAGGGCGACGCCCTCGATGTCCGCATCACTTCGAGCGTCGGCGTCGCGTCGTACCCTGTCGATTCCGCTGACAAGGCGGGCCTGCTGCATCTCGCCGACGAGGCCATGTACCTCGTCAAGAACACCACCCGCGACCGCGTCGCCGCCGCCACCACCGGCGTCCTCCCCGAATCCTGACGCCAGTCCGCACAAATTGGCTCTTTTCCACAGGCTTTTTGGGCAGGAATTGGACTGTTTTAGCAGTCCATTGAAATATCGAAAATCGCGGCTCTTGCGAGGACGCGATTTTCAAAATATGCGAATTCCATAGGAAAAAGCGCAAAATAGTGTACATGACCTGTGCTCGGACTGAGTGGCGGGTGGGTGGTGGCGACCAGGCCAATTCGGAAAAATTGGCGCAAAATGGGGTTATAGAACCAGGCCATTCCTATTGGTATACCATAGGGGAGAAAACAGTGGTTAGTGGCGAGTGATCAGTGGTCAGTGGCCAGTGGTCAGAAAAGGCGAGTGCTTCGCGCGCAATGCAGCGCGAATAGGAAGAACTCCAAGGCCACCAAGTGGCCAGTGGGGCAGTGATCAGTGGACAGTGGTCAGTGGTCAGAGAAGACCGGTACTTCGCGCGCAATGCAACGCGAATAGTGGAACGCACGGCCCTTGTTTATTCCGCAGCGGTGGCATACCCTAAGGCGATGAGCGAGATCGTGTTTGAGGTGACGCAAGAGGCTGACGGCGGGCTTGTGGCTGAGTGCCTGGGCGAACCTATATTCACCGAGGCCGACGACTGGGAAAGCCTGAGAAAGAATGTGAGGGAAGCAGTTTCAGCCTACTTTTTTGATCGAAAGCCAGCGCCTTCCGTGATTCGCTTGCATTTGGTACGTGACGAAATCCTCGCGAACGGATGAAAATCCCGCGCGACCTGAGCGGAGAGGACCTGGTTCAGCTCCTTTGTCGAAATTGGAGCTACCGCGTTGTGCATCAGGTCGGAAGCCACATCGTTCTTGAAACCAAAACTCCCGGCCATCAGAGAATCGTTGTCCCTGCTCACAAAAATCTTCGACTGGGCACATTGAATGCCATTCTGAGAGCCATCGCGACGCACAAGGGCGTTGAGCGAGCAGAGATACTGCGCAATTTGTGAGTTTGGGCTGGACTAGCGTTGCGCCTCGATGATTTGGCGCTCTGCCGTGGTGAACGTGGTCAGTGAGCAACTGTCAGTCAGTGCGAGGAATCTGCTGTTCCGGCCTCGTCGCGTTGTCATTCCGAACCCGGTCGCCCGCGGTTGGCGAACGGTGGTGAGGAATCTGCTGTGTCACGCGCGGGCGGGGCAAGCCCCCGCCCTTACGAAAGCCTCTGACAAACGCGCTATTGCTGTGCCTCGATGATTTACGCTCTGCCGCGATGAGAGCGGACAGCAAAGACTTATTAGGAATTGCGCCACAGCTTTTAGGGGGTCGGAGGTTTAGCTCCGACATAAACGCCTTTCGCGGGGCCATCGTTTCCTTTCGCGCGTCTCATCCGCGCGAAGTACTCGCCCTATCCCTTAACTCTGCTATCATTCCGCCTTCATGCCTCTGTTCTGGCCCGAAATCCGACACCGCGCCATCGCCTTCTCCAAAGAATGGGCTGACGAAAAGAGCGAACGTGCCGAAAAGCAAACCTTCTGGAACGAATTCTTCAACGTCTTCGGCGTCTCCCGCCGCGCCGTCGCCAGCTTCGAAGAACCCGTTCGCGGACTTTCCGGCGAGTACGGCTACATTGACCTCTTCTGGCGCGGCAAAGTCCTCGTCGAGCACAAGAGCGCAGGCAAAGACCTCGGCAAAGCCCAGTCTCAAGCCTTCGAATACATTCAGGCCTTAGCCTCTGCCCGACGGTACGACGAAATCCCTCGCTACGTCATCGTCTCCGATTTCGCCCGCATCGCCCTCCACGATCTCGAACCCGAATTACCTGAAAAAGACCAGCGCCGCCTGCCGCTCTTTGACACCACCCGCGTCCACACTGTCGAATTTCCTCTCTCTGATTTTCACAGCCACATTCACGACTTCGCCTTCATCCCCGGATACAAGCAGCACAAATTCATCGAGCAGGACCCCATCAACATCAAAGCCGTCGAAATCATGGGCCGTCTCCATGACGCCCTTGAATCCGGCGGCTATTCCGGCCATCAGCTCGAACGTTTTCTCGTTCGCATACTCTTCTGCCTCTTCGCCGAAGACACTGGCATCTTCGAACCCGAATCCTTTCACCTCTACGTCGAGAACCGCACCGCGACCGACGGCTCCGATCTCGGCGAGCGCCTCGCGCGCCTTTTCGACGTTCTCAACACGCCGCCCGAGAAACGCCAGAAGAATCTCGACGAAACTCTCGCCGCTTTCGCCTACGTTAATGGCGACCTCTTTGCTGAAAATCTCGGCTTTGCCGATTTCAATAAAGACATGCGCGACGCGCTGCTCGCCTGCACCCGCTTCGACTCGTCGCGTACTTCGCCGGCAATTGGCATTCGATTTTTGCTTGTGTAAATTTTTGTGGTCGGATAGATTTCGCTCGGAACGACCTTGAAGATCCAGCAACTACATTCTCATTTGAACGGGCACGAATGGCTCCTCGTTCACGAGCCTAAAGTCTGGAAGGAAATTGAACGGATAGTCCGTTCCATCGATGCGGAGCAGTATAAGACAAAAGTAAGCGAAGAAAAGGGCATGCGCGGCAAGCTCTTGTACGCTCCTATTGAGCTGAATGCCCGCTTCAAGTCCGACTTCAGAAAAGCCCGCTGGGAAGAGAGTCGCACTAGCTATTGGGTGACAGATGACTACAACTTGATACGCAAGACGCTGAACCTTACGCCACCCGAGCAGAAATCCACTATCGAGCAGGCTGGGCACCGAGCAATCTACTCATACAATCAGACCGATTTTGTTAAAAACCGGGTTGCTGTAGAGATCCAATTTGGGAAATATAGTTTCATAGCATACGACCTATTTGTGAAGCATCTCGCATTTTACGTGGGCCACACCATCGACGTCGGCGTGGAGATTCTAGCTATGAAGTCAATGCAAGAGAAGATGTCATCCGGTCCGGGGTACTATGAAGGAAGTCTCTACGATATGGCCAGACAGGGCCGAGGCGTTCCCGCTGTCCCGCTGGTGCTCATAGGAGTTTGCCCTTGACTTTCAGTATCTATTCGCTTATTCTTCGCCCCGATGTCCGAGGCACCTTTCGACAATTTAAGGAGGTCTGCTGATATGGACATCGCTGGCACCTACCGCTCGCGCGCTGCGGCCACGTTGTACACCGGCGACCGGCTCGAGTTGCTCCGGCAAATACCCGCTGAGGCGGCACGCCTTGTAATCACGTCTCCACCATATAACCTCGGGAAAAAATACGAGAAGCGCCGACTATTCGACGAATATCTGCGCGATCAGGACAATACGATTCGCGAATGCGTCCGTGTTCTAGCTCATGACGGAAGCCTCTGCTGGCAGGTGGGAAATCACGTAGCGTCGAACGGGGAAATCGTACCTTTAGATATCTTCGTTTATGACATTTGCAAGAAACTCGGCCTGAAATTGAGAAACCGCATTGTGTGGTATTTCGAACACGGTTTGCACTGCAAGAAGCGCCTTTCAGGCCGGTACGAAACCGTCCTGTGGTTCACAAAAAGCGACGAGTACGTGTTCAACTTGGACGCTGTTCGTATTCCGCAAAAGTATCCCGGCAAGAAATACTTCAAAGGAAAAAAAGCCGGCCAGTATTCCTGCAATCCTCTGGGGAAAAACCCAGGTGACGTTTGGCAGATCCCGAACGTCAAGCACAACCACGTCGAGAAAACTAACCATCCGTGCCAATTTCCAATTGAGCTCATTGAGCGTTTGGTGCTGGCGCTTACAAATCAGAACGACCTTGTTGTTGATCCCTACATCGGCGTCGGCAGCGCTGCCTGTGCCGCTGTTCTTCACTGCCGCCGAGCCGCCGGGTCGGATACCGTGAGTGAATATATCGCTCTCGCTCGTGAACGGGTAAGGGCGGCGTTGGCTGGCAAGCTGCGGCGACGGCCACTTGGCAGACCAGTTTATCAACCTGGACCGAACGACCGCATTGCCCGGCGTCCTCAAAATTGGACGACTAATGATCGTGAAGTCCCGCTCTTCGCGTAATAACTAACAAAACGGAATTAGCGCGCCCGAACCGACCCCCAAGCAGCGCGCCGCCGTCGAAAAAGCCGCGCAAGCCGTCCTCGACGCTCGCAAGAAATTCCCCGACTCCACTCTTGCCGATCTGTACGATCCCTTGTCCATGCCTCCCGCGCTCGTCAAAGCTCACGCCGAACTCGACCGCGCCGTCGACCTCTGCTACCGCCCTCAGTCCTTCGACAACGACCGCCAGCGCGTCGAACACCTCTTCGCCCTCTACGAAAAACTCATCGCCCCGCTCC
>DATEHF010000063.1:0-10434 GCA_035279725.1 Candidatus Acidiferrum sp.
GAAGTCTCGGGTCCTGTTGTTGGCATCGCCGTCGTTCTCTCGGCCGTCTTCATTCCAACGGCTTTTATCCCAGGAATCACCGGACGTCTCTACCAGCAATTCGCCGTCACCATCGCAGTGTCCGTGATAATTTCAGCCTTCAACGCGCTTACTCTTAGCCCTGCCCTGGGCGCTTTGTTGCTTCGTCCAAAGAAAAAGTCTCGTGGAATTTTGGGGAAGTTCTTCGCGTGGTTTAACAAGTGGTTTGGCCGTGCGACAGATGGCTACGTGAGTTGGTGTTCCTTTCTGATTCGCAAAGTGGGCTTCACCGTCATCATTTTGCTTGCCTTTACCGTTCTTGCAGTATTTTTTGGAAAGCAGCTCCCCAAAAGCTTTCTGCCGGAGGAAGATCAGGGCTATATCTTCGGCGCCGTCCAACTTCCGGACGCTTCTTCACTTCAGCGCACCAGCGCCGCCGCTGCCAAGGTCGAAGAGATTCTGATGAAGACTCCCGGCGTTGATCACGTCACTACCGTTGTGGGCTACAACATGCTCAGCGGCGTGCAGAACACGTATAGCGGCTTTTTCTGGATAACTCTAAAGGAGTGGTCAGAGCGAAAAACCGAAGAAGAGCAGTATTGGCCCATTAAGATACGTTTAAATCAGACTCTCAAGGCCGTCTCACAGGGAACGACGCTAGCTTTTCCGCCACCCTCTATCCCGGGAGTTGGGGCCTCCGGCGGTGCCACTTTTATACTTGAGGATCGTTCCGCTCGAGGTCCCGAATTCCTCAGGGAAAACCAGAAAAAGTTTATGGAGGCCGCTAGGAAACGCCCCGAGTTCAGTTCGCTTTTCACCACCGCACTGCCTGACGTTCCGCAAATCGCCATTGATGTGGACCGCGACAAGGTGATCAAGCAGGGCGTCCAGCTCAGCGATGTCTATCAGACCCTTCAGGCTTTCATGGGCGGCGCTTTTGTCAACTTCTTCAACCGCTTCGGGCGCACTTGGCAAGTGTATGTTCAGGCCGAAGGTGACTTCCGAACGCAGGCCGACAATGTCGGCCGCTTCTACGTGCGCAATAGCGCAGGCCAAATGGTTCCATTGTCGGCCGTGACCTCGATCCGTTCGCGGCTCGGGCCCGAATTCACCATGCACTACAACATGTACCCGTGTGTCCAGATCAATGGCATGACTAAGCCGGGCTTCAGTTCTGAACAAGCCATGAGAGCGCTCGAGGAAGTCTTTGCGGAAACGATGCCTCCCGGTATGGGCTACGACTACATGGGCATGTCCTTCCAGGAGCAAAAAGCGCAGCAGGGGGTCCCACCCTCGGTCATCTTTGGTTTTTCTGTACTTCTCGTCTTTCTCGTTCTCGCCGCCATGTACGAAAGCTGGACACTCCCATTCAGTGTCCTGCTGAGTACGCCCGTCGCCGTCTTTGGAGCATTCTGCGTTCTCTACCTTCGCCGGATCATCGGTCTGACCGTCTTTGAGGATTACGCAAGCTTGGGTCTGGAGGACAACGTCTACACCCAGATCGGCCTCGTCATGCTGATCGGCCTCGCTGCCAAGAACGCCATTCTGATCGTCGAATTCGCGAAATTGGAATTCGAAAAGGGTAAGCCTCTAGTGGACGCTGCTCTGGAGGGAGCTAAACTCCGCCTCCGTCCAATTCTAATGACCTCGTTCGCCTTCATCTTGGGTTGCGTTCCCCTTTGGCGAGCAAGTGGTTCCGGTTCCGTCTCGCGCCAGGTTCTCGGCACCGTCGTCATAGGCGGAATGACTGCCGCCAGTGCCATCGCCATCTTTATTATTCCCGCCTTGTTTTACATCGTTGAAAAACTGGGCGGCGCTAAGCACATAGAAGCAAAACTGGCACTTCCCTCATCCCCTCAAGCCCGCGCTGCGAGCGCTAGCGACGACTAGCCGCAATCGAGCAAAGGAATCTTGATTGACTATGGCAAACTCGATTTCTAAGACTGATAACAAACGCTCATCAGCGAACCGCACCCCGAATCGCTGTGGCTTCGCGCTCCTGTGCGCTGCCACGTTTGCGATGTTTTGCGGTTGCGCGGTCGGCCCGAAGTATCAGCGCCCGAAAATCGACGCTCCCGCCGCATTCCGCGGTGCCGAAGGCGCCGCTCAGCAGGCTTCCTTCGCAGACCTGCCTTGGTGGGACGTCTTTAAAGACGAACAATTGCGAGTTCTCATTAAGACGGCTTTGGCCAACAACTATGATCTGGCCATCGCAGTAACTCGCATCGAACAATCGAGGCAAATGGCGGCGCAGGCTCGCGCGCAATACTTTCCGACTCTCGGCTACGGCGCGCGCATAAGCACCGGCAAAAACGAGTTTTCACAAATTGATCCCACTTCGCCTCAAAGCGAGGCGATCAAGGGGACATTTATTGGCGTCGCCAGCGCGGCCTGGGAAGCCGATATTTGGGGTCGCATCCGTCGCCTGAATGAGGCCGCCAAGGCCCAATACCTCGCAACTGAAGAAGCGCGGCGCGGTGTCATGCTCTCGCTGGTCAGTGAAGTCGCGCAGAATTACTTCCAATTGCTCGACTTGGATCTCCAACTGGAAATTGCGAGGCAAAACACCGATTCCTTCGGTCAGACTTTGCATCTTTTTACGCAACGTCTCGAAGGTGGCGTCGCCTCCAAGCTCGACACCTCGCGCGCCGCTGCGGCGCAAGCCACAGCCGCTGCCAGTATTCCTGAAATCGAGCGGCAGATTGCCTTCACCGAGAACCAGATCAGCGTCCTTCTCGGCGAGAACCCTCACGGGATCAGCCACACCGCCAAACTCCTGGACCAGATCGTGCCGCCGGAGATTCCCGCCGGTTTGCCTTCGGCGCTGCTCGAACGTCGCCCTGATCTGCTTGAGGCTGAGCAGCAGGTTCGCGCCGCGAATGCGCAGATCGGAGTCGCCACGGCTGCCTTCTTTCCACAAATCGGGCTCACCGCCGTTTTTGGCAAGGCCAGTTCGCCGCTTTCTGCGATCTCCTCAGGGAATACGAATCTTTGGAGCGTCGCCGGGACTGTCGCCGGCCCGATATTTCAGGGAGGCGCTTTGAAAGCGCAAAAACGTCAAGCAGTCGCATTCTGGCAGCAGACGCGTCTTCAATACCAGCTGACGGCTTTGAACGCTTTCCAGGACGTTTCTAACGCCCTCGTTTCTCGCGAAAAGTATGAAGCCATTCGCGCTCAGCAGGCTCAGGCCGTCGAGTCCTATCAGGAGTCTGTGAAGGTGTCCCTCCTGCGCTACACGGCGGGGAAAGCCAGCTACTTCGAGGTCCTCGACGCTCAGCTGCAGCTCTATCCTGCCCAAAATGCTCTCGCTGTCACCGAACTCAACCGTCGCGTCGTCATCGTGCAGCTCTACAAAGCGCTCGGAGGCGGCTGGAATCTGAAAGATCCCGACTGGGCCGGCCCCAAGTCTTAGCTCTCCCACACAGCTCAAGCCCGCGAGTCGTTCGCGCGCGGGTTAGACACGTTGAATGCCGCTCACCGTTCCTCGACCAACCAGTCAAATGAGGAGATGATCGTTCGCGCGATCATTCGTCAAGCAGGGTTCTCCCTCGTCAAAATCCGCTCTTAAAGACAGGGAAACATTTCTTATGTATCCTCTTTGCCTGGCGATAGGACGAGAGTCGCTATCAGCACAGCTGTGGGCACCGATGTTGTTTGGTTGATCCTGGCAAGAATGGCAAAAAGACCGGCAGGATTTATCGCTTCCAAGCCGCTGAATTGAAAGGTGTCACAGAATATGACTCGCGTCCTACGCAAGCTGACGGGCTGCTATCTCGTGTATGGGTTGTGCGTGTTTGCCCAAGCCTTCGCGCAGAACCCAGTGCCATTTGTGGCGCAACCCCTCGTCCCCGCTTCGGTCTCTCCGGGACACGCGGGATTCATTCTCACAGTCCATGGAACAGGCTTTCTTCCGGGAGCCACCGTCCACTGGAATGGCGCTCCTCTCAACACCATCTTCATATCGAATTCGCAATTGACCGCCGACGTGCCCGCGGCAAACCTGACGAACGCCGGAACCGCGCAGGTGACGGTCCTTAATCCTGGCAACAATGCTCCATCGAACGCCGTCGCTTTCTCCGTCGCCGCACCAATCACAACCGTCCTGTACAACCACGCACCAGGCTCGCCCATTTTTCAGGGCACGGGCGGTACCCAGTTGGTTGAGCCGGCTTCTCTCGTCACCGCTGACTTCAACGGTGACGGAAAGCTGGATCTCGCCGTGGGATTGCAGATGCCTGGAACAGTTGGCAGCGTCAACATTTCTCTCGGCAATGGCGACGGCACATTCATCCCGTTTTCTTCGTCTGTTGTGAGCCACTGTCCGTGTGCGCTGGCCGTGGGCGATGTGGACGGCAACGGTAGCCTGGATCTTGCGGTCCTCAACCTCTCCTCCAGCAACGACAGCAGCATTGTTGTCCTGCTGAACAATGGAAACGGTACGTTTACTCAAGCTCCGGGAACGATTGCAGCCAGCGCAAACGCGGCTTCTCTAGCCCTTGCCGATTTCGATGGCGACCACAATCTTGATCTGGCCGTCGCAAACACCATCGATGACACCGTCAGCATTTTCTCGGGAAATGGTGACGGCAGTTTTACGCTTGCCTCTTCTCCGGCAGCGCCAACCGCCTTCGGCATGGCCGTTGGAGACTTTAATGCTGATGGAAATCTCGATCTGGCCGTTACCCGCTTCGACGACCGCGCGCTTACCATCCTGTTGGGCGACGGAGATGGCACCTTCACGGCCGCGGGCTCTCCCACAACTCCACAGAGCGAAAATGTCGTCGCCGCGGATTTCAATGGTGACGGCAAACTCGACCTCGCTGTAGGTAACCGGGTCGACAGCACGGCCGCAATACTCCTCGGCAAAGGCGATGGCACATTCGTCCCCGTCAATAATTGCTGTGGCACTTCCGTCGGATCGACTCGCACATTTGTCATGGTGGCGGGCGATTTCAACTCGGACGGAAAGCCTGACCTCGCGCTGTCCATCCAAAACGCAAACCCCGGCACCCCGGTCGACTACGTAGCCATACTGCTCGGAAACGGTGACGGAACTTTTTCACCAACCAATTTCACCCGCGTGCTGCACACCGATGTATTTTCCCTCACCGCGGGCGACTTCAACGGCGACGGTAGACTTGACTTCGCCACCGGCAGCGAACCTGAAGACTTCGTATCCGTCTTGCTCCAGACCGGCCTCTCGACTCCAGCGCCTGATTTTGGCCTAACCTTCCCGGGCATGTCCGCCACGGTCAAAGCGGGAGACACCGCGACCTTCGCCACTCAGCTCCAATCGCAAAATGGATTCCTCGGCAAGCCCTCGTTCCAATGCTCCGGACTTCCGCAGTTCGCACAGTGCGCCTTTCCCGACTCCGTCTTCCTCTTCGATGGCGTCACCGCTTCGTTCAACATGACGGTGTCAACGCGCGCGCCGAACGCTCCGGCCGCCGTGCTTCGCCTTCCGCACACTGGCGGATTACCATGGTGGCCGGTGCCGCTCGCTGGAACATTGCTCGTAGCCATGCTCCTCGTTGCTCGACGCAAAACCGGAAGATGGCTCGCGCCGGCCGCCATGTTGGGATTCGCTTTCCTTGCAGGTTGCGGCGGCGGCTCAATGTCTCCTGTTCAAACCGGCACTCCTCCCGGACAGTATCAGGTGACCGTGACCGTCACATCCGGCAATGTGACCCACTCCACCAAAGTCACTCTGACGGTGAACTAAACCCTCAGCTGCGATTGTGCTTGAACACCACGGACACCCGTCGAAGCTCATTGCCCCTCGGTAGAATCATCTTGCGTCCCGGCGCCAGAGTTGCAGGTTCAGCCGACCGCAGCCACAATAAATACAGTTGGAGTTGAACATGAAAAAACCTGCCGCAACGAAATCCGCTTCTGCATCCATCGACCAGAAGATCAAGCAACTCGGCGACTGGCGCGGGCAGACGCTTGCGAAGGTCCGCGATATCGTGCGTAAAGCGGATCCCAAAATTGTCGAAGAGTGGAAATGGGCAAAAGCAACCAGCCCCGGAATACCCGTCTGGTCTCGCGCCGGCATCGTCTGCACCGGCGAAACCTACAAGAACGCGGTCAAGATGACATTCGCCAAAGGAGCCGCATTGGATGACCCGTCAGGCCTGTTCAACTCCAGCCTCGAAGGGAATATCCGCCGCGCCATCGACATCCACGAAGGCGAAAAGATTGACGAGGCTGCCTTGAAAGATCTCATCCGCGCCGCGGTAGTACTCAATCTCAAACTCGAAGCGCTCAAAACCAAAGGCAAGCCCAAGCCAAAGTCGCGTAGGTGATCCGCGACCCGGCATAATTTCAACCTCGACCAAATTCATAAATAAAAGGCAAAATAGAAACACTGCGGAGGAACGTGTTCTTGCGTGTTTCAAGTGAATGGGCGCGCGCCTGTCACGGATCATTCGTAGCATCCGCGTTGCTTCTGATCGCGGGTTGCAGCGGCGGCAGCTCCAGCATGAACAATCCGCCACCCCCGCCGCCTCCCACCGCGCAGTTCGACCTCGTCCAGGTTGCCAATGGATTCTCCACGCCTCTCGACATCCAGCAGCCTGCCGACAGCACTGGAAGGCTCTTCGTAGTCGAACAAAGTGGGCGCATCCAGATTATTCAGAGCAACGGAACCCGCGCCGGCACTCCATTCTTGGACGTCACTGGCCGCGCCGGCTTCACTTCCGGCGGCGAGACCGGCCTCCTGGGACTGGCCTTTCATCCGCAATTCGCGCAGAACCGTCGGCTCTTTGTGAACTACACGCGCAACAACGGCGGACAGTTGCAGAGCGTGATTGCTGAGTTCACGGCCTCCGCGACGAACGCGAATTTCGCCGATCCCGCCACTGAAAACATTTTGTTCACCGTAAACCAGCCTTTTCCCAACCACAAAGGCGGCGGGCTGGCTTTCGACCAGAACGGATTCCTCTACATTGCGCTCGGAGACGGCGGTAGCGGCGGCGATCCGCAATGCAACGGGCAGAATACCAACGTCCTGCTCGGAAAAATCCTCAGGATCGACGTCGATTCGTCGCCCACGGGGGGATTGAACTACGCGATTCCTCCGGGTAATCCGTTTGTGAATCAGCCCCTTCGCGGTCGCGACGAGATCTGGTTGTACGGATTGCGTAACCCTTTCCGGTTCTCATTCGACACTGCCACCGGAAACCTTTGGATTGGCGATGTCGGCCAGAACTCTTTTGAAGAAGTGGACATGCTCACGCCGAATCAGGGCGGCGCAAATCTCGGCTGGAATCTCCGCGAAGGAACACATCCGTTCACCGCATCAACCTGCACGCAAACCGGCGGTCAGCTCACCGATCCCATTTTCGACTATGACCGTTCCAACGGTGATGAAACCGTGATCGGCGGACACGTCTATCACGGACAAAAAATGCCCGCGCTTGCCGGAAACTACATTTTTGGCGATTTCATCAGCGGCCGCGTTTGGTCCTTGACGAAAACCGGACAATCCTGGACACGCACATTTCTTCTCAACACCGCAGGCAACGATTTATCCGCCATCGGTCAGGACCAAGCCGGCGAACTCTACGTTGTTCGCTATTCAAGTGGAGCTATCGAGCGCCTGCATCAAGTCGGCCAGCCTTGACCTAGCGAGCGCGCCGCGAGGAACCTGGCTAAAGCAGTCCGAGATGATCAGGATACTTGGCTTGCAACGAGCTCACCAATTCCTCGAACTGCGGAAGCTCGCGTAGATTCTTCAGGTAAGCGTCCCTCAGAAAGAAGGGCCAGCATGCGAAGCCGCTGCTGACGCTTCGCTCCAGCCACTCAAACGCGGCTTCCCGTCGCCCCAGCAGCGCAAGTATGCAAGCTATTTGATAGTAGCTGTGGTGCGCATGACCAAATGATTTTGGGCTCGCACACGCTGTTGTTAGACACTCAAGCGCCTTTTCCGCCAGCCCCGTCGATGCGTAGTACACGCCTTGCAAACTCACGATGAGCGGTTCGTCAGGCAAGAGGCGGGCTGCCTCATCCAACAGCATTTTTGCCTCGATCAAATCTCCGGTCATCATGGCCAGCTGAGGAGCATAGTAGACGGGATACTTGTTGTTTGAATTCTCCGCGCGCCACGCTTCGATCTCCTCCCGCGCCAGGTCGTATTCTTGGTTCCAAATGTACACTTGCACGACGCTGTGACTGACGGCCTTTCGTGGATGAAATGGTCGTGCGCGTTCGTACATTTCGCGAGCGTGGTCGAGCAACCCGATGTGTGCAAGGACCGTGCCCAAACGGTTGTAGGCTTGAGGCTGATTGTTCTGCAGCGCCAGCGCCCGCTTGAGTTCGCTCAACGCTTCAAGATGTTGGAAGTTCTTCGATGGCCCCCAGAGTAGAAAAGCGCGAGCGACGTGCGCTTCGGCCAATTCCGGATCCAGTTCCAAAGCGCGCTGGCAATGAAATTCAGCCTTCTCCAGCCACGCACTTGCCGGATCAAGTTCAAAGTGGCGAGTCGCGCACACTACAGAGAGAGCGGCATGCGCCAGAGAAAAGGCCGGGTCTCGAGTAACCGCCTTGCTCAGGTGTTGTGCGGCTTCGTCCAGCGTCGCGGGATTGCCGGAGGAACTGAGCCGGTACCCACGCATGAATTCCGCATAGGCCATTGGGTCTCTGCTATGCCGCGGCAGGCGCTGAGCCATCGGCGTGCGCAGTGGCCGATTCAGTGCTGCCGCAATCTGCTTCGCAATCTCGTCCTCTAGATCGGACAGACGATTCACGTCGAGATCGCACTTCTTTGCGAAACAAGCGCTCTGCAGATGCGTGTCAAACACTTCCATCGAGAGGCGCCACAAGCCTTTTAACTTTTGATAGGCGCCGTGGACGACAAAACGCACGCCCAGACGGGACGCCGTCTCCGCGGGTGTCGCGTCGACTGGCACGTTCAACACCGTCGAAGTAGGCAGAACGTCAACGCCCGGCAAGTTTCCCAGGCGCATGATCAGTCCGTCGGCAAATCCAAGGCACACGCCATAGTCGTCCGTGGCCTTCCCGAGAAGCTTGAGCGGCAACACGGCCAACGACGAGCGCTCGCTCCACGCGCCCACTCGGTCCGGGCCGGTCGCGCGCGTGGCACCACTGCCGAAATCAGATTGCGGGTAGTGGGCGTCAACCACATGCAGCGGTCCGACAAATCTGTAACCCTTGCCCACCACGGTTTCAAGAAAGCGCGGCCGAGCAGAGTCATCACCCAAGGCCGTACGGATTTTCCGCACGATGTTGTTGATATTTGGCTCGGCATCGATGAACAGATCCGAGCGCCACAATTTCGCGATGATTTCTTTGCGCGAGACCAGTTGTTCCCGTCGCCCCACCAGAAAAATCAGCAGCTCCATGGGCTTCTTTTCAAGTTTGACTCGCCGTCCTTTGCGGCGAAGTTCGTATCGCCCCAGGTCCAGTTCGATCTCCGCAGCTTCCGGACGGATGTGTCGCATAAGGCTCTCGCCAGCACATTATCCCCTAGGAATCAGTGATTTGCGACGATATGCAAAAGATAGGCAAACGGTATCCGCCCTTGATTGGAATGATCCTCAGTTCGGGACATGATCCCACGTTCAATACCGAGCTACGGAGGCTCAACTAATGATGAAACGACACTTGGTCTTTGCACTTGCAGTGGGTGGAATTCTCTCTTGCGCCGGTCTTGCTTTTACCGGTGGCGCGCACGAGCATTCGCACGAAAAAAACTCATTCACGCCCGATACGATTCCCTGGGGGCCGGCGCCGCCCGTGGTGCGTCCTGAGGCGCAGTTTGCTGTGCTCGAAGGCGACCCGACCGCCTCTACTGGTGACTACACGATTCGACTGAAGATGCCCGATGGCTTCCGCATCGCGCCGCATTTCCACCCTTTGCGGGAAAACGTCACCGTAATCTCCGGAACATTCAAACTCGGAATGGGCGATGAGTTCGAGGCCAACAAGATGAAAGCGTTCGGTGCCGGCAGCTTTGCCTTCCTTGACCCGGACATGCATCACTTCGCCATGGCCTGCGGAGAAACCATCGTGCAAGTCCACGGGCAATCTCCCCTTCAGTTTAACTACATCAATCCTAACGACGACCCAAGCCGAAATAGATAGTCCGGCATTCGCAGCCAGGTTAAGCGAACGCAGTTTCATGCGCGCTCGTCCGCAATTCATGCGCGTGGAAGAGGCCCCGTACGAAGGTCGAGGGGGTCGTCAGACAGCCCGGGAAGCGCTTCCATCGCTTCCCGGGCTACTCGTTTGAAGAAGTATTAACGAAAACCGGTCAGTCTTGGACGCGCCACCTTTCTTCTCATCACCGCAGGCAACGATCTATCCGCCATCGGTTAGGACAAGGCTGGCGAGTTGTACCTTGCCCGCTGTTGAAGTGGCACCGTTGAGAGCTTGCATCAAGTCGGCCAGCCCTGA
>DATEHF010000064.1:0-128918 GCA_035279725.1 Candidatus Acidiferrum sp.
CATCATCTCCAACAACATCATCACCGGAGAATTCGACGGCTCCTCCAATCACACCGACGGCAACGGCATCATTCTCGACCTCAGCAACGGCTCCTATAACTACTCCTCGGCGAATACCCCTCCCGCCCTCATCATCAACAACGTCGTTTATGGCAATGGCGGCCGCTGCATCCAAGCCAACGTGGTCACCAACTTCTGGATCGTCAACAACACCTGCTACAAAAACGCTCTCGACACCTCTCTGGGTAACGTCGGCTCGTTCACCAGCCAAAATTCGAACAACGGCTACTTCATCAACAACATCGCCGTGTCTGCGGCCACCAACAATCCTGCCTACGACCAGGAAAGCTCGAACGCCAACATCAAATACTACGCCGACATGTACACCGGCTCGTCCAACAACTTCAGCTATTCGGATCCGAGTCAGTTGATTAACGCCAACCCATTGTTCCTGCTCCCGCCAAGCTTGAGCATCGGTGGCTATGTCAACTCACCTGCACCATCGCTCCTCGGCAACGGCCTCACGTTGCTGGCCACCAGCCCGGCTTACAACCGGGGCATCGACCCGAGTACGTTATCGGGAGTGCCAGCGAGCATCGTCAGCGACCTGAAGAAATACATCTACATGGACATCAACGGCAAAGCCCGCCCGCAAGGCGGTGGTTCCGACCTCGGAGCCCATCAACACTAAGCGGATAGCCCTGAGGAGAAGTTAAGGGCCAAGCAAGGACGTGTACAGAAGATGGCTCCGACCGCGAACGGCGGCGGCGCTAGCAGTTTTCCTAGCCAGGGCCCAGTTCATTCTCAATCCCGTGCGGGAGGGGAGTGGCGACGGATGGCATGAAGTGATGTCAACCGGTCACCTCCTCCAGCACGTTTTTTTGGTCCGTGCCTCCCTCTGAACGGGAGGCTTCCTTTCACAGACATTTTTCTCTTTTTTGCAACTGAGTCCAACTTAGAAGTGCTGGATCGCACCCAAATCCCAGCAACCGCTCGTGCATGTTTGTGGTGGGTTAGGCCGAGGGTTGCCGTTGATGTCGTTGTAGATCATGGCGCGCAGACTGGCTTGTAGGTTGGAATCCGTGGTCAAAGTTGTGGGGTCAATGCTTTGGCTGTACGCGGGACTGCTGCTTGATGACAGCAAGAATCCGCTAGCGATGTCGCATGTAAGAATCCACAGGTTGCCTTGGGTACTTGAACACATGCTCGTTAAGCGGTAGTTCGGCCGCCCCATCAGTGGCGGACGGGCATTTTTGTATTGCGAGTCGTAAGGCGAAGCCACGGAGGGGTAAAAGTAAGGCGGAAGCACAAAGCCTGGGTCACCGCTAATGCCATTGTTCCAGGAAGAAGAGGCCGAGAACTGGTGGCAACAAGACGACGTTCCAGAGTAGAGGTTATTGTAATAAGAAACGTTAGCGTCTGTGGTGTTGTTTGGTTGCTGGTCGTAGGCATTTGTGCCATTAACAGGAACTCCTGCTGACGACAGGAGAACAACGATGTTGTTGACGAAGTAGCTGTTGCTTGTCACTTGGGCCGTGATTGCTCCGCGACCTGATTGGTCGAGGTTGTTTGCATAGCAAGTGTTGTTTACGACCCAGGCATTCGTCAAGTATTGGCTCGTCGTAAAGTTCCCGAAGGTTTCGATACAGTCCCCGCCGTTCCCATAGACCACGTTATTCAGAACGAGAGCTGGGGGAGTGTTCGTATTCGTGCCGTAAGGAAGGTCCAAAATGATTCCGCTACCGTCCGTGTGTGCGGCACTCTGGTCCACTTCCCCGGCCACGATGTTGTTGGAGATGATGTTGTGGATGCCGGAGTACGTGTCAGCCCAAGGGATTTGGTTGTAAGTGATAGCGCTAGTGGGGCCATAACCGGTGGCGGCGTGATTGTAACCATTATGGTAGACAAGGTTATGGTCGCTGATTACATAGTCACACTGCACGGCGGAGATTCCACCCCCACCGGTGTTCGTTATCGTGTTGCCAACGAATGTGACACCCCCTGATTGAAGACAGAGAAAACCGGTGGCCGCACCGCCGGCGGGGACGCCCGCGGATCCAGCGGCGGCATTCCCAATTCCCCCATCCAGATTTAGGCCCTGAAATTCGAGGTACTGCGGACCAGAAAAGGTAACTCCATCGTATGTCCCGTGAATATAGATCATAGCTTGATCGAGGGTTGTATTGGTCCAGACGATGTTCACGGGCCCGTCGCCGTAGGCCTGAAAGGTCACGTACGCGCTGCTTGTTCCTTTGGATTGCACTGTCCATGTATCGGTGAATTCGTATCTTCCGCCAAGCAAACAAACCACGGAACCGGGCGAGGTGGCTGCGTCCGCGCCAGTCAAGGTCTTAGGCGCCGTGGGACTGGTGCCTGAATTGGCGTCATTTCCAATGCCATTTGGCGCAGCGTAAAGAGTGCAATTACTCATGAGCCAAAACGGGTGAATTCCCCGTCTGATTCTTAGTAGCGCTGAAAGCGTGCTCCCCGGCACCAAGTGCCGATCGTTGGAAGCAGCGAGTACGGAGCGTTGACTGATCGCGTCCCACGCTATTTTAAACACGGAAGGCGTTCTGGAAATGGAACGAGCGGCAAGGAGAACAATCCCTACGCATGCGAGCATCACCAGCTTGAGCTTTATGTTCATGACCTTGAACCTCCTGAGTGGGCGCAATCCCGAAAAGTGCCTTGCGCGCAAATGTTTTGCGCGTGTCCGCAGTTGACCTGCTCGAGATTTGCTTGAACCCGATGTGAGCTCGAATCGTCAGGGTGGCGGGGGATGGGAGCTAGCATGATCCCGGGAATCGATTTCGAGGATAGATGGTTTGTCTACAAGGCCCTCGCATTCAATCCAGTGGATGCTTGAATTGCGATGGGCGAAATTACTTACGCACCTCAACGGAAGGACTGGAAGTCAGAGAATTATTGATCCGGTTCTCCTTTAGGGAGGGACATGACCTTGCAACCGCGCGCTGGTAGACTTCCATTGTTTTTCGAGCGACTACATCTGGAGAGCATTCCGCTTCCAACTTGGACTTGCCGTTCTGTCCCATTTGGCGGCGTAACGGGGCATCAAGAAGCAAGCGCGTGACAGCATCGGCTAATTGCGCGGCGTCGTGGGGAGCAACGAGCAGGCCGGTGCTGCCGTCTTCCACGATTTCCGGGAGTCCGCCGACGGCAGTAGCGACGACAGGTTTTCCCGCAGAGTAGGCCATGGGGATCACGCCGCTTTGCGAAGCTTCGATGTAGGGCAGGACGACAACACTAGCGCGGTGGAAATAATCGACGGCGCGTTTTTCAGAGATAAATTGGTTGTGAACGATGAAACGGTCCGGATGGACCATCATGCGGGCGTAGCGGGAGAAATCTTCGCCCTGGCCGGCGATTAGGATGCGCGCGTCCGGCACGCGCGCAGTGATTAAAGGTTCAGCGCGGATCAAATACTCCAAACCTTTGTATTCCCAGATGCGCCCGAAGAAGAGGGCGAGGTGCTCTTCCTCTTTGCTCGCGGAGAATGGTAACTCTTCGCCAATCTGAATGTGGGGGATGACCGAAGTTTTTGCAGCAGCGCCGGGCAGATGCTGTGCCACTTCGTTGCGAAGGAATTGCGAGTGGACGATCAATTCATCCGTACGGCGGCGCGCAAACATTTCAACCCAGAGGGGGGTCTTCTGAGAAAGGCGGTCGCCTGGGTGCGATTTGAAATCGTGAATGGTAAAGACCAGTGGGTAGCGACGCAGGAAAGGCAATGCCAGATCAAACCAGAGATGAGCGCCCTGATAATGAATGACATTGGGCGCAAATTCGCGGATTCGGCGGAAGATTTTGCGAATTACAAGGAATTGCCGCATCGGCTGACGGAGGCGGGGGTGCGAAAAGGAAAAGAGCTGAACCGAGCTATTTAGTTTAGCGAGATGAGGTTCAATGAGGCCGTCTGGGACAACCAACAAGACGTCCGCGCGTTCGGCGAGCGCGCTGGCGAGACGGACACAATACTCTCCATAATTATAGGAGATCAAAGCGACGCGGAAGCGGTATTTGGATGCCATCCTAGTTCCGGTAAAGCGATTGAAGCAGCGTGGGGCCCAGGCGTTCGGTAAAGAGAGCGGCACCTTGTGGATTCAAATGCGCGCCATCGAGAAAGACGTTCTCTGGCAATTCAGCGTGTTGAAAAGGCAACACGACGAGCAGGCCCTCTTTGGCAGCGGCGGCTTGAATCTCATTGGAAGCGTCGTTGACGTCGCGGGTAGGAGGAATCAATAGGAAGAAGCGCGAACCATTCTGCCGGCACAGTTCATCCAGCAAACGGAGGCGTGGAAGAGCCTTGGACAAGATATCGCTTGCAGGAGGAAGTGGCCGATTCTTCGGGCGAAAATAAGGAACCAGGTCGTTGACACTTGGCGCGGTTTTTCGCAAGAGCCAATTGTGAATTTCTCCGCGGTGCCCCATCCAACTGCTAAGGTTCGCGAAAAAATATTCGCTCGCAGCGGTGTTGTCCAGATGACCTTGTTGCTTCACCTCAAGGATATCGCGCTTCAGCATAAGGCTATTGGCGAAGGGCCCGCCGTAGGTGGTATCCGAAATCAAATCACGCGTGGAGAGGCAAACACCGACAATGGCAGGACGAGAGCCTTCGGCGAAGAGCCGGCGCAATCCGAAATACCAATCCAGATAGCTGGTGCCGGACATCGGCAAATAGGCCAAAGAATAGTTGGGGGCGATTTCTTCCTGGAGACTGTCGCGGTTCACTCCAACTTCGAGGTAGGAGTTGCCGACAATCAGCATAGTCACCGATTTGTCCGGTGTGTCTGGCCGAAGCGAAACAGCACGTAGGTGGTCGACTTGAATCGTCCGCCAAATATGGTTGATGCGAGGGAAGGCCATGCGCGTAACGGCCTCGAGCGCGCAGAAATAGACGGACAGCGCGGCCAGCAGAACGACCATGGCGCGCGTGGCAATTCGGCGGTCAGAATCGGAAGTAGATGAAGGCACTTTCTTGGTTGGCTCCGAAAAGTGTGATCAGCACGCAGAAGGCAATGCCAGTGGCGACTTGCCAGGCATAGGGGCGTGACGCAAACACGTGCTCGGCGTTCGAAAGCTCCAATTGAAGGTCGAGAAGGAAAAGAATCGCCGCATAGACGGCCAGGAACAAGAGTGCAGTGAGATACGCGGCGTTCCATTGCCAGATCGCGAGGCTAGCGATTTGTTCCCAGGCTCCAGAAAGCGAAGGAACCCGGAAGAAGATCCAGGCGAGGCAAACCACGTGGAAAAGAATGATTCGGCGGCCCCAGCGCGCGAGAAAGCTGGATGAAGACAGGATTTCGCCCTTGCCAGTGAACAACCGTTCGATAGCCAGGCCAACACCATGGATGCCGCCCCAGACGACAAACGTCCAGTTCGCGCCGTGCCACAAACCGCCAAGCAGCATGGTGAGCATCAGGTTGATGTAGGTGCGGAGATTTCCAAGGCGGTTGCCGCCGAGCGGGATGTAGAGATAGTCGCGCAGCCACGTACTGAGGCTGATGTGCCATCTTCGCCAAAAATCCTGAAGGCTCTCAGCGAGATACGGCTGGCGGAAATTGACCATGAAATGAAAGCCGAGGAGCTGGGCGCTACCCCGAGCGATGCTACTGTAGCCGCTGAAATCACCGTAAATCTGCCAGGCGAAGGCATACGTTCCGAGCAGCACAGTCATGGTGTTCGGTCCGCCGAAGCTGCCGTCAAACGCAGCGTTGGCGAGGAGCGCGCAATTGTCCGCGATGACGACTTTTCTAAAGAGACCTTCCAGAATGAGGATGAGCCCGTCGAACACTTTGCGGGAATCCCACGCGCGCGGTTGCTGCACTTGCGGAAGCAAATGCGAAGGCCGCTGTATCGGGCCGGCGATCAAATGCGGGAAAAGGCTGATGAAGAGGGCATAGTCCACCAGAGATTTCGCCGGCTCCACTTTGCGATGATAGACATCCACGATATAGGCGACTTCCTGGAAAGTGTAGAAAGAGATTCCCGGAGGCAGAAGGATGCGCCACACGCTGACGGGAATTTGCTTTAATCCAAGAAGGGCCGCGAGGTGAGCGGCGGAGTCCACAAAGAAATTGAAATATTTGAAGACGCCGAGGAATGAGAAATTGAGAGCGATCGAAAAGATCAGCAGCAGGCGGCGAGTTCGCTCATTAGAGGTCGCGGCAATCTTCCTGGCTACGATGTAATCCACTAAGGTTGAACCAGCCATCAAGATGAGGAAGCGCCAGTCCCACCAGCCATAGAAAACGTAGCTTGCAGCAAGCAAGAAATAGTTCTGCTGGCGAAACGGCAAACGCCAGTAAATCAGCACGGCCAGGGTCAGGAACAGGATGTAGGCTGTGGAGTCAAAGAGCATGAGTGTGTACTTCGGGCCGCGTCGATTTGCGAAGCGCGCTATTCGGAAAGCAGAGGTCGGTACTTGTCTTTAAACTGGCGCAAGCCGCCAGACGCCCAGATCGCGACTGCGAACAAAGCGGCAGCGTAAATCAGCGTCGCGGAGACAGCAGCAAGAATGCTGGGGGGACCGCTTGGAGCAGCCAGATAGGCGGCCATGCACGCCGCCGCGACGAGCGGCTTCCAGACGATGCCAGCGAGGGGAAATCCGGAAACCAATCGCGAAACGGGAACGTAATGCTGAATGCAATCCGCCAAACGCGTGAGGACCAAGGCCATGGCGGCACCGCGTAACCCGAACAGGCTAATGAGTGGCCAGCCAACGAGCAAGTTGAAACTGGCATCGACCACCACGATTCTCAGTGTGATTTTTTCATGATGACTGGCTAACAGCACTTGGCCGAGCACGCTGGTGAACACTTGAAGGACCAAGACCCAGGCGACGATGCGTAAAGCCGGGAATGCCTGTGAAAAGGTGGGATTCTTGTAAAGAAGAGAAATCAAACGGTCGCCGATGAAATAGAGTCCGGCAGCAGCGGGCAGAGCAAGAATGAAGAGCAATTCAATGGCTTGTTCGGCAATACGCTTGAGACTTTGAAAGCCCGGCTCGACCTTGCGGCACATTACCGGAAATATGCTCTGCGCCATGCTTTGATAGACCAGAAGCAGAGGAACCAAAAGTTGGGTGGCGGCGCTGTAGAGGCCCACTTGCGCCTCCGTCGCGAGTTTGGAGAGAAGCACGATATTCAGACTGCTCATTATGGCTAGAGTTCCATCAATGCCCAGAAAAGTTGCGGCGGTACGCATGGAGCCCAAGCAAAACCGAAAGTCAATAGAAGCCGGCTGCAACGAAAACTTGCGAAGCACAATCCAAACTTCGGCCGCCGCGATGGCAACAAAAGAAAAAAGAAGGATGAGGATAACCGGGTACAGACCGCGGTTGATGGCGAGGAGAACGAAAGCACACACAACTTTTGCGACATTGACGGGCACATTTACCCAAGCGATGTAGGGCATGCGCTCCCAGGCTTGAAAAAGGCCCTCGCAAACGGCGGTGATGGTGTACGGAAGGAGGCCAAAGGAGAGCAACAAAATAACTCGCGTTGTAGTGGGCGGGTAGCGCATGACACGGACGAAGCCCCAAAGTGCCATGATCGAAACTATGGAAGTGAACGTGACAATCATGGCGCCGTTGAGCAAATACAGCGAAGTTTTCGATTTATCTTTCGCAACCTGGCGGACGATAAGGGTTTTCAAGCCGCCAACAGCGAATACCTGAAAGGTATAAAACAACGTGAGTGCCAGGGTGAGCTGGCCAAATTCTTGCGCGCCGAGGTGGCGCGCGACCATGGCGTACAACAGGAAGCTCGTCACGCGATTCATCACGTCGCTCGTGAGAATCGAAAGCGCGTTGCCGCTAGTTTTGCGAAGGTTCAGGCTCATTGTGGACTTGTGTTAAACACCACATCCACCCATTAGTTTGCAGACGCGTGGGTGTTTGCAGGGGAAGCACTAGAGGTGCTGCAGGTGAAAACACCGTTGGTCTCGAAGGCAATCTGGAACAGCAAGACTCTATGCAGCATGGGCGTTCACCTGAATCTAAGTGAATAGTCTGTAGAGGTCTTCGCCGGCCCTTTCCGTCACGTGATCGGGGACCAACCGGTCTGTGAACCGGTTTGTCAATTTGCCGAGGAGAATGCGCATTTCCTTCTCGGCCAGGGTCGGGCCACCGTTGGGCTCGTAACGCAGGAACGAAATGGTTTTTTCTTGAGTGCCAAATTTCCGCTTGTAGCGCACCAAACCCTCCTGGTCGATATCGCTCAAGCCAAAATCAAGGAGCTTGAGGCCGCGATTTTTTCCAACTCGAATTCCTTCCCAAATCAGCAAGTCGTTCGGGCGATGGGAGAGATCGCCAGGAAGCGAAGCGTTGAATTTGTAGTACAACGTATCTTTGTAAATAAGAAAAAAATCGCCTGCGACGATCTTGCCTTCGCTCAAAGCCAGAAGAATAAAACCGTGCTGCATTTCCACGAAATGGCGCCAGATGTTCTGAAAGAAACTGTAAGGCTGCGCTAGGAGGCCATATTTGTATTTTCGCACCTTCAGATGCATCTCAAAGAAAACCCGGAGTTCTTCTTCCGACTGCGCCGGACGAACCACCAGGCCTTCGCGCTGTGATTTCCGGATAGCGCGCTGAGTGGAATCGTGCATGCCCTTCCAAATGACATCCGACTCTCCTTGCAAATCCAGACCGTGCCACTTAGCTTGCTTGAAGAGTGCGAACCTCTCGTCCGCAAGAGGGAGGTCGTTGTGCAAGCAGCGCACCGTGATCGGGAGATGTTCGGGAAGCAATTGGTCAACCAAGTTGCGCCAAGCATTCGCGTCATTGACGATCGGATCGCAATAATCTGAAAAGGGCAGAGCCACGATGCGCTCTCCGAGCATATCCGTGATGCGGCAGAAAGGAATTCCGGCGCAGGGCTCTCCGCGGTCATCAAGAATTACGTACGCATGGGCTTCCCAGCCATACGTGTCCGTCAATACCTGAATCCAGTCCGGCGAATGAAAAACGCCGCTTGAGGCTTCTTCGACGAGCTTACGCCACAATAAATCGCTACGAGGATCGACACAAACGATGTTCAAGTTCGGCTACTCCCGAAACAGGCCGGGCTCGCCGCAAATGCGCTGCAACGTGATTGCTGCAGCACTTTGACGTTGGCGTTGTTCACTTTGGCTCACCTGCTTGAAAGCTCTCAGGCGGCGCGTGGGGCAGCCGCCCAGATTGAATTTCCATCGCGCTCTTACGCCGCGAAGGTTCCGGGGAGCCAGCGGGGGCAGGCAGGACGGCCCGATAAACTTGTAGAAGCTTTGGAATCGAGTATTGCCAGGCCAGCGCCGTCTCCATCCGCTGGCGACCCAGCAAACCCAGTTTCTTCCTTCGTGCTGGATCGTCCATAAGCCCGGCAATGGCTCGGGCGAATTCGAGTTCGTCGTTGGGTTTTACGAATACGGTCGCGCCCTGTGCGGTGAAGCGGTGCTCAGTGAGATCGAAAGCAACAATGGGCTTCGCCAAGGACATGTATTCCATCAGTTTGACGGCGGTGGAGCGATCGTTATACGGAGCGGACGGTTCCGGTGCAACACAGATATCAGCCGCGCCGAGATAGCGTGACACTTCCGAATGATCCACCATCCCCGTAAACAAGATTTGCTCGGAGATGCCAAGTTGTTCGGCCAGAGATTTGAGAAAAGGGAAAGCATCTCCGCCGCCCACGAGTACGCAAAAGAAATCGGTTCTCTTCAAATCGTAGACGAGGTAACCAAGGGCTCGCAGGAGATAGTCCACTCCATCCTGGAAGCCCATCACACCGATATAGCCAATAATCGTCTTTCCCGGAGGGCAAAGAGTGCGGTCGGGCTCGGATGTGGGAAGAGCCTGTAGTTCAATCCCATTGCGAACGATCGTAATGCGTGATTCCGGCACTCGGTCGCGTTCCATCTCTATTTTTTTGTAGGATTCGTTTGTAGCTATGATTCTATCAGCGAGATGGCACGTAAATTTCTCCAGAAGGACGAGTGTGCTGTGGACCAGGCGGCTTCCTCCGGCCGGGAAACGCGCTTGATACATTTCAGGAGACAAGTCGTGATGATCAAAAACAAAACCCTTCCCGAGGAGTTTGTAAAAGGCGGCAATGAATACAAACGTGTCGGGTGGATTATGGGCGTGCACGACATCAAAACCCTCGCGACAAAAAATCAACAAGGAGAGTACGAACGTGGCCGCCATAGCGTATCCGTATTCCCAGAGATAACCCATGAAACCGTGTGCTTCCGGTGGCGGTGCATAGCGGTAGACTTGTACGCCATTCAGGGTTTCCCTAGAAAGCTGGCCAGGACCAGCCGGACAGATAACCCAGACACGGTAGCCTGCAGCGGTCAAAGCGGTGGATTCGCGGCGAACGCGAAAATCTCGCGGGTAGGTCTGATTCTCGAGGAGCATCAATATTCGATTATTGGCAGGCACTCCCACGAATGATCCTCTCAGGACTCTGTATTTCCGCTTCAAGTTCATCAAGCCAGCATCGCAACTGCTTTCGTCTCCCGCTCCGGGTGCAGGCGGGAATCCAGGAAAACCCGCTGCCACAATTCCACGCTAAGCAGGCCCCACAGAATGGAACCGTGGTCGGCGAAGCCAGTCTCGTGTTCATGGAGCAGTTTTTCGACAAAGGCGGGATTGAAGAGGCCACGGCGTCGCAATGCGGAAGGCGAGAGTGCGTCACGAAGAAATGAGCGAGCTTCTTTCCGGAACCACAGTGACATGGGCATGGGAAACCCTTTCTTTTTCCGGCTGATGATTTCCCGCGGGAGCAAGGCCTGGCTCACTTTCTTCAGCAAGTACTTGCGTGTCAGACCGTTTACTTTCAGTTGCGGTGGGAGGGAAGCGGCAAACTCCACCAGCTTGTGATCTAAAAGGGGGACGCGAGCTTCCAGCGACGCGGCCATGGTGGTCTTATCGCCGCGCGCGAGCAGATCGTCGGGCAGCCAAAGCTTCGTGTCCACGTACAGCATGCGGTTCAACGGATGCGTGGCATCCGTGCGAGCCAGATGTTCGGCAAACACGGCTGCGGGAGTATTGCCGTTTATAGAGTTTCTAAAATCTATCGAAAGCAAAGAATGCTTGGCCTCCGAATTAAAGAGGGGAAACCAGTTGGAGAGACGGTTGACTTCGTCCGATTGACTAAGCGCAAACAGGGCTAGTTTCTGACGCCTCAGGCCCGGGACTCGCGCGCTCAAGCGAAGCGCCGCAGACTTGGCGGCTCGCGGAAGACGCTGAAACAAGGGTGAAAGTCTTTCACCAGCGTAGCGCGCGTAGCCGGCAAATAATTCGTCCCCTCCTTCCCCGGTCAAAACCATTTTTACGTCTCGCGAAGCCAACTCTGCGACCATGAAATTCGCCAAGCAGGCATCGTCGGCGATGGGCTGATCAAGATGCCAAACGACTTTTTCCGAGAAGTTGATCAAGTCGCGGGCTTGAATGAGAGCTTCGTGATGGTCGGTCTGATATTTCTTCGCGACCATCCGCGCATAAGGAAGTTCGCTGTAGGCTTCAACTTCGGCGTCACCTTGAAATCCAACCGAGTACGTTTTGACAGGCTCGTTCAGAAACTGGCTCATCAGCGCCACAACGGCGCTGGAGTCGAGTCCCCCGCTCAAAAACGCGCCAAACGGAACGTCGCTGACGAGGTGCAGCTTTACGCTTTCGCGGAGCAGGGCTTCAAGTTGCTCGGCGTAAACCGCTTCGCTGAGGCGGCCATTGTTTTGACTGGCAAAGGACAAATCCCAGTAACGACGTACACTTACACCGTGTGCATCACAAGTCAGGCTGCAACCTGGCGGCAGCGCGTGGATGCCCTCAAACATGGTTTGAGGAGCAGGCACATATTTCAGCGAGAGGAAGTTGCTAAGCGCTGTCGGACATAAACGCGCTTGCACCATCGGATGCTGCAAAATGGCCTTGATCTCGGAAGCAAAGACCAGTCGCCCGGCTGCTTCGGTGTAGTACAGAGGCTTGATTCCCAGCCGATCGCGGGCCATAAAGAGCTTCCGGTGGCGATTGTCCCAGACGGCAAAGCCAAACATTCCACGCAGGTGCTGGACACACTCCTCACCAAAGTCTTCGTAAAGGTGGACGATGACTTCCGTGTCGCTGGCCGTGGCAATTCTGTGGCCACGATTTTGCAGCTGCTTCCTGAGTTCGTGATAGTTGTAAATCTCTCCGTTGAAGACGGTGACGATGGTTCCATCTTCGTTGCTGATCGGTTGCTTGCCCCCGCTCAAATCGATGATGCTTAGGCGACGCATGCCCATCGCCAAATCTTTGTCGTGATAAATGCCGGAATCATCAGGCCCTCGGTGACGGATGACTCCAAGCATGTCCCCCAGAGCATGCCGGTCCACCGGGATGTGCTCCTCATATTCGTAGACGCCACAAATGCCGCACATGATGTGTTTGCTCGATTTCTCACGCGGGGGATTATTTTGCAGCGATGACAACATCGCGCCTTGTCCGGCGCTCTAACCGTCTTTTTCGATTCCTCAACACATGTTCGTAAACGTCGATGATCCTCTCCGAGACCGTGGAGGAATCCAGATGACGGATATTTTCCCGGCCATCGGCTCTCCTGGGAGGTGACACAACCTCAGTGATCCGAGCGGCAAACTCGGAGACACTGGGATTGCAGACGTAGCACCACTTCGTCTTGCCGATGGTTTGACGAATGTCGCCGACATCCGTGGCCACAATCGGGAGATTGCAGGCCATAGCTTGCTTGACGACGTTTGGTGAACCCTCCTGATACGATGGAAAAACAAGTACGTCGCAAGCACTCATGTAAAGGGCGAGGCGTGACTGCGTTTCTCTGGAAACGACCAGCAATTCAATCGAAGTGTCCCTCTTGCTAAGCCAGTCGGCGACGGTCTTGGCCAACGGGAATCGCTTCACCGGAATTTCAGGGTCCGCTGCGAAGAGAAGATATTTCTTGTCGGCTTTTAGGCCCAGAATAGCCCGAGCTTCCAAGCGGTCCGTGGGACAAAAGAGATCGAAGTCTACTTCATGGGGAATAACAAAAACGCTCGATTTTGTAAGCTTACTAGCCATCTCGGTGGTCTGAACGATGGCGGCATCGACGTACTGGGCGAGTTTCTTTCCCGCTGCGACAACCAACGGGCTCCAGCTGGCCTTCTTCCCTTCTCCAATGACGGTTCCGAGTAAATCATCCCCGTGGTAGGTGACTACAACCGGCACTTTCCATTGCGTGCGCGCGACCATGCCAACAAACCCGTAATGTGCATGGACAAGATCAAAGAGACCCCACTTGAGCAGTCTTTGCAACTGCAAGACTCCTCTCGGATAGATCAGTTTTCGGTTGCTGCCTTGGAGGGCGAACACTTCGACGCCGATCCCTGCGCGTTTGAGAGATTCCGCCTGCGTTCGCACGAATGATCCAAACGCGGGATTCTCTGCCGTTGGATACATGGCGGTCATGATGAGCACTCTCAAGCCGGAACTCCTTGGCAGCTAATGACGACATGAGTTTGGGAGTCTGGGTGCTATCGGCGAGGCAGAGCCGCAAGCGATACAAAGCGACCTAAATCATCATGTAATGTAAGAAAAGCGATCGGCTGACGCATTGGACCGGCATATCCTGAGCATTGCCACGAGAAGGCCGGCCATCAGCCAAAGAAGTTGTTGAGTAGGCCGGCCACGGAACACATCAACGGTCATGTGCAGCATATGAGCGGCTATGCCGACTGTGAGCCCAAGCGCAATTGGCGACAGGAGCGGATCGCGGCAGAGCCAGCATTGCCACCCCTTTCGCAAAGCATCCAGCAAGAATGCGAGGAAGGCTAAGAGCCCCACGATCCCCGTTTCAGCTAGGACGAGCAAATATTTGTTATGGACGGTGAAGAGCCAGCCTTCCCGAAAATCAGAGGTCAAGTAGCGGTCCATGACGACCGTGAAATTGTTGGCGCCTACACCGAGCAACGGATTGTCTTCAAAAATTCTAAGCGCAAGCTTCATCAAAGGAACGCGAGACTCTGCTGACCCTTTGTCATCCCCAAGAAGCCTGGCAGAAATAACATTTTGAAACGGCAGGCAAAGCAATCCCAGAACCAACAGGATGGCAATGGGTGCTTTCAAAGAGAATCCACGGCGGCGGTACCCGACCCAGCAGATCAGGCTGACAGCCAGCGCGGCAGCAACCCATCCACCTCGTGAGAATGTGAAAATCAGGGCTACTCCGGCTAATCCAAGAACGGCAATAGCCAGCCACTTCAGCGCGCGCCCAAGATTTGTAAACAGGATGCCGGCCGCGGCTGCAAGCGAGATGCTGAAATAGGCGGCCGCAAAATTAGGTGATCCTATGGTGCCGCCAACTCGCATGAAGCTTTGTCTCGGATCAGCCTCGATCTGAATCTGGGTTGGCGCACCCCAAATGGTTGAGGGCATGCCGGTAAACTCCAGGACGATATTGGCTAGGCTTACCAAGAGGCAAGCAATCATCAGTAGCTTGACTGCATACACGACGTCCTGCCGCGTCCTCACATTGTTGGCCACGTAAAAATAGATCAGACACGCTTCAAGGAGGAGCGCCACCTCGAAGAGGGAGAGGCGAACATCTTGAGCGGCAGCCACAGAGATTGCGGCGACTAAAAAATACAGCAAAAGGGGCAAGTTGATGTGAAGCGAGGGCCTGGCTTCAGAAGTTTTCTTGACGTGAGTCCTGATGAACCAGGTTAAATATAATCCGGCTAGAGCCAAAGTCGTAGCGGAGATGCTCAGTCCGCCAAGAGCACCTACCGCTGCCTCTCTCTCGCGATAAAAAAGGTGGGTGCCGAACTCAAAGGGTATGTCGAAAATAACGACGGCCAGAAGAATTCTCGGAACAAGATCAGAAGTCAAAACGGCGAGCGGGCTGAAAAGGGCGACAACAAGAGAATCCGCGGCTACGCCACGCACGCGCGAGTAGATATTTTCACCGCCCGCTTCCGTTCGCAGTTCGGCACAATAGCCAGCTCCAGCGGGCAGCTTAGCACCGGTCGCCGGAGACACCTGCTCGGTTGGTTTGGAAGTTGAGATTGCTGTTGAATTCATACCGAGGGAGAAATGCGCCTGACAAGTTGCCCGTCCGCCGATTGACTGCTTCGGTTACCTGACAGGGCACTTTGAACGCTCCGCGCAACGTGCTGAATTGACTCGGGAGTCAGTTCTGCATACATCGGCAACGATAGAATCCGCTCCGCGTGGCCCTCCGTTATGGGGAAGTCACCTCGTTTGTGGCCCAGATCTTTATAGGCCGGCTGGAGATGGATGGGAATCGGGTAGTGAATACCAGGGCTGATGCCATTGCTGATCAGGCTCTCCCTGAGCGTGTCGCGATTTTCAGTCCGGATCACATAGAGATGCCAGACTGATTCGGCGCCGACTGCCTCAACCGGCGTAACGACTCCGGCTCCCTCCAGGGACTCATGATAGAGCTTCGCATTCCAGCGCCGAGACGCGTTCCACTTCTCCAGATACTTCAATTTCACGCGCAGGATGGCCGCTTGGATTGTGTCGAGCCTGCGATTGTATCCGCGAAATTGGTGGTGGTACTTCTCTTTCTGCCCGTAATTACGCAGCATTTCCAGGCGCTTAGCAATCTCGCGGTCGTTGGTGACAACGATGCCGCCATCGCCGAAAGCGCCCAGGTTCTTACCTGGGTAAAAGCTAAAGGCTGCGGCGTGCCCTAAGGAACCAGTGCGCTTGCCTTTGTAGCGAGCTCCATGGGCCTGACATGCGTCTTCTAAAACCACCAGCCCATATTTCTCCGCGAGTTGCCGAATAGGATCCATGTGCGCGGGGTGACCATAGAGATGTACGGGCAGAATGGCCTTAGTCCGAGTGGTGATCGCCTTGGCGATCCCCGCGACATCAATCGTATACGTGTACGGATCCACATCCACCAGGACCGGTTTTGCCCCAGCGTGAGAAATCGCCAACGCTGAAGCAATAAAGGTATTGGCCGCCGTGATGACCTCGTCGCCAGGTCCAATTTCATACGCGCGCAGGGCCAATTCTAGCGCCGATGTTCCCGAATCCACGCCGACGGCATACTTGGCTTCGCAGTAGGCTGCGAACTCTTCCTCGAACAGTCCTACTTCACGCCCAAGAATGAAGTCTGTGCTTTGTATTACCTTGGCGACAGCCTCGTTGATTTCAGGCGCGATGGTCGGGTATTGGGCCGCGAGATCAACGAATGGCACTTGCAATTGCTTTGATGGCATCACCATCTGCGTGGACATAGTCACCTTTGCTTTCCACCTCCACTTGGAGTCCTTTGCATTCGATCGAACGATTAACAGCTTCAAGCACGCGTACAACCTCCAGACCCTCTACACCTCCGCTGATCGGCCGCTTTCCGGTCCGCACGCAATCTAGGAAATGCCGGCACTGACTCTTCAAAGGCTCTACAGGCTCGATGTGAGGACTGACAATGTCACCGTCACGGATCTCGAATCGGAACTCCCCATAATTCAGGGGCTCCTGCCCGATCGGACTGACGCCTTTCTCAAACACTCGCACCTGTTCGATTCCGTTGAGGTCATTGAATACGATCCGCTTGTCGCTTTTGACGACAACTACTTCGCGAGCCTTGTCGGGATCCGCCCAGCTAACGTGGACGTGAGCTAGAACGTTATCCGGATAGCCGAGCGAGATGAACCCAACGTCGTCCCGGCAGTTCCGCAGAACTTTCCCGCCCACTGCGCTGACCCACTGTGGCTTGCTATCCAGGAGGTAATTGAAGATGGCGATGTCATGAGGAGCAAGGTCCCAGAGCGCGTTCACGTCGCGGCGAATCGGTCCGAGATTCGTCCGGCGCGCGTACAGATAATAGACTCGGCCATCGCCTTTCTGCATTTGCTCCTTAACTTTCCTCACCCCCGAGTTGAATACAAACGTGTGCCCGACCATCAGAATCGCGGAATTAGACTCCGCTAGGTCAATAAGCTTCTGCGCTTCGGCAGCAATCGTGGTTAGCGGCTTTTCCACAAGGACGTGTTTTCCAGCCAAAAGGAGCCGCCGCGTCACATTGAAGTGCGTTGTGGCTTCTGTGCAAACCACGACGGCATCTACCCCGGGCTGTGATACTGCATCGTCGACCTGCGTCGTCAGCCATATTCCGGTTCCAGGGAACCGCCGGGAAACTTCTTTAAGGCGTTCCGGACTCTGATCGCAAACAGCCACCACCCGCGAGTCAACAAGCTCGTTGAAGATTCGGACGTAATTCATTCCCCAGTATCCGCAACCTATCACCGCGATTCCCACGGGCTGCGTCATCTGCAGACGCTCCTTCATTCCCATCGAAAAAATTGCGGGATTCATTCGGCACCTCTCCTGGATAAGACTGCGGGGAATGTAAGGAAGAGGATTTTGAGGTCGAACAATATCGATGCGCTACGAATGTATTCGAGATCCATGCGGATCATTTCCTCAAAAGAAACCTGGCAACGGCCTTTCACTTGCCACAGGCCCGTGATTCCCGGCAGAGCGGTCAGCCGTTTGTGATCGCCATTCCCATAACAGGCGACTTCGTAGGGGGGAACGGGACGCGGCCCGACGAGACTCATATCTCCTTGCAACACGTTGAGCAATTGTGGAAGCTCGTCTAAGCTGAATTTTCTGAGAAGTCGGCCAACACGGGTTACGCGGGCGTCATTGGTAAGCTTGAATTTCCCTCCACTCTCCGGCGAGGGGCGCGCGCGTCCTTCCACGAAGTCTCGAATGTAAGCCTCGTGCACGGAAGAATCGGCGTTTTGCACCATGGAACGAAATTTATACATGGTGAAGTTTCGAATGATCCAAATCGCTTGCCTTCCCAGCCATTGGCGTTTCGCCCCCACTCGTTCCTGAGTGAAGAAGACGGGGCCTGGCGAGTCCAGCTTGATCAAAACGGCTATGAATAACATCAATGGGAGAAGCAGGATCAGCAGCAAGCCCGCAAAAAGGACATCCAGGAATCGCTTCGCTGCAAAATAAGGATTATTTTCAGTGTGGTCCGCAAGCAAGGCGATGTGACTCGGCCACTGCCAAGTTTGTTGTCCAGCCATATTGGTTAACCATGTCCTTTCGAAATGCGGCAGTACATCAATTGGGGTGGGACGAACTCTGTCGTTTGTTCCTATCTGATTAACGATTCCTCAAACGAAGAACCATGCGCTGGGAAACTATATTTTTCACGTCTTTGAATTGCATCAAGGCGGAACCACGTTCCCACAGGCGGAATTTCATCCGCACTTGCTATAGCCGGCGATAGATCGCCTCGGGGATCGGAAACGTACGGTTCTTCAGGACCACTCCAAGCAGGCTGACATTGGCGGCTTCAAGCATTCCCTTTGCACGGCGGGCCACGTCTTTCCGTGTGGCATGCGCCTCGACTACGAGCACGACGCCGTCGGTCCAGCGGCTCAGGAGCATCGCCCTCGTTTCCAGTCGCAGCGGCGCTGAATGGATAACCACGTACCGAAACGTCTCGCGAAGTTCCTCGATTCGCACCCGCAGTCCATCTGCCATCGCTGGAAACCGCAGCTGGGCAGCTGCTCTTCCGGCCGTGATCAGCCACAAATCGGGTTCTGGAAGCTGCTGAGCAAAGTTCCGTACAGGACCGGATTCAACCGTTGCCTCCGCTAGTCCTTTCAAGTTGTCTACGCCGAAGTATTCATGCAGCGAGGGCGTATGGAAATTTGCGTCGACAACACAGACTGGCCCTTCCGCTCGTGCGGCCAACAATTCTGCAACGCGGGCGCAAGTGGTGGCACATTGCGCTTCATTCTCTAGCCCCGCAAAAAGCGCCACGCGGGGTGATTCCGCGGCCGCTCCAGGAAAAACCCGCTCAACCAGCTTAATCTCTTGTTCACGAGTGATGGCTTCCAGGTCGGGTCCTCCATGATTGCTTCGTACGCCATCATTCCATTCCCATCTTTTCGCTGTGTGCTTCAGCGAGTCGAGCCAGCGGCGGGGCAAGGAGATGTTCGCGTAGGCTTTCTTTGGAAAATGCACTCTCGGAACTGCGAGTGGCTCTTGGCTAGCCGGGTGAGAAGCGCCTGTTGCATTTTTATTCAACTGAAATCTGTTTGGCAGCGACGCCGCCTGCGCCGCGCATTGTGTCTCTCGGCCTTCAGCAACCGTCATTAAATCACCGATTGGGCTTGTGGGATTCCGGGAAGTTCGGAATGCCTCCCCGGTTGTCCCGCACGCCGGTTTTCCTGGTGAGCTTTCCAAGGCGACATCGAGGCTGATTTCAGCCTCCTTAGGGAAAGTTTGTTGCGACGGCTCATTCGACGCTTGAAAGAGGCCCATCAAAGACGCCTTTTCCATGAGTCTCTCGAACGTCTCTTGATCCAATACGGGGGCCTCTTCGTGATCCACTAAAGTTGCGGCGCCTCTCGACTCCACGGCCGTCCGGAAAAGATCTTCGTCGCTGCCAATTTGCTGGAGAAGTTCGAAGTTTTTGCTCATTGCTTATTGATCACTCCAGAGCTCTAACTCAAACTTAGAGCCCTTATCGGGCGTTTAGTTATTTCGTTGTCGACATCGGCAGGCGAATCTCTTTTCCCACCTCAAGAACATCAGGGTTTTTCAATGTCGGGTTGAGTTGGCGAATTTGGGATAAGACATTGCTGTCATATCGTCCAAGCATGGACGTGCAGAGGTCACGCAGGGTGTCTTTTGGTTGAACCACATAGCTAAAAGATTGAATCGGATTCTTTCCAGCATTCGTTTGCGTTGTCTCCATCGGTGCTGCCGGTGCTTGGCCTGCTGCAGAAACAGCAGAGAGTCGTTCACCAGGAGAAACTGGGTCCTCAACCCTGGCTGGATTTGTGATCTTCAGGTCGGAGACAGCGGCGGGTCGAATGGGTGCTGAGCGCGTTCGCGTGCCTAAGACCACCCCCAAACCACCGAGCGCAAGCAAAACAACTGCCGTCAGAAGAAGACGCCGACCAAAAAGATTGCTCCCGATCCTTTTGTAGCCGGACTCCAGCGAGGAGCGAAGCCCGGCAGTGGCTGTTCGCACTGCAGGTTGCCGCGGCACACCGGGTTTGGGGCTAGGCAAACCAATGGAGAGCTCGTCTGAAGCTTCCCTCACTACTTCGGCACTAATCTGGCTCATCCGCATCGCACAACCCAACGACAGCGCGTTGAAGCAAATGTTGTTGATGAGGCGAGGAATCCCCTGGCTGCGCTTCGCTATGAGCTCCACAGCCTCGGCGCTGAACAATTCCAGGCCTTGGTACCCCGCGATTTGGAGGCGATGATGGATGTAGTGGGCAACCTCACTGTCAGGCAATGGCTCCAATCGGGTCGAGATGGCGATACGTTGGCGAAGCTGCGCGAGGGCTGGACGCGACAGCCGCTCTAACAATCCTGGTTGTCCCGCCAAAATGATCTGAAGCAGTTTCTTGTCCGGCGCTTCAAAATCCGAAAGCAAGCGCACGGTTTCAAGCACTTCGTCGGAGAGATTCTGCGCTTCGTCAATGAAGACCACGACGCGCCTTCCCGCTTTCGTCTCTTGAAAGAGAAAGTCGTTCAGTTCCGAATGCAGTTTCACAATATCTTCGCCGTCGCTCCTGAGCCCCAGATCGTTCATCAAATAGCGAATCAGTTCGCGGGAAGTGCACTGTGTCTGAAACAGAAAGGCGCTGTGGACGTAGCCTCTCCATCGTTGCAGCAGTTGAAACAAGAGCGTGGTCTTGCCCATTCCCGGTTCCGCAACCAGCGATAGAAAACCCCGCCCTGTCTCAATCCCGTAGAAAAGGGAAGCCAGCGCTTCCCTATGCCCTGGACTGAAGTATAGGTAACGGGGGTCCGGCGTTACTCCGAACGGTTGTTCACGCAACTTGTAAAAATCTAGGAACACGATCTCTACTCGCCGTTCTTTGGAAAAGCCGCCACAACGGGGCTTCCCAGGAAGGATTCGACCTCTTCAGGAGTCCGAAACGATGGATCCCATCTATCAGCGATAAAGGCAAGGATTACGCTCATTAGACTGGCCAGGAAACCACCGAGAACCACCACCAGCAGCCATCGCCCTTGAGCGGTAAATGGCACTGTGGCAGGCTCCGCGACCACTACGTTCGAAAAACGTTGGCGGTCCAAAGCGTCTGAAATCCGCGCCTCTTCAGCCTTTCGGAGGTACAGCATGTAATTTTCCTCGTCGGCCTTGGCCGCACGCAATATGTCTTCTTGCAGGATTTCCTTGCGGTCTAACTGCTCGCTCTCCGACCGATACGTTCGAATGAGCGAGGAAGTGGCGGCGGCGCGCGCTTGGGTGGCCGCAAGTTCGGTCTTGGCTTTTGCGAGTTCGGAGCGTAACGCTTCATAGGTGGGGTCGCGATCCGTTGTTTCATCCCTCAGTGGCGCTTTTTCTGCCCCAGTGATGGCCGCCTTCGCTTGGGCAATCTGTTCCTCTATTTCCTGGACCGGCCGGTACGTCGGCTCGAATTTTGTCAGCAGTTCGGTTCGTTTTAGTTCCAATTCGAGTAGCTTTGACTTCAAATTCTGCATGAGCTCAGGATTATCCGATGTGCGCACCTGAGTGGTTTGGCGATTGGGAAGCGTCGCTAATTGTGCTTCGAGAGTAGCGATGCGCTGCCGGTTCTCCGCCATGCTCGCGCGCGCAACTTTGGTTTCAGCCTCAAACTCGGCAAGCTTGCGCACGCTCATTTCCTTTTCGAGTGCAGGATTAACTACTCCCTGGGTCTGGCTGAAATTCGTCAGTTTTTCCTTCTCGCCCGCTAGAGCTCTGCGATATTCCTCTGCCTGCTGATGAAAGAATTCAAACTGCCCAGGAGCGCGGTGCATGGCCAGATGTTTTTCTAGATATAGGCTCGCTAATGAGTTCAGCACCTTTGCCGCCAGCTGCGGGTCTCTGGCCTTGTAGGACACGCTGATAAGGTTGGTGAGTTTAATGGGTTGGACCGTCAGGTCCTTCTCTAGGCGTAGGACTGCCCGAGATACTCTTTGATCGCTGTTGTCGCCCCCGCTGCTCCAAAAAGAGGTCGTTCCAGGATTGTGCAGATCGCAGGCCACAACAACTTTTGTAAGTAAGTCCCGAGACTTAATCAGTTCCGCCTCCGATTGCAGCTCTTCCTCGCTGACTTCCGTCCGCCACTGCACCGGAGCTTCGCGTTCCGGTGACACCACCGACTCAGCGCGTTCGTGTCGCACCAGAATCTTCATTTGGGCTTCGAATTTCTTTGGCAACAGGAATGCGATAACGACTGCGATCGAGAAAATCCCCAGGAACGTATTGATGATCAGCTGCCGTTGCCGAAAGCCGATAGCTAGGAATTCGCGTGTCGCGAATCCTTGTTTGACTTCTTTCGCGTGACTATTCAGCTTTTCTTCAAACATAGCGTTCGTCTCTTTCTACAACGACTACAGCACGCCTGGGTTTGCATAAAGACCGAGCGACGAGGTAGGGATGAATCTCCCGATCTTAGACATCGTGTTCTTAGGTACGTAAAGAAAATCCCCTGGCTGGAGGTAGGCGTCCTCGTCGAGGTTCCCGTCCTTCAGCATTTTCTTCATATTCAGTTTTTTGACTTGCATCCAGCCGTCAGGCACCCGATGGAATAGAACGACTTGCGAGTGCTTTGCAGACTCCCTCAAGCCCCCGGCGATTGCTACTGCTTCGGTAGCCGTAGTTTCTCCGCGCAAATCAAATTTCCCAGGGTGTCCGACTTCTCCGCCCACTATGAAGAATGGTTTCTCAAAGTCCTTCAACTCAACGTTAATGACCGGGTCGTGCAGAATTTTTGCATAGACGGTTCGCAGGGAAATTGTCACTTCCGGCAGCGTCTGCCCCTCCACTCGTATGCCGTCCACACCTCGCAAGGTGATGTAGCCGTCTGGCTGCACGGTTACCGACTGATTGAATTCTGGCGTGAAAGGAAAACTCAGCTCCAGCACGTCCGCGGAATGCAATTGATAGCGCTGGTTGCGATGTTGAAGCACTGGTGTTTGATCCCGCTCTCCAGCACCGCCTCCATTCTCACGAGTCGCTTGTTGTGGTGTAAGAGAGCCTTGAGCCTTAGCGTCCTGCGCCCAAGTCTCTGCGCTTCCCACGGCCATAAGAAACAGGGTGATACTGAAACAACTCAGACACTTGCGAATCAACGATGCCTCCTCGCTGGGCCCAATTCTGCTCTTCTCACTTCATCAAGCTGCATCGACTGACCTGCCCGTCAAATCCGACACTGAGTCCGCATGGAGCGGATCCATGGAAATCGGCTTTGGCCTGCTAAACTGTGCACTCTGTACCTCACTGATCCATCTCCGGTCGATTTCAACCGCTACCGAGCGCTGCAGCAGGCTGACTGACAAAACCAGCTTCAACCCTGACTTGATCCTCAGAACGATTCCATCCAAGCCACGAAGAGGACCTTCTTCAATCCGCACGACCTGGCCAACTCCCATGTATGGCCATGGCATCGTGGGAAGTCCGCTCTTTCCAACGCACTGGATCGCCGCAATCTCCTCTTCTTCGACTGCAATGGGCGTCTTGCCAACCCCGACAATTTGTATGACTCCCGGGGTCTGGAGCACCGGCAGGCGATTGTGCGGGTTCATCCGGCAGAAGAGGTATCCCGGGAACAATGGCACTTCGACTTCCTTCATGCGATCGGACCAGCGTCGCATGTACTTGCTGGTGGGCACAAAACACTCATAACCGGTATTCTCCAGCAACAAGCTCGCTGTCTTTTCTCTCCCTGACCTGGCTAAAATCGCGTACCAAGGCCACGGTTGATTTCGGATAGCCATGCCATCTCCTTAGATAAGCTACCGCCGTTGGAGTCCCATAAACTTCAGGGCCGGGCTCGGTGCAGGCCAGCGTTTTCCCTAAAAACCGCTGCCAGCAGCTTCGCTGACATCGGAGAAACTTGGCCCTCGGGGAACCGTAACTCACGCCTCCCGCCCTCACAATCCGGTCATAACCCTAAATCTCGCAGCGGACAATTCCCCACGGGAATGGAAGGGGACTCTTTCCAGGTGATCAAAAAGACGCGCTTTAGGGATGGTGCGCGTGATCTAGATTCAGGTATCTCCCTGACTCGAATTCCTTGATTCAACCGATTGTCACGCCTCCCTCCCGTTGAATAGCCTAAATGTGCGTCCAGCTCGCTTAGAACGCGGAACTACTGGTCTGACTCGGCACCATGCTCTTTGACTCTCCTGCCTATTTCTTGTTCCTCATTCCGGTCGTACTCTTGTACTGGCGTCTCAATCATCGCGCCCAAAATATCTTTCTTCTCCTGGCCAGTTACTTTTTTTATGGATGGTGGGACTGGCGTTTTCTCGCTCTTATGATCGGCAGCACCACCGTTGATTTCCTGATCGCTCAAAAGATTGCCCCAAGTGAGCTGAATCCCAACCGGAAAAAGTGGTTCATCTTCTCGCTCGCCGTGAATTTCACGATTCTGGGAATTTTCAAATACTTTGACTTCTTTGCGGGTTCATTTGTCGGTGCGCTCGACAGGCTAGGGGTTCACAATATCCCTCTCCCTTTGATTCGCATCATCCTGCCTCCTGGCATTTCGTTTTACACGTTCCAGGAAGTGGCATACATCGTGGACGTCTATAAGGGAAGGATCCAAGCTGCCAGGTCGTTTTTTGAATACGGGCTTTTTGTCAGCTTGTTCCCCCATCTGATTGCCGGTCCTATACAACGGCCCAGCCACTTGCTTCCGCAAGTCCAAAAGCCGCGAAACTTTGACGCGGACCGCTTTTTCGACGGCCTAATGCTGATTTTTTCTGGCCTCATTCGCAAATGCGTGGTTGCCGACAATTGCGCCCTGCTTGCAAACGCGGTCTTTGGCGGCCACTTCGGTCCTTCGAATTTCTGGCTGGTTCTGCTGGGAACCTACGCGTTCACCTGGCAGGTCTACGGAGACTTCAGCGGTTACAGCGATATTGCGCGCGGAAGCGCCCAATTGATGGGCTTCCACTTTATGGTTAATTTCCGACAGCCTTTTCTCGCCACTCGACTTCAGGATTTCTGGCGCCGCTGGCACATCAGCTTGAGCACCTGGCTGCGCGACTACCTATATATCCCTCTGGGTGGAAGCGCTCACGGCCCATGGAAAACATCCCAAAATCTTTTCATTACTATGGTCCTTGCAGGCCTCTGGCATGGCGCAAATTGGACATTCGTCATTTTTGGCGCTATCCACGGAGTCGTGCTGTCCGTGGAGCGCTACTTCTTCCCTGCCAAGTCCAAGCCGGGAATCGCGGATCTTCCTCAGCGCTCCGCCAGTTTCTTCTCTCTGTGGGGCCAGAGAATCCTGACTTTTAATATTCTAGGCTTGAGCCTGGCCTTCTTCCGGGCGACCTCCCTTCACGCGGCGGTACAACTCCTGGCAGGATTGTCCAATTTTGCCTGGCGCAGTGAGTATGCCTCCGCGTTTTTCATGCTCGGCATGTTCTCTATCCCCTTGTTCCTCGCGGATCTACTGTTGGAGTCCAGCAATCAGGAATATCCATTAGCAAACTCTCCTTATGCCGTTCGAACTGCGCTTGCGGCCTCCGCACTTGTCGTGCTGGCACTTTTCTCAGGGAGCAATCTCAATGCCTTCGTCTACTTTCAGTTCTAGCCATCCGGCTATCTCCTACACCAAGCTTCTCGTCGGCCTCGGTGTCCTACTGATCGCAGCTTTCGAAGTGTCGAGTGATTACCTTCTTAAACATAAGTCGGAAACTTACGCTCGCGTTTCCCAGCAATACGCAGAGGCTGTCAAGATACGTCCCGCAGTAGCCGGCGAATCAACCTCCGTTCTAATGGTCGGCAACTCTCTATTGATGGAGGGAGTCGACACTGAACGCTTGAAGGAATTGACTTCCGGACATTTGCGCCTGTATCCCATCTTTCTGGAAGCCACGGGTTACTATGATTGGCTTTATGGGTTGGAGCGCCTGTTCCGACAAGGCTCACGTCCGCAGGTCGTGGTTCTCGGTGTCGGAGTGAATAGTTTCCTGGCCAACACCGTCCGCGAGGACTATGCGCCGATCATGTTGTTTGATTTACGAGACTCCCTCAGCGTGGCCTCCGATTTGGGGATGGATCGGACAGCCACAAGCAACCTTTTATTGGCCCACTCGAGCGCCTTCTGGGATACGCGTGCCGTCCTTCGAACACAGATACTTCGCCATACGGTTCCCCGATACAAAGAACTCGTCTTGCTCCTGAAGCCGCAGCCTGCCGTTCCGCCGGCCACTCAGTTCCAGACCATTGCAAATTCTCGTCTGGAGAGGCTTCGCGACCTATGTGAGGTTCATGGAGCGAAACTCATCATTCTGATCCCGCCCACTCCATCTTCAGACGATGCGGTCCGGCAAATGACCATTGCCTCGCAGAAGGCTGGCGTAGATGCATTGGTCCCCCTCGATCCCACAGCGCTGTCGGCTAAGTACTACCAGCCCGATGAACTCCATCTCAATTCTCAGGGCGCAGCCCTCTTCACCGTCGCATTGGCCCAATTCCTGCCTCAAGCCATTGTCCGCGAGTCCTCGGCCTCTCCGGATTAATTACCCAGTACAATCGCGTCTGGCGTCATGCGAGTCTTCACGTCATGGAAGAGTTGGAAGCCCGCGAACGCACCCAGGCGGTCGTGATCGGATTGCGGCGCGGCATTATTCAACTTTAAGCAACACCTCCAAACCAGTCCGCAATCAGCTATTTTTTGGCCCATCAGCCAGTGAATCATCCTCGATGCAAGAAGCTGGCAGTACTGCTATAAACTATTATTCGCCGTGCCGTCGTATATGATAGGCGGGCCGTTGAACTTCCTGACGATCTGTAGGGAAAAGATGCAGTCTGTTTGAGTTGGCTGCCGTTATACAAACCGTGCTTTTAAAAATCACGAAACTGAGGAGCGCTCCATGGGGCATCCGTTGCTTGAGCTCACCAACAAGACGGCTGTGGTGATCGGAGGAACCAGTGGCATCGGACTTGCGCTCGTCCGTGGCCTCGCCCAGGCAGGAGCGCACGTCGTGCCGACCGGACGCCGGAGCGATTTAGTGCGTGCCGCAGCCGCGGAAGTTGAGTCGCTCGGACGCAAGTCATTCGTGCAAACTTGCGACGTCACCGACATCGCCAGCATCGAAGCGCTCCTGAAGTCCGTCTGTTCAGAATTTGGCAGCGTGCAAATTCTCGTGAACTGTGCGGGGCGCACAAAGCGGATGCCTACTCTGGATGTGCCGGAGTCCGATTGGAACGCCATCATGGAGACGAATCTGAACGGCACTCTGCGCGCTTGCCAGATATTCGGCCGTCATATGATCGAGAAGCGCTACGGACGCATCATTAATATTGGCTCGCTGTCGTCAGTTCTGGGGCTCTTCGAGGTTGCCGCTTATGGAGCAAGCAAAGCCGCCGTTGCTTCACTAACCAAAACCCTGGCCATCGAATGGGCAACATCGGGGGTATGCGTCAACGCGATCATCCCGGGAGTTTTGCGCACGGATATGAACGCCGCTCTGCTTGATGGAACCGAGCGCGGCCGGGAGTTTTTGATGCGCACGCCGATGAAGCGGTTTGGCAAGCTTGATGAGCTGGCCGGTGCGGCGGTTTTTCTGGCCTCGGATGCTGCTAGCTTCGTGACCGGGCATTTGTTAGTGGTGGATGGCGGCATTCTCGCCAGCGGGGTCAACCAATAACGGTGTTGTGTCCAACACAAGAGGATTCGGGACCTACGTCACGGGTTGCCCTTGGCAGCAATACTCGATGACTTCATTTGAGCCCGCGTTTGCTGGACGATCGCCAGGAATTTCCGCGCATTCTCAACAATAATTTCCGGCTTGTTTGATTTCAGAGCCTCTGCTTGCACACACTCTCCGCCGACACCCAATGCCGCAACGCCTGCCTCAATGAATTCCGCTGCGTTGGTCACGTTGACGCCGCCCGTCGGAACCAGCGGAATCTGCGGAAACGGCCCCTTCAGGGCTTTGATGTACTTCGCGCCGCCCACTTGACCACATGGGAAAATCTTAACGAAGTCAGCGCCGGCTTCCCAGGCAGCCATCACTTCGGTTGGTGTAAGCGCACCAGCCATAATCAGCTTCCCTTCCCGAACCGCGAGGTCAACAGTCGGAAGGTTCAAGCCCGGACTAACCAGGAACTCAGCGCCAGCATCGAGACAGCGGCGGGCCACTTCCACGTTCAGGACAGTTCCAGCTCCGATGAGGATGCTTGAACCTCTATTCTTCGCCAGTTCTCGAATGACCTCGACGGCTCCAGGCACTGTCATTGTGATTTCTACGATAGGAATGCCACCCTCACAGACTGCAGCGGCAGCCATCCGGGCCTCGGCCGGCGACGAAGCGCGGACGACGGGGATAATTCCAATCTCAATAATTCGATCGCGAACCCTTTGCTTGTCCATTGACGATTACCTTTTTTCGGCGCGGCCTCAGCGCGCGATGCGGGCTCCAACCCCTTTCATCACTTGCAAGACTTCCAGGAGAGTCGCCATCGAAGTGTCTCCTGGCGTGGTCATGGCAAGCGCACCATGCGCAGCGCCGCACTCCACGGCCCACTGCGGATCTTTCCCGGCAAGAAATCCGTAAATCAGGCCGGAAGCAAAGGAGTCGCCTCCCCCGACGCGATCGAAGATTTCAAGGTTTTCGCGATTCTTCGCCTGATAAAACTTTTCATCGCAATAGCAGATAGCGCCCCAATCATTTTTCGTGGCCGTCGTGGCCTTCCGGAGAGTGGTCGCAACGACCTGTAACGGAAAATCCTTCACGACTTTCGCGATCATTTGCTTGAAGCCATCAACACCAAACGTGGAGTGATGTTCATCCAATCCCGGCACCTCGTAACCAAGCGCCGCTGAGAAATCTTCCTCATTGCCCAGCATAACGTCAACGTATGGAGCGATGCGGCGGTTCACGTCTTGCGCCTGTTGCTTGCCACCGTGAGACTTCCACAGCGACGCACGGTAATTGAGGTCGTATGAAACGACCGTGCCATTTCGCCGCGCGGCTTGCATGGCTTCCAACGTAACTTCAGGTGTCGTTTCAGAGAGCGCGCAGAATATGCCGCCGGTATGAAACCAACGCGCGCCCTGCTTCGCAAAAATCTGATCCCAATCGATATCGCCCGGCTTTAACTGCGATGCCGCCGTGTACCCGCGATCATAACTTCCCAGTGCCGCACGCACTCCGAAACCACGCTCCGTAAAATTGAGGCCATTGCGCGCCCTGCGCCCCACGCCGTCGTGCTCCACCCAACGCACCAGCGACTGGTCAACGCCACCTTGATAGATGAGGTCCTGGAGCAGCCGCCCCACCGGATCATCCGAGAATGCTGTGACAATCGTAGTGTCCAGCCCGAAGCAGCGCTTCAGCCCGCGCGCTACGTTGTATTCCCCACCGCCTTCGCACACATCAAATGAGCGAGCAGTGGCGATGCGCCGGTCACCCGGGTCGAACCGCACCATGACCTCGCCCAAACTGACCAAGTCCCAACGGCAATCCTCTTTTGGCTTGATCGTCAACGCCACGCGATTACCTCGACCGTCTCTTCAAAATGAAAGCTGTCACTATTGCATTCTCACAATTTACTCAGAATGATTCCACGTCTGGGCTCTCAAGCGATCCCAGCCGGCTCCAATCTCGGAGTCAGAATATGGATCACGGCGAGTGCCACCAAATACGCTGACCCGGCAATGAGAAATGGAATCATGTAACTTCCGGTCCATTGCAAGACGTAGCCAACGATTTTGGCAATGAGCATCCCGCCAACCGCGCCCGCCATTCCAGCTACACCCATGACCGAGGCCACTGCTCGCTTCGGAAACAAATCTGAAGCCAAAGTATAAAGATTTGCGGAGAAGCCTTGATGCCCCGCAGCAGCGAGACCAATCAACAGAACCGCAGACCACAAACCAGACACGCGGTAAGCAAACACGATGGGGACGATGCCGATCGCGCACACGAGCATGGCAATCTTGCGTCCTGCGTTTACAGAAACTCCGCGTTGGATCAAGAAAGAAGAAAGCCATCCTCCGGCTACGCTGCCGATATCGGAAATGAGATAAATCACGACAACCGGAAGACCGAGTTGCGCCAGGTGAACGCCGTGCTGGCGTTCAAGAAAATCGGGTACCCAAAAAAGATAGAACCACCAGATCGGGTCCGTCAGGAATTTTCCGCCAGCAATTGCCCACATCTGCCGATACGGCAAGAGGCGCAGCCATTTGATCTTCTCCGAGGGCTGGGGAGTATCTCCCTGTATGTACTCCAACTCCGGCTTGGAACAGCGCGGGTGGTCCTCCGGTTTATGATAGAGCGCTAGCCACAAGGCGAGCCAGGCGAAACCGAGCGAGCCGATGATCACAAAAGCCCATCGCCAGCCAAAATGCAGCGTGATCCATGGCACCGACAGCCCGGCTAGAATTACGCCCACATTCGTCCCTGCATTGAAAATTCCTGTCGCGAGCGCCCGCTCCTTTACGGGAAACCATTCCGCGACGGCCTTGATGCTGGCAGGAAAAATCCCCGATTCCCCAAAGCCGAGCGCAATCCGCGCCATGAAGAAACTCGAAAGCGAGCTTCCCACCGCGTGAGCCATGGAAGCCAGGCTCCAAAAAACCATGACGATGGCATAACCGAGCCGCGTACCAACGCGGTCGATAAATCTGCCGACGACGAGCATGCCGACTGCATAAGCCCCTTGAAACGCAATTACGATGTGGCTGTAGTCGACCTCGTTCCAACCGAGATCATGTTGCAGGGTGGTCTTCAAGGCCGAGAGCACCCATCGATCCATATAGTTCTTCGTCGTTCCGAGCAGCAGAAGCCCGCAGATCACCCAGCGGAAATAGCCGACGCGCGAGGGAACAGTTTGCAGATTTTCCACTGAGCAGGTTTCCTCTACCAACTGTGCATCGTGCCGTCAAGCTTGCGGTTGACCGGGAGGTACGCCCGGGCATAGGGATACTTGGAAGCAAGAGCCTCGTCAATATCTACACCAAGGCCTGGTGTATCTCCGGGGTGCATCATCCCGTCGGAAAAGCTGTATGAGTGCGGGAAGACTCGGTCGGTTTCCGGGAGGTGGTGCATGTACTCCTGAATACCGAAATTGTGCACGCTCAAATCAAAATGCAGCGCCGCCGCCATGCACACGGGACTCATATCCGTTGCGCCGTGGCATCCAGTGCGGACATGATAAAGCTCTGCCAGGCTGGCTATTTTCCTCAAATGTGAAATCCCCCCGGCATGCACCACCGCGGTACGAATATAGTCTATGAGCTGCTCCTGAATAAGCTGCTGACAATCGTAAATCGAATTGAAAACCTCGCCGATCGCTATAGGAGTAGTGGTATGACGGCGGATAAGGCGAAGACTTTCTTGCAACTCCGCCGGCACTGGATCTTCAAGCCAGAACAGGTGAAAGGGTTCGAGGCTCTTTCCCAGACGCGCCGCTTCGATCGGGGTTAGCCGGTGATGCGCATCGTGCAGGAGGGGAAGATCTTCGCCAAATTCCTTGCGCAGCCGCGCGAATAATTTCGGAACGAAATTCAGGTAGAGATCGGAACTCCAGGCCTCTTCGGGCGGCGCATCCTTTTGCGCTGGCTCGTAATACATTTTCCCCCGGCCAACCCCATAGACGCTTGGCAAGCCCGGAATGCCACACTGCGCGCGAATCGCCTTGTATCCTAGCTTCTGGTAGTGAGCAACGGCCCGAACCGTTTCCTCGACGTCTGACCCGCTGGCATGGCCGTAGACAAGGATGCCCTCGCGCGAAGCCCCACCCAATAGCTGGTAAACGGGGACATTCAGCGCCTTGCCCTTAATATCCCAAAGCGCGGTATCCACCGCCGCAATCGAGCACATGGTCACCGGACCGCGCCGCCAGTACGCTCCTTTGTAAAAGTATTGCCAGATGTCCTCGATACGCCGCGCGTCGCGCCCGATCAAAAGCGGAATGACATGGTCGGTGAGATAGCTGACAACCGCAAGTTCGCGCCCGTTTAGCGTGGCATCGCCGAGGCCGTATATGCCGTCTTCCGTCGTAATCTTTAAAGTTACGAAGTTGCGCCCCGGGCTGCAGACAATCACTTTGGCGTCGGTGATTTTCATCGTTGACGTGAATCCCCTGTACCTCAGCTTATGAAACTTGCCCGCTTACTCTACAACCGTTGGGCTCACGGCGAAAGCCGAGCGCCATCGGGGGCATGCTCGAGATGAAAACCTTCGGACAGCGCAGTCCTCAGTGCGTAACGGACTCGTTGTGGTGATAGCTCTCTGGCGGACCTAGATAACTGGGCCTCACGCCGCCAAGATTGACGACGAGCTTCTGTAAAACAACACCTGGATCAACCATCCAGAACTTTAAGGTGTGATACCCCGTTCCCGCCAAAGAATGAGTGGATTTCACTTTGCGGACGCCCTCTTTCACGGAGGTTCCCCAGTCTTTTACAGTATTCTGGGCAAGTGCATCAATGATCTGGGACGCTCCGTCATCGAAAGAGATGGCGTATCGCAAACCGCGGCCAGGCACGAAATTTAAGGTAGGCGCGAGGATCGCCTCCACTTCTACGGTCTGCGGTTCCAACAAATATAGCTTGTATTCCAGGCGAGGAGAATCGTGCGGAGGGGTGAGGCTGGCCGCCGTTACCGGGAACACGGACATGGACGACAGGGTTCGGCCGAGGTCGTCAACCTTTTCCCATCGCGCTGATGATCCATCGATCTTCTTGTCGTAGTGGACGGCTTCTATCGAAACGTAGCCATCGCCTTCCACAAAACCGTTCAGCGATTCCCGGGTGAGGTTTTTAGGGCGAGAGGCCTTCACTTTCACAATCACTTCCGCCCCACTGGTTCCCGTAATTCTTACGGAGCCGCTCGCAACCTCCTGAGGAATTCTATTCCAGTCCACACTGACCCACAGGCGCCGTTCCTTTTCAATCTTTCCGTTCGACTCGCTCAGCACGATCCACGGAACGCTCGATGTCGCGCTGAACACGAAAGGAACGCGGCCTCGATTGAAAACATCAATATAGCGGCGCTGTTGGTTGAAAACGTCAAAGGGGGGCAGAGTCGCTTCGCCAGAAGCACCGGGCCAAGCCAACGGAGAACCCTCAACGGCTACGCCGAGCTTCGCCGCCGCAAGAATCTCGATGTCGGTGACTTTCGGCATCGTGTTCACCGGCGGCTGCTGCCAGTAGGTGTAGCCGATGTGCGTTTGATCCATCATGTGGTCCCACTTGCCATGGGCCAGAGTGTGGTTGTAATAGGCAGCGAGGTCCGCGTCCGCTTGAAACAAAATGCGCGCTTGGGCCGCCAAATCGTTCGCGCTCGCACGGCCTTGGCTGGCGTACAGTTGGTTTCTGCCGGCCGTGATGTACAGCTCCGTCACGATTGCCGACGCTTTCGTGGGATACAACACCAACTGGAAGAAAGCGTCGCGCTGGTTCTCGGGCAACTTGCCGTAGATTTCTTCTGCCTTGGCTGCCGCAGCCTGGAAATCAGCGAACACAGTGTCCGCCTCGCGGTAGTCCACCAAACTATAGGTATCCGGCTCTAACAACTCTGGTTTGCGCCGGCCATTGTATTTCGTGTACTTCGAAAGGATGTCAGCAATTTCCGGCGCGAACTCCGGTCCAAACTGGCGTTCCGCCCAGAGCCTCGTGAATTCAGAGATTTTTTCCTTGGGCCAGTTTTCGGGCTTCCACGCCAGGTTTAGGAAAAAATCGATGGGAAACTCCATTGGCTTCAAATCGCCGACGTTGACGATCCAAATCCGATCGGCGCCGTAATGATACGCCAGATTCATCTGCTCCCACACCTTGGGAATCGGATTGGTGTTCAGCCATTTGTAGGAACGAGGGTCGCCAACGTAATCGAAGTGGTAGTAAATCCCCGCCCCGCCACTGCGCTTCCGTTCCTCCGGAGTTGGCAGCCTCCTGATATTTCCCCAGTTGTCGTCGCACCAAAGCAGGGTCACATCGTCTGGGACGCGCATGCCCTTCTCGTAATATTCCTGCACTTCCTTATAGAGGGCCCAATCTTGCGGCACCTTGGATAGGTCGGGATTCACTCGTTCTGCGATGACTCTGCGCTGATCGGCAACGATCTTTTCCAGCAAGGCGATGTTGGCGCTCTCGGACATGGGCATGTCGCCGTCCCCGCGCATGCCGAGCGTGATAGTACTCTCGAACTTCTTGTTGCGCTCGACGCCTTCCTCCCAGAATCCCTTTAGGAAGTCGGCGTTCGTCGAATAATCCCACGGGCCTTTCCCATGCCGCTTCCATTCCTGTTGTGCGCGTAGCATGGGCTCGTGATGAGAGGTGCCCATTACGATGCCGTATTCGTCGGCAAGCTGCGGATTCTGGGGATCGTCTTCATTGAAAGCGTTGTTCCACATGGCAGGCCAGAGATAGTTGGCCTTCAAACGGAGCAGTAACTCAAATACTCTGGTGTAGAACTCATGATTGTAGTTCCCATATTTTTCCTGGACCCATCCGGTGAGGGACGGCGCTTCATCGTTCAGGAAAATTCCCCGGTACTTGACTGCCGGTGGACCTTGGACATATCTGCCGGGCTTCACAAACAGTTCATCGTGATGCTGCACGGGAACGTCGGCCCACCAGTACCAGGGCGAAACTCCAATCTGGTCGGAAACGTCATAGACGCCGTAGATTGTTCCTCGTTTATCGCTTCCGGTGATGACCAGCGCGCTAGCTACGCCCGGCAGTGGGGTCGGCACGACCTGAATGAGAAACGATTCCCATTTTCCAGCAATGGAGTTCGCATCGATCTTTCTGTCTCGTATGAGTTGATCGATGATTTTGCTCTTCCCGATCGTGCCGACGATGATTGTATTTGATCCAAGATCTTTCTCGTCATGCGCGATCGCTGCCCTTTGGTTTGCAACGCGATAGATGTCGGCCTGCAAATCGCCAACGGCACGAACCACCCCTGGAAAATCCGATGAGTCAACATAGAGAGTTGCGGCGGCACTTCGCGTCACGACACTGAAATCACCGGGATGATGGGCGAAGTCAACATAGCGATCCTCGCCGATCATTTGGGCATGAAGAAGGAGGGGACTAACTAGGCAGATAACGATTAGCAGCCATACCCTCCTAAGATTGAATTTGAACATAGGTCGGCTGTGAACACGGCCCAGCGAGAAGGAGATGCGAGAAGGCCTGAGTGTCATATGTCAGTCATTAGAATAACGCCGCCGGGCGTCGCGAGGGTTATCGCGATGCCCGGCGGGTTCGGGATGGAGGGCATTGGCCCTTCCTTGGCCGTGTCTATGCGTATGAATGCTCCCAGCGTCAGCCCGTTCAGAAGATCACCTTCCCGGAAAACCAGAAGGTGCGCTGGCCCGTGAGGTTTCCAGCTTCGCTCGAGAACTGCGGCCCGCTGGCCGTTGAGGTGATGACCCCGAAGTTCGGGCTGGAGAGATTCAAGTTCGGGTTGCCGAAATTCGGTGTGTTGGTCGCGGCGAAAGCGTCCACGCGGAACTGAAATTTCACCCTTTCCGCAATGGGGAAGGTCCGCAACAGGCCAGTATCCAGGTCAAAGAAGCCAGGTCCGCGAAGAATGTTGCGTCCAGCAGTGCCATAGGCAGCCGCAGTGGCAGATGCAGAAGCAGGCTGCGCGAATGAACTCGCCTGAAAGTACTGACAGGACGTATCTGTGAGCGCGCAGTTTAGGAACTTACCGGTGACGGGATCTTGTGCTTGAACGTGCCCCAAGATCACGATCGGGCCGACGAGATTCGGCGTATTCGTGCTCCCCAAGGCGTTGGATGGGTTTACGTTCGTCGTAACGGTCAAAGGAACGCCGCTGTAGCGGCTCAGGATCCAGTTCAACTGCCAGCCGCCTGCCAGGATGTTGGCGATGCCGTGTTGTGCCCAGCGCTTGCTGTGGCCGAAGGGCAACTCGTACACGCCATAGGCCTGGAAGTTGTGTGTGCGGTCAAAACCCGCCAGGGCCTTGTTATCTCCCCAGTTGGCTGGAAAGGGATGGAAGACCGATCCCTCATTCTCACCGTAGTCGATGGCCTTCGAGTAAGTGTAAGCGAATCCGATCACCGATCCGCCGCTCAGCCGTCGCGTCAGCTTGCTTTGGAGGGAATCGTAATGAGTAACCTTGAAGGGCGCCACCGCGTTGATGTCGCCCCAACACGGGGCCGTCAAGTTATTGGGGCATACATTGGGATTCGCATTCAGCAGGCGGGTTCTGCTAGCGCCGAGGGCGGTTGTTACACCAACGGGAGCAGGATTGATGTTGAGCCCCAACGGAATGCGGATGCCGCGTGTTCCAACGTAGCCGGCCTCAGCCACCCACCCCACGAAATCGTGCTGCACGATCAGGTTGTAGGATTCCGCATATCCGCGGTGAAAGGGATTCGCCACAGTAGTTGTTCCCGCATTGTTCGGGAGCCGAATCACACCGTTGCCGAATCCGGCGAAAGGTACCAGAACAATCCCCGTCGTGAGACCCGGGTAAGGAGTGAGGTTCGCGTTGGTACCGGTAAGACTGGTTGACGGCGCGAAGCTGCCGCTAAAGATCGAGGTTCCCTGATAATCCAGGTTCGTGATGTTGGGGTAGGTATCCCTCAGAGCTCGGAAGTTGTTCGGGTCCACGCTGATTCCATACCCCGTGCGGATCACCGTCTTGCTCTGCAATCGGTAAGCGATTCCAAAGCGGGGAGCGAAGAGCCCATGGCCTACATCTACGCCATCGCCTTCCGGCACGGAACCAATCCCGCCGATGAAAACATTCCCCGTGGTCGGGTCGAAGAACTTCGCGCCGGTATGGTCGCTGGTTGCGAACGGATAGTATTCCCAGCGCACGCCATAGGTGAAGGTCAGCTTGGGAGTGATCTGCCACCGGTCGCGCGCATACCAAGCCCAAGTGGTGAACCGCAGTGCATTGGGGATGATGTTTTGGGTGACTTTGCCGTCCTCTTGCGGGAGGCCGAGCAAGAATTGCGCAAAACTATTATAAGCGTTTGCGGCAGGGGCCGCGATCGTGTTCGGCGGGGCAATCACGTTCAACGCGGTAACGCTTCCGTTAAAACCAAAAGTCCCGCGCGGCGTGCCAAAGGTTCCGCCTTGGGGCTGGAAATGGTTGATCCCGCTGCGGTAGTACTCCAAGCCGAAGCGCAGATCGTGGCGCCCTTTAATCCAACCAAGGTTGGAGTTGGTGACATATTGATTGTCCCGGAACAAGAATGGGTTGCCGGTGTTCGCATTCCCGAGATTGGCCCAGCTTGAGATCTGGAATGCCGGTATCCCTCCGTAAATGGGGTCTGATCCGTTCGTGCCAGGGATGCCCAAACCTTTCGGCAGAGGGTCAGAGCCAAAGTTGCTGCCAATGTCGACGTTGGTCGCACCAAGGCGCAGCCTCGTATAGCCAACATTTATGTCCCATAGCATCGCCGGGGTGATTTGATAGCTGGAACCCAGAGCCACGCTTTGAACTCTGCTTGTCGCGCTCCCATTCTGTCCGCCGCCGGTGGCGTCGCCACCGGCGCTTCCCAAGCCTGGTGGATCGAAGATGAGCGCAGGTGAAATACTGTACCGGGCGAAAACCATGGACTTCGTATTCGGCACATAGTTCACTTTTGTATCGATTCTGCTCAGGTTATACGTAGGCGCTCCAGCCGGAATGAAATTGTTCGAGATATTGGTAGGATTGTTCGGATCGCCGACATTGGGCGCAGGAATCAGAGAAGCCATTTTCGCTGCTGCAGGATCGATCCGATTCGTGGGAATCATGTTTCCCGGGAAGGCCGTGCGCCCCGTGCCGTTAGTACTCCCGGTATTCGGATCGTAGATACAGCCGGCAGCTGGCGTGGCATTGCAATCAGAAAATGGAACGGTACTGCCTGCAGGCCCACCTATTTTAGGGACTTGTGTGCCGACCGCAGGCAACAGTGCAGAGAAGTCGCCTCCCCGGATGGAGTTGGGCTCGACGCTTCTTGCCGCGCCACCGGCTGTCCGAATTTTAGTGCCTTCATAGGCCCCAAAGAAAAACAGCTTGTCCTTCTTGATCGGACCCCCAAAAGTTCCGCCATACTGGTTGAAAATGTTCTTGGGTTTCACGGCTTGCACTACAGCCGGCCGGAAGTAATTGCGCGTCCGAAGATGATTGTCTGTGTGGTATTCGTAGGCAGTGCCGTGAAATTGGTTGGTGCCTGATTTGACGATCACGTTCGCCGCCAAGCCGCCGGCCATGCCTTGCTCTGCGTCAAAGTTGTTGGTGGTCACATTCACTGATTCAATGGCGTCAGATGAGGGGATGTACGCGACATTGGCCGGGAGGTAAGTATAGGTGTCCACGGCACCATCTATTCTGGTGTTGTTGTTATTTATCGAAAGACCGTTGACGTTTGCGGTCATCGCCCGCTGAGGGTTTCCACCGGTCGAGTTGTTTTCTCCTAGCAACCCGGCTCCGGGGACGATTCGGTAGGCCGACTGAAAGTTCCGCCCGTTGGACGCCAGCAGCGGCAGGTCTGAGATTTCTCTGGAACTCAGGTCCGTGTGCACGTCGGCGCGATCGGTCTGCAGCACGGGGGGCGCGGCGCTAACCGTCACACTTTCGGTCTGCGCCTTCAATGTAAGCTGCACGTCAACGCGGCGTGTATTGTTGGCCTCGAGGTTCAGGTTTTCCGTAACGAACGTACCGAAGTTCGCTGCCTTAACCGTCACTTTGTATACGCCAGGCAGGAGTTCCGCGAACCGATAGACGCCTGCCGTGTCAGTAGTCGTCTTGCGTAGCACGCCGGTCGCCATGTTGAGCGCTTCCACCTGCGCTCCCGGCACAGCTGCGCTCGAAGGATCAACAACGTTTCCTGTCAAAACGCTATACAGCACTTGCGATCTCGTGGCACTGGGAAGGGTACACAAGCCCGCCAACAGTAAGGCACAACCCAACTTCAACAGCCTATACTTCCTGAAAACACCCTCCGCCCTGAAAACCACATTTCGTTTGGACATGACATTCCCCCACCTTAGTCGATCTAACCAATCCAAGCGCCATGGCACCCCGCCACTTAGCTTGGAGAGCTCTTCACTACGCGATGGCCTTTCCATGCAGGGAAGTTTCGTCTTCCTTCTCTTGTGCACTTGCTGAGGGCCCGAAATGTTTTTGCAGCACGAGCGCCACAGTGCCACGGAGACGCGTCATATCTCCTTCGGCTGGCCTCACGCGAGGCGGCCGCCCCGCTAGAAAACCCATTTCCACTTCCTTTTCAACTAGCGGACTGTAGCGGCGCCACTGACGGTTCAGCTCACCAACAACCACAATCTCTTCCGGCGCTAGTGCTGTCACGATCATCCGCATGCCTCTGCCGATCGCTCGAAACATCTTTTCCAGCGCTTTGCGCGCCAGCGCATCTCCTGATTCGGCCAATCCCATCAATTCCCTAAAGCTGAGCTGATCTTGCGTCTTGCTCGATTCGTGGTAGTAGCGCAGCGCTGCTCGATTCGACCCATAGACCTCCCAACAGCCCCGTCCCCCACAAGAGCAGAGAGGCCCGCTAGGATCGAGCGAGACATGCCCAAATTCGCCTGCCATACCTTTCAGTCCCCGGGCCAGCTGCCCGTTCATGAAAACACCAGTACCAATACCTTCCGAGACCGTCACCACCACAAAATCGCGAACCTTCTCCGTGTGCCCGAACCAGACTTCTGCGAGCGCGCACGCATTCGCCGCGTTTTCCAATTCCACTCGCAATCCCGTGGATTTTTCGATCGCGCCTTTCAAATCGAAATCTGTCCATCCAAGGTTCGGCGCGAAAATGACATGCTGCGTTTTCTCATGGACGCGGCCCGGCAGGCTGATTCCCACGCCCTCAAAGACCAGGTCTGGATGGATCTTCATCAGGTGACGAATTCTCGCGGCGAGACACTCGGCGGTAGCGCGTGGGTCGCTCGTAGTAGGCATTGTTTCCTGGGAGAGAAAATTGCCATTGACGTCGGCGACGGCCACCCTGGTTTGCTTGGGACGCAGGTCCGCCACCAAGATCCCTATCCGGTCATTTAGTCTGAGGAAGGTCGGTCTCCGGCCTCGTGGCAGCCGCCCTACCGGCCCATGCACCACCCACCGTTCCCGCATGAGCTGCTCGGTTATCAGCGAAACAGTGCTCCTTTGGAGTCCCGATACCCGGGCAAGATCCGCACGCGAGATAGGCTGGCGGCGACGAATAAGGTTGAGAACAACGCCCCTATTAATGTTCCTGGCGGTTTGACTTGAGGCCACCTGAGTATTTGTGAAATCAACTCGCTTCATTTAGTTCTGCTCTCGAACTATATGTTCAGCCGATGGCTCATTTCCTTAATTTTTTGTCGGCACTTGGAATCCGAACCTTCGACCAGGAAGCAAGAAGTGAAATTAAGTTCGTAACACGAACTATATGCGCTGTTTTTCTTGATACTGTCAAGCGAAATCTTTGTCACCTAACTGACTTCCTGCTTGTCCTTTTTCCCGAGTGGCACCGCTGGTCACAACGGAGCGCTATGATTCCTGAAACGGACGTTCATTGGGGGATTGGCAGTCGCAGTCTGAATAGTGCAGAAAGCCCGAGTTCTGCCCTTTGTCAGAGTAGTCTACGGAGCAAAACCAAGATACTGCTCGGCGTTTCTATAACACACATTTTGCACCATTGTGCCGAGAAGTTTCTCATCATTGGGCAATTCCCCATTCTCAACGTCGCGCCCAAGCAGGTTGCACAATACTCGCCGAAAGTATTCGTGCCGCGGAAACGACATGAACGACCGGGAGTCCGTCAACATGCCGATGAATCGAGATAGCAGCCCGGTGTTCGACAGCGCGTTGAGCTGCCATTCGATGCCTTCTTTTTGATCGAGGAACCACCACCCACTTCCAAATTGAACTTTTCCAGCTACCGGCCCCTCCTGAAAGCTTCCCACCGCCGTAGCAAGTGCGTAGTTGTCCGAGGGGTTCACGTTATAAATGACGATCTTGGGCAGGGCATGCTCCTGGTCGAGCTTGTCGAGAAATGAACAGAGCGCCTCCGCCTGATTCCAGTCCCCAATAGCGTCATACCCTTTGTCAGCGCCCAATTCGCGGGTTCGCCGCGTGTTCACGCGTCGCAGGGCGCCCAGGTGCAATTGTTTGGTCCAGCCCTTTTCAGCGTCCAGCCTTCCGAAGAACAGCAAAAGATACGAGGCAAATTGTTCTGCCTCTCGTTTGTTTGCAGCCACACCGCCGCGTGCTTTGGCAAAGACGGCGGACGCTTGCTGCTCTGTACATAGCGCGTCGCAGCAATAGTTCAATCCGTGGTCTGAAGTCCTGCCACCCATCGAGTGGAAGTACCCGTGCCGCTGCTTAAGAGCGCCCAGAAAATCACTGAGCGACGATATAGAAATATTGCTTACCGCTTCCAATCTTTCGAGCCAAGAAGTGAAGTCGTCAGGAGTTTCAACGGCGAAGGCTCTGTCCGGACGAAACGTTGGAAAGACCCGGAAGTTCTTCTCCGTCGAAGCGATCTCCAGGTGATGCTTAAGGTCATCGCAAGGATCATCCGTAGTGCATACCACGCGGACCTTGAACTTCTTGAGAATCCCGCGCGCCGTCAGGTCGCCAGTCTGCAGCAAACTGTTTGCCCGATCCCAAACTCTCGTGGCGGTACCCTCGTCCAACAGTTCTCCTATGTCGAAATGCCGTTTCAGTTCCAAATGCGTCCAGTGATAGAGCGGATTCCGCAACGCAAATGGCACCGTCCGGGCCCAGGCTAAAAACTTCTCAAACGGAGTTGCATCACCCGTGCAAAATCGTTCCGAAATTCCATTCGCCCGCATGGCTCGCCATTTGTAGTGGTCGCCTTCAAGCCAGATCTCGAACAAGTCTTTGAACCGCCGGTCCGCCGCAATATCGCTTGGCGAGAGGTGCGAATGGTAGTCCAGGATCGGTTCCGCAGCGGCGTAGCCGTGGTACAGCCGTCTGGCTGTTTTCGACGCCAGTAGGAAATCATCATGAATGAATTCCATTCAGTCTCCCAACTCTCGTCCAACTACCACGCATTCTTCTCGCTCGGAGCTTTTCCCTCTTCCACCGTCAGAATGCGATCCACTCCTGTCACCATGACACTTTGTTTCTTCCCGCTCGGCCAGTGAATCTCGATGTCGTCCACCGCCGTTGCCGCGCCTAATCCAAAGTGCACACGCTTGTCTGAGCTCGAACCGTAAGATCCCCCACTAAACACGTCCGCCCGCTGCCGAATCCCACCCGCCGTCAGAAAAACTTTCGCCCCGATAGCATCACGTGGGCTTTTGGGCCCTCCAACCAGCTTCAGCGTAAGCCAGTGATTGCCGTTCTTTACCACATTGCGCAGCAGCGCAGGCACCGAATCAATATTATTGATGACTACGTCGGTATGCCCGCTGTTAAAAATGTCCCCGAACGCCGCCCCGCGCGCAGTGATTACATCCGCCAAGCCGCTGCCGGTGGCCGGCGGCACTTCTTGGAACTTGGATCCGTCCAGGTTCCGAAAGAGCTGCGGCCGTTCCGCCCAGGTCGTGCCCCAATCCTGCTTGTCGACTTCCGGATAGACATGCCCGTTAGCAATAAAAATGTCCAGTAGGCCATCGTTGTCAAAATCCAGAAATCCCGTTCCCCAGGAAAGAAAAGGTATCGTCGCGCCCCCCAGCCCCCCTCGGTACGTGACGTCCGTAAAGCTGCCCCCGCCGTCATTCCGATAAAGCGTCTTGTAATCGTCCGAAAACGTGGTCGTGAAAAGATCGACTTTTCCGTCCCGGTTGTAGTCGCCCACGGCAATCCCCATAGACGCCTGCTCTCGCCCATCTTCGCTCAGCGCAAATCCCGAGGCGTAACTTATATCCTCAAATGTCCCGTTGTGCTTGTTGCGGTAGAGATAGTTCGGCACCGAATCATTGGCCACCACCAAATCGACCCAGCCATCATCATCCACGTCCAAGAAAACCGAAGCCAACCCATAGTAGCCACTGGGATTCGATACCCCTGCCTTCACACTCACATCGGTGAAAGTGCCATCGCCGTTGTTGTGGAACAAATGGTCTGTTTCCCCCGGCAGTCCTCGCGGCCCACACATCACGGCAATCCCGCGAAATTGGCAAAAATTGGCTGGGATGGCGCCTTCGCCGGCAATCGGAGGATGCTCCAGATCAAATTTCACATAACCCGGCACAAATAAATCCAGCAAGCCGTCGTGGTCGTAGTCACCCCAAGTCGGTCCCGTCGACCAGCCGCCTAACGCCACACCAGCCTTCTGCGCCACATCGGTAAACGTTCCGTCATGGTTGTTGTGATACAAACGGTTCTTTCCGTAGTTCGCAACATAGATGTCCGGCCAGCCGTCGTTGTCGTAGTCTCCCACCGCGACGCCAAATCCCCACCGTTCGTTCGCGACTCCCGCCTTCTCCGTAACATCGGTAAAAGTTCCGTCATGGTTGTTGTGGAATAGCATGGCCCGAGGCGGGGCTTCCTTCCCCTTCATCGCCGCCACCGTCGAGCCATTCAGTAAATAAATGTCCAGCCAGCCGTCGTTGTCATAGTCGAGCAGGGCAACTCCCGAACCCATGGTTTCAAGGATCGTCTTTTTTTCCGGAGTTCCAGAGCGGTTCAAAAACTTGCCGAGCCCAGCCTGACTCGTAATGTCAGCGAACACCACCGGAGCACCGTCGACGAACCCCCCGGCGGTAATTGGCCGCGAATGTGAATCCTTGACCGCGGCATGCGCTGGACCTGTCGCCATACCCGCGCCCGCAGTCGCCTGCTTTTTCTTTGGATCGGTAGTTTGGTGGCCTTGTGCGAAGATCGCGAACCAAAGTAGGGAAAACAACACCAGGATGTCGGCCGCAACGAGCCAGAGAGCGAAACGACTCCTTCTCTTTTGTCTTTGCTTGGTTGCGCTCATCTCGCCAGATCGAGGTAAGCGATAGAGTGTATCATCGGCCGAATGCGCCTTACAGTTCTGAAGCATCTGTTTTCTCACTTGATCTCGAAACAGCGCACCACAGCAGCCCCAGAAAACACTCAGTGCTCGCCGGTTCGGAATATGCCCTTTGGCGAGGCTCCCTGCCACCAAGAGAAACGATATTCTTCCATCAAAAAATTGCTTGACAACTATTCAAGAAAGGAATAAAAGCATTCTAACCGTTAACGTTAACGGTAGCTTTCAGGGTGTTGTTAGGGGTTTGTTCGGGGTAATTGGGTTGAAAATCTTCGCAGGTCAGTACAAGGGGTGAAACATGCATGATCAGTCGTCGAAGTGTGTCAGGAGGCCTATGTCTGGTTTAAAGATGTCGCATCTTCGCTATTTGCTGCTTCTTGTTCTCTTGTTGGCGGGGCTGCCGTTCCGCGCCTCCGCGCAGAACGCGACCATCGTTGGAACGGTTACGGACCCATCGGGCTCCGTCGTTGCCAATGTAAAGATTTCGATTACTCACATGGAAACCAACCTGGTAAGCACGTTCACTACGAACGAGGCGGGCCAGTACGTTGCGGTCGACGTGCCAATCGGCCACTACAACCTCAAAGCTGAAGCTTCCGGTTTCAAAGCCGCTGAGCATAAGAACTTGGTCCTGCAAGTGGGCGACCGTACTCGCGTGGATTTCCAGTTGGTGTTGGGCGCGGCCTCCGAAACGGTGACCGTGGAAGCCAATGCCGTCCGCGTCCAAGCGGACAGCGGTGAAGTCAGCAACGTCATTGACGACCAACAGATGAGCCAGATCGCGGTGAATGGCCGCAGCATTTACCAGCTTGCCGCGCTCGCACCGGGGGCGTCCAGCCAGATCAACAATTACGTTAACACCCCAGTTGGTGGCGACGCCGGCGTGGAATTCAACGGCATGCGCCAGAACCACAATATCTATTTGCTCGATGGCGGCGAAGATGATGACCGCGGTGGCGCAGGCGGCATGAGCATTGCCCCCTCCACCGACGCTATCGCTGAGTTCCGTCAGCTCACTTCCAACTATAGTGCTGACTACGGCCTCTCTTCCGCAGGCACCATGACCATGGTTCTCAAGTCCGGGAGCAGCACGCTGCACGCTTCGGCGTGGGAATTCAATCGCAATGACGCCCTCGATGCGCGCGACTTCTTCAAACCGGCTCCTGCCAAGATCCAGGAGTTGCGGCTGAATGTATATGGGTTCAATGTCGGCGGCCCCGTCACGTTCGGAAAGCTTTACAATCCGGACAAGAAGAAGACTTTCTTCTTCTACAACATGGAATGGCGTAAACTCATCAACGGCGGCGGAACCAATCAGACGGTTCCAGATACCGCTACTTATGGCGGTAACCTCTCGGGCCTTCTTACTGCATCCAAACCGAACCCGATATTTGTTCCGACCTTCTGCGGTCCTGGGACTGCGGCTGGGCCATGTACGGGGACGAATGCACAAGTAGCGGCGAGCGTTCTGTTTGCTAATTGTCCCGGCGGCGCGGCGCCTGCAGGAATCGCCTCAGGCATGCAGTTTCCCGGCAACGTTATTCCGTCTTGCATGATCAACCCGAATGCCTCGGCTCTGCTCTCAGCCGGCATCTTCCCGGCACCGACCACCAACATTGCCAACGGAATAGGCAATTTCGTCGGCGGCGCCAACGCTCCTACTAATCTCAGGGAAGAAGTTGTTCGCATCGATCACAACTTCACCTCTAAGTTCTCCGTCTTCGGACATTACATTGCTGAACAGGTGACTCAGAATTTCGCCACCAGTCAATGGAGCGGCGATAACCTTCCAACTGTCGGCGACACCTTCGGCAATCCTTCGCGTAGCGGTGTTATCCATACAACCTATGCGATCAGCCCGACCCTGCTCAACGAAGTGGCTTTCAATTACAACGGAAACGTAATTAATATCGTTCCCTACGCCGCCACCGGCTTGAAGAGCTTGGCGCTTCCTACTGGATATGTCTCCACGAACTCCAGGCTTTTCACTGGACCGAACAACCTCAGCCGCATCCCCAATATCGATCTCAGTGGCGGAGTCGGCGCGAACTTCGAAATCTCCAGCTGGCCGTGGCACAACAAGGCAGATGATTACCAGATCCGTGATGACATCTCTCTGACCAAGGGAGCTCATCAGCTCAAGTTCGGAGCAAGCTGGGCAATCTACAAAAAGGTCCAGGACTTGTTCGGCCAGACCCAGGGTGGTTTTGGTTTCAGCAACGCCCTCACCGCAGGAAGTGCTGCCTGCCCTGCCAACACCGCCTGTGGAAACAGCTTCGCCAGTTTCTTGCTCGGGTTGCCTAACTCTTATCAAGAGCTTGCCGTTCAGGACCACGGCTATTGGAACAACGTTTCCTGGGCTGCCTACGTCCAGGACAACTGGCGAGTAAACAAGCGTCTGACCTTGAACCTCGGCTTGCGTTGGGATGGCGTTCCGCACACCTACGAAGCCAACAATCGTATGGGGAACTTCTATCCCTCACTCTATAACGCGGCTAATGCAGCCACCTTCGATTCCACGAATCATATCTGCAGCGGAGCGTCAGACCCAGGCTGCACCGCCGCCAGCCCCGGCTTAGGGACGAGCCCGAACCCGCTTATCACGCAGCAACTCTACCTGAACGGAATAGGCATTCCCGGCCAGAACGGCGTTCCTAAGGGCTTGGTCAACAATCACTGGGCTGCCTTCGGTCCTCGTCTCGGCTTTGCCTACGACCTTACCGGCGGCGGAAAGACTGTTGTCCGCGGCGGCTTCGGCATCATGTACGAACGCATCCAGGGCAACGACATGTACAACGCCGGTCCCAATATCCCGTTCAGCCTGCAGGTCAACACCACCAACGTCGGGATGACGAACCCAGGCATTGCTCTCTCTACAGGGGCCGCTGCAACACTCCCGATTAATGCTGCCAACATCACCGGCTTGGATGTGAACGGATACAAGCTGCCGGTCAGCTACCAGTGGAGTGCAGGCGTGCAGCACTCCTTGTCAACCAAGACAGTGTTGTCGGTTAGCTACGTCGGCAATCAAGGCAGGCATCAGAACGATGTCCGCAATATCAACCTGCCGCCAGCGGCACAGCTCGCGGCCCTGCAGGGCGGCGCGAAGTACCAGACGATACCCGGTCTGGCCTACCCGGGCTTCACCAGCATCAACCTCGACGAAAACGAGGCCAACACCCACTACAATGGCCTGCAAATTGACCTCAATTCTCAGCTCAGCCATGACCTCAACCTCCGGGCGTTCTACACCCTTTCGCGCGCCATCGACCCGACCACTGCCGGAAACGGTGGCGGAGACCTCGGCACTGTGGCGAACCCCTACGCTGGCTGGAAGTACGACAACGGACCAAGCGGATATGACCGCACGCACATTGCTGTGGTGGACTTTATTTACGACATCCCGCTATTCCGCCACAATGACAGCAAGCTGGTGAAGTCTGTTGCCGGTGGCTGGCAAGTGTCGGGCATCGTAACGATGGAGTCCGGCCTTCCAATTAACGTCAATCTGACTGGTGCAGCACAGAACTTCAACGGCACCATTGGCGGCAACAACCGGCCGAACTTGACCGGTACAGTCTCCTATCCCAAAACGCAGGTCGCGGGAGTGAATCAAGGCATTCAATACTTCGATCCCACGGCCTTTACCGCTCCAACCACGCCGGGCACTTATGGCACGTTGGGCCACAACGCTTTGCGCGGACCTGGCCGCGACAACTGGAACATCTCTCTCTTCAAGAGCTTTACCTTGAGCGAGTCTCGCGGCAGCCGCTTCGAGTTGCGCTTTGAATCTTTCAACACCTGGAACCACACTCAGTTCAACCAAGTGGATACCGGCCTCGGCGACGCCCGCTTCGGCCGATTCACATCAGCCTTTGACCCCAGAATCTTGCAGCTCGGCGGCAAGATTTACTTCTAACCCCGACACCCCGGTCGTTAGAATCTGCCCCCGTGCGCACAATACATCGTGCGCACGGGGCTTTTGTTTTCCTTCGCGCTTCTCTTCCCAGTTCTCCCGGTTTTCCACTATCCTCAGCATATATGCTCCGACTTGCCTTAGTACCGCGAGCAGCTCTAGGGAAATCCCGTAGGGGCGGGGCTTGCCCCGCCCGCTGCGGCCACGTCGAGGCTGATCGTTCCGCGGAAGATGCGAACAGCGCCACCACAATTCGCGGCCATGTTACCGCGTGGCGAATTCCAAGCCTTCAATGCTGTATTCTAACCGCCGCTTCTCTGGCGTTTTTCTTCCCTTCTCTCGGAACCGCCCAATCACCCACGCCAGCGCAAGCCATGGCCCTCGAGCAAAAGGGAAACCTCGATGCCGCCGCCACGGCTTGGCGTTCCATTACTCAACACAACCCCAAAGACTCCGCCGCCTTCGCCAGGCTCGGCGTCGTCCTTGCCAAGCAGCAAAAATATCCAGAAGCCGCTGCTGCGTACAAGAAAGCCCTCGCCCTCAATCCCAACCTCCCGGGCATCCAACTCAATCTCGGCCTTGCTGAATTCAAACAAGGCAACTTTGAAGCTGCGATTGCCCCGCTCAAGGCCGCATCCGCTCAAGACTCAGGCAGCGCCCAGGTGCGCCTCCTGCTGGGAATGAGCTATTACGGTGCGAAGCAATTCGCAGCGGCCGCTGAATCTTTCGAGTTATCAGCAAAGTCCGCCCCCGAAAACGCCGAGCTGCGCCATCTCTTGGCGCAGAGCTGTCTGTGGGCCAAGAAATATGACTGCGCCTTGGAGCAGTTTCAGTGGATCCAGCAGAAAGAGCCCGATTCCGCCGCCGCCCACATGCTAATGGGCGAAGCGCTCGACGGTCTTGGCAGAACCACAGAAGCTATCAGCGAGTTCCAGTCCGCAACGAAGATCGTCCCACAAGAGCCCAATGCCAATTTCGGGCTTGGCTACCTGTATTGGAAACTGCGTCAATACGACGAAGCCATCCCAGCATTTGAAACTGAGTTATCGGCTCATCCTGACCACGCCCAGGCCCTGGCCTATCTCGGCGACACCCAAATGAAGAAAGATGATGTGGAGAGAGCCGTCGTCTTACTCAAGAAAGCCGTCCAACTGAACTCCAGCATCCGTATCGCCCATGCCGATCTGGGCGCTATTTACGCGGAGCAGAAGCGTTACCAGGACGCCCTCGCCGAATTCCAGGTCGCCGTGAAGCTCGATCCGGATCAGCCTGACACGCACTTCCGCTTGGGCCGTCTGTATCAAACGATGGGCAACACGTCCGCCGCTAGCCAGGAATTCGCCAAAGTTCGCGAACTCCACAAAAAAGCCGAAGACGACCTCCTTGAAAAAATGTCCGGCGCTCCCCCTCCATTGCAGCCATAGGGGCACCCTTAATCCTTGACGCACCCGGCCCGCGGTACTACTCTCTTCCCAGTTCTTCGCCAGCATTCAGGTGCCTTGCAATGCTGTACTTGCCCTCGCGAGTCGTCCGATTCCCGCTTCTGATAGTTGCCTGCTTTTTCTTGCCCCCTCCCGCTCTAGGCCAGGACAGCGGAAACGAAAAGATCATTCCTCGCGGTGACCGGGCGGAACTCTCTGTAACCGTTCGCGACAGTTCTGGAGAGCCTATCTCCGCACCGGCAATCGTAAAGCTCTATCATGATGGAGTCCCTGCCGACCAATCGGCAGCCGCCCACGGGCGTGCGTTCTTCGTATTCCGGACTCTGGGCACGTACACGCTGGTTGTGGAAGCTAATGGATACAAATCCGCAGAAAAAGAAGTGACGGTGCCCGTCGCTATGAAATTCGAAGTCGATGTTTACCTGCAACGTGTACCGGCTTCAAACGAAACCGCAGGCGTCCCCGGAAAGCCGCTCCTCGCTCCCAAAGCCAAAGAAGCTCTCGACAAAGGATTGCAAGCTTTAGGTGAAAACAAACTGAAGGAGGCCGAGAAGCACGTAGATGAGGCTGCCAAGCTCGCGCCCGGCCATCCCGACGTGCTTTTTGTGCAAGGAGTGCTGTTCCTCAGCCTTCACGATTGGACTCAGGCTCAGAGCGTTCTGGAAAAAGCTGCGCAAATGGATCCCAGCAACCCGCGGATCTTTTCAGCGCTGGGCATGGCTTTGACCGACCAGGGAAAGTACGACGAAGCGGTCCCTCCGCTCGAAAAGTCCTTGCAGTTGGAAGCTGGTGCGGTTGGTGGATGGGAAACGCATTGGGCTTTGGGAAAGGCTTACTACCATCGCCGGCAGTATGACCAAGCGCTGAAAACCTCACAACTCGCCCTGACGGAGTCCAATGGAAAGGCACCACAGATTGAACTCCTCGTGGCTCAGTCACTCACGGCAGTAGGTCGCTACGATGACGCGGCAGAGACTCTCCGTGAATTCCTCAAGCGCCACGGCGACCGCCCTGAAGCCGCCACCGCCAAGCGCTGGCTCGACGGCCTCGCAAACAACGGAAAAACCCACCAAAACTAACCCAGTTAAAGTCCCGAGAGAACTCTCTACCCTCTGAAATACAAATAGGAAGCCAGGATACACGCGAGCACCAGCGCGGACGCCGCCACCTCACGCCAGTCCCAACTCGCTCGCGTGGCGGCAATATCTTCTTTCGTCTTGGTCGCAAATGTCAGATTCTGCAGCGTGCTGTAATCCGGCTCCGAAGTCATGTAACTGACGCCGAGCATCACGATCGCCGATATGACCGTAATCAGCAAACTCCAATACTGGAAATAGATGTTGTTGACGATCCACAGGAACGAGCCGTGCGGATACCCGTTCTGCAGCCCGCCCAAGCCTAGCGTTACTGGTGTGTCCACGAGCATCCGAAAGATTCCAAGAACGAAGCCCACGATCATGGACCAAAGCGCGCCCTTGGCATTCATGCGCTTGATAAACACGCCCAGAAAAAACACCACGAAGATGGGAGGAGCCAGGTACCCTTGCACCGCCTGTAAGTAGCCGTACAGGCCTTGCGCGTTCTTAATGACTGGGATCCATGCAAAAGCAATGAACACCATCACGGTAGTAGCGATGCGTCCGGTGCGAACCAGGTCGTGCTGCGTGGCGCCAGGCTTCCACTTTTCGTAGAGGTCTACAGTAAAGAGCGTCGAGCAGGCGTTGAACACTCCGGCCAGCGATCCCATCAATGCGGAAAGCAGGCCAGCAACGACAAGACCTCGCAGCCCTGGCGGAAGCAAGTATTGCACCAACATCGGAAAGGCTCCCTGGGCTACCGAAGGGATGGCTTGACCGTCCGGTCCAATCATATGCGCCAACTGCGGAATTTTTCCGCTGCGCGCCAAGGCAAAACAAACCAAGCCCGGCACGATGAACAAATAAACCGGAGCCAGTTTCAAAAACGCTGCGAAGATACTTCCGCGGCGCGCCTCCTTCTCATTTGGGGCGCCGAGAGCGCGTTGTACAATGTATTGGTCCGTGCACCAGTACCACAGCCCAATGACAGGCGCGCAGAACAGCATCCCCAGCCACGGGAAATAGTCGTTGAAGTACCAAGCTTGTCTGATGACCTTGCCCGCAGCATTCGTTTCAAGCACCGGAGCCCAGGTGCCCTGCACCCCCGCAGGAATCAGCGGCTTCCAAAGATTGAACATGTCCGTGCCGCACCAGTGGCGCAGTTCGCTCCACCCGCCCAATTGGTGCAATCCGTAAAAAGTCAGACAAGCTGAGCCAAGGATGAGCACAAAAACCTGTACGGCATCGTTGTAGGCCACGGCGCGCATACCGCCTAGAACCGTGTACAGCCCGGTCAGCGCGATGACCAGCACGGATCCGATCCAAAAGCTGTCAATGTCCAATCCTCCGATGTGCAAGCGCAACTCTGGCAGCAGCGTGCCGAAAACCACGCCCCCCGCAAAAATGCCCACCGCAATTTTCGACACGATAAAGGTAATGAGCGAGACGATCGAAAGCACGTACCGCGAATTCGTGCTGAAGCGCCGCTCCAGAAATTCCGGCATCGTGAACACCATCGATCGCATATAGAACGGCACAAACACCCAGCCCAGCACCAGCAAACACCAGGCATGCAATTCGTAGTGCGCCAGCGCCACGCCGCTGGTCGCCCCCGCACCCGCCAGTCCCACCACGTGTTCCGATCCGATGTTCGAGGCAAAAATCGACGCACCGATAATCCACCAGCTCAAATTGCGCCCGGCGAGGAAGTAGTCTGCGGCGGAATCCTTGCCCTTTTTGACCACCCACCAGGCCACGCAAAGCAGAATGCTGAAGTAAAAGGCAATTACGGCCCAATCCAGCCCTGTGATCCGTGACTCTATGTCGCCGGCCATCATTATTGTGGCAAGAGTTGTCATCCGAGGTGCTCCTCCTGGATTCGAATCGTTGCTTCATGTCTGGCCCGGAAAATAAAAAGAATACTGCTTCAAAGAATCTTTAGTTCGCAAACGAAAACCGCACATTCTTGGACTTCCGCTTCATCGCAAGCCGGCAAGAAGATCGACAGTGAACTGGTCTAACCGTTCGTATGGTAGCCGCTTCCTACAAATGGCTTCTTTGTCGAAAACGTGGGACAGCAAATCTGCCGCGCCCTCCCGCGAATATCGTCCTCCGCCGAATGCGCCATTTCCTCCACCATTGAGTTCCTGGAGTATGGCATGAATATCTTTGTCCGCGTTCCAACGGGCGGCCTTCTCTTTCAGCATCAGGTACGTCCGCATGCAGCCGCGAGCAAAGTCTTTCACTCCACAATAGTCTTCCGTGCGATAGGCGTGCGCATCAAAATGGCGCGGCTCCGAGTATCCGACGTCCTCCAGGAATTTCACAAGCCAAAACGCAGACTTAAAATTGGCTGACCCAAACCGCAAATCCTGGTCATAGCGCCCGGGCATTTGGTCATTGAGGTCGATGTGAAACAGTTTCCCGGCTTCCCAGGCTTGCGCCACTCCGTGCATGGAGTTCAATCCCGCCATTTGCTCGTGTGCGACTTCTGGATTGACTCCTACCATTTCCGGATGATCCAAAGTAGGAATGAAGCCGAGGTAATGCCCGGTCGTCGCCATGTAGATGTCCCCGCGTGGCTCATTCGGCTTGGCTTCCAGTGCGAACTTGAACCCATAGTTTCGGTCAATGCTGTATTCACAGAGGTAGTTCACCGCTTCGCGCAGCCGCTTCACGGCTTCATCGGCGCGGCGGCAAGCGTCGGTTTCAGTCCCTTCGCGCCCGCCCCACAAGACGAATATCTTCGCGCCTAACTCCGCCCCCAGGTCCATGGCGCGCATGGTCTTTTGCAACGCATAGGCTCGCACTTCCGGATCGTTTGCGGTAAACGCGCCGTCCCGAAAAATAGGGTGAAAAAACAACGAAACGGTGGCCATCGGAACGACAACGTTGTACTCGGTGCACGCTTTCTTGAACTCGCTTACGATCGCATCGCGTTCCGCTGGCGTCGCATCAATGGGCACCAGGTCATTGTCATGGAGGTTGACGCCCCAAGCCCCCACTTCTCCGAGCATCTTCACGATCTCCACCGGCGAAATCACCGGACGAACGAAATCCCCGAATGGATCGCGTCCACGATTCCCTATGGTCCATAGCCCGAAAGAAAACTTGTGTTCCGGTTTCGGCTGGTACGGATCATGATTCGTCATGGACTTCCCCCGGCTGAGGATTCACACCAACCAAACGCTTTCTTTTTCACTATAGCCTAGCTTCTCCGCGAGGCCGTGCGGTGCGCTATAGCACTGTGATAGACTCGCCCAGAATAAGACCAGTTCCCTGCGCCCATTGGCGCAGCAAAAGGATGCCAATTTGAATGAAAGACTTTAGCGTGTACGTTAACGACGGTGGTATAGTACCACTTACTTTTTGAATTGCAAGGATTCACATTTTTTCTGGAGGCGGCCGTGTGCTCCATATCTCGACTCACTAAGACAGTCCTCTTTCTCCTCGTTATTTGCGCACTTGCCTCGTCCAGCGCGTTCCCGCAGAGCGCACCCTATCGCGACTCCAAGCTGTCGACCGACCAGCGCGTCGCTGACCTCCTCTCCCGCATGACCCTCGAAGAAAAGCTTGCTCAGCTCGAAAGCGCCTGGGAGAATCCCCAGTTCTTCAAAGATCCTCAAACCATGTTCGTCGATGAAAAAGGCGCGTTTCTTCCTGAGCGCGCCGCCGTTTTAATAAAGTACGGCCTCGGCGAAATGTCGCGCCCCAGCGAGCAACGCGGACCGCGCGCGATGGCCGAGTTCACCAACACCATGCAAAAGTGGGCGAAAGAAAACACGCGTCTGGGAATTCCTATTCTCTTCCACGACGAATGCCTTCACGGGCATGTGGCACCGAAAGGAACTTCGTATCCGCAAGCTATCGCACTGGCTTCCACTTGGGATCCTCTTCTCATTGGCGAGGTTTTTACCGCTACTGCCGCCGAGGTCCGCGCACGCGGCGCGCACCAGTGCCTCGCACCCGTCCTTGATTTGGCGCGCGACCCACGCTGGGGCCGCACCGAAGAAACCTACGGTGAAGATCCTTACCTGGTTTCGCGGATCGGCGTCGCCGCCATCGAAGGCCTGCAAGGTACCGGCCCTGTCATAGACAAGTCTCATGTGATGGCCACCGCGAAGCATTTCGCCGTCCATGGCCAGCCCGAAGGCGGTACCAACGTTGCGCCCGGAAACTTTTCCGAACGCGTCATCCGCGAATATTTCTTGAAACCGTTTGAAGCCGCCATCACCGAAGCCCACGCCCGCAGCGTCATGCCCTCTTACAATGAGATTGATGGCATCCCCTCCCACAGCAATCGGCACCTCCTCGAAGACATCCTTCGGCACGAATGGGGATTCCAGGGAGTGGTGGTTTCCGACTACTTTGGCCCCACCGAGTTGCGCACGATTCATCATGTCGCCGGCTCCAACGAAGCCGCCGCCAAGATGGCCCTCGAGTCTGGCGTCGACGTGGAGCTGCCCTTTCCTGGCACCTATCCCACATTGCTCGATCAAATTCACCAGGGAAAAGTTTCCGAAGCCTCCGTAGATCGCGCCGTAGCTCGGCTCCTGCGAATGAAATTCCAGATGGGACTCTTCGATGATCCCTACGTAAACCCCGAAGCGGCGGAAAAAATCACCAACAATGCTGACCATCAGAAGTTGGCACTGAAAGCCGCGCACGAAGCCATCATCCTCCTGAAAAACCAGGACAACTTGCTGCCGCTCGCAAAAGGCAAATACAAAAAAATCGCCGTCATCGGTCCCAATGCGGCAGACCTCCATCTCGGCGGCTACAGCAATCAACCCGGCCGGGGTGTGAGCGTTCTCCAAGGGATCAAAGACAAAGTGGGTTCTTCATCCGAAGTACTCTACGCAGAGGGATGTAAGATCACAGAAACTTTTCCGGTCTGGGAAGAAGATAAGGTGACGTTGGGCGACCCAGCTCTGAATGCCACGCGCATCGCCGAAGCAGTCAAGGTGGCCGAAAAGGCTGACGTTGTCATTCTCGCTCTTGGTGGAAACGAGCAAACCTCGCGCGAAGCATGGGCGGTCAATCATCCCGGGGACCGCGACAGTCTCGATCTCCTGGGAAATCAAGACGATCTTGTCAAAGCCGTACTCGCCGCCGGAAAACCGACGATTGTCTTCTTGCAGCATGGCCGCCCGAATTCCATCAACTATATCGCCGAGCATATCCCCGCCATCCTCGAAGGTTGGTATCTCGGCCAAGAAGGCGCGACCGCCGTGGCAGACGTGCTCTTTGGCGATTACAATCCCGCAGGCCGTCTGCCTATCACCGTCCCACGCTCAGTGGGACAGTTGCCCGACTACTACTACCAAAAACCGTCTGCGAAGCGCGAATACCTGGGCGCATCGACACTGCCACTCTTCCCCTTCGGCTGGGGTCTGAGCTATTCCATTTTCAAGTACGCGAACCTCCAAGCCGCACCGGATGTTATTGGCGTTCTCGGGCGTTCCACCGTCTCCGTGTCTGTTACAAATACTAGCAGCGTCCGTGGAGACGAAGTCGTCCAGCTCTACATTCGTCAGGAAGTCAGTTCTGTGACTCGTCCCGTCAAGGAGCTCCGCGGATTCCGGCGGCTTACCTTGAATCCGGGTGAATCAAAAGTCGTTGATTTTACGCTCGGTCCGGAAGAACTTTCTTACTTGAACCGGGATATGCATCGCGTGGTTGAGCCAGGCACTTTCCGAGTCATGGTTGGTGGAAATTCGATCGATTTGATCGAAGCGAAACTAACCGTAGCCGAATAGTAGGCTTGGGAGATGCGCTTCCTTAGGCGCGTGCTACCCTATCAAAGCTTGCGGGCGTGGATTTCATGACTCTCGACGTTAAGAAAACACGGGCGTCGCGGATGGCCAAGAAGAAGAGTGGCATCCACCTGATCGCCGAACTGGCAAAGGTTTCCATCGGAACAGTGGACCGCGCCTTGCACGAGCGCCGCGGGATCAAGGAAGCCACGCGCCAGCACATCCTGCAGATTGCCCGCCAGATTGGGTATACCCCCAATCTCGCGGCTCGTTCTCTCTCCGTTGCCAGGAGTAGCGCACGCGTTGGCGTTTGCATCCCGCGCGAAATTCATTTTTTCTATGATCAGCTTTGGAGCGGTGTGCTTGATGAAGCTCGCAACGTCGGGCAGCTGGGCATCCAGTTTGAGAATCGGCCCGTTCAAGTGCTCGGCGAAGGGGACACTGCGGTATTCCAGGATCTCGTAGAGAGCGGCGTCGATGGAATCATTCTCACCGCCGGAAACCCAAAGGATCTGACACGTTTGATTAACGATGCCGAAGCCAGAGGCATCCGCGTCGTTTGTGTATCCACAGATGCGCCGGAGAGCCGCCGTTCCAGCATCGTCTGCGTGGAACCGTCATTGAATGGCAGCCTCGCTGGTGAATTGATGGGCAAACTCGTTCCCCGCGATTCGCAAGTCGCGGTCGTCGCTGGCATGCTCACTGCTGAAGATCATCGCAAAAAAACCGCAGGCTTTTCGGAGGCATTCCCTCACCACTGCGCCGGCGGAACGATTGTCGGCGTCATTGAAGGACACGAAGATGAAGCCGAGAGCTTTGAGAAAACCTCCGACCTTCTTCGCCGCATCCCCAGCATCGCAGGCCTCTACGTGAATACCGTTAACTGCCTGCCGGTGTGCCGCGCTCTGAAAGCCCAACGCCTCGCTGGAAAGGTGAAGCTGATCACCACGGACCTCTTCGCCGAAATGGCCCCTTACTTTCAGGAAGGGACGATCACCGCATCCATTTATCAGCAACCGCACCGACAAGGTCAATTGGCCGTCCGCCTGATGGCGGACAATCTCACTAACAATGTTTCGTTCCCTCCCGCCGTGCATTTAAGCCCAGGTTTGGTCATGTCGTCAAATCTGCACCTTTTCCGGGAAATGCGCCCTTCCGGCTCCAAACTGGATCTAGATTTGAAGACCCGTCTTTCTGCTTAGCAAAACCCAAGCGCCAGTTCGATTAAGCTAGCGAACACGCCCACTTCATTTGACAGAATTCCCTTCCTTGTATACCGTGCCCGTCATGTCCAGCAAGGGACCCATCGGTGCCCCAACTTCCGCCGGAGTCTTGATCGATCGCACCGCAGACGTCGTCACCTTCACCTTGGACAACTCCAACCATGGCAATGAAGTCACCGGCGTGATGTTTGACGCCATGTTGGCCGAACTGCGCAAGGAGGCCTCCAAGCCCAGGGCCCGTATTTTGCGTATTCGCGCACGCGGCGAAGTCTTCTGCACCGGACGCGAGCGCTCTGCCCGCACACCCGCCGCAATCCGCCGCGAAGCCGCCCGTATCGTCAAGTTCAAAGCCGCACTGCGATCCACTCCTCTAATCAGCGTCACGGAAGTTCAAGGCAATGCTTTCGGGTTTGGATTCGGCCTGGCCATCCTGTCGGACTTCCCGCTCGTCGCCGAGCATGTTTCCCTCGGCTTTCCCGAAATGCGCCACGGCCTTGCTCCAACCGCCATCATGGCCTATCTCGGTGAGTACGCCCTTCCCCGCTTCGCGTTTCCGCTCGTTCTAATGGGCGAGCCCATCAACCCTCAGCAAGCTCAGCAAATTGGCTTGATCTCGCAAGTCTTCCCCGCCGCTCGCCTGTCGGCCGAAGCTGATGCTCTCGTCGAACGAATCTTGCGCCTCGATCCCGCCGCAGTCCGGAAGTGCAAACAGTTTTTCCTCAACGCCCAGCAAAACTCCTTCGCGCGAAATTGCCGTCTCGCTGTCGACGCTTTGACCAAAGGCAGCCTGGCCTTGCTCGCCAGGCGAAAGTGAAAATCGCGTGTCGGTAAACGCCGGCGCCCGCCTTGATCGTCTCCCGGTCTCGTCTTTCCATCGCCGCATTTTGCTCCTGATTGGTATCGGAATGTTCTTCGATGGATTTGACGTCTATGTCGCTGCCACAGTGCTCGGCGCCACTCTTCAGAGTGGTTTCTCCTCGCTTTCGCAAAACGCTCAATTCGTCTCCGTAACTTTTCTGGGCATGATGTTGGGTTCCTTCTTGACCGGATTCCTCGGCGACCGCTACGGCCGGCGCTTCACCTATCAAGCCAACCTCGCCATCTTTGGTTTCGCGTCTATTGCTTCGGCCTTCGCACCCTCCATGTTCGTCCTGATTCTTCTTCGCGGCATCATGGGATTGGGGCTCGGGGCTGAAATCGTCGCTGGTTTCTCCACAATGACCGAATTCGTTCCCCCACAAGCCCGTGGCAGGTGGCTCGGCGCACTGTCTGCTACGGTCGTGTCGAGCTTGCCCGTCACTGCACTCGTCAGCACGTTGCTCGTTCCACGCTTCGGCTGGCGCATCATGTTCGTGCTCGGCGGCTTAGGCGCCCTGGTCGTTTGGTATCTGCGGAAGTCACTTCCGGAGTCTCCCCGCTGGTTGGAATCAATTGGCCGGAACGAAGAAGCAGAAGCCATCTTGCAAAAGATCGAACGCGAGGTGTCGCTCCATCACGCCACCCTTCCTGCTCCGGCGCCAGCCGTGCCTGCGGTTCCCTCAAGGAACCTCGCCGCGTTGCTGAGCCCAACCCTCCTTCCCCGCATGATCGTGGGTGCTGTCACTCTGATTGTCGCCAATACGTTGATCTATGGATTCGTCACATTCCTCCCGACATTCTTCGTTCAGGAAGGTCGTGGCATCGCCCGCTCTTTTGTCTATTCACTCATCATCTCCATCGGTGCGCCAGTCGGATCCGCCATTGGCGCGCTCACCGCAGACTCTTGGGGCCGAAGACCAACTATTATCGGCGCATCCTTGCTCACCATCCTCCTCGGCGGCATCTACCCGTTTATCCACGATTCTGTCTTTCTCCTGGTCACTGGGTTCTTCTTGATGATCCCCATCTATGTCCAGGTAACGCTCCTTTTTGCCATTTACATTCCGGAACTCTTCCCCACCGACGTTCGAATGCGCGCGGGAGGAATTTGCAACACCTTTGGCCGTGGCGCGACCATTCTCACTCCCTTCCTGGTCGTCGCTCTGCTCCGGCGGTATGCCATCGCCGGCGTGCTTGGCCTTATGATTGGTCTGCTTCTTATACAGATTATCGTTGTACTCCGCTTCGGCATTGAACCTAAAAAGCGTCGCCTCGAGGACATGGATTAGGTCTAAAATGCAGGACGGTTCAGGAGGAAGTTCAATGAAGCGCGCAGCCATTTCTTTTTTGTTCTTATTTTTCGTCGCAGCATGTTCTGTGCGAGCGCAATCCAAACTTTCCGTGAAATGGGAGGAACTGACCGCCGCCGACTTTCGCTCTGCGATTCAGCAATCCAAAGGCACCTGTCTTCTGCCCTTCGGCATCCTCGAAAAACACGGGCCACATCTCCCCCTTGGCACCGACCTTCTCAACGTCCGCCATGCCTCCCTGCAGGCCACGCGGCAGGAATTCGCCGTCGTCTTTCCTGAGTATTACTTCGGCCAAATCTTCGAAGCCAAGCACGAACCGGGAACGGTCGCCTACAGCATGGAACTCCAACTCAAGCTGCTTCAGGAAACCACCGACGAAATGGCTCGCAACGGCTGCAAGAAAATCCTCATCGTCAACGGTCACGGCGGCAACGAGCATCTGCTTCCGTTTTTTGGCCAGGCTCAACTGGATAAGCCGCACGATTATGTCGTGTACGTGATCGATGGTGAGCGCAGCAGGCCCGGTGGCCCGGCCAAGAAATCGACGGGCATCGACTACCACGCCGGTGAGAATGAAACTTCCAACACCATGGTCTCCCACCCGGATCTTGTCCACCTCGACCGTGCCACCAGCGAATCCGGCAGCGACCAGAAGCGCATCCACTTGCCCGAAGACGTCTACACCGGTATCTGGTGGTACGCCCGCTTTCCCAATCACTACTCGGGTGACGGCTCCGTCGCCACTCGCGAGCTAGGTGAGTGGAACATGAACAATTGGATCGCTGCCATCGTCGACGCCATCCGCGCCGCGAAAGCCGACGACCAGAGCCTCAAGCTCCAAAACGAGTTCTACGAAAAGAGCAGGCACCCGCTCGATACACAGCCCTAAACCGCTGCAATGCAGCCACGACCTACGGTTGCAAGCGAATATCTTCCTCAGCCGGCGCCTGGCCACTCGCTTGTCATCAACTGAAACGATTACACCGAGGCGCGACTGACAGGAGCTCCCCTCACTCCGCTCGGGATAACAAGCGCACTTGTGCAGAAGAATGTGCTTTTTTTGAAGGAAATCAGCGGGACTTGGTAAGTTGTTCCACCCAGCGGCGCAGCACTTCGTGGTGGTTTGCTTCCAGATCTATGAATTCTATTCCCATGCCGATTCGTGGCTTTACGATGCGCACCACGCCCAGCGCTTCCACCTGCTGATCCTTGCGCTTCAAAGTAATCCGCAGCCGGGTATTGGATGGCAGCGGCTTGCTGGTGCAGATAAACGCCCCGCCCATCGAGATATCGGAGGTTACGCCTTCGATCTTCGTACCGCTTTCCAGGTCAAACATCTCAACATCCGCGGCAAACGGATAGCGAATACAATAGCGACGGTCGCGCACAGACATGCTCCGCGTGTCGCTTTTCGTTCTTCGGTCGTCCATGGAGATTACGTTGCTCACAGTCCTTTTCGCAGGCCTGCACATGGCCGTGCTCGCCGGGGGCGCATCCCGTATCTTTTAGTTTGCCCCACTCGGCCCTCCTCGGGGATTTTTCCACTCACCACACCCTCCAAAGAGGCAACAGTCTGCCGCCCCCAACCAGCCGGGTGCTCGTCCTTGTCCGATATTACTTGGAACGACAATCCAGCTTCTCTCCCGGCTGCTCCGCACTGCACCCCATGCTAGCCTGAATATAGGTTTTCTTTTATCGCGCCATGAGCATGAGCACACTATCTGATGGTCTCCGGCAGAGCGACCGCGTCAGCTTCCGCATGCCCGTGGAGGCTTCCTGGGTCACGCACGACGGTCGCACCATCACCGAGACCGCCGAGACTCTGCTTGTCAGCCGCAATGGCGGCGTCATCCGCCTCACCGAAAGGCTCTCCTCCGGCATGGAGCTCCACCTCCGCCGCAACCTCGAGGGCGACATCTGGAAGAGCACTCGCGCTCGCGTCGTCGCCGAAATCGATCAGGACCCGCCTAACACTTTTCTCTACGCCATCCATCTTCTTGAGCAGCGCTCCGAATTCTGGGACATCGACTTCCCCGCCCCTCACAAAGCCGACGAAGCCCTAGCGCGTCTTCTGATGGAGTGCAGCTTCTGCCAACGCCGCGAAGTCGTCTATCTCAACGAACTCCAGTTGAAATCCTTCGAAGTCCGCAAATGCATCGCCCGCGTTTGCCGCCTTTGCGATTCGCCTTCCATCTGGGTCGAATCCCAATCCGAAATCCGCGAACCCGAAGAAGGCGCGCCCCGCCCAGCCGTCGAAGAACGCCTCATTCCGCGCCGCAACCGCACGCGCATCAAAGCCCGCATCCTCGCGTGCATCCGCCGCCGCGGCTTCCAGGAAGAAATCGCCGTCTGCGAAGATCTCTCCAAAGGCGGCCTCAGCTTCCGCAGCCGCAATCAGTATGAAGAGGGCTCCCGCGTCGAAGTCGCCGTCCCTTTCACTCCCGGCACCGGCGCCATCTTCGTCCCCATCCGCATCGTCTTCTCCCAAGCCATCCCCACCGCCGGCCTCTACCGCCACGGCGCCGCCTACATCAAGCCCCCCCTCGACGCCTAACTTTGGAGTGTGGCGGCCCGACGCCACTTTTCTCTTACTCCTTTGTGGGGGCGCGATTCATCGCGTCCCTCTTTCTCTTGCCCTATTCCCCTCCTCCCATGTAGAGGCGCGGGCTTGCCCCGCCCTCAGTCCTCAGCTAAGCCCTGTAGATGCAACACTTACAGAAAATGGGGGAGGGCGTGTTATGATTAGCCAGTTTCCCGGAACGGAAACGCGCACTGCCGAGCGAACACCTGCGAGAATTTCTCTCGCTCCTTCTTCACTTACAACTGGCAACTGTAGACTGACAACTCTATCAATCCAGCGCCGGAACCGCGCTCTTCTCGCTGCGCCGGCGATGCAAATAATGCATCGCAATGTTCAAATAAATGTTGCCGCAGGGCGTCTCGATGCAAATAACCAGCGCTTCGGTATCCGCGCTGCCGGCCAGCCCCTTTTCGTCCGCGTGGATTTCCGGCGGAAACACTTTGAAATGAAAGCCCTGGTCGTTGAGCAGTGTCACGGAATTTCCGATGACCATGTTCGCCATCTCGCAAACCGTTTCGCGCACTACCTGGTCGCTGGCTTCCACTTCCGTCCCCGCCAGAATGGTCGCCACCTTCATCGCCACTTCCGGCGACAAATCGAGAATCACGCGCCCTTCAATGTCGCCCTTGATGGCGATCAGGGCGGCAACTCCCTTGCGCCGGTACGCGTCCTCTTCCATTTCCAGGTCCACGATTTTCGTCGGGGCCTGCAGCGACTCCGCGAAAACCGCATCCGCGGCGTTGATGAACGGCTGGATCAGTTCCATTCTCATGAGCGGTGTTCTCCTGCGAACGCCACCGGTGCGCCGACAGCGTTGGGATCGTCGCTGAGCACATATCGCAGAATTTCGTACAGCACTTCCGGCTTCACCGGCTTCTGCACGAAGTGCTTCGCGCCTTTCTGCAGCGCCGCCAGGATATTTTCCTGGTACCCCACGGACGAGACCATGACGATGCGCGCATTGGCGTGCTGCCGCACGATACGCTCCACCGCCTCGATCCCCTCCATCTGCGGCATGGTGATGTCCATGAGCACGATGTCCGGATTAATGCGGTTGAATTCCGCGATGGCTGTCAAGCCATCCCCGGCTTCGCCGGCCACTTCGCCGCCGAACATCTCAATCATCTTGATGAGGTTCTTGCGCGCGAAGACGGAATCGTCTACCACGAGGTAGCGAACCGGCTGATTATCTTTTCGAAGTAGAGCGGCAAACTGTTTCATGGCCTTCTCCTTATTCCCCGTGCTCGCTTCACGAGCGCGAGGAAGAAACGGGGGTCCTTTCGTTCTTTTCTTGCTTGTCGTTCTTTTCAAACTTTTCTGACGAAGATCGCTCCACACCGTAATTGCTCACCAAGTACGAAGCGATTCCATCGAGAGGAATAATCTTGTTGGCATAGCCTTTGAGAATTGCCGCGCGCGGCATCCCGCTGACGACGCAGGTATCTTCGCTTTGCGCGATGGTCATGCCGCCGGCGGCCTTGATTGCGCCAAGTCCTTCCGCGCCATCATCGCCCATGCCGGTCATCAGCACACCAACGGTGGTGAGCGCAAATTCCTGCGCCACGGAATGAAACAGAACATCCGCAGATGGGCGATGCCCATTCACCGGTGGCCCATCGGACAAAACCACCATGTCGCCGCGTGGCATACGGCGAACCATGATGTGGCGATTTCCCGGGCAAATCAAAACGCGGCCGGCAAGCAGCAAATCGCCCGAGCGCGCTTCCTGAATTTCCAGAGCGCAGCATTCGTCAAGGCGTTTCGCGAACATTTCCGTGAAACCTTCGGGCATGTGCTGCACAACGATAATCGTGGAAAGAAAATCCGCCGGAATTTGCGACAAAACAAATTGCAAAGCGTTTGGACCGCCCGTTGAAATCCCGATGGCGATGACGCGGCGCGGAGGGAACGCAGCGCGCGCTCCCTTCTTCGGGACTGGCATGTCCTCGATAATCGCGGCAGGGAGTTTGCGACCGGCGGCGCGTTTGGCGACCTGGATTTTGGCAATCAACTGATCGGCGATTTCGTCAAGGTGGCCTGCAGCCGCATCTTTGGGCTTTTGGAGAAAATCGACAGCGCCTAGCGCGAGAGCCTTTAGCGTGGCGTAACCACCCTCTTTCGAATGCGTGCTGAAGAGAATGACCGGCAGCGGTGCGCGCCGCATGATGAGGCGCAGCGTTTCCATGCCGTCCATGCGGGGCATGTCCAGGTCGAGAGTCACTACGTCCGGCTGCAGTTCTTCAATCTTTTTGAGGGCAAACGCACCGTCCATGGCCGTGCCGACAACTTCAATGGAAGATTCACGCGCCAAAATCGCGGGGATCAGTTTCCGCATGAGAGCGGAATCATCGACGACGAGAACTCGGATGCGGTCGCTCATGCGATCGCTCCAAGCGGCGTCGAGCGAGAGAGCCGCGAAAGAACTGCCGGAACATTCAAGATAAGAACAACCGTACCGTCGCCAAGAATGGAAGCGCCACTAACCAAATCGCTGGAAACGATTTCTCCGGGCAGCGCCTTGATTACCAGTTCTTCTTCGCCCACCAGGCTGTCAACTACAAGACCAAACCGTTTTTCGGCGGCGCCAATGACGATGACAAAATGCTTCTTTCGAACGGGCTGCGTGTCAATGCTGCGCAAACGGCTGAGGTGATCCAAGCGAACGAGAGTCAAAATCTGCTCGCGCAAACGCAGCACTTCACGCTGGTCTACGCGATGAATTTCGGGATCCGTGATCCGCGTGATTTCCACGACCGAGGAGAGCGGTACAGCGAAAAGACGCCCACCGACGCGGAAGAGCAAAGTCTGAATACTCGCAAGAGTCAGCGGGGCGCGAAGCTGAATCGTCGTGCCGCGGGCTTTTTGCGAAGAGATCTGAACGGTGCCCTTGAGCCGATCAAGGACGGTTCGAACGACATCCATGCCGATGCCCCGGCCGGAGACTTCGGTTACTTCGGCAGCGGTACTGAATCCGGACTCAAAAATAAGATTGAGCGTTTCTTGATCGCTCAGACGCCGTGCCTCTTCGGGTTTCAGAATTCCCTTTTCAAGAGCGCGGGCGCGCAGCTCAACCGGGTCGATGCCCCGTCCGTCGTCGCGAACTTCGATGACGACTTGGGTCCCCTGGTGATAGGCGTTCAGATATATGGTGCCGCGAGCGGCCTTGCCGGAGGTCAAGCGTTCATCGGCAGGCTCGATGCCGTGGTCGACTGCGTTGCGAACGAGGTGCATGAGCGGCTCGGCGAGCGCATCAAGAATGCCCTTATCGAGGTCGGTATTCTGGCCGGAAAGCTCCAGGGCGACGTCCTTGCCGCACTGCTTGGCAACGTCACGAACCACGCGCGGGAAACGCCGGAAGAGCTGCTCGACCGGAACCATGCGGATTTTCAAAACGCATTTGTGAAGCTCGTCAAGGATGCGAGCCTGAAATGCCATGGCATCAGCAAGTTTTGCACGCAAAGGATCACGGGCATGTTTCTGGTCAAATTCGGTCAGTGTGCGATTGAGCATGGACTTTCCGATGATCAATTCGCCTACCAGATTCATGACCGCATCGATGCGAGTGGCATCCACGCGAAGAGTGCTTTCGGCGACGGCAGTAGCGGCGGAACCGGAGTTGGCGGCCTTCGCCGCGGCCGCATTTTCAGAGGCTTCTCCGGCGCCAGCGACGACCTTCGCCGCCTGAGCCTCCAGCAAATGGCCTAGCAATTCATGTTCGGGTGTTTCCGCGGTAGCAGCGTGTTCGAGACGCACATCGGAAACAATGGAGGGAATGCGGCAGCGCTGGAGGAGTTTTTCCTCTGGCTGAGTACTTGCCAATGCGGCTTCGACAATTTCCACGGTTGCGGCAGTCAGATTGTCTTCCGGGCGCAGAGCGATGAGCGTGCCGCTGCCATGGAGAACATTTCGAATGAGCTGGAAAGCAGCAGCGCGCATCAAACTATTTGGATCGATGCGAAGCGCGATGTTGTAAACGGTCTCGCCGCGGTGCACAGCCTCCGAAATCATGAGCTGCTCGTATTCGGTCCAGGCAAATTGGGCGGGCAACTGAGGCACGGCAGAGCCAGCAGTGCCAGAGGAGGCAGGCTCCTCCAGTAATTTCCGAATCATGGCATGAAGCGCGTCGACAGCCGGCGGTTCCTTGCGGCGCTGGTAGGAAGTCAGCATCGCGCCAAAACTATCGGCTGCCGTGAGAACCAATTCGGCGAGGTCCGCACCACGCGCTTGAGCAATCTGCGGCGTGAGTACATCCTCGAGTTCATGAGCGAGCTCGCTCAGTTTGTTGAATCCACAAGCCGCAGAATCACCCTTCAAGGTGTGCACAGCCCGACGGATGCGACGAATCACATCCTCGTCAGCGGGGCGGGACTCGAGTTCGAGCCCAGCTTCGTTGAGCGATTGAAGCAGTTCATTAGCGCTCTCGAAAAAGAGAGCGCGCAACTCACCGCCGCGATCCTCGGGAGGACGACTCACGTGGCTGCCTCGTTACGCTGGTAAGCGGTGCCGTTGTTCTCATGAACCATGCGGAACTTCTGGGTCAGGCCGAAGAGACTTTCGGCATGCCCCACGAAGAGGTATCCGGCTGGATTCAAGCAGTGCCAAAACTTTTCAATCAAACGCTTTTGCTCGGCTTCGTCAAAATAGATCATGACGTTGCGGCAGAGGATAATGTCGTTGCGGCGAGGCAAGAATTCCGTTTTCAAGTTATGGAAGTCGAACTGGACAAGCTCTCGCAGTTGCGGTTTGACCTTATACTTGTCGCCGGTTTTCTCGAAGTAGCGAAGCCGGCAGGTGTAATCGACGGGCTCCATCTGCTGCTCGGTGTAGACGCCTTCCTGACCAACGCGAAGGCTGGTATAGCTGATGTCGGAAGCAACGATTTCCACTCTCCAGGGCGGAGGAATAAGCGGCTTCGGCGAAGGCATTTCGAAAGGAAGAGGATTCCGCAGGTAGTAATAAGCGAGCGCATCGCCGATCAAAATGGCGACGGTGTAAGGCTCCTGGCCTGCGGAGCAACCGGCGCTCCAGACGCGCAGAGTGTAATCGCGGCGCTCCTGCTTGCGGCGCAGAAGATCCTCGAGAACGGACTTTTGAAGAAGATCGAGTTGCGGGCGATTGCGAAAGAAACTCGTTTCGTTGACCGTCAAATTTTCAAGAAGGAGAGCAAGTTCCGCGCGTCCTTCCCTGCTGGTAAGCAGGCGATAATAAGCATAGAAAGAGTCGAGCTGGCAGGCCTTCAGGCGGCGTTGCAAACGATCTTTGAGGAAGTGAGAGCGGCGCTCATCGAAAAACATGCCGCATTCCTGATAGACCAGCGTCTGGAGGAGCTTCAGCTCTGCTTCGGTGAGTTGGACCTGGGCAGTAATCGTTCCCATTTTTTTCGTGAAGCGGACCCGAAGTTCGGCGGAATCAGTTGCCAGCCGAAAAAAAGCGTTACCTTGCGGTAGCGACGGGTTCCGCGGCCTCCTCAAGTCGTTTGTACTCTGGGCGATGCAAGAGTTTGGAGATATCCAGCAGAATAATGAGGCGTCCCTTCAATTTGCCGACGCCGGTAACGTATCCGGATTCGCCTTCCGCAAAGACGCTGCCTGGGGCCTCGATCTCGGAGGGCGGAATCTTCAGCACTTCCGAAGCCGCATTTACGATCAGGCCGATCATCTTGTTGTCCAACTCGACGACGAGAATGCGATTCTTCTTGTCGGGTTGAATCTCCGTCTGGCCGAACCGCTTGCGGAGGTCCATGACCGGGATGATTTTCCCTCGCAAGTTGATGACGCCCTCGATCAGGTCGGGAGCGCTGGGAACGGTGGTGATTTCCGGAACGCGCACAATTTCGCGCACGGCAGCAATACGTACGCCGTACGTTTCATTGCCGATGCGAAAACCCACGACTTGAAGATCTTTTTCCATCGAGAGGTCTCCGGCCCTCTAGGAACGCGCCAATTCGGCGTATTCGGGTTCCTGCTCACGGTCAGACTCCGAACCGCGGCGCTTGGCGAAAGAAGAGTCACTCCGACGCTGGCGTTGCTGGGTGGCGCGGTCGAGAACAAATTTGTCCATACTGTCGAGCAAGTTGCGTGAAAGTTTTAGCATCTGTTCGGCGGCGGCAGAAAGCTCAGTGGAGCTGGAAGCGGACTGTTGGACCAGTTCGCGCATCTTGTCCATGGCGCGGACAACGGCTTGGGCGCCGGAGGCCTGTTCTTCGACGGCGGAATTGATTTCCTGGGTGATTTCGGTAAGGCGGCTGGTGGCCTTGGCGATTTGTGAAGAACCAACGGACTGCTCGTTGGTGGCAGCGCCGATTTCCTGAGAAAACTTATAGACTTCGGTGACGACGTTGGAAATCTTGTGCAGAGCGGAGCCCAGGTCGTTGCCGAGCGTGAGGCCTTCTTCCACGATGCGCGTGCTGCGCTCCATGTTCTCGACAGCCTGGCGGGCTTCCCGCTGGATGCTTTGAATCAGGTCGGCAATTTCCTTGGTGGATTGCGTGGACTTTTCGGCCAGCTTGCGGACTTCGTCAGCAACGACAGCGAATCCGAGGCCGTGCTCGCCGGCGCGGGCGGCTTCAATAGCCGCGTTGAGCGCAAGCAGGTTGGTCTGCTCAGCCAGGTCGTCAATGACTTCGATGATCTTTCCGATGTCATCGGCGCGATGACCGAGAATGTTGATGATCTCCGCGGAAGACTGAATGGCCTGGTTAGTGCGGTTGAGGCCGTCAGTAGCCTTCTCCATGGTCTGGATGCCAGTGACGACTTCTTCACGCGAGCGGTTGGCGATATCAAGCAAAACCTTGGCAGTATCGGCAACGCGCTGAATTGAAGTAACCATCTGATCGATGGAAGCGGAGGTCTCCGCGACGCTCGAAGCCTGCACTTGGGTGTTCTTGACTACGTTTTGCACGTTGATGCTCATTTCGTGCATGGTGCTGGTGACTTCTTCAATGGCGGAAGATGCTTGCACGCTGACCTTGGCGGACTCGTCCGCGGCACCGGCGACTTGATTCGAACCGGCAGAAACCTGGCCGGCGGAATCGCGCGTGGTGCGAACGAGGTCCTGCAAACCGTGGGACATGCGCAAGAAGGCGTTGCCAAGGGTGTCACGCTTGGAACGCGGCACGACTTCAACGGTCAAGTCGCCCTCAGCGACAGCCATGGAAACGCTTGCCATTTCCTTCAAGTACGCGACCATGTTGTTGAAAGTAGTGGCGAGAGCGCCGATTTCATCGTTGCGGTGAATATCAATGTTCTGATCGAGGTCGCCGGAGTCGCCAATTTCGCGGGCGACAGTAATGAGGTGCGTCAATGGCTCCGTGATGGACTTGGCCGTCTTGAGGGCGATCACAACGCCGAGAACCAACGCGAAGAACGTGCCGCCGATGGTCACCCAAGCGCTGAGGTAGCTGGCGATGGTTGCGGATCGGTCGCTCTGATCCCGGAACTTGGTAATCTCTTCTTTGGCTTGATCGAGAATGACCAATGACTTGGTCAGCCAGGAAGAGGGATCCTTTTGCAGGTAGAAGATTTGGAGATCGGAGACGGTGGCGTCTCCGGAATCGACTTGATGGCGCTTGGCGATCAGCGGCTTGGCAAAATTGTCGGCCCAGCTCGCTTCGGTGCCCTCGATCTGGATGAGAGCGGTGCGCACGCCCTCGATGGGAGCATTGGACTCGCCACGCTTGATCTGGTCGATAACGTCGGTCAGACCCTTGTTCACTTTCTCTTCATCGCGGGGATCACCGCTGAGGAGGAAGTTATTCATATTGAGGCGATTCGTCATGATCTGGGAGCGCACGCTTTCGACGGTGCTAACGCTATCGCTGGCCGTTCTGGAATCCGTGCGCGCCGAGCTCTGCTTCCAGCCGGCGAAAATATTCACGATAAAGAGCAGCGAAAGGATGATCAGGATCAGGCCAAACCCCGCGTAAAGCTTTTTTCCGATGGTCATTGCAAAATGCCTCCGCTCCCCTCAGCAGGCCATCCTGGAGATGGCAGCTTTCTGTTGGAACAACTCATTTCCTTAATTGGAGTGAAACTCAAATTCAACAACCTGCGTGGTTTCTTCCGGCGCAGGCACAAACTTCCACTCTTTCACTGCATCCTGGCAGGCCTGAACAAGCAAGGGGTGTCCCCCGACGACCCGCGTGCTCTTGACATGGCCGTCCGGAGTGATGACGACTTCAATTTTGACCTTACCGGACACGTTCATCCGCTTGGCGAGCTCCGGATAAGCGGGAGCGGTCTTGGTCTTCACCTTGCGCTTGGATTCGTCAGTGGTTCCTGTTTGCGCGAAGCCAGAAACCCCCGAAAACAAAAGGGCCGCTGTTGCAGCTACAGCCCATTTCCTCCACCGACTAGTTCTCATCGACACTACTCCTCATAGGATTGGAAGAAGCCCCGCGTAAGAGAAGGCACGTCGGATGCCATGCGGGCGACCTCTGGAAATAAGCGAACTGGAATGCCTTTAGCTTCGGTAAGTAACAGAAGAGTGGCGAGTTACGGAAACCTTAGAGGATGAAGGCAGCGAGGCTTTGGAGTACCATTTGTCTCAGGTAGGCGGGACTCCTCAGGCAGAGGTCTCAGGCTGAGACGAAGAGAGAATGGGAGGGCACTCGGTATAGGCGATTTCGCTACACGATGAAGCCCGGCGATTGACTCACATTGAGACTGCCCGGTAGGGTGGAGGGAAGGACAGCGCCTCGCAACTTGAGACGCTTGGCTCTTTCCTCTTGTCGATGCGCAGAACAAAAACAAAAACGTCGCAAGGCCCGACGCCAAACCGCGTGCGGGCGGAGCTCTCGTTGCCAAGGTCCAGCCATGCGGAAGAGCTGATGGAGCTTGCAGTTGAGGCGGCGCAGTCGAGGAATCTCGGGGATTTCCTAGAACAGTTTGCCTTGCGTGCGATGCGGATGCTGGATGCTGTCTGGGGTGGCGTGGCAGTTTACCGAGGGCGCGAAACGGAACTGCACGCGATGCCCGGGGCAGGCCCGATGGCAGGGACCGTTGTGAACTGGCTGATTTCGGACGCGCGGACGAGCCAGAACGGAGTGGAGACTCGAGCGATACCCAAGGAGATTGGGGCAGCGTGGCCGTCTGCCGAGGAGCCTGCGGCAGTGGTCTTCGTGCGAATTGCGGCGAGCGACAATGAGCGGTTGGGGACGCTGTGTTTGATCCGGAATCGAAAAACACTGGGCACGGACGAGAAACGGTTGCTGCATGCGCTGGCGAGCCATGCGGCGCTGTCGCTGGAAAATTTCAGGAGATTCTCGCAACTGGAGCGGTCCAAACGGCAGTGGGTAGAAGACATTGACGCGATCAGCGATTACATCGTGGTGCACGACCGGGCGTGGAATATCGTTCGAACGAATCGTTCCCTGGCGACGCATTTAGGCGTGCCGCCGGTGGCGTTGGTTGGCGAGGCGATGAGCAGCCTGCGACAGATTGCGGAAACGGGGAGCGACCTGCCGTGCCCGTTCTGCCGAGATACGCAAAGATCGCGGGAAGAGTATGTGGCGGCGTCGGTGGAGCGCATCTTTCTGGTGTCAACGTCGCGAACACCCGGCGTGTCAGATGACGATACGCGGACGATTCACGTTTTAAAGGATATTACCGACCGGCGGGAAGCCGAGCGGAAATATCGGGAACTGTTTGACAGCATTCAGGAAGGATTGTTTTTTGCTACGCCGGACGGGAGATTCCTGGACGTCAATGATGCGATGGTGCGAATGCTGGGGTATGCGTCGAGGGAAGAATTATTGCGCGCGGATGTGAGCCCGCATCTGTATCCCGCGCCGGAAGTGCGTGAAAAATTTCTGCGCGCGCTGGCAGAGCGAGGCGTGCTGCGCAACTACGAGGAGACGTTGCGGCGCAAGGATGGAACTTTGTTGCACACGCTGCAAAACATCACCGCTGTGCGCGACGCACGCGGGCGCATTGCGCAGATTCGCGGGTTGATGCTGGATGTGACGGAGCAGAAGACGTTTCAGTCGCAACTGCAGCGGGAACGCGACTTCAATCAGAAAATTCTGAATACGACCCAGAGCATGATCCTGGTGCTGGATACGGCGGGACTGATCAGCTACGCGAACCGGCGGTGCTACGAAGCGGGATATCAGGAAGGCGAATTGATCGGGCACCGGCTGGTGGACTGGGTGGAAGCTTCGCACGCGGAGGACTTCGAGGCAGCGCTGGAAACGACGGCGAACGGGCATCAAGTGGAAAACCTGGAGCTACGGGTGCGACGAGGCGACGGATCGATGGGGCATTTCTCCATCAGCTTGAGCCCGATGAGGGACGAGCAGAACACTGTGAACAGCGTGGTGGTGGTGATGACGGACATCACGGACGCGGCGCTGCTGCAGGCCAAGCTGGCACACAGCGAAAAAATGGCGACGATTGGGCGGCTGGTTTCCGGTGTAGCGCATGAAGTGAATAATCCGCTGGCGGCGATTCTCGGTTTCACGGATTTGTTGCTGGAGAATCCGGAGGTGCCGGGTTCGGCGCGGGAAGATTTGCAGATTATTTTACAAGAAACGCAGCGGACAAAAGACATCGTGCAGGATTTGCTGAGTTTTGCGAGGCAACGGCCGGTGCAGCGGGAACTTGTACAGGTAAACGCTGTTTTGCGCCAGACGATCAAGCTGCGGAGCTACGATTTCGCGAGCCACGGAGTTGAAGTTGTGGAGGATTTTGAAGAAGCGCTGGCGGCGGCTTTGGGGGATTCGCAGCAGCTGCAGCAGGTATTTCTGAATATCCTGAACAATGCTTACGATGCGGTGCAAGAGGCGGGACAGCGCGGGCGCATTAAGATTCACACCCGTCGGCACGAGGAGATGATCGAGGTCGCGATCAGCGACAATGGAACAGGCATTGTCGACCCACAAAGGATTTTTGATCCCTTTTATACAACCAAGCAGGCTGGCAAGGGCACGGGGCTCGGGCTAAGCATTTGCTACGGCATTGTGCGGGCGCATGGTGGTGAAATTCAGTGCTGGAACAATGAGGGTGGAGCGGGAAGCACTTTTGTCGTGAGGGTTCCCGTGGCGACGGAAGCAGCGCTGGCGGCCGCGGCGTCGAAAGAAGCGGGACGATGAGCACGCAACAGGCCTTGTGGACGGGCGGGCCGATTCTGCTGATCGAAGATGAGCCTTCGGTGATTGCGTTTCTGCGCGCGGCGCTGGAGCGCAAGGGGTACGCGGTCGTAAATGCTTCGTCGGGTGCGGAAGGATTGCAGCGGCTCTCGAGTGGGCGTTATGCCGGCGTGATTTCAGACATCCGCATGCCGGGTGCCGTAAACGGGGCGGAAGTGCACGGATGGATTCAGAAGAACCGTCCCGAATTGAAGACGCGTATTATTCTGATCAGCGGCGACACGGCTAACAGTGAAACGCAGGCGTTCCTGGCTCAAAGCGGAGCGCCGTGCATCGAGAAGCCTTTTCGAGTGCAGCAACTGATATCAATGGTGGAGAAGACATTCGGGAAACCATGAGCGACGAGATGAAGACAAGATTGCTGGTGGTGGATGACGAACAGAGCATCCGGCGCCTGTGCATGACCATCGGGAACACGCTGGGATATGTCTGCGCAGAGGCCGAAAGCGCGGAAGCGGCATTGGCGCGGCTGGATTCCGATACTCCGGATCTGCTGCTCACGGATTTGAAATTGCCGAACATGTCTGGCGTCGAGTTACTCAAGCAGACGAAACAGCTCCTTCCCCGGCTCGAAGTCGCCATCATGACCGGACATGGATCGATTGAATCCGCAGTAGATGCGATGAAACTGGGGGCCTACGACTACATCGAGAAGCCATTTCGCGTGGAAAAGATGCGACTGCTGTTGCAGCGCATGGCTGAAAAAGTGCGTCTGGTCACGGAAAATGAGTATTTGCACGAGCGCGTGAGCACGGAGGAGAACCTCGACGGCATCATCGGCAGTTCCGCGAATATCCAGGACGTGCTGCGAATGATTTCGCGGCTTAAAGATACGCGGACGCCGGTATTAATCTCTGGTGAAAGCGGCACAGGTAAGGAGCTTGCCGCGCGCGCGATTCACTTCCGAGGTTCCATGGCGAAAACACCCTTCATAGCCGTCGACTGCGGGTCACTCGTTCCAACGCTCATGGAGAGCGAACTCTTCGGATACGAAAAGGGCGCTTTTACTGGGGCAACAAAGTCGAAGGCCGGCCTCTTCCAAGCAGCCGATGGCGGTACGATTTTTCTGGACGAGATCGGAGAACTACCACAGGAAATGCAGGCGAAATTGCTGCGCGTTTTGCAAGAAAAAGAGGTGCGGCCCGTTGGCAGCAACGAGAAAGTTAACGTCGATGTGCGCGTGATCGCCGCAACGAATCGCGACCTGGAAGCTGCTTATCGTGCCGGAACCTTCCGCAAGGACCTGTATTTTCGGTTGAATGTAGTGACCGTGCACCTCCCTCCCCTGCGCGAGAGGCGGTCCGACATTCCAGTTCTGGTGCATCATTTCCTGGACCGCTATGCCAAGGGCTCGCACATCCAGGTGACAGCTGCGGCGATGAAGAGTTTGCTGCACTATGACTGGCCGGGAAACGTTCGCGAGCTGGAAAACTGCATCGCCCGGGCAGTGACACTCGGCGATGGAAAAACCATTGACGTCGCGGATTTGCCCCCGGCGATTCGCAGCGAACAGGCTGAGCCAGGAATTGTAACTTCGCAAGACACGGCCGCCATGTCCACCACCGCGTTAGCGGAGATGGAACGAATGACTATCTTGCGAGTTTTTGAGCAGGCAAATGGCGACAAAGCGCTCGCCGGAAAGATGCTGGGCATCAGCCGGGCGACACTATATCGCAAATTGAAGCGCTACAACATTGCCGTAAAGCCCGGTGCAACTGACAGCGAAGACGCCGCAGAAGCGGCATCGCAATAACGGAAGAGACGTCTCAAGCGAAAATAGTCCACGCATGAGCCGTCACGCAGTGAGACGAAATCGTTTCACGGTGAGACAAGTGAGCCAGCGGAACACCCCGAGAAAATCCTAAGCCTCGCCATTTCTGCAACTTGCAATCGGCGCGCGTTTCCAATTCTTTGGCGTCCAGCGTGCATCTCTGTCTTCGGAAGTCTGCGCCTCACACGGAGCGAAGTGTGTCTCGCGCCTGGAGACGCTACGGATTTTGACCCGCAGGGTGAGAGGCGAAGTGCAAAAATCCGGCGGTCTGACACTGATTGCGAACGAACAAGACTGTGCCGAGCAGTTGGCGCGATTTTTTCCGCAGGCCAGGCCGGTGCGAATTCCAGTGCAAGTGACCGCTTCGCGCGGAGGGAAGACCACGCTTCGCGAGGCGGCTGTAGTGGAATTTGGCGGACCTGAGCATGCCATTTTTCTTTCGACTTTGCCGCTGGAGTTCGACGATCGCGTGCGGATTGAGGCCAGTGGCGAAGGACGGCCGACGGATGCAACCGTCGTCGGCGTGCAGTATCACGAAGGACGAAAAGCGGTGGCCGTCCGATTCTCACAAGGCCCCTGCGACTGGGTGGTGACACAGCCGTGAGCAAAACGACGACAACGCTGAATATCCCCGCTCCAGCTCGATCGGAGAGCCCGCGGCAAGCGCAATGGAAGGAAGCGCGCTCCGTATTCCCGATCTATTTGGCGCTTGCGAAACAACTCGAAATCGAAATCCCTTTCACGCAAGCCAAGCGGAACCTGCCCGAGAAGCCAGACCTCGAAACTTTCAGCCAGGTACACGAATGGCTGGACTCCATGGACCAGCGCGTCCAGGTGCATCAACTCCGCCATCTCTTGCAGATGACCACGCTGAACGCCAGCGAAACGGGACTGCGCGGCCTGATTCAACGCCATCTTCGCAAGCCCAAAAAGACCAATGTTGACCGGGACAAAATCGACTTCCTGCTCGTGCAGTATTTTGCCCTCTGCGCGCCGGCAAAGATTTACCACAAACAGATTGAGCCTGAGGATGTCGCGCAAGTGATGCAACCAGTTCTCGGCGAAGTTGATCCGGACCCACTCGCGTGGTGCGCACCGCTAGAACAAATGATCGAATCGCTGCGAACTTTCCGCAGCTTGCGGGAAATCTTGAAAACGAATTTCATCGAGCAAGGCCGGAAAGTAAAGGAAACAGCCGGCGGGATGTTTTACGATCCCGCGGCGCTGGTGGCTTTTATCCGCTTCAATTTCCTGCTGCGCCGGACATTGATCGAACTCATGCACGCGGACTTGATTGCCATCCGAACGGGACTCAGCCAATTGCAAGCCGCTGGGGCACGGATCATCGACTGCCACCATTTGGGACTCTCGGCGACGGAGCCGCTCTCGAAGATTTCCGGAATCGCCGACGAATGGAAGCAGCCTTTCCAGAAAGAATACACAGAGCGCTCGGTCAGCCAGGCTTTCGACAAGCTACTGGGGCTGCGTACAGACGTGGAGTTGGCGCTTGAAAAAGCCCTCGGGAAAGCGGGTGACGCCGCTCCTATTCATGCCGTCGCACCGCCAACAAAGTCTGCACAGGCGTCAAAGAAGTCCGTGCCACCGCCAGCTTCCGCAGCCAGCTCAAAAACGAAGGAACGACCCGCAGCACCTGCCGCAGCGCAGCCCGATTCCGCTGTCGTTTTGGATTTTGAAAATTGTATGGAACAAATCTGGGAGCAGCTAATCGCCACTCCGCCTTCACGCGGCCGGTCCATGACCACCGTGAAAATCGGTGGAGCGCGAATTCTGATGTCGTCCTGGGAAGTAACGGCATTCGTCAGCGAAGATGGGCCTTCCGCGGAAGATTTGCGGCGCGCGGTGGTGGCTCGTGTGCTGGTCACTGCGGCGATGGAATCCGCCAAAGAAACCGGGAATGCCACTTCGCTGGACCGCGCCATGAATATGGCTCGCGTGGAAGTAACGAGATTGCAAGAACGGGTGGACGTGGCCAAGCAAGCGAAGGACACCGAAGCGGCTGTAAATCTCGGGATCAGCACGAAGCGTCTGCTCTCCGCGCTGGACGAGGCAGAAAAGCTGTAGCCGATTTTGTCCGGCGTTGCCGGATGGAAATTTCAGGGGAGCTGCTTTTCATTGCGAAACGCCAACGTAGTCATCCTGACCGACGAAACCGAGTTCGCCCGGTTGCTGACGGCTTGCTGGCAAGCCGAGCGCCAGGCTCCGAACATTGCGGTCGTCAACAGCGATGCCTGGCATGAACAGGACGCGCCGACGCACGACTTGGTCGTAGTCGGACCCGTTCGTGAGGGAAAAATCACCAGCATATTGCGGTCACTCGAACCGGCCACCGCGGTCATCCTTTGTGTTCCGGCAGATTCCCAGGAATTCGGGCAGTTACGCACAAAATATCCAAGATTGGTGCATATCCCGTTTCGCGAAGATTGGGCACAAACGCTGCTGCTCGTGGCGGGCGAATCGCTGCGCCGCGCGAAAGCGATGCAGATTGCGCGACAGGCAGAGCGGAATGCCGCCAAGAATGAAAATCACGCCACGCTTGGGCGTTACATGTTGGAGATGAAGCACAGCGTAAACAATGCCCTGACTTCCGTGCTGGGAAACGCGGAATTGCTGTTGTTGGAGCCTGGACAGCTCTCTTCGCAGTCGCTGGCGCAGATCAAGACCATGCACAGCATGGCGCTGCGAATCAATGAGGTGATGCAGCGTTTCTCATCGCTGGCAAGCGAGATGCAGGAAGCTGAGAATGCTTCTCAAGCTGAGACGGTGGAGACGGTAGAGCCAACCTCACGACGCCGTTAAGCCCCTCTGGTATGCCCTGTAACCTGCTCATTGTAAGCGAGTTAATCTAAAACGACACATGAGCTTGCGGAATGCGAAAGCTGGCCGCTGACGTGCACCTCTGCTCTGTGGACAAGTACGGGGAGAGTACGGCTGTGCACAAAAAAGTCCTAATCGTTGATGACTCACCCGCTGAGGTCAAGCTGATGCAAGGCTTGCTGGAAAAAGAGGGCTATTGGCCCATTGCGTTGCACGACCCGAAGCGCGTTGAGGAAACCATTACGACCGAGCGCCCCAGCGTAATCCTATTGGACATCGTGATGCCGGGCCGGAACGGCTTCCAAGTCTGCCGCGACCTGAAGGGGAACGCGGAGTTCAACATGATTCCCGTGATTATGGTCACTTCCAAAGATTCGGCCAGCGACAAGTTTTGGGGACAACAGCAAGGGGCGGATGCGTACGTGACCAAGCCTTTCACGCGGGAAGATCTGCTTCGCGCGGTACGGCGGTTTGCATGAGCGGTTCGGAGCGAGAAAACAGGCGATGAGCGAAGATTTTCATCTTGAGCCACTTCCAGCGGATGCCGATACCGGCGATTTGCTGGAAGCGCTTGGGCCCATCGAAGAGCGGCCGCCGGAATCGCAGTATTGCGTTTTCCGCAGCGGGCGCGAACGGTTTTGCCTGCCGGTTCTGGATGTGGAAGAAGTTCTGGATTGGCCGCTGTTGACAAAACTGCCGCTTGGGCCACCGTACTTGGTTGGAATTTTCAATTTACGCGGAGCGATTGTGCCGTTGATCGACATTGCGATTACTGAAGGCCGCCGTCCCGGCTTGCTGCCCAAGCACGTAGTGGTCGCTTCCCTGCGCAGCGAGAATCATCACGAAGATCTGCGCATTGGAATCGCATCCGACGAAGTCATCGGAACCTATTCGGTGAACACCGAGGATTTGCTCGAGCAAGCACCGGAAAACGTGCCGCATTGCATCGGAATGTTGCGGCATGACGACCGCCTGGCGCTGGTGATTGACTTGCGCCGGCTGCTCGAGGTTTTTCCGGGGCCCAGTATTTGAGTTTTGTGGAGACGATGCCGATTGATGGCGCGGGCTCCGCGGGAGAGATTTGGAGGGTGGTATGAAATCGCGACTGAGTTCCACAATCTGGACGCTGGTCCTGCTGAACGGAGTGTTCGGCTTCATCGTTCTCGGACTGGCCTTCAGCGCCGGTAAGAAAGCCGGTGAGGCGTCCTTATTCGACTTTGGATCGCCGGGCGGGGCCAATGTGCTCATCGCCCTGGTCATTACGCTGGGGATATCAGTAATCCTCGCGTGGCGGTTCGGTGCGCTGTTGGGGCCGGTGCAGGCTCTCGCGGAATTCTCCGAACGGATGGCTGCTGGCGATCCGCGCGCTCGCGCCGAGGTCAATTCGAACGATGAACTCGGCTATATCGCGGAGAACTTGAACCGCGCGGTCGCCCGTGTTTCCAAAGCCACAAGCAACCAGGACGCCAACGACGCGTTGCAGCGCAGCATCACGGAACTGCTAAGTGTCATCAACCAGGTGGCGCGTGGTGATTTGGCGCAGCGCGGCAAGGTGACCAACGATGCTCTTGGCAACGTGACGGATTCGATCAACTACATGCTCGACAACTTTACCAAGGTTCTCGAACGCGTGCGTAAAGCGGCCATGGAAGTGACCGCGTGCTCCAACAACATTCTGGTGGCGGCCGACGAAATGCAGGCCGGTGCGACCCAGCAGGACCAGGAAATTACGAACACCTCCAGCGCTGTCGAAGAGTTGACGGTTTCCATGAAGCAGGTATCGAACAACGCCGAGGCCAGCGCCGAAGCAGCACGCCGCGCGCTAGATGCCGCTGAACAGGGCAACCGCGCCGTGCGCGATACGCTCGAAGGCATGCAACGCATCCGCGCATCCGTGCAGGCGACCGCTAAAAAGATCAAGTCTCTCGGCGACCGCTCGCTGGAAATTTCGGAAATCATCAACGTGATTAACGACATCACGGAACAGACCAACTTGCTGGCATTGAACGCGGCCATCGAGGCGGCGCGCGCCGGTGAAGCGGGGCGAGGATTTGCGGTCGTTGCTGACGAAGTCCGCAAGCTGGCCGAACATAGCCGCAGCGCGACCAAGGACATTGCGGCACTCATCAAAGCGATTCAGGCCGAGACGAACGAAGCGGTGGTCGTCATGGAAGAAGGCACGAAAGAAGTGGAAAGCGGAGCAACCCTTGCCGATCAGGCAGGCCGCGCTCTGGACGCCATTTCGAACGTGGTGCGCCAGTCGGCGGAGCTTGTACAGGAAATCTCGCTGGCATCGAAACAGCAAGTGCGCGGAACAGAGGGTGTTGCGCACGCCATGCAGATCATCTCGAGCATTACTCGGCAGACGTCGCAAGGTACACGCGGCACGGTGGCAACGGTGAGCCAGCTCGTCAAGTTGTCGGATCAATTGAACGAAGCGCTGGCTCAATTCCGCGCGTCCTCCAAAGCGGCGGCACCAGTGCGCGAAGAATCCGACCGGCCCGTCCCGGCAGGTGCTGTTCGTTAATAAGTGAAGCTCTTTCCGCCAATCGGCGCGGCTAAGAGTGTGGCCCAGAAAACGGGAGACTGATGAGCGAACGCCACGGACACGGGGCAGGGTTGAGCGAGCACGAGTTGAGCGAGATTCGCATGTTGATCGAAGAGCGCACCGGAATTTGCTTCGATGAATCGCGAGAGCGCTTCTTCTCCACGCGTGTGCGCGACCACCTGCGCGCAAAAGGAATGGAGCGCGGCACGGAACTGCTGCGCGCCATGAGGAAATCCAACGTTGAATACGAGGGCCTGCTCGAGCGGCTGTTGACGCAGGAGACGAGCTTCTTCCGGTACCCCGGCGTTTATGAAGCTTTTGAGAAACGCGTGTTGCCGGAGCTGCACACAAAAAAGTTTTGGAAGAATCCCCGCACGCTGAGGATCTGGAGTGCTGGTTGTTCGACCGGCGAAGAGCCTTATTCGATTGGCATCACCATCGCAGATTCGCTGTCGTTCGCGGATTCCTGGAACGTGGAAATACTGGCGACGGATGTTGGCCGGCACGCCTTGAAGCACGCTGAACGCGGGACCTACAAAGGGCGCAGCATCGCTAGCGTGAGTGAGAGACAGTTGGCCACTCATTTTACCGAAGTGAGCGGCGCGTATGAGGTCAAGCCGCGGCTGCGCAAGATGATTTCCTTCACGCAGATGAACCTGGCTTCGGCGGTGTACGTCGGGCGTATGGACCTGATTTTTTGCATGAACGTGCTGATCTATTTCTCGGAAGAGCGACGGCGTTCACTGGTGCAGCGGTTTTACGACACTCTGGAACCAGGTGGTTACCTATTTTTGGGGCATTCGGAGTCGATCTCCAAAATGCCCGTGAAGTTCCAGGCCATCGTTTTGAACGATTGCATTCTTTACCGCAAACCGACCGCAGATGAGTTGCAGAAGCCGGAACTTGTGACGGAGGGGCGCGCGTGAGTACGCTGGACCGCGAAGCCGTCGAAGTGTTCCTCCAGGAAGCCTCGGAGAACCTGCAGTATTTGCGGGAATACGTGAGTGTGCTTCAAGACGTGGAACCGCGCCGGGAAGACCTGGAACGGCTTTACATCTCGGCGCACACGCTGAGCGGGACTTCGGCGAGTTATGGCTTTCCGCGGTTTTCTGAAATCGCCGGGAAACTCGCGCACGTTTTTCAATATGCTTTGAACGCGCCACTCGGCAGCGACCTTCATGGCCCTCTGACGGAATTTTTGTCGGACGGCATTTCCCTGTTGGAAACCGACCTTCTGGAAATCAGCGACACGGGAAAAGAAAGTGTCGATGATATTGCCGTTTTCAAGGAGCGGTATAGATTTGCATTCCCCACGGAACCGCCGCCGCTGAATCTTTCGCAACCGGAGACGCGCGAACGGTTCGATGCGGAGGAAACCCACGAGCCCGCGGTTGCCGCTGCGACTGGCTCGTACTTCGATGCACTTCCCACGGATGACGAAGTGCCGGACGAGATTCTGGAGTTTTTTCAACCGGAAGCGGAAGAACATCTCCAGGTCGTCAGCGATTGCCTGATTTCTTTAGAGGGCAACAACAATCCGGAAGAGATCAACAAGCTGTTTCGCGCCATTCACACGGTAAAAGGTTCGGCGGCGCAAGTTGGGCTGAAGAGATTGGGAGCGATTGCGCACCGTGTCGAGGATCTGATCGGCCGTTTGCGCGATGGCGAGATTGAACCCTCACCCGCTGTTGTGGATTTGTGCCTTGAGTCGGTGGACACGCTAAAGAAGACGCTCCACCGCCAGTGGGCCGATGAAGTCGAAATGCGAACTGGCGTCGATTCCCTGCTAGGGCGCATCGCGGAGTTTGCTCCCCTTGATCCCGAGGAGGCAGAAGCGTCGGCCGGGGCAACCGTATCCAGTGGACCACAACATGCACCGGAAACCGAGACTGCGTCGCAATCAGGCACGCCTGCGAAGAAGCTTGCGAAACAAGTCCCGGGCGGCGCCTCAACTGCCAAGTCTGTTCGAATAGCACTGGCGCGGCTCGACCGCATGATGAATACGGTCGGAGAGCTGGTTATCAACCGTACCCGCATGGTTGGCCGCGTGGCGGAACTCGAAAAGCTTGTCGATACGCTGAGTTTCTCGAAAGAACGCCTGCAGGGGAAAGTCAACGAATTCCAGGAGAAGTACGAATTTAACCGCATCAGTAACAACCGCGCCATGCCCAGGTCACTTGGCGGTGAACCAACACCGCAGATGCTTACGAGCGCAGCGGCAGGCGACACATCGTTCTGGTCCGAATTCAGCGAACTGGAAATGGACCGCTATGACGATTTCAACATTTTGTCGCGGTCCATGGCGGAAATCTCAGCCGACGTCAACGAAGTACTCTCGCAACTTGAGGGGTTCATCGGGCGCGTAGAAGGCGACATCGACGAATTCACAAAGCTCGCGCACCACCTTCAAGATGAGATTACCGCCGCGCGAATGGTGCCCATCGGCACGCTTTATTCGCGGCTGTCACGTGCCGTGCGCGACGCGGCGAACTCGACGGGAAAGCATGTTGAACTGGACCTTTCCGGCAGTGAAACGGAACTCGACAACAACATTATTCAGCAGATTTCCGATCCGCTCGTTCACCTCGTGCGCAACTCCGTGGCGCACGGCATCGAGCAAAGCGTTGACCGAGTGGCTGCTGGAAAATCGTCCGCCGGCAATATCATGCTGCGCGCGTACCACCGCGGCAATCATATTTACATTGAAGTTGAGGATGACGGTGGCGGCATCAACTACGAGCGCGTGAAGCAGAGCGCTATCGAACGTGGCCTTGTCTCCGAAGAAACAGCAGATCGTCTTACGGAACGCGATTTGCGCGAAATCCTGTTTCACCCGGGGTTTTCCACGGCATCCGCAAAGACGGAACTTGCTGGGCGAGGAGTCGGTCTCGACGTCGTGCGCGCAAATTTGAACGCACTCAATGGCGAAATCGAAATTGAGAGCACCAGTGGCAAAGGCACGAAGTTCACGCTCAAAGTACCCCTCACATTGATCATCTCCCCGGCGCTGTTCGTGCGCTGTGGCACTACGAATTTTGCATTGCCCTTGGCAGTCGTCGAGGAAATCCGCCGCCTGCGCGCGGACGAAATCGAAGACGTCGGCGGGAAATTGCTCACCAAGGTACGCGACGTCGTTACCGAAGTCATTCGCCTAGACACCTATTTGGGCTTGCCGCCGCTTGAGCCCATCAACGGCTATTTCCGGATGGTTGTCGCAAATGCCGGAAGCCGCAAGATTGGCCTCGTTGTTGAAGAAGTTCTCGGCAAAGATGAAATCGTTATCAAGAACCTCGGCGAATACTTGCGGCGCGTGAAGCTCTTCCCCGGGACGACCATCGCGCCCGATGGCAGCTTGATTCTGCTAATCGACTTGAATCGCATGGTTGCAACGGAACCGAGCGAACGCCGGCCAATCCAGGCTAGTGCCAGCGCCGCACGCATTTTTGCGCCGGGCTCGGCGGCCATCGCTCGTGGAAGCATTCCTTCCGAAGCCATTGACCGCGTCGAACAAGAGCGCGTCATCGTGGTGGCGGACGACTCCATCAGCGTACGCAAATTCGTCGGCCGCATGCTGGAGAAGAACGGCTATCGCGTTAAATTGGCAGCGGACGGGCTGGAAGCCGCTGAGCTGGTGACACAGCACGGCTGCCACCTGGTCATCACCGACCTCGAAATGCCGCGCATGACCGGCTACGAACTAATGGTGCAACTGCGCCAGAGTCCCTCGACTCGCCGAATCCCGGTGATGGTCGTTACGTCGCGCGCTGGCGCCAAGCATCGCGACCGCGCGATGAAGGAAGGCGCCACGGCATTCCTCACCAAGCCGGTGCAGGAGGATCAGCTGATCGCAGCTGTCGAACAACTTATAGGAACGGAGGCGCCACGCCCGGTCGCGCCGGTAGCGTAAACAAACAATGGCGACCACCAACAAGAAGTTTCGCGTACTCGTCGTGGACGATTCCGCATTCATGCGGAAAGTCCTCGAGGGGATTTTCAACGCCGACGACCAACTCCAAGTTGTCGGCAATGCGAAGGACGGTCGTGAGGCCGTATCGTTAGCGGAATCATTGAAGCCTGATGTCATCACCATGGATATCAATATGCCGCACGTGGATGGCCTTCAGGCCACTGCGGAAATCATGACCACGAATCCGCGCCCCATTGTCATCGTCAGCTCCGAATCGCGCGAAGGCGCCGCTAGCACCTTGCGAGCGTTGGAACTCGGCGCGATCGAATTCGTCGCCAAACCCTCCAGTGCCATCGACCTTGATATGCAGAGCGTGAAGGAAGAGCTGCTCCGCAAAGTGCGCATGGCCGCCAAAGTGCGTGTCGTTCGCACCGCATCGCGTCTGGCGTCTACCATCCAGAATTCTGGCGGTTCCAATGGGTCAAAAACTCCGGCACATGCACCCATAAGCCCACGCCCAGCGGCAAGTTCCGGACTAGACCAGCGCTTCCCTGTTGTTGTCTTGGCGGCCTCGACGGGAGGCCCGGCGACAGTGATGCGCATCGCTCCCGGCTTCACGGCTGACTTCCCTGCTGCCGTGATTCTCGTGCAACACATGCCAGCCGCATTCACGACGCAATACGCGGCGCAGCTCGCCGAATTTACCGAGATCCGCGTGAAAGAGGCGGAAGCCAATGAGTCCCTTCAACCTGGCACGCTCTACATCTGTCCGGGCGGCCAACACCTTCGCGTCACGGCGACAGGCCGCATTCAGTTGGATGGAACCAGCGGCCGCATCAGCGGCTATCTTCCGAACATTGACGTCACCATGGAATCCGTCGCGGCTTTCGCCGGCCCTCTGAGCATTGCAGGCGTCCTTACTGGAATGGGCAACGATGGCGCCAACGGAGCGATGGCCATCAAGAACGCAGGCGGCCTGGTGCTTGCGCAGGATGAAGCAACCTCCGTAATTTTCGGCATGCCCGCCGAAGCCATCAAAGCCGGCGCCGTCGATCAAGTGCTCGGCATCGACGATATTTACGCCGCCATCGAAAAGCGCGTTCTGGGAATTTGCCGCACAGCACCTGCGGGAGTTCGTTGATGCGTCTGGCGGCCCCAGCCAAGGCAAGCTCGGCAAAAACCGAGCAGATTATTTTGTTTCGTGTGAGCGGTCAATTGTTCGCCGTCTCCTCCGCTTCCGTGCAGGAGGTGCGCAGCGTCGACAGCATGTCCGGCGCCGCCATCGAAATCAGCGCTCCGGGGATTCGCAAAGTTCGCCACGTTGTGCGGCGCGGGGATCGATCTCTATTCATCGTTAACGGCGCCATGCATTTTGGTTTGCACGCCGCGGAAGGCGCTTTGCTCTTCGTTCTTCGCAAGACGCGAACAGCTCTGTTGATCGATGGCATTGACAAGATGACCACCATGACCCGGCTGCAGGCACTGCCACTTTCTTTCTGCCACGAAGAGCGCTATTGGTACCGGGGTTTGACTGCTCTCGACCAGACTGTCGTTCCGGTGGTGAATCCAGAAGGATTCTTGTCACCCGAAGAACTGGCTTTGCTCGATGCGGCGCTTCTGAAAGCGGACAATTCAGCCACGGTAGCATTCGAGGAAACAGGGTTAGCGCAATGACGGTACCCGCCGAAATCGAACTGCAGTCCTTCGTCCTGTTGCGGCTTGGCGAACGACGTTTCGCTGTTTCGGCGAATCAGATCGCGGAACTTGTGGCCCCGAGCCGTGTTTTTCGTTTTCCTCACCGTACATCGAAATTAGAAGGCGTCATCCTGCGGCGGGGCCGGATTGTTCCAGTGTGTGACGTTTCGGAAATGCTTCTCGGAAAGCGACTGACTTCGCGGCGCTTTTACCTGATCGCGGTGCGCAACTACAGCACGCTGAAAGAGTGGATCGCCGTCCCGGTGACAGGCGAGTGCGAGCTGATCAATTCGGAAATGATGGCGGCATCAGAATCCGACGCGCCACATGTGGCGGGCTGGCTTTCGCATGATGGTGACGTCATCGAGGTCCTGAATCTGGATGCGCTCACGCCTGGCCCGGATCAACCCTTAATTCGCCCGGCCGCGCTGCAAACTGCGGAGGCGCGGCCGTGATCCCCGGGCGTCCCGTAAGAGTTCTTCTGATTGACAGCAACGTCTATTTCGCCAAGCGGCTTGGCGATGCTTTGAAACGCGAGGGCTTTGAAGTGGTCTCCAGCACCCAGGCAGCTTTTGCGCTCACAACGCTCGAATATGATGCGCCTTCCGCGATTCTTTGTGCGACAAACATGCGCGAAATGGGCGCTCTGGAGATCGCACGCATCATTCACGCCGACCCAAAAAATTCCAATCTGCCCATTATCGCCCTCGGCGACGGAAGCCAGCGCGCCCTGATGGAAGCATTTCAAGCTGGCTGCGACGATTACATCGACCGCAACCGGCAACCCGCGGTAATCGCCGCTCACATTAAACAGATTCTCGTCAGCAAAGCGGAAGGTTTTCAGCCCACCCAAATGCTGGACCAATCCGATACGAGCCTCAGCGGCAATCTGACGCACCATGACCTCACCGGCGTAATGCAGATGCTGGGGCACGCGCACCAGACAGGCGCTTTGCACATCAACGCTGGCGAAACGGACGGCGTGCTGTTCTACGATGCTGGCGCCATCACGCACGCGGAGTGCGGCAATCTCTTCGGAGACGAAGCCGTCATTCACATTTTGAAGAGTCTCGGTAGCAGCAATGAAGGCGTTTACAAATTTACTTATGGAACGGCGTCGACGCAGCGCACCGTACTGCGCTCGGCCACCGATCTGATGCTGGATGCCATGCGCGAATTCGACGAAGGCACGCGTGACATGGCGGACAAGGAAGCGCTATGAGCGAAGCGATGACCATGCCACCGCTGGGCGAAGCCCCAGCCAAGCGAACACCCACCGTCTATTTCATCGATGACAGCGCGACGATGCGCGAAGTCATCAAGATCGCTTTTCGCCGCGAGAACATCAATGTGATTACCTGTGCCGACGCCGCTTCAGCGCTTGCGCAGTTCGAGCAAAACCGTCCCGACGTGGTGATCACGGACGTGATTATGCCCGATCAGGATGGCTATTCGGTCTGCAGCCAAATCAAACAGAATCCCGAGTACAGCGCAACTCCCGTCGTGCTGATGTCCGGCGTGGTGAACAAAAGCGTCGCCGACAAAGCGGTCTCTGTGAAAGCGGATGAGTTGATTCGCAAGCCTTTTCAACCGCAGGAACTCATTGGCCGCGTGAAGAGCCTTCTTGAACCAAAGGGCACGACACCGGAGCCGGTGGCCGAGCGACCTGGCCCCTCTAAAGCTCTAAGTAATCTCTTTTCGCCACCTCCCGCTCCGGCCGCGCCACGCCCGGTCGCAGCTCCACCGGCGGCCCCGGCTACTCCCGAATCTGCCTGGCCTCGCGCACTTGCCGAAGCGTTCACCCCGCGACAGCCATCGCAGCCTCAGCATGATCCTCACCAATTGGCTGGCGCTCCTGCTCGTCCAGCTCCCACGTCGGCCGATATGCAGAAGCTTCGCGTGGAGATAGCCCGTTTGGATCTGCTCGTGAAAAAACTGCAAACGGAACTTCAGATCGAGCGGCAATACAATCAAGCTCTGGAAACGCAGATTCGCTCGCTCACGGAAGTGAGCTAGCAGCGAGGGAGCCAGCTTGCTACTCTAAATGGAGTCTCTGAGCTTCGGTTGTTGAACAGTAGCTTGGGGTTTTGCACGTTGGCTCGCGAGATTTGGAGTTTCGCACTCGGTTTGCCGATGTTGAAAATGGTGCAGTACCTTCGTACCATAGCGAGCTAGCTGGCCGCGCGCAGAAAATGGAAGGGCACGGGTCGTTCCCAACCGGAACGATTCTACCCAACCCAAAACTTATCTGGGGCTCTCTCGCAACCCCGGCAAAAAGGATCGCTCGAATTGTCTTCCGCAGAGGACATGAATCTCCTGACCACTCCGCCGGCTGCGGAGCATTCGGACTCCAAGACGGAGCTTTCGGAGCCGCCGTTCAAGGAGACTCCGGTCGAGATGGAAGAAGTCGCATCCCCCACGCCAACCCCCAAACCACTTCTTAAAGCAAACATGGTTGCGCATGAAATACGCGTGACGGCGAGTGGTGTCCCTCCCGACAAGAATGCACTCGACCGCCAGTTGTTCACGGAAGAAACCACTTCAGTCCTTGTCTGCGAAACAGGCGGTGTCATCCAGTTATCGGCGGCTGTTTCTCCGGGACAGTTGCTCGTCCTCACTAACGTTGAATCTAAGCGCGAAGTCGTCGCTCAAGTAAAACGCAAACGCGCGTACCGGCCGACGATCTGCTATGTAGAACTGGAATTCACGGAAGCTGCTCCGCGCTTTTGGGGCATGGAGTTCTCGGCGGCTTCCGCGCTATTGCCGAAGAACGCTCTGGACGCGCAAACGGCTGAGAACGTGATCGCCGCGGAAGCCACGGCTGACGAGCCAGGGGAATTGCCTGCGGCTCCAACAAGCGAGGAGTTAGTAGCGTTTCGGCATGATGTGGCTGCGCTGCGGGGACAGCCTCAGTTGAGGCAAACTCCCACGGAGAGCCACCAGGGACCACCAGCGGCGATTGCGCCATCGGTTGCGGAGTCTCCTGTGGCATCTCTGGCGGACGCCGTGCATAACGCAGAATCGAATGCAGGTACCAGGTCCATCTATGCCGTTGCCAGCAGTTCAATGAACAATGCTCTTCCCGTCGAACAGACTCCTGGGCAAGCGCAATGGCCGGCGGAAGACCAGATGCAACTGCCGCAGCCTGCGCTGGACTTTAGTATGGCGCTGCCGAAACGCAAGCGCTCGTTGCGGGCCAGAGGGAGTTTCACGCCTAATTTCCGCGGCGGAGTCCTTCGTCTCGTGCTGCTTTTGGCGGCGCTGGTATTCACTGCTGTCGGGGCCGCCTGGTTCAAACATTGGCTCCCATGGCAGTCCAGCGCAACAAGACCGTCCAGCCAGCCAGCGAAAGTTGGGCATTCGAACGCTTCGTTGCCGCCTGGAAGCCCGGAAGCGACGAGCCAGCACAGGGATTTCAGTAATGCCCGGGTGGCCAGCGATGCGCCAGTGACCTCAGCAGGAACACCGTCGCAGGGCGCGGCGGTTACTGGCAGCGTTCCGGCCGAGTCGAACGATGCAGTCGAGCCATCCTCGCAACCCGTGGGATCGAACAGTTCTGAAACACGCCCGGCGGTCAAAAAAACTTCTCCCTCGATTACGCCGACAGCAAAGCGATTTCCGGATCGTTCCGACGGAAAGGCAAGTTCTAACTCGGTTGCTGTTTCCGCGACCGAGAGCGACTTCGTGCCTCCCAGGCTAATCAAATCAGTGCGAGCTGTCGCATCCTTGGAAGCCCTGCGGGACTTTGAAACGGGCAACGTCGTGATTGACGCGGTCGTCGGCACATCTGGTGAAGTGAATTTCATCAGTGTCATCTCCGGACCTCCATCATTGCGCCCCGCTGCGGTTGAATCCTTAAAGGAATTCCAATACCAACCCGCTACTCGGAACGGCCAGCCTGTTCCGGCGCACGTTACCATCACGATCCACTTCCGGTTTGAGCCATAGACTTCCGCTCCTGCCGCTTTCGCTATCGTATGAGGGCTTTAAGGGTGATCTTCGAGGTTGCAGAATCCGGCTTCTACAATTGCACTTGCCAGCTAGTTGACGCTCGAACACGGATTCAGTAGCCTCGGTTCGCGTCTTCGCGCATCGTTTTGCAGTTCTTGTTTGATCGAGGAGGGACCGCGGTGGACAACAAACATGATTCTGCGATTAGCAGACGGGAATTTGCGCGCCGCGCCGCCTTCGTTTCCGCGGCTGCTACCCTGACGCCTGCAAATCTTCTTGGCGCGGAATCTGGCGCCGTGCCGCTTCCGGAGCAGCAGTCCGCGAATTCCCCCAAACTCTCGCAGGGAGGCCAGGCCGAAGTCGACTCACGTATTCAATCCATTTTTGCTCAATATGGTAGCCGGCTCACCGATGCCCAAAAGGCTGATATTCGTAGACTGGCTACCGAAGCGCAACCGTCGCTCGATCGACTGCGGGCGTTCACAACGGAAAATGGAGATGGTCCAGCCTTGTATTTGAAGCCACTGATGGAACGGGAAAAGAAGCCCTCGCCGATACTGGCGGCCCCAAAACCGGCAAGTGCACCGAAGAATTCCTGAGGAGCCCTTCGAATGCCTGGTGAAGAGATTTTCTATCTTTCGGTTAGCGAGCTTGCGAAACGCATCGAATCAAAAAAGCTCTCGCCCGTCGCTCTGACACAAGTCTACCTGGATCGCAGCCAAAAATTTGGATCTCGTTTCAATGCGTATGCTCTTTTAACTCCAGAAATCGCGCTTGAGCAAGCCAAGGTGGCGGAACAGGAAATTCAACGCGGCCACTACCGCGGCCCATTGCACGGAATTCCTTACGCCGCAAAAGATTTGCTGGCGGTCAAAGGATTAACCACTACTTGGGGCGCGAAACCATTTGCCAACCAGGTGTTTGATTTTAACGCGACCGTGATCGAGCATCTGAACCGCGTAGGCGCCGTGATGCTTGGCAAAGCCTCTATGATCGAGCTGGCAGGTGGCTTGGGTTACCGCTTTGCCTCTGCGTCGCTGCAGGGCGAAGCCAAGAATCCGTGGGACACCACTTGCTGGACCTGCGGCTCATCCTCTGGGTCGGGCGCCATTGTGGCTGCAGGGCTGGCCGCGTTTGCCATCGGCACGGAAACGTGGGGTTCCATCATCTGCCCCTCGGCCTACTGCGGGGTGAGCGGCCTGCGGCCGACTTACGGTCGCGTCAGCCGCTTTGGGGCGATGGCCCTCGCGCCTTCGATGGACAAGATCGGCCCGATGGCCCGTAGTGCCGAGGATTGCGCGCGCATCTTCGCCGCCATCGCGGGTCACGATCCAAAGGATCGCGGAACCGTACCCATCGACAAAGGCGCTTTCACTTTTTCCCCTTCCATGGAATTACATTCGCGTCCGCTCAAAATTGGCTGGTTGACTAATGCGTGGAAATCGCTTGAGCCGGGGGTTGCGAAGCCGCTTGATGCCGCGACCCGCGTCCTCAAGAAATACTTTTCGAGTGTAAGAGATGTCGCCTTGCCGGTTGGTCCGTGGGAGGAAGCGGGCGGCATCATCGTCGCCGCGGAGTCCGCCGCTTCTTTCCGATCCCTGATTCGCTCCGGTCGAGTGAGCGAATTGACCGATCCTCTTGGACAAATTGCCGGCTATGTCAACGAACAGTATTCGGCGGCCGACTATCTGCAGGCCCTAAAGGTCAGAGAAATCGCACAGAAGAAATTGGATTCCCTGTTCGAAATGTTTGACGTGTTAGCCACGGCTTCGCAGCCGGTTCCAGCAACGCCCTTGCCCTTGAATCTCGAGACCGGTCTCGTCTTTCCCGATCCTCTGGGCGCACTAGGAAACATCTGTGGGCTGCCGGCAATGTCTGTTCCGTGCGGATTCACGGAAAAGAATCTACCCGTCGGACTGCAATTTGTGGGCAGAGCCGGTGACGATTTTGCGGTTATCCAGGCAGGGCGAATATTTCAATCGCATACCGAGTGGCACAAAAAACATCCGAAAGTGCATTAAGACTCGCCGCTGGCCCGGTTCGGCGGAAAGAACTCCAGCAATCTCAGGGCTTTTTCAGGATTTCCTGAACAGCTCGAAGCAGCGCCCACCGACTGAACGGCTTCGTCAGCAAACGGATTGCGTAGTGGCCCCGCGAAGAATCTGCCGCAGCCTGCTCGCTGTATCCCGACATGTAGAGAACGTGCATTTTCGGCCGGCTCTCCAGCAATCTCGCGGAGAGTTCCTGCCCAGTCATTCCCGGCATAACCATGTCCGTCACGAGCAAATGGATGGCGCCATCGTATTTCTCTACTCTCTTCAGGGCATCTGAGCCGTCGCGCGCTTCAATCACTTTGTAGCCGCCAGACTCCAGAAACTCGCGTGCCACTTCGCGGACGTCCTGCTCATCTTCGGCAAGCAGGACCGTTTCCGTCCCTCGCGGCACCTCCGACGCCACTCGCACAGCACCCGTGCGTTCTACGGCTTGGTCTACGCGCGGCAGATAGATCTTGAATGAGGTCCCTCTCCCCACTTCACTGTAGACCCAGATAAACCCTCCGCTCTGTTTAACAACGCCATACACCGTGGACAGTCCCAGTCCGGTGCCCTTGCCCTGCGGCTTGGTCGTAAAGAAGGGCTCAAAAATGCGCGCCTGCGTTTCCGCATTCATTCCTGTCCCGGTATCAGAGACTGCGAGGAGGATGTACCGGCCTTGTCGCACAATAGGGTGGACCGCGTTGTAATTGCCATCCAATTCCGCATTCGAGGTCTCAATCAACAGACGCCCCCCGGCCGGCATGGCGTCACGCGCGTTCACGGCCAAATTCATAATTACTTGTTCCATCTGGCTTGCATCTGCACGTATCGCGCCCAAACCCTCCGACCCGTGGATCACCAGCTCAATGTCTTCTCCAATTAGCCGAGGGAGCAGCTTTCCCATCTCTTCGACAACCGCATTCAGATTGATGACTTGCGGCTGTAATACCTGCAAGCGGCTGAATGCAAGGAGCTGGCGCGTTAGAGCTGACGCCCGATCTGCCGCGCGATCGATCTGTTCAATTTTTCTCGAATACTTCTCGCCAGGAGGGAGCGCATTAACGAGAAGCTCCGTGTGCCCCTTAATGACCATGAGCAAATTGTTGAAATCGTGCGCAACCCCGCCCGCCAATCGTCCCACAGCCTCCATCTTTTGAGACTGTCGTAGCTGCTGCTCAAGAATGTGACGTTCACTGATGTCCTGAGCTACTACCAGCCTGACTCGCCTTCCGCAATACTCCAATTCGTGGGAGATGGTTTCGACTTGAATAACTTTTCCATCTTTCTTGCGATGCTTCCAATTCCCATGATAAAGCCCTTCGTGAGGAATAAGTTTCAACTGGTCGAGATACTTCGCTCGCTCCTCCTCAGGGCGAAAGTCGAGAACCGTCATGCGCTTGAATTCATTTTGCGAATACCCATACTGACGGACGGCGGCTTCGTTCACTTCCAGGAACTTCAGCGATTCCCTGTCCATCACCCACGTAGGAAGCGGATTGTAGGTGAATAGCAGCCGGAACATTTCTTCGTTCTTGCGCAGAGCGTCTTCCGAACGCCGCCGTTCGATTGCCAGCGCGATGTGCCCCCCGACTGAGTTCAGAAACTCCAGGTCGCGCGTGTCGTAAGCATTTTCGTTTTGATAATGCTGGACAACGAGAACGCCGATGGTCGCGGTCGGTGTCTTGAGTGGGACACCTAGCCATGAAGGTGACTGCGAACCGACAAGCTCGACATCGCCTTTGGCCGCGAGCCGGTCGAACTCGTTCTGCGGAATCAACATCGGTGAGCCGCTGCGAAACACAAACGCGGTGCAGCTTCGGCCTACTTTTTGGGGTGCTGGCGCTACATCAACCTCGTCAACAAAAAAGGGAAAAGTGAAAGCATCTGCAACGGGATCATGCAAGGCAACGAAGCAATTCTCTGCGTAAACTACCTTCTTCAATGCGACGTGGATACCTCCCAACAACTCGTCCAGGTTGGCTGTTTGGTTGAGGGCCTGCACGATTTCGGAAATGACCTGACGTTCCATCTCCATGCGATGAAGGTGAGTGACGTCCCGGAAACTGACTACCATGCCTTCGATTCCCGGAGTTCTTGAGTGATTGCAGGCTTCAACATCAAACCAGCGCCAGTTCCCATCTTTGCTACGCAGCCGACAGCGCCCGGCGAGCTTTCCAGGCCCGCTAGCCAGGAGATCTTGAAGGCAGCTTAGAGTTCGTTCGGCATCGTTCGGGTGAACCAGCTCCAGAATTGGTTTCCCGACAAGATCTTCAGCCCTTTGTCCAAGGATGCGAGAAAAGCTCGCGCTTGCAAACTGGATAATTCCGTCAGAACTAAGAATAGTCAGCAATTCCTGGAGGGAGTCCAGCAGCGTGGTGAGTTGTTCCGGTCCAAGGATGGTGCCTTGCGTGAAGGGGGCCCGTTGGTTCATTTTTTCGCTGCTCGCGATATTACGCTGCGCAATAGTGCATCGCAGGCAAGAGTGAGTCTTGCGTCCTCCGTTTCAATTTGTTGCTTACTTGCCGCGGCTCGTCAAACCGGCAGAGTTGCGATCGTTCAATCATACGGGAGCTTAAGACTCGGGCGTGCATAGGAATAAGAAAACGTGACGAAAATGAGACTGCCCCAGGGGTCAGTACTTCGCCTCTGAAGGGCCTGCTTTTACTCCCATTCCGTGCGTGTTACGCTCCTGTTGTTTCACGACGATACCGCCCTGCTTTTTGATCGTCCATGCGGGGACCCCGAGAGGTGCTACTGCTATGCACGATGTTTGGAAAGACATGTTCGTCATCGGACTACCGCTGGCCGAGAAAATCCTGCGCCCGGTCATCGTTTATGCTTTCCTGGTCGTCAGCCTCAGGCTATCCGGAAAACGCGAACTCGTTCAGCTGAATCCTTTTGACCTGGTCGTTCTGCTGACTCTCTCGAACACAGTCCAAAATGCCATCATTGGTGAAGACAACAGCGTCCTAGGCGGCCTGATCGGCGCCACTTCCCTCCTCATCACCAACTATCTTGTGGTCCGTTTCCTCTACGACCACAGAAACCTCGACCAGCTGGTCGAGGGTAAAGCTGACGTTCTGGTAGAGAGCGGCAAGGTGCGCACCCAGCATTTGAAAAAAGAACTCATTACGATGGCGCAACTTGAAGCAGCCGCCCGGAAACAAGGCTTCGAATCGCTTCACGAAGTCGAACAATGCATTCTGGAACCTGGCGGGACACTGACCTTTATCGGCAAGAAGCCCACAGGCGAAGACGCACGCCATCAGGAATTGCTTGGAAAACTGGAACAACTGACCCAGGAAATTGCAATGCTGAGGGGCTCGCAACCGCCGGCAAACGCGTAAATTCAGTGCAAAAAGAAACCCGTCACCGCCAGCGCAATGCCCAAAGCCCCGACGAGAACGCCACTGATCCAAAAGTGTTTCCTCTTGGTCAGCAAGGTGATCGAGCAGATGACCAGCCCGATTTCTAGTAGCGCCTCTCCACCGTCATATCGATCAGCGCGGCGGCTCACCAGGTCCCGCTCTTTTTCCAACTCTTTCGCCTTTTCGCTGATGTCCTCCTTGTCGCTATCGTAGCGCTCAATGTCCTTCTCGTATTTCTTCAGCGTGGCTTCGGCCTTGTCTTTGTCGCGTGGGATCATATTCTCCATCAGGTTCGCAGTATTCTGCATTCCATGATAGCGGTCGTTTTTCGCTTGATAATACGCCCACTGATCCGTGGCTTGCGATTGCAGGAGAAGCTCTTCCGTATGCGCGCGATGACCAAGCAGCGTCGCTCCCGCCACGAGAACCGCCATGATCGAAATCGTAATCGAAACTGGGAGGACCAGCGGATGATACTCGTGGTGGCTCTCAGGAAGTTCAATGCCCTCGCCCATTCTTTAATCCTCCATTTGTGCCCTTAGGCAGTGGAATCTGCCGAAATGACCTGAAGCGATTCGCGCGCGGCCGCCAGCGTGCGATCGATATCCTGAGAGGTGTGCGCTGCCGAAACAAATGCGGCCTCAAACTGTGATGGCGCCAAGAATATGCCCCGGTCAAGCATTTCACGAAAAAAACTGGCGTATCTCTTGGTGTCCGAACGCTTTGCATCCGTGTAATTTCTGACCGGCTGCGAACTGAAGAAAACCGTCGCCAGGGATCCGAGAACGTTGACCTGCGCGGATACTCCGGAATCAGCCAGTTCCGCGCGCAGCCCAAGAACAAGGCGCTGTGCAAGTTCTGCCATCTTTTCGTAAAGCCCGGGCCTTGTCAGCTGCTTGAGCGCCGCAATTCCAGCACGCATCGCCAGCGGGTTCCCCGCCAGCGTCCCCGCCTGATACACTGGCCCTAGTGGCGCAACGTGGTCCATCAATTCGGCGCGCCCACCATAGGCAGCAACCGGAACTCCACCACCGATAATTTTCCCCAGAGTCGTGATGTCCGCTTCGACACCCAGCAGGTCCTGCATTGAGCCATTCCGCAAACGAAATCCCGTGATCACTTCGTCCACGATCAGCAGTGCGCCATTCCTTCTGCCGATTTCCTGCAAGCCATTCAAGAAACCACTATCCGGCGGAACAACTCCCATGTTCGCTGCAATCGGCTCAACGATGATCGCCGCAATCTTATCTTTACACTGTTGAAATACACGCTCCACCGCGCTGAGATCGTTGAATGGCACATTCAACGTCAGCGCTGCCAACGCAGCAGGCACGCCCGGGCACTCGGCAATTCCGAGAGTCGCGAGACCGGATCCAGCCTGCGACAAAAAACTGTCCGCATGCCCGTGATAACAACCTTCAAATTTCACGATAAAGTCGCGCTTCGTTATCCCCCGCGCCAGCCGTACGGCACTCATCGTCGCTTCCGTACCGCTCGATACGAACCGAATCTTTTCAATAAACGGAATGGCACGGGTAATCAGCGTCGCCAGTTCCAGCTCCAACTCGGTCGTTACTCCGAAACTTGTGCCGCGCCGCGCCTGATCCGCAATTGCCTCGCTGATCTCAGGATTTGCATGCCCCAAAATCATCGCGCCCCAGGAACACACATAGTCGAGCAATTCGTTACCGTCTGCATCATAGAGGTGCTGTCCGTTGCCGCGCTCGATGATCAGCGGCTCTCCGCCCACCGAACGAAAGGCCCGCACTGGGCTGTTCACGCCGCCAACCAGCACCTTCTCGGCGCGTTCGAAAATCTCGCGCGAACGCTTCCGCTCGCGTTTCAACCGGGGTTGCGCTGTACTCATGTTTGCTCGATTAAACTAGCACGCCTTCAGCCAGCGTGCGACATCCTTGGCATGGTAGGTAAGAATGATTTCCGCTCCGGCGCGCTGAATGCCTGTCAAAATCTCGAGAACAACTCGCTTCTCATCCAGCCATCCGTTCTTCGCCGCTGCTTTCACCATCGCGTACTCACCGCTGACGTTGTAAGCGCCCACGGGCACATCGAACGCGTCCCGCACTCGCCTGATCACGTCCAGGTAGGCCAGCGCGGGCTTCACCATCACCATATCCGCGCCTTCTTCCAGATCAAGCTTTACTTCTTTCAGCGCTTCCCGCAGGTTCCCCGGATCCATCTGATAGCTGCGGCGGTCACCAAACTGAGGAGTGGATTGCGCCGCTTCGCGGAACGGTCCATAGAAGCCAGAGCAGTATTTCGCGGCATAAGAAAAAATAGCGGTGTTCTCAAACTTGTGTTCATCCAAAGTTTTGCGAATCGCCCCCACTCGCCCATCCATCATGTCCGAAGGCGCAACCATGTCGGCCCCCGCCTGTGCGTGCGAGAGCGCTTGCTGCGCAAGAATCGTCAGTGTCGCATCATTCGCCACTTCGCCGTTTTCAATGACGCCGCAATGCCCATGGTCCGTGTACTCGCAGAGACACACATCCGTAATCACAAGGAGTTTCAAGTTCGCCTTGCGAATCCCTTCAATCGCCCGCTGCACAACACCCTGCGCCCCCAGCGAACTGACCCCGCGCGGATCCTTACTCTCCGGCAACCCAAAAAGAATAATCCCCGGAATCCCCAGCGACTCGACCTCGCGGCACTCTTCCACAATCTGATCGACCGATTGCTGAAACACGCCCGGCATGGAACTAACTTCCTGCCGCACCTTCGTCCCCGGGCACACAAACATCGGGTAAATCAGTCCCGCTGTCGTCAGCCGCGTCTCTCGGACAAGCCCTCGCAGCGCCTCGCTTCGCCGCAAACGCCGGGGCCTATGGGTGGGAAAACTCATGCTCTCTTAACTCCTGCCTGCGTTGGATTCCTCACTCGCGCAAAATGTATTTCTAGCGCTTCAATCACCGAGGCAGCGCTCGTATCGGCCGCTACTACCGCGCGCGAAACACCTGCTTCGCGCAAGGCGTTCGCGGTCACTGGCCCAACCGCGGTAATCGCCAGTTTATCTTGCAGACCGCGCAATTGCTCGCTACCTGCAAGCTCCCTGAAATGGTGTATTGCCGACGGACTGAAAAACAAGATCGCATCCCCCGCCCCATCGGCGATTTGGCGCAGATTCTCTTCAGCCATATCTGTCGGCCGCAAAGTGCGGTAAGCAATCACTTCCGTGACCTGCGCGCCATACCGCTTCAACGCCACCGGTAAATCCGGATTGGCGCGATCGCTTCGCGGCAATAAAACTGTTTTTCCAGCGAGCCCGCTTCCCAATTCTTCCGCCAGCTCGGTACCGGTGTGCGTCTCGGCAACGTACTCAACGGCGAGCCCGGCTTGCCGCGCAGCTTCAGCCGTCACCGGACCGACACAGGCAATCCGCAACTTGGGGTTACCGCGAATCAAGCTAATCTTCAACTCCTCGCACCGTTTGACCACGGACCGGACCGCTTGCGCGCTAGTCAACACCATCCAATCAAATCGCTGAATTTCCACAATTGCCGCATCGAGCGGCGTGAAGTCTTCTGGCTCCCCGAAGGCCACCAGTGGAAGCATCACGGGAATTGCTCCTCGAACCGTCAGTTCCCGCGCAATCGCCTCGCTCTGCGCCGCCGCGCGGGTAATGACAATGCGCTTTCCCGTCAAGCTCTTTGGTGTTCCTTCACCCACGCTGTCGGCTCACTTCTTCCAGAATCGATTGCGCACCCGCTTCAATCAGCAATCGCGCCAGGTGTTCTCCAAGTTGCGCGGCCTGTTCAGGTGGACCGCTCGCGCGCTGCTTCACGCATTGCGCCCCATCCACCGAGCAAACGCTGGCTTCCATCCAGAGTTCCCCGCGTTCCACACGCGCCCAAGCGCCCAGCGGAACTTGGCATCCCCCTTGCAACGCTGCCAGCAGCGCCCGTTCCGCGATGATCGCCGTTCGCGTCTCCGCGTCATCTAGCGGCGCCAACAAATCGCCGGCTTCCGTATCCTTCAACCGGCATTGCACCGCGATCGCGCCCTGCCCCACTGCCGGCATGCATATATCGGGAGACAATACCTCTGCAATCCGCTTGCTCAACCCGAGCCGATCGAGCCCCGCCTTGGAAACCATGATCGCTTCGTATTCTCCGCTCTCCACTTTTCTTAATCGCGTATCGACATTTCCCCGCAAGTCGCGCAGGTCGAGGTCCGGCCGGAGGTGCTTCAATTGCGCCTGCCGCCGCAAGCTGCTTGTTCCCACCCGCGCCCCGTATCGCAGGCTAGCTAGCGTGGACCCAACCAAACAATCGCGCACATCGTCGCGTTTGCAAACCGCGGGAAACATCAGCCGTGAAGGAATGTCCGTCGGGATATCCTTCACGCTGTGCACAGCCAAGTCGATCGTCTCCTCCAGCAGTGCTTCTTCAAGTTCCTTGATGAAAATTCCTTTGCCGCCAATCTGCGTCAGCGGCGCCTGTTGCATCTTGTCGCCGCTGGTTTTGATGATCACAATTTCTGCTTCCATGCCCGTGGCGGCAAACAGTTGTTTCCGCACGGATTCCGCCTGCCATTTCGCAAGGATGCTGCCGCGCGTGCCGATCCGCAGGATTCTCACGGCTTCTCCTGGTCGGAAAGAAAAAGATCCCGTAGTGCTTCGACATTTTGAATTTTCCGCCGCAGTTCTCTTTCTCCTCGCAAGCGTTCTGCTGGCTCCACCAGCACTTTCTCCAGCATTTCATCCATCAATTTCTCAACATGCGCCCGATCCGACTCTGACAAATGCTTCATCGGCTCCATCCGCGAGCGGATAAACGCCGCGCGCTCTTCCCGCAGCTTGGCGCGCAGTGCATCCACCAGTCCTACCAACTCTACGCTCGCCTGCCAGGACAGAAACTTGCTTACATGTTCCTCGACAATGCCTTGTGCGCGCGGAATCTCGCTCTCTCGCGCGTTGCGATTCTGCTGCACGATCTCCGTCAAATCATCCGTGTCGTAAACGTAGACGTTGTACAGTTCCGCCACGCTCGGCTCAATATTCCTCGGCACTCCCAAGTCCATCAGGAACAGCGCGCGATTGCCCCGCGCCGCCATTGCTCGCGCCACAGTCCCCCGCCGTAAAATTGGTTCTTCCGCGCTGATCGAAGACACAACGACATCCGGTGTTTGGAGCGCGCTATTCCATTCTCCCCACCCGACCGCCTTCCCTCCATATTCCTTGGCGAGTTCATCCGCCTTTTCTCGCGATCGGTTCATGACTTGCAGCTGGGCGATTCCGCGATCCCTTAGATGCGACACTACCTGCTCGCTCATAGCCCCGGCACCGAGCACCAGCGCCTTTCGCTCGCTCAATTTCCCAAAGATCCGCTCGGCTAGCTTTACGCCCGCCGAAGCCGCGGACATCGGCCGCGTGCCCAACTCCGTTTCCGTCCGCACGCGCTTCCCGACCTCCAGCGCGCCCTGGAACAGCCGGTTCAGCACCGGCCCGGTCGCGCCATGCTCATGCGCGAAGCGGTACGCTTCCCGCACCTGGCCCAGGATCTCCGCCTCGCCCAACAGCATCGAATCAAGCCCTGCTGCAACCCGGAAGAGGTGCCGCACCGCCTCGTGATCGTAGTGGTGATACAGCGAAACACTCAGTACATCGGGCCGAACGGAATGAAACTCGCTCAGAAAACGGGAGAGCCCTGGAGCGCATTCATGCGAAGATTCCGGCGGCACACCGTACACTTCGCTGCGATTGCAGGTGGAGAGCACTAGAGTCTCCTCGAGAATTCCCCGCGAGCGCAGTTCCTCGGCCGCGCGCTGCGTTTGTTCCGCTGTGAAAGACACCCGCTCGCGCACCTCAACGGGCGCGGTGCGATGATTCAGTCCCACGAGAACAATCTCCATGCCGCGGTTCAAGCGCTCCTAAAAGTAGCGGTGGCTGTGAGAAAGATACAAATTGACGACCGTAAAGCTCAGCACCACGATCACAAAGTTGAAAATACACAATTTTGAAGCGCGCGCCCCGCGCCATGCCGCTGTGCCCGCAAGACGAAAGTAGAGCGCGTAAAGCGCTAGTACCAGCAGCGTGATGATGTATTTCGGATCGAAGAACGAATTCTGCCCCGGCAGTTGATCGACGGACACAAAACCCAAAACCGTCCCAACCGCAATCGAGATTAGCCCCACCAGCACACTCGACCGGCTCATCTGATCCAGCAGTTCCAGTGGCGGAAGCCGCCAGACCACTTCGCCCAGTTTATGCCTGCGCAGCAGCCGCTCTTCTCCAAGATATATGAGGCTGAGAACAGAAGAAAGCGCGAACGCCGCGTAAGCCAGGATGCTCAAAGTCACATGGAGCGCAAAGACCACCCCGTGCACTTGAGGTGGCGATAGCCGGTCCGCCGGGGCAAGATGCGCAGCCAGAAAGAAAACCAATATGAATGGGAGTACGAACGCCCCCACCGACCGCTGCCGGTGATAGAGCTCCAGTCCCAGATAGGTCAGCGCAAGAAGCCAGCCGAAGAGTGACATGGAGCCGTACAAGTCATGGTAAGGAACCGTGTGTAGGCCGCGCGACCTTTCCAATAGAGCAAAATAGTGCGCAATCAAACCCAATCCTAGGAGCAGCGTCCCCAATCTACCTGTGAGTTTGTTCCCCGCGGCCAAGAAGCGCAGATACAGCCCTAAACTCAAGACATAGGCTAGCGCCGTCAAAACTGGGAATAGATGATTCATGCTTTGCACCTGAGCCCCCGGCTCATCGTCGCACGCACGAACTACACGCAGCCCTGTAAGGCAAAAGACATCTGCTTCTCGAACATTTCGAGTATAGCCCACCATGGCGAGTACTCGCACAAGTCGAGACGCAAAGTAGTCGTTTCAGCAAGTCCCGCTCAGATTTGCTATCCTTGGCTCGTCGGCGGAACATGCCCCTAGAAACTCCAGCAATGAATCGCAAGGATCTATTCCTTCGCGCCTGCCGCGGAGAGGTGCTCCCCCGTGTCCCCGTCTGGATGATGCGCCAGGCCGGCCGCTATCTCCCCGAATATCGCGAAATTCGCGCAAAGCACGCATTTCTAGAGGTTTGCAAGACTCCCCAACTCGCTGTCGAGGTTTCCATCCAGCCATTTCGGAGGCTAGGCGTTGACGCTGTCATTGTTTTTTCCGACATCCTCATTCCCGCGGAAGCCATGGGCTTGCACCTGGAACTCGGCGACGCTGGCCCCAACCTGCCCAACCCAGTCCGCACCAAGACAGACGTCGACCGCCTGAAAATTTTTGACCCCGAAGCAGAAACGGGCTTCCTGCCCGAAGCTATCCGCCGCATCGTGAAATCCGTTGGCCCAGAAGTTCCCGTTCTGGGCTTTGCCGGCGCTCCCTGGACCCTCGCCACCTACATGGTGGAAGGCAAAGCCAAGGAAGGTTTCGCCACCGTAAAGAGCTTTCTCTACCGCGAGCCGAAGACTTTTCGCTTGCTACTGCATCGCATCGCTCAAGCAACGATTCCGTATCTCAAGGCACAAATCGCCGCCGGAGCCGCAGCCGTCCAACTCTTCGATACCTGGTGCGGCGAACTTAATCTCCACGACTACAAGGAGTTCGCGCTCCCCGCCGTCCAGGAAATCATCTCCGGCCTCGGCGGTTCGGTCCCGGTGATCTATTACACCAAAGCCTCACAACATCTGCTCCCGGCCGTGGCCCGCTCGGGCGCAAATGTCCTCAGCGTCGACTGGCGCGTGGACCTCGCCGAGATCCGCAAAGCCCTTGGCCCAAAGATTGCTCTCCAAGGCAACATCGATCCGGCCGTCTTGTTTGCCACGCCAGAAAAAATTCGCGATACAACGCTAGCCACCATCAACTCCCTGGCAGGCCACGGCCATATCCTCAACCTCGGCCATGGCATCTTGCAGCACACGCCCGTGGAAAACGCTCAGGTCTTTATCGAAACTGCCCAGCACGCTCTGATTCAGCACGCACACCCCGTGGCGCAGGCGCGATAGGAAGACAGCATGGCACTCGCTCATCCAAGTCTCGACCAAATGCGCGGCGAGCTTCATGTCGGAGAGCACTTCCTCGCCAAATACAATCGCCCCGGACCGCGTTACACTAGCTACCCTACGGCCCCGGTCTGGAACGACGCCTTCGGCCCCGCCGATCTCGAAAGAGTCCACGAAGAAGCCGAGCTTGCCCGCACGCCCGTCTCGCTCTACATGCATATCCCCTTCTGCGAGAGCCTTTGCCTCTTCTGCGCCTGCAACGTAGTCATCCAAAAAAACAAAAGTGTCGCTCCGCCCTATCTCGACGTCTTGAAGCAGGAAATGAAGCGCATCAGCCGCAGCGTCTCCAGGAATCGCCCTGTCGTTCAATTCCATTGGGGCGGCGGCACACCGACCTACCTCACGCCCGAGCAGATCGAAGACCTCTTCGCCTTCACAAAGGACCATTTCCATTTTGACCCCAACAGCGAGATCGGCATCGAAGTCGACCCCCGCGTAACTTCCCGCGAGCACCTCGAAACTCTTCGCAAGCTCGGATTCAACCGTCTCAGCATGGGCATTCAGGATTTCCAGGCCGAGGTGCAGCAGGCCGTCCACCGCATTCAGCCCTACGAAATGACCCGCGACCTCCTCTTTGCCGCGCGCGAACTCGGCTTTGACAGCATCAATGTCGATTTGATCTATGGCCTTCCCCATCAGACCGCCAACACGTTCGCCCACACCGTGGATCAAATCATCGGCCTCGCTCCCGATCGCATTGCGCTCTTTAGCTACGCCCACGTGCCCTGGCTGAAAAAGCAACAAGGCTCCTTCGCCTCCCACCTTCCGGAGGGGATGCAAAAATTCGATATCTTCCGTGCCGGCCTGCTCAAGTTCATCGAGGCCGGCTATCTCTACATCGGCATGGACCACTTCGCGAAGCCCGGCGACGAGCTCTCCGTATCCCAACAAAACCGCACCCTCCACCGCAATTTCCAGGGCTACACTACCAAAGCCGGCGCTGACCTCTACGGTATGGGCATCACTGCCATCAGCGGCATTCAAGACGCCTACGCGCAAAATTTCCGCGACATCCCGAGCTGGGAGAAAGCCGTCGCCGAGCGCGGCCTCGCCACCATGCGCGGTTATCAGCTTTCCAACGAAGATAAAGTACGCCGCGCCGTCATCAGCCGCCTGCTCTGCCACACCATCGTCATCAAGGACGAAATCTCCCGCGAATTCGGCATCGATTTTGACGAGCATTTCGCAGAAGAGCTTCATCGGCTCGAACCACCCGAACAGGACGGCCTCGTGCTCCTCGATAACGGCGAAATCCGCGCCACTTGGCTCGGCCGCATTTTCATCCGCAATCTGGCCATGGCCTTCGACCCGTATCTCGAACAACAGCAGCTCGTCGCCAAGCCGCTCTTTTCAAAAACTCTCTGATCCTGCGAGGATGCTCACAACCCTGTGACCCGTCACGTCCCAGCACTAGTCGTCGGCGGCGGAATCTCTGGCCTCGTCTGCGCCTACGCCCTCCGCAAGTCCGGCATCGACGCTCAACTCGTCGAAGCCTCTTCCCGCCCGGGTGGCGTCATCCGTTCCATATCTCGCGACGGCTTCCTCCTGGAATTAGGCCCGCAAAGTTTCAGCGGCACTAGTGCGCTTCGTCAGCTTTGCGAGCAGCTCGACATTTCGGACCAACTTCTGCTAGCTCCGCCTCGCGCGCCCCGCTATGTCCTGATTGACGGCAAACTCCGGACCGCCCCGCTCAGACCTCCCGCCTTTTTCCTGAGTTCCGTGATTGATACCGCGACTAAATGGGCTCTCCTGCGCGACATCTTCGGCAAAAGCATTCCCCCGGTTACCGACGAATCCGTCGCCAATTTTGTTCGTCGTAAATTTTCGCCGCAATTGTTGGATCGACTGGTAGGACCCTTCGTTTCCGGCGTTTATGCGGGCGATCCTGAACGCCTCAGCGTCCGCAGCGCCTTCCCGAGGCTTTACGAAGCCGAGAAAGCCTCGGGCAGCATCGTCCGCGGCATGATGCGCGTTGCCAAATCCCAAAAAGGGCCCAGCGAAAGCCCCACTCTGCAAACCTTCCGTCAAGGCAACGAAACGCTAGTTCGCGCGCTCGCCAAAAATCTCGGCCACGCGTGTCTTAAAGAAACGAAAGTTACAAAAATCGCTCGCCATGACGACGGTTCTTTCGATGTCCGTCTGGAAAATCTCAGTGGAATAGAATCTGCCTCCACCAAGGCATTGATCTTGGCCACTCCGACGGCCGTTACGGGAAATCTTCTCTCCCAACTCGATCCATCCTTCGAAGCTCTGCTAAATTCCATCGAATGCGCCGCCGTCGCCGTAGTCTCTCTCGGCTACCGCCGGCAGGATGTCAGCCATTCACTGAATGGATTCGGATTCCTTGTCCCTCGTTCCGCCGGCCTCCGCGTCCTCGGCTCCGTCTGGAACTCCTCGCTCTTTTCGGGTCGCGCTCCTGACAGTCACTCTCTGCTGACCTGCTTCGTCGGCGGAACAACCGACCCTGCCGCCGCGCGCTTGAAGCCCGAAGAAATCGCAAGCCTCGTCCACCGCGAAATCTCCCCCATTCTCTCCATCGGCGGCGATCCCATATTCTCAAACGTCACAATTTGGCCGCGCGCACTCCCACAGTACAATCTCGGCCACAGCGACCGCCTTGCCGCAGTCGCAAAATCTTGCTCGCGCTTCCCCGGCCTCCACCTGATCGGCAACTACCTCCAAGGTCCCGCCATAGGCTCCTGCGTTGATCAAGCTCTTGCCATAGCCGAAGAAGTTCGCAACCATCTCGCCACATGAGGTCAAATTCATTGTCATCCCGAGCGCAGCGAGGGATCTGCTGTTTTTGAATTTTGGTCAAGCGTGTTCCAATTCCTCACTAAGGAAATTGCCTGATGTTTGAAAGCATCAAGGCCCACCCCAGTGGAGTTGCCAAGGAAGAGATAACGGCTGTTACCCAATAAACCAACTGCTCTCTCTTCGCTTGCTCGGCCCACGGAGTGCTCCGCGCACGAAAGATCAGACGGAAGAGTCGATATGAGGAATACGCAATCCAAATTACCAGCGCAACCGCAAAAAAATAGAGTGGGAGCAGCATTGTAAACGCGCAGAAGACCGATAAGACGAAAAGGGCAACCGCAACAAAACAGCCCCTCAGCACTTCGGTTAACATAGATGATCATCCTTCGTAAAAAACCGGGGAGCCAGAAGGGATTCCGTTCTTTACTTACAACTTAGAACTAACTACTTTCCATACCGCATCGCCAACCGCGTCTTCCGCCGCACCGCCGCCTCTCGAAATCTCCTCCGTTCCTCCGCCGTCTTCAAAATCAGCGGTGGCACCGGTTTCGGCCTCTTCGTATGCTCATCAATCGCCACAAACGTCACATAAGCAGTAGTCGTGTGCTTTCTCTCTCCAGTCAGCACGTTCTCGGAATAAACCTCTACGCCCACTTCCATCGACGTATGAAACACTCGGTTCACCTGCGATTGCAGTATCACAATCTCCCCCAAATTCACCGGGTTCCGAAAATCGATGTAGTCCACCGACGCCGTTACCGCGTAACTATTGGAGTGCCGAAGCGCCGCCATCGCCCCCGCAATGTCCACAAGATGCATCACGTGTCCGCCCAGTAGTTTCCCCAGCGCATTCGTCTGCGCCGGCAACACCACCTCCGCCATCTCCGACCGCGACGCCCCGACCGGCTTCCCCTTCAACTTCGTCTCCTGCCCCTGACTCTCGCCGCTTTTCCGCTTCATTCAATCCCCTCTCGCTAAGAACTCGGAATCGGCAACGGCCAACGTTCCCGGCCGCTAGTCTAGCGCCAGAAGCTCAGATCGGCGACGCACAAAATTGTGCACCGGCGAGAACACCCCATTCAAGTGGCTTCTCTTTTCTTACTAAAAACTTATGACTGACAACTGAAAACCCGATTGCTCCAGCGGTATGTTGGACGCCGCTATCCCTGCCCGTATAATACGAGACCACACAATGACCGACCAAAAGAAAACCCGCCGCCAGATGCTCGAAGAGTTCGTCGCCAAAAAGCCTGACGATGCCTTCTCCCGCTACGGCCTCGCCATGGAGTGTATGAACAGTGGCGATCCCTCAGCTGCCGACACCCATTTCCGCGCGCTTCTTGAGCGCAACGCCGACTACATTCCCGCCTACCTCATGTACGGCCAGCTCCTGGCTCGCGAATCCCGCATCCCCGAAGCCAAACAAATCCTGTCGACGGGTATCGCCACTGCCGCAAGAAAAGGCGACAACCACGCCAGTTCCGAAATGCAAGCCCTCTTGAACGATCTAGGCTAAGATTTAGTAGGAGTTATGTTGCACGCCACTTGGGAGTGCGGCGATTTACTTGCCCTGAGCTTCGAAGGCCGCCGCCTTTTTTCCATCCTCGGCTTGAACCACACTCCACAGTTGCTAGACGCAATTCTTGAGAAGCGCTGGCTAATCTGCTGGCTTGATCCCTACGGCCGCGTAGACTGCATCGCTCTTGAAGAGCGCCCCGTTCTTCATAACCAACCGGCACCGCCGGATATCGCTGATCTTCTCCGCCGGATTTCCTTCTACCAGCACGAGATCTGCTAGCTTTCCAGCCCCGATAGACCCAAGATCCTTACTCTGCTTCAATAGTCCCGCCGCGTTGAACGTGGCGATTTGCAACGCCTTCGCGGGCGGGATTCCCGCCTTCACTTCCAGCTCCAATTCCCGGTGCAGCATCAGCCCAGCCAGCGCATCCGTACCCGCCAATATCGGAATCCCTGCGTCATACATTCGCTTGGTCATCCGCAGCATCGCCGCGTAGGAATCCTTGTAAAGTTGGTCGTTTTCCTTGGTCACCTGCAATCCACCCGTGTAAGCGCTTCTTTGCACCTGCGCCGGAAGGCGGCTCAGCACCGGGGCGAAATCCGGTGACGCCACTCCCGGCCGTCCCGTAAACATACTTTCAAACGTCGCCAGCGTTACGTCCACCGTGGTGCGATGATTCAGCAAAAGCTCGATGAACTCCTTCACTGGCTTCGAGTCCAAATCCAGATTGGCTGCATTCGCTCCCACCGCAGTAAACCGTTCCGGCGTCCGCGTATCCTTCACCTGCGAAGCCAGAAAATTCAAAAAAATGAAATTGATGTGTTGTACTTCATCTGCACCATCGTCCACAAACTGGCTGGCGATCATCCCGTTCGGCACGTGCCCGCTCACGCGCAAGCCGCGCCGATGCGCAACCTTTACGATGCCCGGCACCAGTTCTGGTTTCAAAGAGCTATACAGTTTGATCTGGATGTAGCCCAGATCCGCGTAACGGTTCACCGCCACTTGTGCTTCCTCTTCCGTGGTCACATACAAGCCAGTAGGAACTTGAAATGGCCCCGGGCCGTCGATCATCCCGGCCTTCCACACGCGCGGCCCAATCGCTTCTCCACTCTTCCACCGCCCTTCGAGGCGGCCCAATTCCTCGATGCCGTTTCCCATGTCGCGCACGCTGGTCACGCCGCTCGCAACATTTAGCAAGCCGTCCAGCGGCTGAGCATGCGCGTGCATGTCAAACAGACCTGGCAACAGCGTCTTTCCACTTCCGTCAATTTCTTCGGCATCTTTAGGAATTTTAACGGAGGCCGCCGGACCAGCCTGCGCGATGCGCTCGCCTTCAATCACCACCGTCTGATCTTCCCGCATCGCCGCTTGTTCCGAATTAAATACGCGAACATGCTCGATTGCCACCGCATGTTTCGGGTGCTGGGCTAGTTCTTTCGCCAGCCGCTCGTAGCGGGCCTCCTCCGCCTTTCGTTGTAGCTCATAAAGTTGCTGGTTCTTGCTCTCCCATCCATCCCGCAGGATCGCGAACCACGTTCCAGGCGCCCCGAACAACCGGTATTGGTCATCGAGCCAGACGGTCTGAGGCTCAAAGGAGAGCCCTGTGATCGCGAACTCGGTCACGTGTAGCTTCTGTCCGTGATCTTCGAGCGTCGTTTCCGTCACTTTCTCTAGCCTTGCCTCACCCGCCGGCAGGAGTTTCACCGGACCACCCTTCGCCTTCACCAGCGCGCCCACCAGCAGCGCCAGTTCCGCCGCCGGTCCGTTATTGCTGACGTAAAACCCTTCTGTCTGGCTGCTCCCATCCTCTGACGTACTCTTCCAATGCGCGCGTCCCTGCTCGAACGCAAAATGCTCGTCTACCGGCGCTTTTAAATAGTCGTTGCCGGTAACGTCCGTGCGCACTGGCAGACCATTTGCTCCAATGAGGTACTGTGCTGAAATCTTTGGACCGCGCCCGCGGTCATTGAACTCGAAAACACTGTCGATTCGGCCGTCCGGGCTAAACTTGTCGACTTCTGTTCCAGCCGGGGTTTCATTCGACACGATCTTGTAGCGAAGCGTTTCTTGCGCGGCCGCAGACCCAATCCAAAACGGGGCCAGGGCGCAAACGAGAAGAAGAAGAGTTGCACGCCTGGGTACGGTTGTGTAGGGCCGCGCTTCAGCGCGTCCACTCTCCGGACAATCGTAGATCAGACCTTTAGGTAGATTTGTGCGCATAGTTCCTGCATTCTGCCATCAATGCCTAGCCCAGGCCAGCGCTTGGTTCCTCAGTCCTCGAGTGTCGGCAGGGTCTTCAGCACTTCCGAGGCTCTCGGCCGATTCGCCACTGAGTCGTCTTTACGAATCTTTCCATCACGGAAAATGATTACGCGCTTCGCAAACTGCGCGATGTCATGCTCGTGCGTCACCATCACGATCGTCAGTCCCTTGTCGTTCAAATTCTGAAACACTTCCATAATCTCCACCGAAGTCCGGCTATCGAGATTGCCCGTAGGCTCGTCCGCCAGCAAAATGGACGGACGGTTCACCAGCGCCCGCGCCACCGCCACCCTTTGCTGCTGCCCCCCGGACATCTGCGAAGGGTAATGTTCAGCTCGGTTCGCGAGACCAACCATCGCGAGCGCTTCCACGGCTCGTTTTCTGCGCTCTGCTTTATCGATTTTCGTGTACAGCGTCGGCAACTCCGTATTTTCCAGCGCCGTCGTCCGCGCCAGCAAATTAAATCCCTGAAACACAAATCCGATTTTCTGGTTGCGGATCAAAGCCAGCGCCCTCTTGTCGTGCTTGGACACGTCGATCCCTTCCAGCAAATACTCCCCCGAACTCGTGCGGTCCAGGCATCCAAGAATGTTCATGAACGTGGACTTGCCGCTGCCGCTAGCTCCCATGATCGCCAGGAATTCATTTCGCCGAATTTCCACGCTGACACCGCGCAGCGCATGCACGCGCGTTTCGCCCAGCTCATAGTATTTGTGCGCTTCCTCGATGCGAATGACGGAACTCGCCGCCGCAGCGTCCCTGGTTTCGATTTGGCTGGTAGTTTGCATCGATGTTCTTGTTGGAAGGATTTCCGGGGACGATCCTTAGCGCCTCAATGTGCCTGGGGCCTGGCTCTTCGGCATCACCGAGCGGATAATCAGCGCGTCTCCCTCTTTCAATTCCCCTTTGATCACCGCGCCCACTTGCGTGTACGCGTGGTCCGTTATGCCCAGGGCGATTTTTACCGGCTCCATGGTGTTGTCCGCATGCAGCTTCCATACCACCGCGTTCTCCGCTCGCGGCGCGCGAGGAGCATTCTGATTCTCGCTAGCCGCCTGCGGCCCGCGCCCCGCGGCAGGTGGATCGTCAGCCGCTGCCTGCAGTTTCTCGTTTCCATCAATTCCGTATTGCTTGTAAATCACGAGAATCTCCTCGGGCGACATCGGGGGCTTATAACGCAGCGCGGTGTTTGGCACCTTCAAAACATTCTGCGCCGTGTCCACCGGAATGGTCACGTAGGCCGTCATCCCCGGAAACAATTTCATCTCGGGATTCGCGAATTCAATGATCGTGTCGTAGGTCACCACACTTTGTACCGTCGTCGGATTCATCCGCACTTGGCTGACGACACCGTGAAAAGTGTCCTTCGGAAAAGCGTCTACTTTAAAGGTGACTTGCTTCCCCGGCCGAATGTTGCCCACGTCAGACTCATCCGTCTTGGTGTACACCAGCATTTTGGTGAGGTCCTGCGCAATGGTAAAAATCGTCGGCGCTTGCAACGAAGCCGCCACCGTCTGCCCGACATCCACGCTGCGTGCCACTACCGTCCCATCAATCGGAGATCGAATCACCGTGTAGTTCAAGTTCGTTTGCGCCACGTTCAATGCTGCCGCCTTCTGGCTGACTTGCGCCTCCGCTTGCGTGACGTTGGCGATAGCCGCTCCCACACCCGCCTTCGCCGAATCGAAATTCGCCTTCGCCAAATCCAGTTGCTGCTGGCTCATGATTTTTTCCGTCGTGAGCTCCGCAGTGCGGTCATAGTCGGCTTTGGTCTGCTGCGCCCCCGCCGTGGCTCTATCCAGATTGGCTTTCGCCGCGACGAGATTCGCTTTCGCATTATCCAAATCAGCCGAAGCCTGCAGCACGGCCCCCTCGAAGAGCGCGGGATCGATCAGCGCAACAACGTCGCCCTTGTGTACTCGGGAATTGAAATCGACATTCAGCTTCGCGATGGTGCCCGAAACTTGCGAACCCACCTGCACCAAAATCACCGCGTTGATCGTTCCCGTGGCGTCCACGACGTCGTGAATGTCACCCCGTTCCGCCCTAGCCGTGAAGTGTTGTGGCTGCGTGCTCCGGCTCAACCCGAAAAATAGAAATAGCCCCGCGAGGACTGCCACGCCGGCGAGGATGATCCATTTTTTATTCAAATTCATTTCCAGTCCTGAGGTTCAATTTGCGGATGCTCACTCATAACGCAGTGCGTCGATGGGATCGAGCAGCGAAGCCTTTCGCGCCGGGTAATATCCAAAAAATACGCCAACCGCTACGGAAAAAATGGCCGCGATCACCACGGACTCCAGCGACATCTGAATGGGCCATTTCAAAGTCTGTCCCACGAGGTAGGAACCAAATATGCCGAAGAGCACTCCCGCAGTTCCTCCAACCAGGCTGAGCATGATCGACTCACCTAGAAATTGCAGTTGAATGGCCTCCTCCGTTGCACCAACCGCTACGCGCACACCGATCTCGCGAGTGCGCTCCGTTACGGAAACGAGCATGACGTTCATGATGCCGATTCCGCCCACTAGCAGCGAAATCGAAGCAATGGCAATCAGCAAAATCGTCAGAGTCCGGCTGGCATCGAGTTGCGCCTGAATAATGTCCTCGGGATTCCTAATGTTAAAGTCATCTTCTTCCTCAGGCCGCAGGTGATGGCGATCGCGAAGCACAGCCGTAGCCTCCTGGCCAGCGACTTTCACCGCATCGGCCGAAACCGCCGAGCACAGAATGTCGTCGAGCCAGGTAATCCCTTTCAGTTTCTTCTGCGCCATGGTGAAGGGAATGATGATCGTATCGTCCTGATCCTGACCGGAAAGCGATTGCCCCTTGGGAAGGAGAGTCGCTACGACTTTGCAAGGCAGGTTTGTTACGCGAATCACCTTTCCAATTGGATCTTCGACGCCAAATAGTTGGTCCCGCACCGTGCGCCCCAACACGCAAACATCCGCCGCCCGGTCCACATCGTCCTGCGAGAAAAACGCTCCTTGATCCACAAACCAGCGCTTGATTTCAAAATATTCCGGCGAGACGCCACGATAGGAGGTATGCCAGTTCTGATTCCCATACACTACCTGGACCGGGTCATCCACATTTGGCGAAACGCTCTTGATCAATGAAATCTGGCTTTTGATAGCCAGCGCATCGGCCATCACCAGCGTCTTCGTGTCGTGCGTCCCCGTCCGGACGCCATTCACGGCTCTGCCACCGGCCTCAACCCATACAAAGTTATCGCCAAGGTTGTTCAGTTGCTGCTCGACCCGCGCCTGCCCCGCTTTGCCAATGGCAACCACGCAAATCACCGCCGCGATCCCGATCGTGATTCCCAGGACCGTCAAAATGCTGCGCATCTTGTTCCGAAGCAGCGCCACAAGGGCGGATTGCAACAAAGCTGCGTAATTCATGTGCCCTCCTGGTGGCTGCGATTCTATGATTCTGGCCGTTACAAGATAAATGGAGGATAAACCTCCGCCACTCAAGCACATCCCTGCCTAATCTTTCCATGAATCACGATTCATAACCAGTGGCGACGGGTAGAGTCTAAGGGTCATCGCCATGTTCGGTTCAGAGACAGACCCATCCCAAAAGCGACCGATAGAGAAATCCTCGTGGATGGCCGAACTGCGATAAGTACTTTACTTTCAGGAGGTACAAGCGTGTCATTGGGCGGAGACTAATTTGCGGAACATCAACGGGATTGGTGTGCGGGGGAAAGTATGGCAAATCTCTGGCAAGACCTGCGATTCGCGTTGCGCATCCTGGCGAAAAACCCTGGCTTCACTTTCATTGCGGTCTTGACGCTTGCTCTGGGGATTGGCGCGAATACCGCCATTTTCAGTGTGCTGGACTCGGTCCTGCTGCGTGCGCTCCCCGTGGCACATCCCGAGCGACTGGTGACCCTTTCCGATCGAGACTCGCATGGTCAAAGCTTTGGAAGTGAGGACGGCGACCGCTCTCTGCTAGCCTATTCAGAGTTTGAGTACTTCCGGGATCACAACGAGGTCTTCTCAGAAATCTTCGCCGCCGACAGCCAGCTTCCCGAGTTAGAAGTGACCGTCTCTGATTCCTCGACCAGGACAAGCTCGCAAAAAGAATCCGCTCGCGTACGCCTTGTCAGCGGAGATTATTTCGCCACGCTTAGAGTCACTCCGGCCGCCGGCATGTTCTTCACGCGCGAAGAGGACCGCGCCAGGGGCGGCGCGCCGATTACAGTGATCAGCTACGCGTTCTGGAAGCAGCGCTTTGGGCTTAACCCGCTGGCAATTGGCAAAACAATTCAGATTCGCCAAACATCATTTCAAATTGTCGGTGTCACTCCCCCGGGATTTTTTGGAGAGACCGTCGGAGACTTCCCCGATCTTTGGGTCCCGATGATGATGCAAGACGCCATCTATCCGGGACGCGATCTGCTCACGGCATCGAAAGACCTTACGAACGTACATATGTGGCTCCAAGTGATGGCGCGGCTGAAGCCCGGGATCTCACCAGAGCAGGCCAAGGCCAGCATCAACGTCGTATTCAAGGGCCTATTGGAATCCAAGGTTGGCGCCTCGAACTCGGAGGAGCAGCGCCGCCATGATCTGGATCAGAGGATCAATTTGCAGCAAGCGGCGGGCGGTTCCTCCGTGCTGCGCGAGCATTTTGGCGAGCCGCTGAAGATTTTGATGGCCATGGTGGGATTCGTGCTTCTCATCGCTTGCGCCAACGTAGCCAACCTCCTGCTGGCTCGCGGCGCAGCACGACAAAGGGAATTCGCCATGCGCCTTGCCATCGGCGCTGGCCGTGCACGCTTAATCCGGCAACTGCTGACGGAGGGCCTGCTTATCGCGGTGAGTGGTGCTGCCGCTGGTTTGTTGCTCGCCCAATGGGTCGACGCTCTTCTGCTGCGCATGGTTTCGGGAGGCGCATCCGGACCTCCGAGCATCCACCTCGATTTGCAACCTGACGCGCGCGTGCTCGGTTTCACTTTGGGGGTAACGCTGCTCACCACAGTCCTCTTTGCTTTGATTCCTTCGCTGTCCTCAACACGCCTCAACCTCACGCCGCTTTTGAAGTCCACTCCAGGCGGTGGGTCCCGTGAAGGGTCGCACCGGCGCTTCCCGGCAGGAAAAATCCTGGTGGTCATTCAGGTGGCGCTTTCCGTGATTCTGCTGGTCTCTGCCGGGCTCTTTGTCCGCAGTCTCTCCAAGCTCGGCAAGGTAAACCTCGGTTACAACCGGGAAAACCTGCTCATTTTCCGCGTCGATGCCGGCCCCGGAGGTTACAAGGGCGCGGCGATTCCGCGCTTCCAACTCGATTTGCTGACGAAAATTGCCGCGATCCCCGGTTTACGCGGCGTCACAGTTTCCAAGGACGGCTTGTTCAGTGGCTCGGAATCGGCTGATCCCATCGCCGTGGAAGGCTATACGCCCAAGCCCGGTGACGAAATGCATTCGCGCATGGATCATGTTGGCCCTGGATATTTTTCGACACTTGGCATCCCCATTTTGATGGGCCGGGAAATCGAAACGCAGGACGCTCCCGGCACTATTCGCGCCGGCGTCATAAACCAGGCCTTCGTGCGCCGCTTCTTTGCCAACACCAATCCCATCGGCAAGCACGTTCGCGACATCTATCCGGGCAACCCGGCTGAAATGGTGGTCGTAGGGGTCGTCGCGGACGCTAAATACAACGATCTGCGCGAGAAGATTGCACCTCGCATCTACGCGCCTGTTGCCAATCCCATGTGGGAAAATGCCGCCGCCTTCTATGAAGTGCGCACTTTTGCTGATCCTCAGACCGTAACTGCCGCGCTTCGCCGGGTTGTCCAGGAAGCGACTCCCACGCTTCCGCCCATCAGAGTACACACGATGTCCAGCCTGGTGGACGACTCGCTGCAAAGCGACCGCTTCATCGAGCAACTCGCCGGTGCCTTCAGCCTGCTGGCTCTGCTTCTCGCTGCCATTGGCCTTTACGGACTGATGGCTTATACGGTTTCGCGCCGTACGCGAGACATCGGAATTCGCCTGGCGCTGGGCGCGGAGCAAGGCAACGTTCTTTGGTTGGTCCTGCGCGAAACGCTGGTGCTGGTGCTAGCGGGAATCGCCATTGGCGTCCCGTTCGCGCTGGGCGGAACTCAACTGATGCACCGGTTCTTATTTGGGCTAGGCTTTGCCGACCCTATTGCAATTCTTTTTGCGGCAACACTGCTGACTATCGTTGCTGCCTTTGCCGGGTTTCTGCCGGCGTGGCGCGCCTCCAAGGTAGACCCGATGGTCGCGCTCAGGTACGAGTAAACCTCGGCAATTCAGCTCTCAAACCACTGCGCAACTGTCTACACTCAGAAGTGACTCGCTTCTGTTCGCAATTAGCTGGGGCTCTCCGAACATCGAGCTGCAATCAGGATTCATCACCAACGACCATGTGCTCTGGTATGATTTGGGTTGGGACCATGCGGCCTGAACGCATTCCGTTGTTTCCGTTAAACGTCGTACTCCTTCCCGGCGCGGAGCTTCCCCTGCATATTTTCGAGCCGCGTTACCGCCAGATGGTAAAAACCTGCCTCGAAGAGAAATCTGAATTCGGTATGCTCCTGTCGCTTCCTAAGGGAGTCGCGCGAGTCGGTTGCACTGCGGAGATCAAGGCAGTGACGCAGCGTTACGAAGACGGCAGGATGGATATTCTTACGTCCGGCCGCGCGCCGTTTCGCGTCGTCGAACTTTTCGACGAAGACCCGCTTCTGCATGGCCAGGTGGACTACCTCGATGATCGCGACACTCCATCTAATCCGCGCATCCAGCGCGAGCTCGTCGAGCTTTTCGAGGCCTGCCACACGCTGATTTTCGACGACTATCCAAAGAATCTCGAAGGCGCCACGGCGGAAGATCTCTCTTACCTTGTTGCACACACCCTTCCCATGGACCTACTGTGGAAGCAGCAGATCCTGGAGCTTCGGTCGGAAGCGGATCGGCAGGAACGCCTGGTGGCGTACCTCCGCGAATGGGCCCCGCATCTACAGAACAGAGGGGTGCTGCGCCAGCGCGCGGGTGGAAATGGGCACGGACTGAACTAGTTTGTGGCGAGCCGGCACTGTCGGCTTGCAGAACGGGACCACATGACGGCAAGCACTTCGATGCATTCTTCAGGACATTCCAAACCGCGGACGCTCGGCGAGCTGAAGCACATCCCTGATTTTGATGCGACCAGCGCGTCTCGCTCGGTGAAAAACGAGATCCGGCGCAATCTGCTTCGCGCGATCGAAAAAGGCGAAACCCTTTTCCCCGGCGTGCATGGGTATGAAGACACGGTCGTCCCGCAAATTGTGAATGCCCTGCTTTCGCGGCACAATTTTATTCTCCTGGGGCTTCGCGGGCAGGCCAAGAGCCGCATTCTCCGCGGTTTGATCAATTTGCTTGATCCGGAAATGCCGGTCGTCACGGGCTGCGAAATCAACGACGATCCGTTGAAACCGATTTGCCGAGCCTGCCGGGAAAAAATCGCCGCCGAAGGCGACGCCACGCCGATCTCCTGGATGCCGCGCGAAAATCGGTTCGTGGAAAAACTTGCCACTCCCGACGTCACCATGGCGGATATCATTGGCGACGTCGATCCCATTCGCGCTGCGCGAGGCGGCCGCGATCTTTCCGATGAGTTGACCATTCACTATGGCCTTCTGCCGCGCGCCAATCGCGGCATCTTTGCCATCAACGAATTGCCCGACCTTGCCGGAAAAATCCAAGTCGGACTTTTCAACATCATGCAGGAAGGCGACATCCAGATTAAGGGCTATCCGCTGCGCCTCCCGCTCGATGTGCTGATCGTTTTTACCGCGAATCCAGAGGATTACACGGCGCGTGGAAAAATCATTACGCCGCTCAAGGACCGCATCGGCGCGGAAATTCGCACGCACTATCCCGCAAACGTGGAAGAAGGGATGACCATCACGGCGCAGGAAGCCTGGGTGGGCCGCGATTCCGGTAAAGAGATCGATGTCCCGCAATATCTTCGCCAAGTCGTGGAAGAAATCGCGTTCCAGGCTCGCGAAGACAAACGCGTCGACCGCCGTTCGGGGGTCAGCCAGCGTCTGCCCATCACCACTTTGGAGAGCCTCGTCAGCAGCGCCGAGCAGCGCGCTGCGCGCAACGGTGAAAAATCGCTCGTCGCGCGTGTTGCCGACGTGTACGCCGCGCTTCCCGCTATCACCGGAAAAATGGAGCTCGAATACGAGGGCGAACTCAAGGGCGCGGACACCATCGCCCGCGAACTCATCCGCACCGCCGTTGGCCGCGTCTTCACCAAGCATTTCACGGACATCAATTTCCAGCCGGTGATCCAATGGTTTGAACTGGGCGGTGAACTCAAGCTGCCGGAATTGGCCACGACGGGCGAGCGCCATCAGCAGCTTTCCAAAATCCAGGGCTTGATGGAGCACATCGACAGGCTTGGCGTGAAAGATCGCAAGGATGCGGGGCCTTCAGCGGCCGCCGCGGAAATGATTCTCGAAGGCTTGTGGGCCCATCGCCGCATCGGCCGCAGCGAAGAACGGGGATTCTACGCCGACAAGCCAAAACAGCCCGAGCAGCGCGAACCTCGCGAAGGCCCGCAGCGGCCGCCGCGGCGGCAATTCAACTGAGTCTTAAGTTGTGAGTTCTTAGTTTTAGGTTTGGAAGAGAAAAGAAAAGATAACGCAGAGAGAACAGAGGTTAGCAGAGGGGGAGTTCTTTCGTTTACGCAGGTGTTGCAGGAGGACAATCGGACATGAAGTTCATCCGCTACGGAAAATACACAGGCGAACCAGCCGACGCCGTCGACCTTCAGGAGCTGATCAAGCGGCTGGGCGATTTCTTCCTGCAAAGCGGCTTTGAATCGCAATTCTACGGCGTTTCCCAGATGGACGCTGAGCGCTCCCTGGAAGCGCTCCGGGAGGCAATCCTCCGCGCGTTACAAGAAGGCGATCTCTTGCCTGAAGACGCCATGAGCGATGAGCTCCGCAAAATGCTCCAGGATCCCGGCGCGATGAATAACCAAGCGATCAAAGATCTCCTCGACAAAATCACCGAACGCCTCGCCAACGAAGGTTTCATCAATCCGCAGCAGCCTCCGCAAATAACGCCGCCGCCGCAGACTTCCGCTCGCGGACAACTTGGCCAACCGTACGAACGCCAGCCCGAGGCGCGCTTCGAAATCACGGACAAAACGATCGATTTTCTGGGATTCAAAACGCTGCAGGATTTACTTGGGTCGCTTGGCCGCAGCAGCTTCGGGCGCCACGATACGCGTGATCTTGCTACCGGAGTCGAATCCGGCGGCATCTCACGCCCCTACGAATTCGGCGACACGCTCAATATGGACATCAGCGCCACGCTGTTCAACGCCGTTCGCCGCGAAGGCGCCAAAGTTCCCATCGAAATGGATTACTCGGACCTGATGGTCCATCAATGCGAATACCACAGCTCTTGCGCTACGGTGGTCCTGCTCGATTGCAGCCACAGCATGATTCTTTACGGCGAAGACCGTTTCACACCTGCCAAGCGGGTGGCCATGGCGCTCTCGCACCTGATTCGCACGCAGTATCCCGGCGACACGCTTAGCCTCGTCCTGTTCCATGACTCCGCAGAAGAAGTTCCCATCGGCGAGCTCGCTCGCGTCCAGGTCGGCCCGTACTACACCAATACGCGCGAAGGGCTGCGCATGGCCCAGCGCATCCTGCTGCGCCAGAAAAAAGATATGCGGCAGATCATCATGATCACGGATGGAAAGCCGTCCGCCCTTACACTCGAAGACGGCCGCATTTATAAAAATGCTTTTGGCTTAGATCCCTTCGTCGTCGGACAAACCCTCGAAGAAGTGAATAAATGCAAGCGCGCCGGAATCATGATCAACACTTTCATGCTCGCGAGCGATTATTCGCTGGTGCATTTTGTTCAGAAAATCACCGAAATGTGCCGCGGAAAAGCCTATTTCACCACACCTTACACGCTCGGCCAGTATTTGCTGATGGACTACATGCAGCGCAAGACCAAGCAAATTCACTGAACTTCTCTATCAGCGTTCAGATCAATGCTCTGGCAGACTTACGGTCTCATAGATACGAAATGATGGAGTCTCAGTGACCAGGCGAAAGGCATTTGCATTGGCCGCCAGCACGGCGGCAAAACAATCTTCTTCCGGCGGCAAGAAGTAACTCTGCCTGCGGTGAATCAAGACGACATAGTTGACTTTGTATTTCCGGATGCCATCCATCAGGATTTGCACATTGGAACTTGGCGGAAACCAGACCATCTCCCTTCCCGAATGGTGGTACGTGGTGGGAACGAGTCTGGCCATGACTACGGCATGGGGCGGTGTGTGGTTGCGCACCCACAACGCGGCCTCGACGTCATGGGTCAAACCATGCATTGGGGACGCTAAATCCAGATTGTCACGCCGCATCTCCAGTTGCTCTGCAACGCCCATGACTATCAGGCTTGCGACCAGGATTGCACCGACAACTTGCGCAGCGACACGCGCCCGGATGTTCGAGGCGGCCTTCCATTGAGAAAACCAGTTTCCAATCCTTTCAGCCGGTTCCAACCAGCGGGAACCTTTCCAAATCATATATGCCGCCAGAATCCCGGAAATCACCCAGGCAGCAAGCGACACGGCGCCCTGAAACCCAAAGTGTTTCGTCGGACTGGCAGCCCCTTCACCGCGCATCCATAGGGAACTCCCGTTCGTTAAAATCATCGCGGCGGGCAGCCACAGCGCTCCCAGCAATCGTGGCTTCTTCTCTGCCAAAGTGCTGATTCCCACGAACCCGCGCCAAAGGTAGAGGCATGTCAGCGGCGCCAGCGGCAAGAAGGATCTCTCATCCAGCCGCCAGGGCCACATCAGCAAAATGAAATCGCCGCCCACGAAATACCAGTCTTCGAGAGTTCCTCCCGTCTTCCAGATCGAGTAGCACCATCCGGCGAAGATCAGCACCAGTGGACCGGCGATCAGCAGTGAGGCCCAAGAAGGGTCAATCCAGTGCCGGACGAGCACTTCCGTAAGCATTTTGGATTCTTCATAGGCTTTCCTGGCGATCCGGATTGGAATGTCACCGAGGGTGGCGTAGCCGAGCTCGGGGTAGTGCCCATTTTTCAAAAACAATTGTTGAAAATAAGGCCTGGGGAATCCGGGCACCGGCCACTCATCCGGCGGCTTGCGGCCCATCCAAAGACTGGTGGCCACCACTCCAACGAGCACCACAGGGAGAAACAGCTTCAAGCGGGCGACGCCAAGAGAGCGATCTCGCACCATCGTTATGGCGATCCACACGACGACGCCTCCCAACAATGCGAGCGCCGCCGATCCGATCATCAAGGAAGCCACGAACAGCGCCGACAACAGTGTTCCCCAAGCGATTTTCGAAGCGAGGCGAGTGGCACCGTCCAACTTTCGCGCCACCAACAGCGCGCTCATAGTGGCAAAGAGTAACGGGAAGCATGTGGACACCCAGCGAGTGGCAAGCGAAAAATAAAGCGAGGAAGACATGAGCAACAGACAGATGGTGCCCGCAATGGCGCGGGGCGCCAGCCGGCGTAGCACTGCGTAGCTGGCGAGGAATCCCAAAGTCTCCAGGACCGCGATGGCGCTCAGAAAAACCGCACGCTTGCATCCTCCTGCAAGGCACAAGAGCGCGAGGATGGCCGATACTCCAGGAGGCTGGGTGGTTTCTGGACGGTCCAAAATGCCGTAGAAACCGCGGGCCAGAAGAGACTTTGCGCAATCGGCGTAGTACACATCGTCGAACATGAAATCGCTGGCCTGATCGACCGAGAAAAGTGTCAACGATCCCAAAATCAGAATGCAGGCGATAACAAAGAAATCCGCCGGGCGATAAACTGTGTCCCTTTCTTCCAGTTGTCCGGGGAAGCCAGCAGGGTGGCGTATTTGATTCTGGAACGCAGCATCGTTGGCAGTTGGCACCATCTGGGTTAGTGCTCCTGGGCTGTTTATACGTGGAACGATTACAAGCACTTCAACTTCCTGCAAATAATAACCAAAATCTGGGCGCAGTGTTGGTAGCGGCGGCTCCCAGGTTCGGGCAGGAACCCAACCCGTCAGCTACTCGACATCCACGCCGAATCTGAGGTATCAATTTACTAGCTCTTCCAGCCCTCGGAGAGGTCAACATGAGACGCTACCCGATCGTGCTCGCGTGGGCCACGTTGTGTTTTTTCCTTGGTACTCTCTCAGGCTCGGCGCAGGATTCAAAAGACAATTCGTCTCAGGAGTCACGTCCCTGGTATAACCCCAAGAAATACAATCCGCTCAAGTTGATTCACCGCGGAGCGCAATCGGCAAACGATCAGCTCGCATCAAACGGGGATCTGGAAGTGAAGTTGACGCATCAATTACAAATTCAGGGATTCTTACCGCAGGATAAAAACTTGCAGGATGCCTGTTCTGCGTTTAAGTACTTGGACGATTGTGTTGCCACCCTCCGCGTCAGCAGTTCCTTGAAGATCGAATTCACCTGCCTGAAGTGGGCCGTGACCGGTGTAAAGCCCAGGCCAGTCGCTGACTCCTGTGCCGGTCCATCCGGCGGCAAAGCCATGCCTTTCCCCAAGGCGATCGATCTCCTGAAACCCGATTGCGACACCAAAACGGAATCAAAAGAGGCTCACAGGAGAGCCCGCGACGACATCAAAGATGCTGGAGGGTAAGCATCAGCAACCTCAAGCAGAGTGTCCGATTTGATTTCTGCACGAAACCGAAGCGCTACCGCGTGAACAGGATCGTCGGCTCCCCTTTGTACATCGTGCTCTGGACTTGCTTGAATCCGCACTTCTCCGCGACACGAATGGACTTCGCATGTTCGGGATGAATGATGCATACAGTTCTCCCCAAAGAAGGCTGGGCGGAGAGGATATTCGCATCGCCCCAGGCCAGCGCCGCGCGCACCGCTTCTGTGGCGTAACCTCTGCCGTGGACCTGCGTCGCAAGCACCCAACCGATTTCCGGCACGCCTTTCAACGATGGCACAATCTCGCGTTTCCAATCCGAAAAACCCATTTCTCCTGCGAATTTGCCGGTGGATTTATCCTCTACCACCCAGTACCCGAAACCAAGCCACGCCCAATGTCCCAAGTAACGCAGTATTCGCGCCCAGACATCCTCTTCCGAGAGCGGCTTTCCGCCGATGTAGCGCGTGACCAGCGGATCGGCCCACATGGCGGCGGAATCGGCAAAATCGTCCGGCCGATGGCCTCGCAATCTCAGCCGCTCGGTTTCTAGCAACGGCGCTTCCACACGTCGTGGAATGAATTCAGTCGCCATCGATGTGGTTCCTTTCCACTTCACCCCAAATTTCTGGCGAACGCGCCACTGGAACAGTACAGGAATGGCGTCGCTATTCTAATGCAAGGTTTGAATCCTCCGATGAAGGAAACATGCCTGTCCGCGATATACGTCCCTTGTCATCGTAGCTAGCCACTTGGCCCGGAACTTGCGCTAGACTTAAGCGATGGAGATTTTGCGGCGGCTTTCACGCTGGATGGGAAAACAGGATCACATGACGCACATCGTTGCTGGGAATACAGCTCCGGGATTTTCGCTCAAGTCGGTCGACAACAAGGAGTACTCGCTCAACTCGCTGTTGGAACGCGGCCCGGTGGTCGCGGCATTCTTCAAGGTCTCTTGTCCCGTGTGCCAGTTCACGTTTCCGTTTCTCGAACGGCTCTATAAGCGGTACGGAGGCGAGGGCGTAACTTTCCTCGGGATCTCGCAGGACGATGCGCGTGCCGCAGCGAAATTCGCGAAGGAGTACGGATTAACCTTTCCTATTTTGATCGACGACGAACATGGATATGCTGTTTCGAACGCTTATGGATTGACCAACGTCCCGACAGTTTTTCTGATTGGTGATGATGGAAAGGTGAAAGTAAGCTCGATGGGGTTCGATAAGAAGGACTTGGAGAAAATCGCAACGGAACTTGCCGAACGCAAGAGAATATCTCTTACGCCGCTGTTCCGTCCCGATGAGGTAGTTCCTGCCAACAAACCCGGATGAGGATCGAAAAACTAGGCCCGGTCGGGCTTGAAGTAATCAGTTTTCAGCAGGCGACTGAACACAGTCCACTTCTTGGGCTGCGCCTTTGGATTTCTGTTTGACGGAGAGTGCTGTCACTCAACTTCTGCTTCGATGAAGCGTTTCTTGTGCTTCGCGGGCTGTTTGCGCTTGTCGGGAATCACCCGTGTAACGGCCGGAGCGATCCCTGAATTCCGGGCTGCGCGCCGCGCCTCGGTCCCTTTGTCCAGAATCTTCTTCCGTTTGCGCTTCATTCGGAAACCAGCCCGCAGCAAAATTTCCAAAGACTAGAAACTGAATGTCGCCTGCAAATCAATCCGGCGATTCGAGGTCGACTGAGAAAAAGGACGGCCTGCGAGGCCGTTTGATTGGCCGAAGAGAGAGGAACTTAGGTTGCCGATTGGAGTATCCCGGTTCACGTTGTTAAAGATATTCCGCGCCGCTACTGAAAAGGTCAAGCTGTAGCGATGATTGGCGGAGTTGCCGTCTGGTCCACCGGGACCGCGTCCGCCAAAACCGCCGCGCTGTCCTGGCCCTCCCCCGCCGGGACCACGCCCGAACGTGCCGCCGGGGCCGGGACCGCCACCGGGGCCGGTGTTTGTGGCTTCCGCTTTCTTTCCAAAGCCGAATGTCTTGCTCAACCTTAGATTCAAAGTGAATTTCCCCCGACCGGTCAGAAAATTGATGGGCACGATCTTCTCGCCGGGTTGCGGATTCCAATCAAAACAGCCGTATGGTGTTGGCTTCACGGTTGGCGAACTCGAAGGGCACGTGGCAAAAGCGGCGCGCTGATTGAACACTTGGTCACCGAAGGGATCTTGCGCTGCGGTTACGTTGAACGGGCTTCCGGAAGTGGCAATCATAAAGGGGCTCAGGCGAAATGCGTAGGGCAAGCTCGCGAAGCCGCCAATGAACACGCGATGGCGAACATCAAATGAGGCACGGCCATAGTCTTCGCTGGGATCATAGGGATTTGATGGAAAATAGCCGGGCCCACCCGTATCACTATTTGCGTAGTTCAAGGTGTAATAACCGAAAGCGGAAAGTTTCGTGCCCATCCGAATGCTGCTGTTGACGATGAGCTGGTTCTGCCGGAAGACGCCATCCGATTGGTACTGGTAGATATTGCCTTGGGCCGGCAAGGGGCGCAGTCCGTTGTTTGCCGGATCGGGAGCATTGATATTGTTTGTAAAGAATTCGTGGACACCGCGGGCATTCAAATACGTTACGGCGAGATTCGCGGACTTGCCAAGTTGCCGCTCCAGACTCACACCGGTTTGCATGGTGTACGGCGCCCGAAGATGCGAATTGGGCTCGTAGCTAGTTGAGGGCGCTCCGGACTGCTGGAGCTGGCTAGGCGGGGGCGTATTGCTAACATAGAAGCCGGGATTCTTGACGATGAACTGTTGCTGGATGAGTCCGTTGAGGCGCTGCTGCTGTGCCACCAGGTCATAGCCAAACCGGTCATAAAACATTCCGAAGCCGGCGCGAAGCACCGTCTTGGGAGGTTTTTTAGGCGAGCCGCCAATACCCCAAGCAATTCCAATCCGCGGTGCAAGGTCGGCATGATCGGAGATGTCGTTCTGCGTTTCGAAGCGGAGTCCATAGCTTAAAGTGAGGTTGGGACGGACGCGCCAGTCATCCTGGGCGTACAACCCCGCGTCAAACCAGTTCACATGTACGGTGGGATTTCCTGCCGGGCTTACACTGACGGAATATTCAGTCGGCCCATAACCGCAATTGATCAGGCTCTGAACGGTCTGTCCATTCGCCAAGCCCATCACCAACTGCTGGTATGCCTGGATTCCAGTGAGCGCCCCGTTGGGGCCCGTACAGGATGCGCTAGGGGGAGGAGTGACTCTGGATCCAAAAGAAAAGTTCCCGTTGAAATTTGCAGTCTCAAAGTTTTCGTCGTGGTTCGACCGCACGCGTACCCCAAACTTCACGAAGTGTTTGCCCGCGGCCATGGAAGTATAGTTCTGAAGCTCGTAGCGATTGAGAGCATCATTGAGCACGCCTTGAACATTGCCGCCAGACGTAAATGCGCCTTGAACCTGAATCGTGGGCGTGGTGCTGACCGGAGTTTGTGTCTCGGTGGTCCGAAGGAACTGGAAGCGGGTCTCATTGATGATCTTGGCGTTCACCACCTGGGTGTCGCTGATTTGCAGCGTGTGTTCGGCGTTGACGATGTTGAAACCTTGATTCGCCAGGCTGAACTGCCCAGTGCCTTCGTTCTCATCCGTGTTGTGAAAATACTGGTAGCGCGCAGTGAGAGTATTCGTCGGGGTCAGCTGGTAATCGAGACGAGGGCTGATTTCGTACCGCCTGCCTGGGTTCGGCACCGCATCGCTAAACTGAACGATCTGGAACGTAGTTGGATCCACGAATGGCGTGTTGACGATCTTAAGGTCGATGACTTTGCGCCCTTCGACGTTGAAGAAGAAGGAAGCTTTCTTGCTGAGCGGTCCACCAATGTTTCCGCTGTATTGTTCGGAATCATTGCCAGGCTGCGCGATGCCAGCCGGCAGATTACTAAAAGGATTGCGGGCGTTAAATGCTGCAGTGGTTCCCGAGATGTAAGCCTGGCCGTGGAACTGATCGGTACCAGGCTTGGTAAGAATTTCGATTCGTCCGTAGCCGAGTTTGTCGTACTCCGCGGAAAACGGATTCTGATTGATTCGTATTTCGCGGATGGACGCTTTGGGAGGAAGCGTGCCGGCCGTAAATCCGTCGATATACATCTGGCCGCCATTGGGGCCGGCGGACGGGCCCGCGAGCGTCTGAAGCTCGGATTGCAGCTCGTCGGGATCATCGGAGAGCGCTTCGAGATCCTTGCCTTGCATGACCACCATACCGGCGTTGTTGGAAGGAGCGATGTCGACTTTCGTGGAGGAGTCGGAAACCTCCACTTTTTCCTCTTCCATCTGAATAACGAGGGCGATGTTCAACTTTTGGACTTGTCCGGCGAGAATCTGGACATCGTCCTGAGTGAAAAGTGCGAAGCCCTTGGCTGCAGCTTTCAGGCTATACGTACCCGGGAGCAAACCTTTGAACTCGTAGAAGCCTTCACGGTTAGTAGTGGCGTCCAGTGAAGCGCCACTCGCGTCAGTCAAGCGGATCGCAGCTTTGGCAATCGTTCCGCCGGAGGGGTCAGTAACGACGCCACTGAGTCCGCCGGTTGGGGCCTGCGCGAGCAGATTTCCTTCCGGCGGGAAAATCGAAAACACAAAAAACAAAATCACAAGTGCCGTTCGAACATGCCGAAAGCCCATCAGATCTCCAGAGCGAAAATAGTTTGATTTAAGTCGCGGCGGCATCAAGGTGTGGCTGCTTCCCCGCCGCCCCCGCTGCTTAGGCTCCATGGCGAAAGAATTGTGGAAGCACTGCTCTTGGGGGAAGCCTCGAGAATAGGTTCAACTCCACCAAGCAAGGTGATAGCTATGGAGGGGCCGTTCGGCCCGCCCTCGGTGGCCACAATCATGACCGCGTCACCCTTTTGGAGTTCTGCCAGCGTAGCGGCTGGCATGCGGCTAATCATCTGCTGCAAATCGGCATTCCCTGCGCCGCCAGTCCTACCCATTCCTCCACCCCCACCGGGCACTGAGCTACCGGACGGCGGTCCATTGGACGCTGGAGTCTGACCCGCGCTGGCATTGGCAACAGCAGCGGCACTCCCTGAAGCCGGCGCAGCCGCCGATGCATCTGGTGCAGCGCCTTTCAGTCGAGCGGCGATCCGCTGCGCCATCTGCTGAGGCAGCTTGCGCAACTGGGATTCAGCGGTAATCTTCACTGTGATTGGCTTCTTGGTAACCAAGTCTTGGACGGTGATGGTGCCGGAGGAGGAATCGACTGCCGAAATGGTGCCAGCGATGTTTCGGAACGTGCCGGAGACAATTTCATCAGCGGTGAATTCCGTGCCATCAGCGTTGCGCGTCCCGCGGGCGCGAAGCTGGTCGCCGGGTTTGATTTGATCGAGCGAAGCTGGTTTCGCGTCGTCAAACTCGACTGAATCGGGAGCGTATCGACGCAGAACCGTTTCTTTGGAAAGGTGGATGGCGACGCTCTTTTTCTCGCCAACGGAAGGCAGCAAGACACTAATGGTATTGCTGCCAGGATCGACACTACTCACCAGTCCTGCGGTGCCATGTTTCTGCCACTCTTCCCGGTCGCGAGACTGTTTATCGGCGATGTCCGCCTTTTTCATGGCGATGACGGAAGCGGCGAGGATAGTTTTGCCGTCGTCAGCAGGCTTGCCGCGCACAAGGATGCGGTCACCCGCCTGGATGTCGGTCAACTGAATGGGCGTGGCGTCCTTCAGGTCTTTTTGGCCGGGAGCAATTCGAACGAACTTTGTGGCGTCCTGAACTTGAATGGTCACATCGCTTCCAGCATCCGTAGTCAACGTAACGGTATTCCCGGAAATCGACTTGATGGTTCCAACGGGCCGCGTCGCACCAGGAGTTTGTGCAGACTGTTGTGTTGGGGTTTGAGCTTGCAGCGACAGAGCCGATGCCGAATGAACGCCAGTGAAAGCCACGAATGCCGCTGATAAGATCCAGATTCTTCCACCGATGAGCCGCCTACAAACATTCATCTCAAAGTCCCCTGTTGCATTGGCTGCATCACTCCAATGGTTATTTATGAACGTTGGCCTGAAACCAAGCACACCAATACTTCGCGGCAAGCATTAGACGTTTCCAGGCTCGAATAATGTTACAGCCACGGAGATAAATTCCCGGTTAACACAGGCGCCAAGCCGGCCGAGCTTGGTCTTCTTTTATGTTCTCTCGAACAAGAGCCAAGTGTTTCGTAAGAAACAAGATGTGGCGGAAGCGTGTGGGAGTCGAATGTAACCACTCATGGAATTTCAAGGACTTACGAGGAACTCCAGGGAGCACAAAGTGGGTCTATGGAGCGGTCTGGAACGGTTAATGTTCCCTGATTGTTCCCTCGTTTTTCCCAAGT
>DATEHF010000065.1:0-11388 GCA_035279725.1 Candidatus Acidiferrum sp.
CAACGGTGCCTGGGGCTTTGCCTCCACCGATCGTTTAAGTCGCGAAGGTGTAGCCGCCTGCGCCGCTCAAGCCGTTTCCATCGCCAAAGCCTCCGCGCTCGCCAAACGCGAAGAAGTTGTCCTGGCTCCCGAACAATCCTACGTCGACAGTTGGCAAAGCCCGTTCCGCAAAGACCCCTTCGAAATTCCTCTCGAAACGCAACTTGCGTTGCTCCTTGCCGCCGACGCCGAAATGCGCCGCGTCAAAGGCGTCACCCTCACCGAAACCGACATGCAGTTCCGCAAAATCGACTCCTGGTTTGCTTCCAGCATCGGCTCGCGCATTCACCAGCGCAAAGTGATTTCCGGCTGCGGCATCGCCGCCACTTCCTTCCAAGGCGAAGAAATTCAAAAGCGTTCCTATCCCAATAGTTTTGGCGGCCAACACGCCCTGCAAGGCTACGAACTCGTTCAGTCTCTCGACCTGCTGAAAAATGCCCCCATGATCGCCGAAGAGGCCGCCGCTCTGCACTCCGCCTCACAATGCCCCGAAAAAACCGGCACTTTAATTCTTGGCGCCAGCCAGCTCGGCCTGCAAATTCACGAATCGATCGGTCATCCCATCGAACTCGATCGTGTCCTCGGCCAGGAAGCCAATTTCGCCGGCACCAGTTTTCTTACGCTCGACCAACTAAACAATCTCAAATATGGCTCAAGCATCGTGAACGTCGTCGCCGACGCCCGCCTCGACCATGGCCAGGGACTCGGCACTTTTGCTTACGATGACGAAGGCGTTCCCGCCCAGTGCACCGACATCATCAAAGACGGCCAATTCCGTGGCTATCTCTCCAATCGTGAAACCGCCCACCTCGTCGGCCTGAATCGCTCCTCCGGCACCATGCGCACCGAAAGCTGGAACCGCCTCCCCATCATTCGCATGACCAACGTCAGCCTGCTCCCCGGCACTTGGGACTACGGCGATCTCATCGCCGACACCCACGACGGCATCCTCATGGAGACGAATCGCTCCTGGTCCATCGACGACCGCCGCTACCAGTTTCAGTTCTCGACCGAAATCGGCTGGGAAATCAAAGGTGGAAAAAAAGTCCGCATGCTCAAAAACCCCAGCTACAGCGGCATCACCACCGAGTTCTGGAATTCCTGCGACGCCATCTGCAAGCTTGATCGCTGGACGCTGTGGGGCACGCCCAACTGCGGAAAAGGCCAGCCCATGCAAACGATGGGCACCGGCCACGGCGCGTCGCCAGCGCGTTTTCGCAATGTGCGCATAGGGACGGCTTTTTCAAACCAATGAAACCCGCCCCCGAGCCCAGGAACTCCTCAAAGGGAGCAAGCCTCAAGGCCGCGGAACTTTTCGCGGAGCGCGAACTTCGCCGCATCGTCTCGACCGTTCTTCGCCTGGCCAAATCCACCGGAGCGGAAGAAACCGAAGTTCACGTTGATGAAGTCGCCGACGCCCTCACGCGTTTCGCCAACAACGCTATTCACCAGAATGTCGCCGAACACGGCCTCACGGTTTCCATTCGCACCGTCGCCGATGGCCGCACCGCCCGCGCCACCACCAATCGCATCGACGAAGACTCCCTTCGCGCTGCCATCGAAGCTTCTCTCTCCCTCGCTCACAGCCAGCCAAAAGATCCGCGTCTTCTGCCCATGCCAGCCAAGCAGCGCTATCGCGCAGTGAAGCGTTTTGTTAAACCAACCGCTGCTCTCTCCGCGGAAGAGCGCGCCCGCGCCGTCCGCCGCGCCTGCGATTTGGCCGTCAAGAACGGCCAGGTCGCCGCTGGGATCTATTCAACTGGCCAGAGCCAATCCGCTCTCGGAAATTCTCGTGGCCTCTTCGCCGCCTATCGCGAAACGCACTCCGAATTTTCTATCACTGTTCAGGAGGGCCCCGCCGCCAGCTGGGCCAAAGCCAACTCCGCAAATGTCCGCGCCTACGATCCCCAAAAACTCGCGGCTCGCGCCTGCGAAAAAGCTCATCTCGCCGCCAATGCCCGCGAACTCGCCCCCGGCCCCTATACGGTAATCCTCGAACCCTCTGCCGTCCTCGATCTCGTTGGTTTCCTCTTTTACGATTTCGCCGCTACGGCTCTCGAAGACAAGCGCTCCTGCCTGAACGATCGCATGGGCAAACAACTCTTCGGTCAAAACATCAGCATCACCGACGACGCTTACCACCCGCTGCAACAGGGCACACCATTTGACGGCGAAGGCTTGCCCCGCCAGAAAGTTTTGCTTGTCGATCGTGGCATTCCCAAAAATCTCGTCTATTCCCGCGCCGCCGCCAAGGCCGCCGGCAAACAGCCCACCGGCCACGGCTTCGCCCTCCCCAACGAATACGGCGAAGCCCCCATGAATCTCGTCTTCACCGGCGGCGATTCTTCCGTCGAAAAAATGGTCGCCTCCACCGAACGCGGCCTGCTCGTCACCCGCCTCTGGTACATCCGCGAAGTCGATCCCTACGAAAAGGTCATGACGGGCATGACCCGCGACGGCCTCTTCCTCGTTGAGAATGGCCGCGTTATCGGTGCCGTCCGCAACTTCCGCTTCAATCAGTCGATCATCGAAATGCTCAATAACGTCGAACTCCTCGGCCCCGCCGTCCGCGCCACCGGCGAAGAAGCCTTCGAGATGGTCGTCCCCGCCATGAAAGTCCACAATTTCCACTTCTCCGAAGTCACCAAGTTCTAGCCCAGTTTCCCACGCGCGACCGGACTATTGGAATTGCCAAATGGTCCTCAGTAACTTTCCCTAGTCTGATTCCGTCGTTCACTGGATTGCTGGGCGATTTTGAGCTTGCTAAAAGCCCATATGAAAGTTCATTATCAGGTCACGCGTCGTCCCCCGCGTGAGTCCTGTATAGTCCCCAATTCTTGCAAGGGCCTCTTGCCCAGGAGGTTGCCTCATGCCCTTTTCTCGCCCGGCCCGACTCAGTTTAGCTTTCTCTAAAGTAGTTCAATACTTCCTGCCCGTCGCGGTAGCGGCGATTTGCTTCGCCAGTTTGCCGGGCCTTGCCGCCGGGCAAGCAAGCTTGCAGGGTCAATGGCAAACGCTACCGAACCTCATGCCGATCAATCCCGTGCATGCCGCGCTGCTGCACAATGGAAAAGTGCTGGTGGTCTCCGGGTCAGGGAATCTGCCTACCAACACCAATTTGCAGGCGGGCGTGTTCGATCCACAGACCGGCACAGTCACAACGCAGCCGGTGAACTGGGACATGTTCTGCAATGGGATGGTTGTTCTTCCGGACGGCCGCGCCTTCGTCAACGGCGGAACCCTCCAGTACGATCCCTTCCATGGCGAATTGCGAAGTGCTGTCTATGACCTGACGACCGGTGCTTTCAACGACTTGCAGAGCATGGCCCACGGACGCTGGTATCCCACGGTAACCACATTGGCCGACGGTAGGGTAATGACCTTTTCCGGACTCAGCGAAACGGGGGGAACCAACACCGCGGTGGAAATCTACTCGGTGGGCGCGGGCTGGAGCACCCAGATTGGCTCTCCCTTCACTCCCCCTCTTTACCCACGGATGCATCTTCTTCCTAACGGTAAAGTGTTCTACTCCGGTTCTACAACGCAATCTCGGATTTTTGATCCAGTAGCTAAAACCTGGTCAGGTGTAGTAGCCACGACGAATTACAGTGGCACGCGTACCTATGGCACGTCGGTTTTGCTGCCGCTAACGCCGGCAAATAACTACAAGCCGGTGGTCATCATTATGGGCGGCGGCAACCCGTCTACCGCGACTACCGAGCTGATCGATCTATCCGCGGCCACGCCAAGCTGGACATATGGTCCCTCGATGTCCCAGCCGCGCATTGAAATGAACGCCACGATCCTCCCCAGCGGCAAGATTATCGCGTTGGGCGGTTCTCTCAATGATGAAGACACGGGGACTGCGAGCCTCAACGCCGATTTGTACGATCCCGCGACCAATACCTTCAGCTCCGCGGGCAAAAACGCCTTTGCGCGCCTGTACCATTCCAATTCGCTCCTCCTTCCGGATGGAACGGTATTGTTTATCGGCGGCAACCCGGCGCGGGGCACCTATGAGCAGCACATGGAGATTTACTCTCCTCCCTATCTTTTTAATCCGGACGGTACGCTCGCTGCGCGGCCCACCATCACCGGTGTTCCCTCGTCGGCCATTGGTTATGGCAGTGCCTTCCAAGTACAGAGTCCGGACGCCGCGAACGTCGCCTCTGTGGTGCTTATGCGGCCAGGTGCACCGACGCACGCGTTTGACATGGAACAGCGCATGGTGGCCATGAACTTCACGGCTGGCAGCGGCGTTTTGAACGTGACAGCTCCGCCGAACGGCAACATTGCCCCGCCAGGCTACTACATGCTTTTCATTCTGAATTCTTCCGGTGTGCCCTCCGTGGCGCAATTCGTTCAGCTTACGCCGGCGCCCGCCGACCAGCCTCCCACCGGCACCATCACGAGCCCGGCAACGGACGTGACGATCACAGCAGGCCAGTCCGTATTTTTCTCTGGCTCTGGTACGGACCCGGACGGCACTGTTACCGCGTATTCCTGGTCGTTCCCCAGCGGTAATCCAAGTTCTAGCTCGCTGGCCACGCCGGGCAGTGTGATCTACAACACGCCAGGCACTTTCGCGGCGACATTGACGGTCACGGACAACGCAGGCCTCACCGATCCTAATCCCCCTTCGCGGCACATCACGGTGACTCCTGCGCCTGATTTCGGCATTTCCGCCTCGCCTTCTTCGCAAAGCGTGATTCAGGGAAACGGGACGAATTACACCATCACGATTACTCCCGCCAACGGCTTTTCCGGCACCGTGAGTTTTTCTGCTAGCGGTTTGCCGTCCGGCGCGGCTGCTACGTTCACGCCCTCGACAGTTTCAGGACAGGGGAGCACGACGTTGAACGTCGCGACTGCTTCGTCTACGCCAGTGGGCAGCTACACGCTAACTATAACGGGATCGAGTGGCGCCCTCACCCACAGTGTCACGGCGAAGCTGACGGTCAACTCCTCAGCAGACTTCAGTGTTTCGGCAAGCCCTGCGAGCTTGTCGATCCTGCGAGGGCATTCCGGAACCTATACTGTCTCGGTCGCCGCCCTGGGAGGTTTTGCAGGCAGCGTCAGCCTCAAGGCAACTGGCTTACCAAGCCGCGTGAGTGCGAGCTTCAACCCGGTGACGGTCAACGGTTCAGGGTCTTCTGCTCTGACGGTTCACGCTGGCAGCAAGTCCCGGGCTGGCACGTACAATCTGACAATCACCGGGACGAGCGGCAATCTCGTTCATTCGACCTCCGTAACTCTGGTCTTGAAGTAAGCTCATCATGCAGCTATTTGCCCCTCTTGGAGCGGGTTCAGGCACCCGCTCCGGCAGGGACATGCTGAGGTCGCACCGCCGCCTTCTTCACAGAAAGGAAACTTGAACATGCGCATTTGTCGCAGAGATCTTTTGCGGCAGCTTGGGGTCGCGCTCACGAGCGCGAGTTTTCTTCCGGTGTTGGGAGAAAATTCCATGTCGCCCGTGCCGAGTGCAGCTGCTGCATCCGCTGCCGCAAGCCCAGCGAAGCCAATCCGGCTTAACCGCAACGAGAGTCCTTACGGTCCCTGCGAAAAAGCGAACGAAGCGATGCGCGATGCAGTTGGGCTCGCCAATCGCTACCCAGGGCAGGAATTGGACGATCTTCGCGCAGGCATCGCGACTCTGAACGGGGTTAAGCCGGACCAGATCACGCTTGGCTGCGGGTCCGGCGACATTCTGCGCATTGCCGCGGAGACTTTTCTCGGTCGGGAAAAATCGTTGGTGATGGCGACCCCGACATTCGAGGCCATCGCAGGGTATGCGCGCGCGGGAGGCGCTGAAATTCGCACGGTTCCGCTGACCAAGCGATATGCCCATGATCTAGACGCCATGATCAAGCGCACGGATGCGTCCACGGGTCTGATCTACATTTGCAACCCCAATAACCCAACGGGAAGCATGACTCCGAGCGCCGATCTCGAATCCTTTTTTGCCAAAGTGCCGGAGAGCGCAAGCGTGCTGATTGACGAGGCCTACTATGACTTCGTCCTACCGACATCGAGCTTTAAGACGTGGCTGGCGCGTGCCACTTCCGATTCACGCCTGATCGTTACTCGCACACTCTCCAAGGTCTATGGCCTGGCAGGACTCAGGGTTGGTTACGCCGTAGCCTCAACGGAAACCTCGAAACGTCTCGCACAGCGACGGCTTGCAATGGGTGTCAACATTCTTGCTGCGCGGGCCGCAACAGCCGCTATTCAGGATCAAGGGTATGTGAAGAGGATCCTCGCCCGTGTCACGGATGATCGCCAGGAGTTCTACAACCAGGCCAACGCGCGGATGTTGCGCTCTCTCGATTCGGTGACGAATTTCGTGATGTTGAGAACGCCGCGCCCCGGGACGGAAGTCGCAGAGCAACTCGAGGAGAAGGGCGTCCTGGTTGCCAGTGGATATTCGGGTTTTGATAATTATGTTCGTGTGTCCCTGGGAACTCCCCAGGATATGGCGGAATTTTGGCGCGCCTGGGACGCGTTCATGCCGCACGGAATGTAAGCATGCGAAGACTTGTGGGAGAAGTGGCCTACCGGCGCCGTTCGCAACTTCCGCTTCAATCAGTCGATCATCGAAATGCTCAACAACGTGGAATTGCTCGGACCCGCCGTGCGCGCCACCGGCGAAGAAGCCTTCGAGATGGTCGTCCCCGCCATGAAAGTCCACAATTTCCACTTCTCCGAAGTCACCAAGTTCTAGCCCGGTTTCCCAGCCGCGAGAGGACCCATGGAATTACGACCGCATCCAGTAGGGGGTATAGTTTCCGATAATCGGAACTAACCGCATGGTCCGGCTATTCTGATAAGCGAGTTGGACAAAACGCGCCGAGGAACTATTTGACCTTGAATACGTCTACTACTGTGGGGGAAGTGTAGGGTAAAGGTTTGCCCGCCGACACACCGGCGTAGGCTTCAAGCCATGTCCCTTACCAATTGCTCCGCTGCTGAGGAGGTACCGCGAACATGCGAACCTTTCCTTTCTTCGAGACTCTCGGCGCAGATATACGGTTCGCGACTCGTAGTCTACTGAAAAATCGAGCCTTCCTCGTGGTCGCGGTCCTGTCCCTGGCCTTAGGAATCGCCGCGAACAGCACCATCTTCAGCGTTCTTGACACACTGCTCTATCGCCCCCTGCCCTATCCTCATCCGGAAAGGCTAGTTGTGGTTTGGGAGACCGAGTCAGGTCATCCGGATCGAACCATCCCGCCCCCTATAGCGGAATTGGTGGACTGGCAAAAACAAAACCACGTCTTCGAAGATATTGCGCTAATCAGCTTCAACGACACAACCAGTGTCTCCGGTCTCGGCGAGCCGCGGCCTCTGCGCGTGGAATATGTAACTCCTAATTTGTTCAGCTTGCTCGGGGCGAAACCAATTTTGGGACGAATTTTTCTTCCCGAGGAATCCCAGGATCGCGCCCAGGCTGTCATCATCAGCTCCGAGTTCTGGAAGCGCGAGCTCAACAGTGATCCGCAGGTTCTGGGCAAAACTTTCGACAACGAGGGAGTGCTGTCAACCATAGTTGGAGTCATGCAGCCGCATTTCGCACCCTTCTACGGCGGGCGCCTCGACGTCTGGATTCCCATCAACGCCGCGAGCAGCCGTTACTCCGCCCGGATCGACCACTGGCTCATGCCCGTGGCGCGACTAAAGCCCGGCGTGACTCTAGCGCAAGCTCAAACCGAAATGGACGTGGTTTCGGGCCGCCTCGAGCAGGAGTACCCCGCGACGAATAAGGGTGTGGGCACGAAAGTTCGTCCCCTGCACGAAGACCTTTATCGCTTTGCCGGACGAGCGCTCTACCCGCTTTTGGGGGCGGTCGCCTTTGTTTTGCTGATTGCCTGCGTGAACGTCGCCAACCTTCTGCAGTTCCGTACCGAGACGCGCCGCAAAGAATACGCACTGCGCGCTTCTCTGGGCGCGGGCCGGCGTCGCTTGATCCAGCAATTGCTGACCGAGAGCGGAATCTTGGCCCTTTCCGGGGGCTTGCTAGGCATAGGCTTGACCTTTGGCGGCATAAAGTTACTCGTTGCGCTCGCCGGAGATTTCCCCAACGCCACCGAAATCACCGTCGATGCCCGCGTGCTGCTGTTCACACTAGGCGTTTCGCTTTTGACAGCAATCTTGTTTGGATTGGCCCCTGCAGTGCAGGCCTCGCGCCCCGACTTAAATGTCGTCCTTAGGGAAGGCGAACGCAAGACGACAACTACGTCCGGGCGCCTGGCGCGTCATTCGCTTGCGGCAGCCGAGGTAGCCTTGGCAATGGTGCTTCTGGTAGGCGCTGGTCTGATGATCAATACAATTTTCCATTTGCAGCGAGTCAACCCAGGATTCGACGTTAACCATGTCTTAAGCATGGATCTGCAACTTCCAGAAGGAGGAAAGTATCTGGAACGCGTCCCCGGAGGCGACATGGAAAAAACGCTGCCCTCGGTGACGGCTTTCTATCAGCGCTTGCTGGAAAAAACCGAAGTTTTGCCAGGTGTGGAGTCCGCCGCGGTAATCGGTGCATTGCCTACGCGCTGCTGCCCGGAATTCTATTCGTTTGCGATTCTCGGACATCCCGCTCCGCCTCCTGAAAATCGTCCGCGAGCCGGATACAGTGAGGTCAGCCCCGGAATATTCAGCACGCTAAAAATTCCTCTGGTCAAAGGCCGCTACCTCGATGAGCACGATACGGAAGCCGCGCCGTGGGTCATCGCGATAAACCAGTCGTTTGCGCGCAAGTTTTTCCCGAACGAGGATCCCATCGGCCAGCAAATTCTTCTGCGCTATGATCCCTACCCGGTCGACGAACTGCGTCCCCGCCAAATCGTCGGCATTGTCGGTGATGTCAAACATTTTGGCTTGGGAGAAGAAACGCCTCCATTTGTCTACGCGCCCTTCACACAACAGCCGGCAGTGTTTCCCGGCGGCGCGGCAAGGGCCCATCTGCACAAGGCATTAGTGCTGCGAACACCTTCCGGCCGGATGAGGGGCGGAGAAAATTTGGCGGTCAGTGTCAAGCAAGCTTTGGCGGAGATCGATCCCAATCAGCCTGTCACTAACATCATGACCATGGAAGATGTTTTGTCGGCATCCCTCGGTGATTACCGGTTCTATATGGAGCTGCTCGGAATATTTGCGGGCGTGGCAGTCCTGCTTGCGGCCGTGGGCATCTACGGCGTAATGTCCTATTCGGTCAACGAGCGCACGCACGAGATTGGCGTCCGCATGGCACTCGGCGCACGTCCCGGCGACGTCCTGAGCATGGTCGCCAGACTTGGGCTCAAACTCACCTCCATAGGTGTGGCCATTGGGGTCGCCCTGGCCTTTGGCGTAACTCGCCTGATCTCCACGTTCCTTTTCGGAGTCAAGCCCACTGATCCGCTAACGTACGTCGCGGTCGCGCTAAGTCTGGCCGCCATTGCGTTGCTCGCTTGCTACATTCCCGCGCGGCGCGCCACACGCGTTGACCCCTTGATCGCCTTGCGCTACGAATAGAATTTTGCTCCTATCCACTCGTTTGTCAGGATAATCAGTCAGCTCAGACGCAGACCAGCTTCGCGGGAAATTCCCGATTAACGCTGGCGCCCGCTGCGGTGAGCCACGCCGCAAGACGTTCCAAAATAGCGGTTCAATCCGCATGAGCTTTTGCCAACTTCGCCTCGCTACCGAGCGGGCTAAATACGTCCTGAAAAATGGGAGCTCCAAACGGGGTACCCGTGAATCCGCCATCCACCATCAGCTCGACCGCGTTGACGTACGAGGAATCGTCCGACGCGAGGAAGAGCACGGCCTTGGCAACTTCTTCCGGCTCGCCCCAACGGCCCTGCGGAATCGCAGAAGAGAAGAACTTCGCCAACTTGGCGGAATCTTCTGCGGAAGCAGAGGCGCGGGGACCGCGCTTCCAAATAGGAGTTTTGATCGCGCCCGGTGCGACGACGTTCACGCGAATGTTGCGGGGTGCAAGGTCGGCGGCGATGGAACGCGCCATCGAGACGAGACCACCCTTGGTGGCCGCATATGCGGCGACCCCAGGTTGGCCGAGATAGTTATGCACCGACCCATTAAAAATGATGCTGCCGTTGTCGTTCAGCAGAGGGGCCGCTGAATTCACGGTAAAGAAAGCGCCATTAAGGTTGGTGTGGATCACGTTCTCAAAAATGGCCTCGTCGGTCGAACCGGTAGGAGTCCGGCCGGAGATGCCGGCATTGGCGAAGACAATGTCGAGCTTCCCGAAATCTTTGGCCAGGGCTACGAAGAGCCGCTTGCGATCTTCCGCAATAGTCACATCAGCGCGGTAGCCACGCGCGCTCGATCCAAGTTCGGCGATCGCTTCATCGAGCGTCTTCTGGTCGCGACCAGTAATGGCGACCAGCGCGCCCTCCGCAATGAAAAGTCTGGCTGTGGCAAGACCGATGCCACTGTTGCCGCCGGTAATAAGAGCCTTCTTGCCTGTGAGCTTCATATTGTCTCCTTTTGGTTGGACCGGCATCAAATAGGATGGCCGTCATACTTGGTATAGGATGACCATCGTAGATGGAAGGATACAAAAAAATATGCGCTATCCCGTCGAAGAGACCGCCGCAAAACATCAACGGATTGTCAAGGAGGCTTCCCGCCTGTTCCGTGAACGGGGGTTTGAGAACGTGAGCGTGGGCGAAGTAATGAAGGCAGCTGGCCTGACGCATGGCGCCTTCTATGCCCATTTCAGTTCGAAGGAAGACCTGCAGGCGGCTGCCGTTGCCTACGGGCAAAACGTTTCGCTAGAGCGTATACAGCGCAGCAACAGCAAGAAGAGCAAAGGATCGTATGCTGACCGGTACCTGAGCCGGTGGCACCGAGACAATCCGGGTGACGGCTGCACCATGGCCGCGCTAGCCCAGGAGGTGGCTCGCTCGACCCCTGAACTCAAAGTCGCGTTCGAGCAGGGATTTGAGGAAACTCTTTCAGCGGGGCCTGGGGACCGGAAAGAAGCCATCTTTCAGACGGCAGCGCTGCTCGGTGGCGTACTACTGGCCCGCGCCGTGCAGGATCCGCGACTCTCCGACGAAATTCTTAGCAGTGTCCGACAAAAGCTCGACTGAACATGCAGTCGCGAATGCGGATCTCGCTCTCCGCTCTAATGAATTGGAAGCAACCAAGTTCGTGGCAGATGGGTCACCCGGAAGCTATCCGGCTTCCACGGCCGGGATTAGTACCGCGAAGTCTTAGTGTTGTATCGGAAGTGCGAGTGAGCAAGCTGCACACACGAACACGGTGTGTTTGCGCGCTTTCGATACAACGACTTGAAGGTGGCCGCTGGCGGTTGCGGCGGATGCGGGCTAAGGGGCCCGATCTAACGGC